>CAZXKO010000091.1:0-18146 GCA_964641665.1 uncultured Acidobacteriaceae bacterium
GGAACCTGGGGCCACGCTAATGATCGGCGTTCAAACCACACACCACTGCCATAACGGCCTACTTCCGTTGCCTGTCGCTCCGTCTCAGGATGCAGGAATGGCCCGGCCGACACAAGTTCCTTCCCGCTTTGCCCCGACCACCGGCCGGGCCCCACGCTAATGATTCCCAAGGGGTACGAAACCGCAAAGCCAAACACTATGCCCGATCCGAAGGCGGTGGCGGCGATGATGAAGTGCAACGAGTCTCTCCAGAAGGGCGTGCTGCTCGGGTTGGACGGACTTCACCCGGTCTCAGCGGGTGCGCGCGTCTCCTTTTCGGGAGGCAGGGCGAAAGTGGTGGACGGACCCTTCGTTGAGACGAAGGAAGTCATCGGCGGCTACTGGATGCTTCAGGTCAAGTCAAAAGAAGAAGCGATCGAGTGGGCCTCGCGTTGCCCCGCATCCGACAATGAGGTCATCGAGGTTCGGCAGGTGCAGGAGTTCGCCGACTTCACGCCCGAGGTCCAGGAAGCGGCTAGCGGATTCAGAGAACTAAAGACGAACTCCGGTAAGCAAAGCGGGCGTGAGGGCGGACTACATTTGACGGGAACGCCAAACAGGGCCGGTCTTTCGACCGGCCCTGTTCGTGAACCTGCTGCGCAACTCTAGAAATCCAGCCGCAGAGCGAACTGCATTTGGCGCGAGTCGGCCGTCGACGTAATTACGCCGAATTGGCTTGGATTCGTGATGTCCGCGGTACCCCGGTTGCCCGCAAGTCCTGGTAGGTTGAAGTTGGTGTGGTTGAAGACATTGAACGCGTCTGCCCGGAATTCAAGATTAAACTTGTCCTTGATCGGGAAATGCTTGGCCAGCCCCAGATCCACGTTGGAATAGCGTGGACCTCGCAGGCTGTTGCGCTGACCCGCCTCGAGGCCGAGCGGTCCGCGGAATGCGCCGATCGCCTTGGTCTGATCTGCGAACAACTGGACTGCCCCTGTGGCCGGATCGGTGTGGATGTGAGTTGCGATCGCGGCGTTGTCCCCGTTGAAGATCGCCGGAACATTGTTATTGAAACTGAGAGGGAAGGCATTGGCCACGCTGGTGAAGGCGAACCCAGTGTGCCAGCTGTCAATGCCGGACAACTGCCAGCCACCCACGATCTGGTTCAGCCAGCCCGGAACTGTGTTGGCAAACTGGCGGCCGTGGCCCACGGGCAAATCCCAGATGCCGGTCGCACTCACGACGTGCGTGACATCGAAATCGGAATTGCCGCGGCAGACCCGCAGGTTCGTCACGTCGCAAATCAACCCGCCCGCGAAGTTGCTGGTTCCGAAAATGTTGTTCGCGGTGGCTGACGTGTTGTCAATGGAGTGAGCGAAGGTGTAGTTGAGATCGAACTGCAGGCCATGCGAAAGCCGCTTGTGCAGGCTGGTCAACAAACCGTTGTAGCTGGAGAAGGACTTGTTGGTGATGTAAGCGTTGGTTGCGAATTGCGGTGCCATGCCCACGCCCGGGGCCAGGCCCCCATTCGGGTTGGTGAAGAAATCGAATGCCAACTGCTGCACCGCATCCCCCAGGTCGCCTCGAGTGACCAGGGTCTGGAGCGATTGCGCCACGAACTGCGTGCCCCCTGGGCCGATCTGGCTTTCAAAAAAAGGTTCGGGGTTCACCGCGGTGGTGTTGGGATCGACACCGGCGCGCAGCTGTTTCGACAGGTCGGCGAAGTCCCCCGCCAGCGTGTGATGGTTGTTGGGATCTTTAAAGTCGACGACCTGGCCTGCGTCTGCTTGTGCCAGCAGCCGTCGTCCAAGGCGAGCGAAGTAGGTGCTTTCCAGCAGGAAGTTTCCCGGCAGCTCGCGCTGAATGCCGAAGGTGAACGTGATCTGGTAGGGAGTTTTGAGGTGCGGGTCGATGGCGTAGTTGACTTGTCCCAACGCTGCCCCAATGCCTCCCAGGCCCGCGACCACGAACGGGGTAAACGGACGAGTTACGACCGGCGGAGGCGTCAGCGGCGGCAAGGTCTTTGTGTCCACGAAGCGGGGATCGGTGGCCAGATCTCCCGGAATGCTGGTGGTCACGTTGTTCTGGAAAAGGTACGACGCCTGGTCCTGGACAAAGTTGACCGCGTTGGTCGTGGGATGATCAAACACGATGCCCGCGCCGGTGCGAATCACAGTTTTGCGGTTTCCCAGGAATCGGCCCAGGAAGCCGTCGCTGAAGCTGGGATTGTAGGCAAAACTCAAGCGAGGCGCGAAGTCCCGCCAATTCGGATGGTAGAGGCCCGGGCCGTGGTTGACTTTCCCGGCAAGATCGTAACTGGTGAGCGGAAGGGGAGTGGTGGAGCCCGCCGCGCCCAGTGGAAGCCGTGGGTTGAAGAAGTCACTGAACCCCTGATTGGGGGTCGCTTCGAATCCGTTAACTTCGTACGGCACCGAATAGTACTGCCAGCGCAACCCGTAGGTCATGGTCAAGTCGTTCCGCATGCGCCACGTGTCCTGCAGATAGAGCTCGGATTCGTAGTAGCGGTAGCGGCGTGTATGTCCTGTGCCAAGCGGCAAGGGTTGCAGATCGTGACCATAGTTAACGTTGGTCGAGATGTTCTGGAATCGGCCTAACGCGAACACAAACGAGCTGTCCCATAGGTTCTGCGCAATCGGGTCGGCAAGCAAATCATTCGGTCTCTGGCCCGCACTGAGACTGGATAGATTCTGTCCCAGGCCCATCGCAATCAGGTTGTAATCGAAAATTTGCTGAGATTGCGTCTTGATCGGCTTGAAGGTGCCCCCCACCTGGATGTTGTGCGTCCCTCGTGTGTAGGTGAAATCGTCCCGGAAAACGGGGATCGGAATGATTCGATGCTGCGCGTCCGGATTCTCATAGGGAGTCGAAAGCGGCCCAAAAACCTGGAAGTAATTCACGCCGGTCGGGTTGTAAAGGAACGGGAAGTTGAGCTGCGACCGCGTTTCACCATAATAGAACTGGTTGATCTTGGTGGGGCTGATCGTCCACGTGTGGCCAATCACGTATGCGTAGCTGGTGTCGATGATTGCATGGGTGATCGGATCGCCCGGGAATTGCACCGGCGACTGAAAATTCTGATCGTCCCCGCCGTTATCCCGGAGAATACTGAAGCGTCCGAACAGTTTCATCTTGCTGTTCAGGTTGTAGTCGATGCGACTTACATAGTCATTGATGGTGCGGTGCACGGGAGAATTAAAGCGAAATCCCCCCGTGTTCACGCCATCTCCGGAGGTCAAATCGTTGGCGTGGGGGTAGCGGCTTTGAATGAAGCTGATCAGCCCCGCGTCCGTTCCCGTGTGCTGTGGGTCAAGAAGCTTCGCGTTCGTGTCGCTGACCGTGTTGATGCAAGTGGGCTGGGTGTTGGCGCGGCTCGCGTTCGTGCACGGCTGGCCATTGATGTCGTTGCCGGTGTGGATATAGCTCACCAGCCCGTCGCGGTAGCTGTCGAGTGGCACGGTCTGCAGTACCGAGGCTTCGGTGGCGTCTCGGCGAGCCTGGTAGTCGAAGAAGAAGAACAGCTTGTTTTTCACGATCGGCCCGCCCAGATCAGCGCCGAATGAGTTCTGAATCAGCTTTGGTTTCGTAATGCCGTGGCGATCATTGAAGAAGGTGTTTGCTTCGGTCACCGTGTTGCGCAGGTACTCGAAAGCGCCGCCATGCCAGTTGTTGGTCCCGCTCTTGGTGACCAGCTGTACCTGTGCGCCGGCGCCTCGTCCGGTCGCGGCCAGCGGATTTGCCGTCTCCACGCGAAACTCCTGCACCGAATCCACCGGCGCATTGCCCACCGTCACGAAAGCCTGACCGGTCGCGAAGTCATTCACATCGAGCCCATCGAGCATCACGTTATTCTGGTCGCCCCGAGCTCCCGTCACTGCCCCTTCGCGGCTTCCGTTGTCATCATTCCGAACGTTGGTATCAATCACACCCGGTTGGAAGTCGAGCAGGGCGGTGGGAGATTCGCGAGCGATGATGGGCAACTCGTGCACCATGCGCATGTCGACGTTGTTTCCAATCACCGTGTCGGTGGTGTTGAGACTGACGGCTGAGTCGGACGCCGACACCTCGATACTCTCGGTCACTTGACCGATCTCCAGTTCCGCATTCTGCGTATGCGTCGCACCCACCGCCAGGTAGATGTTCGACACGGTCAGCCGTTCAAAGCCCACTTTGTCAAACGTCACCTTGTAGTCGGGCCCGGGCAGCAACTTGTAGAACGCGTACCCCCCCACAGCGTTGGTAGTCGTCTCGTAGGTCGCGTTGGTCTTGGTATCGACCAGTCGCACGCTGACGCCCTGAATCACGGCGCCTGTCCGGTCTGCGACCACACCGGTGAGCGAGGCGACTTCCTGCGCCGAGAGGAAAGACGTCAGAGACAGGAACATCGTAAACACCAGCAGTTTGGCAGTTGTGGCGAACTTCATAATGTGATGATCTCCTGCGCACGAGCTGAGAAATTCGACCCCGAGCCCAATGACTTGCAATTAACAAATGCACGGCTGGGACCAACTTCGGCTCACGGTGGAAAAGACGAGATCGCGTTCGGCGGGTAAAACCCCAGCCCGTCTGAAGCAGGTGTTCACAATGTGTCTGGCGCGAGGAGTTCAGATCAACACGGCACTGTCAGCACAGGTGCGTTCCCAGAAAGTGGAACCAGAAAAAATGTCTCTATGGTTTTTCACACGGGCCACAGTCGCAGGGAGAAAAATAGACATCGCTAGACAAGTTGTGGTGTTTCGTTCGAGTACTTCTGTGTCCTATGGCGAGGGGCAGGTTTAGTAGACGGCGAAAAATGCGGTCGAGATGGGACTCGCCGCGTTTGAGCTGGGAAGCGCTCATGGCCGTTTGGAGATCTAACTCTGGGCTGGGTCTTCGCGTGAGCCAGGAGAGCCGGCGCTGCGCGATTGGTGAATGGTCGCGACAGGTACTCCCGAGATTTTGCTGACGGCGGATTCGATGTCCTCGGGTCGGACGACGAGCGCCACGTTTTCGTCGAGCTTGTATTTCTCGTTCAATTGAGCCAGGTTGTCGCGCTCTTTCTTTTCTTCGTTCGAATAAAAGCGGGCTTTCTCAAATTCATGATTCGCGATTGCAGCTTCCATCCGCTGGGCGATGAAGCGGATGCGTTTCCGTACTTCGGCGGCTTCCTCGGGGAGCTTGCCCCGTTGCACTTGTACCGACGCTCCCGCCTCGTCGATCACATCCAGCGCCTTGCCCGGCAGCGCTCCGCTGTTGATGAAAATGCTGGCGTACCGGACTGCGTCCGTGAGCGCATCCTCGGTATAGACGACGTTGTGAAATTGCTCGTACGTACCTTTGATGCGCTCGAGCACTTTGATAGCCTCGTCTTCACTGGCAGGAGCTACATGCACGGGCTCGAAATGACGCGCGAGCCAATGCGCATTTGCGATCAACTTAGCATAGTTGGCTGGCGTGGCCGTGCTGATGCACTGAATCTTCCCGGCCACTAGCGGCCTCTGCAGTACCTCGGTGACGTGCATCGAACTTACAGGGAAAGCGCCGCCAGGAAGGTCGTGCGCCTCGTTGAGGAAAAGGATCGCACCTCGCTCCGCGGCCCGCACCAACACGTGGTCGAGCCTCTCCTGCCAGGAGCGATCCTTATCCAACACTCGCAGCGGAGGCAGATCGAGAGCAAGGATGTGTTTCTCCACGAGAGCACGAGGGGCGACGCCATCGGCAATACGCCGGGCCAACTCACCCACTATCGTCCGCTTGCCCACACCCGCCTCGCCCACCAATACCGGATTTTTCCTGGAATACAGGCTGAGAATCTCGATGAGACGATCGAATTCGTTTTTGCGGCCCACAAGCGGCTGGGTTTGCGTCGTGAGATCGCTGGCGTAAGCGCTAAATTCCCCGAGCAGCCCAGCTTGCTTTCTCGGTTCCGGGATAGGCGTGTCTCGCTGCTGCTGCCTCACCTGCTCGCGCGCAGACTCGAGACTGATGCCTCGTTCCCGCAAAATCTGCGCGGCGAAGCACTTTTCCTCGCGCAACAGGCCCAGGAACAAATGTTCCGTGCCAATGTGCTTGTCGCCCAGCCGCTCGGCCTCCTCAGCCGCGTAAGCCAGCACCCGTTTCGATTCGTTGGCCAGCGGCAAGTCGATGGAGGTGGACACCTTCTCACGAACGGTCGTCTGACCTTCGATCTGTTGACGAATGGATGCCACATGCGAACGCAGGAACTGGTTCGTCAGGGCTTTGTCTTCACGGAGCAGCCCCAGGAGCAGGTGCTCGGTCTCGATGTAATGGGATCCGAACTGCGAGGCTTCGTAGCGACCAAAGAAGATCACGCGACGCGCTTTTTCGGTGTATCGCTCAAACATGGCTGTTTCGCCACTCTTGCGCTAGGTATCAAACGATAAGTCTAAGTGAGGAGGCTGGGCGGCGTCCAAGGGATGAACGGCCAAATGCACTGCGGAATCCCAACTGACGAAAACAAATAGGCGGCAACTCGGTTACCCCTTGCGTGACACGTCGTGCGGCTGCCATCATCTTCGCGTTTGAATCCCTGTCAACCCAAAGGCTGCCATCATGCGCAAGTGTCTGCTGTCCGTTGCCGGATTCATCATTACATCCTCCACTGTGCTGGCGCAGAATCCCGCCTGGGCGCCTGCACCTGGACACACTACCGTTAGCCTATGGCCGGAAGGAGCGCCCGGCGCCAAGACGAATCTGGGCACGGAGATTGACACCACAACCACCAAGGATCGCACCGTCGCGGGCAAACCCGTCATACGTCTGGGCAATGTGTTTGCGCCGACCCTTACTGTGTACCCGCCCCAGGGGAAGAATACTGGCGCCGCCGTCGTCGTCTTCCCCGGAGGCGGTTATCGCATCCTGGCAATTGACCTCGAGGGAACAGAAGTGTGCGACTGGCTCAACTCTGCAGGGATCACTTGTGTGCTGGTCAAGTATCGTGTGCCCGACACCGGGCCCTATCCCAAGTCTTCCGCCGCGCTTCAGGACGCCCAGCGCGCCCTCGGGATCGTGCGCTCGCACGTTGCTGAGTGGAACATTGATCCACATCGCATCGGCGTGCTCGGATTCTCCGCCGGAGCCCACCTTTCCGCAGCCCTCAGCACCCACTTTGATCAACGTCTCTACGAGCCCATAGACCGCGCGGATCAGATCAGTTGCCGGCCTGACTTCGCGGTGATTGTCTATCCGGGCTACCTCGCCCTATCAGAGCAAAACTTCGCGCCTAATTCCGAGATCCACGTCACCGACCGGACCCCGCCCTCCTTCATTGTCCAGGCCGAAGATGATCCGGTGCATGTCGAAAACTCCACCGTGTACTTTCTGGCGCTGAAGAATGCCAAGGTCCCGGCTGAAATGCACCTCTATGCCGAGGGAGGACACGGCTACGGGCTGCGGCGCACGGAACTTCCTGTTACCGGCTGGCCTCGTCTCGTGGAAGCCTGGCTGCAGACAATTCACGTCCTGCCGACGCCAGCCCCGTAGAAGTCTGGTCGCTAAATCAACTCCAGTTAAGCTATCCGACACCGCTCAGAATGATCAGGACTTCTTGGTGGGTTTGGGCTTTAACGTCTTGGCGTATCGGTGGCTCAGCTCGAGATACGTCTGCAGCTCTTTCGTCTTCGCCAGCAACGAATCCGGCACGCTGACATATTCTTTCATGACCGCTCCGTATGCTTCGAACAGCTTCGTCTTATACTTCTTCAGAAACTGCTCGCGGGCACTCTCGGGAAGACGGATGGCCAGCGTGCGTGACTGATGGAGAAGAGTGAACATGTTCCCGTTCAGCGAGGTGTAGGGATTAGCTGCGCCTTTGCGCTTGAGTTCCGGGATGGTCGCGATGAGCCTTTCGTACAATTCAACTTGAGGCGAGATCGTTTTCTTCTTGGCAGCGGCACCCATCGTTTTTCCTCATGGTGCTCGAAATCCGAGCGCTGAGGATACACCAGGGACTCGAATTTTGCGTCCCTTCCGGACGGCTAGAAATCCAAACCAGGATATACAGAGCCATGTTTTCACCGCGGGCGATTGGGTTGGTAAGAAGTCGCTACAAGGAACCGCGCGAGGTACCGCGGGGCCTGGGAGCACAGCATGCCGCGGAGGGCGTGCTCGACATTCTTCCGGAGTTCGAGCCGGGGCTCACCGATATCGAGGGCTTTTCCCACCTGTTTGTCCTGTGGACGTTTGATCGCTCTTCTGGTTTCGAATTGCTGGGAACGCCTCCAAGCGACAACCGCCCGCACGGCGTTTTCGCCACCCGCTCCCCTAGACGTCCAAATCCTATCGGCTTAACCGTCGTCGAACTTCTCCAGCGGGATGGCCCTCGCCTCCATGTCCGCGGAGTCGACATGCTCGACGGAACGCCGATCCTCGACATAAAGCCCTACCTGTCCTCCGTAGCACCGGAGAGCCTCCGCCGTGGGTGGCTGGCGGAGGCCGAAGCCCGAAGCGGCAAAGGATCGGAATAGGGTTTAAGCGCGCACCGTGTTACCGGCTGCAAACCAACGTATTGATCCCACCCTTCCGCCTACGGAAGGGTGAGTCTTCAAACTACGCGCTCTGCCGCACGAATTCTCTCGACAGGTCGGCTGTTGAGTCCGCCAGGCATTCTCCGCCCTCGAAGACCTGGCGCAGTTCGGTCTCGCCGTCGCCGGCAATCTTCAGGAAATGTTTCACGTGCTCGATCGCTTCTTCCTTCGACTTCGCCTGGATCAGTGCAAAACCGCCGATCACTTCCTTCGACTCGGTAAACGGTCCGTCGGTCACGATGAACTTTCCGTTGGAAAGGCGGATGCGCGCTCCCTTCGCACTGGGCAGGCACCCTTCGGTCGCCAGCAGAATGCCGGACTTCATTTGCTCCTCCACCAGCTTGCCCATCTCGGCCATTTCCTGTTGGGTCGGCGGAGTGCCTTCAGGCTTGCTCGGCTTGTAAATGCATAGGAATTTCATCGTCATGTCTCCTGATTCTGGATTTCGAGCTGGCTCCCCAGCGGCTTCGACCGCCCGAACCTCGGCTCTGCCGGTGAGTCGAACGAGGCGCGCCAGGATCGACAGGTACGGTATCTTTTTTGAAAGGATTTGTTAAGCACCTCCAGACGACGCCCGAGGCAAAAAGACTGGGGGGAGAGCTAGGGATGCTCCCCCCCAATATGCTTTTCAAAGCTCTGTCGGCCTGCCGAGAAGCAAGCGCGTCACCGAGCCTGCCAATAACCAAAGACTAACAACCGCTTTCCTATCTTCTTACCGCCGGCACCTTCGCCGCTTCGGGCGCGGCGGTCGGCATGGTCGCAACCTTGGCGGTTTGCGGCACGCCCGGCGCGCTGCTGGTGGGCACTGCGGCGGGTGTCGCGGTTGCCGGAATCAGTCCCAGCGTCTTGCGCACTTCGGCTTCCAGTTTGGCGAGGGTGTCTTTGTTGTCTTTCAGGAACTGGCGCGCATTCTCACGCCCCTGGCCGATGCGTTCATTTTTGTAGCTGAACCAGGATCCTGACTTCTCGAGTACGTTGTTGTTTACCGCGAGATCCAGCAAATCTCCTTCGCGCGAAATTCCTTCGCCGTACAGGATGTCGAACTCCGCCTCGCGGAAGGGGGCCGCTACCTTATTCTTCACGATCTTCACACGGGTGCGCGAACCGGTCACAACGTCACCTTCTTTAATCGCAGCAATGCGCCGGATGTCGATGCGCACCGAGGAATAGAACTTCAAGGCCCGCCCGCCGGTTGTGGTTTCGGGGTTGCCGAACATCACGCCAATTTTTTCGCGGATCTGGTTGATGAAGATCAGGCAGGTTCGCGACTTGGAAACGATCCCGGTCAGCTTGCGCAGGGCTTGCGACATGAGTCGGGCCTGCAAACCCATATGGCTGTCACCCATCTCGCCTTCAAGTTCAGCCTTGGGCACCAGAGCCGCGACCGAATCCACCACCAGGACGTCGATCGCATTTGAACGCACCAGCGCCTCAGCAATTTCGAGCGCCTGTTCGCCGTAATCGGGTTGCGAAACTAGGAGGTTGTCCACGTCCACGCCCAACTTCTTTGCGTACTGCGGATCGAGGGCGTGTTCGGCGTCCACGAACGCAGCCATGCCGCCGGTTTTCTGGGCCTCGGCGATCACCTGCAACGCGATGGTCGTCTTGCCCGACGATTCCGGCCCGAAAATCTCAACTACCCGTCCGCGCGGAAACCCGCCCACGCCCAGGGCCGCGTCAAAGGAGATGGCTCCGGTCGGAATCACAGAGATTGGGACGATGGCTTCCTTCGACCCCAGCCGCATGATCGAGCCCTTGCCAAACTGTTTCTCAATCTGGGAGAGCGCGAGATCGATTGCTTTTACACGTTCGTCGGCCATGATGGCTCCTGGGAAAATGTGAATTTTAAGAAGACCCTCGTAGCGTACCCACGGGCTGGCGGGTCGTAAGTGCTGTTCGTCACAGCGATTTTGGTCAATATACCACGAAGCGAAGAAAAAGCGAATTTAATCTGGAGGCGAACCATTCCAGACACCAAAATATGGGCCGGAACCGAGACGCCCGTTGCTCCCCCCCCGACGTTCTTACGCGCCGAGAAGTGTCTTGATCGCCGAGGCAATCTCGGCAGCCAGGGTCTTCATTTTCTCCTCTGATTCCGCTTCCACCATGACCCGCGCCAGGGCTTCCGTCCCTGAGTACCTCACCACCACCCGGCCATTGCCGTCCAGTTCGCGTTCCGCGCTCTCAATCGCGTTCTGAATTTCGGTTACCTCGCGGAACGGAACCTTCTCGCGCACGCGCACGTTCTGAATCGTCTGCGGGAAGACTTTCAGATCGCTCACCAACTCGGCGAGACTCTTGCGGGACCGCCCCATGATCTCCATCAGCCGCAAGGCCGTCAGCAGACCGTCTCCGGTCGTAGCATCTCCGTCGCGAAACAGGATGTGTCCGGACTGCTCGCCGCCGAGGGTGGCGCCGGTTTTCAACATCTCTTCCAGCACGTACTTATCCCCGACATTCGCCCGCGTCATCTGGATGCCCGAGCGCCGGAGCGCGACTTCAAGCCCCATGTTCGACATGGTGGTCGCGACGATCATGTTTCCCACCAGCGCGCCGCGCGCCTGCAGATCACGGCCCGCCACCAGCAGCACCGCGTCGCCGTTTACAACGTTACCGGACGCGTCGGAGAACAAGACGCGGTCGGCGTCGCCGTCGAAGGTGACTCCGAGATCGAACTCGCCTTTGCGTTCCGCCACCATCTTCGCCACCGTGGCCGGATGAAGGGCTCCACAATTCTCGTTGATGTTTCTTCCGTCGGGTGCTGAATGAATGAACGTTGCCTGGATCCCGCGCCGGCGGAACAGTCCGGGCGCCTCGGCGGTCGCCGCTCCATTCGCGCAATCCACCAACACGCGCATCTCTTGCAGATCGCCCGGGATGCTTCCCGCCAGCCAGTGGATGTAGGCCTCGCGCAGCGCCGCGACTCCCGGCAGAGTTGAGGCGGGCTGCTTCGCGGGCGCGTTGTTCTCCTGTGGATTTTGCAGCAGGGCAAAGATTTCCTGCTCAATGGCCAACTCGCGCGCGTCGGGTAGCTTGTACCCGTCGCCGGAAAATACCTTGATCCCGTTGTCGGTCCACGGATTGTGCGACGCAGAAATCACCACGCCCGCCGCCATTCCCCGCGAGCGCGCCAGGTAGGCCACGCCCGGCGTGGTGATCACACCCGCGCTTTCCACGGCCACGCCGGCTGACCCCAGTCCCAGGGCGACGCGATCCGCAATCCAGCCGCTCGATGCCCGCGTGTCTTGTCCGATCACCACGCGGGCCTGCGGGTTCGTACGCAGCAGATCGTGTCCCAGCGCGCGGCCGATGGCGAACGTGCTCTCTGGCGTGAGCGGAAATTCGCCGGCCACCCCGCGGATTCCGTCGGTCCCAAACAGTTGTCTTGTCGCTGAGTTCATTCGGATGGTTTTGTGCCCGGTGCTACAGGTTCGGCCTCGGTCTTCTCCATGATAACGGTGACCCGTACGGGCATGGGGTGCACAATCTGCACCAGCGGATCGGGAACAAACGCGTTCGTCACAAACGTGCTTCTTCCCATGTTGCCGGTGGCATCCACCGGATCGGTGGTCACCGCTTCCACCACTTCAACGTGCTGCTTCGGTCCGCTTATGGAAAGGGTTGCCGGGTCGGCCAGCACCTGCGCGATGCGATACCCGCCGGCGAAAGTTCCGATCACCCGAGGGCGGACTTCCACTTGGCGGATGAGTGCGGTGTCGAAGCTCAAGCGCACCTGGCTGGGGATGATCTGCGCCACCTCCAGATCGCGCGGCTGCCGTACCTGCTGCGCGGTCAGGTCAAAGGTGCGCTCCCCGGGTTTCACACCGCTGAGGTCCACTTCCACGTGGACTTCCTGCGGACGCAATTCGTGAATCAGCCGCTCCGGACCGCGCACCCGCACCTGCGCATCAGGAATATTAACGGAGCTAATTTCCAGATTGGTGGGGATGTTGTGGAACTCGATTGGAACGGTCACTGCGACCGAGGCCGCCGGATCGCGCGCCAGCGCCAGCCAAAGGCCCACCGCCAGTGCCACGGACACAACCTTGTACCCGAAATTTGCGAACACGTAGCTCCGCAGAAAGTCGACCATGGCTAGCGATCTACTCCGGGCGTGTAAGTCTGATCCGGGCTGCGATGGGTCGGCGAGCGTTCGATGTCCCCGTTCTCCTCGTTCCCGGTCGGAAACGGAGTCGGCAGTGTTGTGGGCGGCACATAACGGCGCAACAGCGCACTCAGTCGCTCTCGCAACTGCTCCACCGTGACGTCACGCTCGAAATTCCCCGCTACCGCCAGGCTGATGGCGCCCGTCTCTTCCGAAACAATGACGGCGATCGCGTCGGTCTCTTCCGTAATGCCAATTCCTGCGCGATGCCGTGTTCCCATTTGTGTTGACAGCACCGGGTTCATGGAGAGCGGGAGAAAACACGCCGCGGCCGCGATTCGGTCTTTCTGGACGATGACGGCCCCATCGTGCAGAGGCGCGCTTGGCCGGAACACCGTGGCCAGCAGGTCGTAGGAGAGCCGCGCATCCAGTGGAACACCGCTCTCGATGTAGGTGCGCAAGCCAATTTCGCGCTCAATCACGATCAGCGCACCGGTCTGATTCTGGGAGAACAGATTCGCCGCCAGCACGATGTCGTCGTAGGCGTCTGACTCAGAACTCGAAGCCCGGCTCAACGTCAAGCGACTGCCCAGATTCGCCAGCGCGTGCCGGAGTTCAGCTTGAAACACAACGATAAGGGCAAAAACCAGGTAAGGAATGAGCGTGCTGACCAGCCAACTCAGCGTGGTCAGCCTTCCCACTCGGGCGATGTAAAAGCCCAGCGCCACCGCGGCCACGCCCACCAGCATGGGGGCCGCGCGGGTCCCGCGCACCAGCATCAGGAGCTGATAAATGACGAACGCGACCAGCACAATGTCGATGATATTGGTCATCGATAGGTGCGGCCACGGCGCGAGCAGATGTGTCACGAGACCCTCCTCTTTCGGGGGCTATGAAACCGTCTCATTGCACCTTTTATTGTAATCCAGTGAGAAACGGCGGCTAGCGCGAGGACTTCGTCTTCACCGTTGCGGCGATCTCTCCGCGGGCCAGCCGTGCGGAGATCTCGTCCCCGGGTCTTACTTGCCCGGCATCCTTCAGGAGCTTGCCCGCCGCGTCGAATATCAGGGCGTAGCCGCGATCGAGGATCGCCACCGGCGATAGCGCTTGCATCTGGCTCGTCAACCGCTCCATGCGCGACCGCCGCTGCAACAACAGGCTACGCGTGGCCGCAGCGATGGCCGAGGCCTTGGCGTCGAGTTCCTTGCGCACGCCCGACAGCACCAGGCGCAAATCGTAATGCCGCACGGCTGCGGCAAGCGAGTCGAATCGGCGTCGGTGCGTTTCGAGCAGAGCTCTTTCCGAGTGCACCAGGCGGTACGTCAAGTCATCAATTTTCTGCTGGCGCCGCCGGATCAGATCCATCATCCGCCCGAACGCGCCGTGCTGGGCCAGTTCCGTCAGGCGCTGCCGCTGCATCCCCAACCGGTATCGCCAGGCTCTCGCCAGCCGCGCGGTCAGTTCGTCGACCTGCCCTTCAACCTCCTGCCGCGAGCGGATCACCAGTTCCGCCGCCGCTGACGGGGTGGGCGCCCGCAGGTCAGCCACGAAGTCGACGATGGTGAAGTCGGTTTCGTGCCCGACGGCGGAGATCACCGGCAACCCTGAACCCGCCACCACCCGTGCCAGGGCCTCGTCATTGAACGCCGCCAGGTCCTCCGCCGATCCACCGCCGCGCGCAACGATGATGACCTCGACATTCCGCGCCTTGTTGAAATGCCGGATTCCCGCAGCTACCTCGACCGCCGCTGCATCTCCCTGCACTTGCGCGGGATAGATCAGCACATTCACCGTTTGATGCCGCCGGTGCAGGATCTGCACGACGTCCCGGAGTGCTGCGGCTTGCGGTGAGGTCACAATACCGATTGCCCTGGGCAGCGCGGGAATCGCCTTCTTGCGTGCCGCGTCGAAAAGGCCCTCGGCCTCCAGCCTTGCCTTCAACTGCTCGAAGGCGATCTGCAGGGCCCCTGCACCCTTGGGTTCCACGTACTCGGCGACGATCTGCAGCTGGCCGCGGTCCTCATAGATCGTCACCCGCCCACGCACCACCACCTGCATTCCATCGGCCGGGCGAAAGCGTAGCAGTCGCGCTGAGGAGCGGAACACGACGATGCTGATTTGGGATGTTACGTCTTTCAGGGTGAAGTAAAGATGCCCGGAATTCTGAGCGCGGAAGTTCGAAATCTCACCTTCGACCCAGGCATCGGAGTACTCGCGCTCGATGTGGGTGCGCACCGACGCCACCAGGTCGCGCACGGTCCAGATGCGGCGCTCAGGCGGACGAAAACTGAAGCCCAGCTGGTCGGCGGCGCTCATGGGTGGCAGTGTATCGCAGCCTTATCGTCGGAAGCGCCCGACCAGGTACAGAATCAGCGACAACATCACGCTCAGAAGAATTGAGGTCGCCAGAGGAAAATAAAACGTGCCGTTTTTCCCCCGATAGAGGACGTCGCCCGGCAATCGTCCCAAGGGCAAATTTGTCCTACCCAGCAGCATGAGGACCAGACCCACCACCATGAGGACCAGACCCACCACGATGATTAGCGCGCCCAATCCCACCAATAATTTGCCCAGGTCGGCCACGCTGTTAGTCTAGCCCAGCCCTCCGCCGTCCGCTCACTGCCGCGACGCAACGCGCCGGGAAGTTTCCGCCCTCGTGCAGGAAACGTCGAGCCCCGACTCGGTCGCCGGCACTCGGGTGCTTTGCCTTGCAAAGTACTTGACGGATGCGGACTCGAGGCTTACTTTGTGTGCATGCTCGACCGCCAGTCCCACCGCCTCCGGCGTCCGCGAGCTCACGTCCGGCCTGCATCCCAGGGCGCCCTTGAGGACCTGCGCTACATCCGCGAGACCATGGAGCGCTCGTCGGCCTTTACGGCGACTCCGGGCTGGGGACAAGTGCTCATGGGCGTAACGGCCGTCATAGCAGCGGCGATCGCTGCCCGACAGGTCACGGCCCAGGCGTGGTTCGCGACGTGGCTGGTCGAAGCCCTGCTCGCCGTCGCTATCGCCGTCACGGCCATGCAGCTTAAAGCTCGTCGCGCCGGGCTTCCACTGACCAGCGGCCCCGGTCGCAAGTTCGCCCTCGGGTTCCTGCCCTGTGTGCTGGTCGCGATGCTGCTCACTGCCGCCCTCACGCGTCTCGGCCTCGCTCGGCTTCTACCCGGTGTCTGGATGCTGCTCTACGGTGCCGGAGTGATCACCGGCGGAGCCTTCTCGATCCCCCTTCTGCCTGCCATGGGATCGTGCTTCCTGCTGGCGGGGGCCGTGGCTCTGTTTGTTCCTATGTGGGGCAACTTGTTGATGGCCGCGACGTTCGGCGTCTTGCACATCTTCTTCGGCCTGTGGATCGCGAGGGAATATGGCGGATAGAGCGAAACTCCGGCTCGCGCCCAGCGCGACTGCAGCGTCGAGACCAGAAGCCGGTGTCTCCCGGCGGGTCGAGGATCTTCCGGAACTCGACCGCACCATTCACGAGCGCATTCGGCTGGGTATCGTCAGCGCCCTGGCCATTAACGATTCGCTCAGCTTCAACGATCTGCGTCGCCTGCTCAAGACCACCGACGGCAACCTCAGCGCACACGCCCGGAAACTTGAGGAAGCCCGTTACGTCACCTGCAACAAGTTCTTCGACGGCCGCATTCCCCGCTCCGAGTACCTCCTAACCCCGACAGGCCGGCGCGCTCTCGAGAGATACATCACCCAGATGGAAGACCTGATCCGCCGCACCCGAAAAGGGTGAGTCTCAAAGGTTCTCGCCGCGAGGCCGACTTCGCACTGCGCGAGACTGGCCTGGCGCCGATGCTAGAATCCGCCGCATGAAATTCCGTGGGTTGCTCAGCGCGGTTGTGCTGTCGACGGTCCTCGTACCCGCGCAGGCAGCCGAGCCCGCTGCGGTCGAAATCGCCCTCGAACCTAACCATCACCTCGTGCTCGAGAACGAGTTCGTGCGCGTCTTCCTGGTGGAGGTTGCTCCGCATGAGTCCACGCTCTTGCACCGCCACCGTCACGACTACATCTGCATCACGTTGGGTGACTCCGAAGTGTCGAACGAGGTGGAAGGGAAACCTCCAGCCCATCTCTACCTTCGCGACGGCGAAACGTATTTCCTGCCGGGAAACTACGCGCACCTTGCCCGTAACCTTGCCGCGAGGCCTTTTCGCAACCTCATCGTGGAATTGTTGCAGGACGAAAAGACGCGCAAAACACAGCCGCCGAAGTGGGACGAGGAACGCGGCCTCCAGATCTTCACCGGTGGCACCCAGGACATATTGTTCGTCAAAGACGGAGCGCGCGTCTCAGAAATCGAGCTGCAACCAGGTGCGACGATGCCTAGCCACCATCACCGCGGACCGCACCTGCTGGTGGCTCTCACCGATCTCGAGATCCGCAGCGACGTGGTGGGACAGGGGCCGATGCCCGGACACTTCAAGTCCCGCGAAGCCAAGTGGCTGCCCGGCGGCTACACGCACACCCTGGCGAACGTTGGGAAGCAGACGGCAAAATTCATGACAGTGGAGTTCCCGTGATGGTCTGGCCGGCAACGCCGGAGACCGGGGGGCCGGTCCAAAGAAAGTAAACACCCCCTTGCGCGGGCCCGATTCACATGGTATAAACAAACACGTCGAGAGCAGTGTGTGGCTAGCCGGGCGAGTGTGTGCAACTCTCGTCGCGCGTCCGGCATCCAAGGTTTAGAGCAGCAAATCTAGGAAATCAGCCCCGGCCACGGGGTTCGCATTCGGGGACAAGGCTCCTCGAAGGGTTTTCGCGTCAGCGCAAGAACCTCCAAGCGATCTTTTCTCAGTTTGAATGCTTCCGCCTCGGCGCGCGCCGAAAGTTGGCTCGTGGTCTCTTGTCGGAAGACGCGTTTCGTTGCGCGCTAGAAGCGCATGCGCTCCCTTGGGTCGAGTCCTCACAACTGTGCAAAAGTTGTGGAAGTCTTGTGATTCCCTAGGGTTGACAGTGGCGCAACGGAAGCGATAGTTTCAAAGGGTTTCGAGGACAGACAGCGCCGCATTCGTGTGGCCTGTTCTGGACTGAAGGCGCACCGCTCAGGCGGAAAGCGAGTCGGTCTTTGACAAATAGGTTGAACGTGCCAGTTATTGAGTAGGAAAGGTTCGGGCTCAAGTCCGAGCGTACTCACAAAATAAGGCCGTTCCGTGGAGTGCAGGCATTCGTGTCTGCCGCTTTATGGAATGGCGAATCTGTTCCTTCGGGAGCGGATTTCAGGTTTCAAACGAGAGTTTGATCCTGGCTCAGAATCAACGCTGGCGGCGTGCCTAACACATGCAAGTCGAACGAGAAAGGGGAGCAATCCCTGAGTAAAGTGGCGACCGGGTGAGTAACACGTGACTAACCTGCCTTCGAGTGGGGGATAACCTCGGGAAACCGGGGCTATTACCGCATATTGCCTTCGGGTTAAAGGAGCAATTCGCTTGTAGAGGGGGTCGCGGGTGATTAGCTAGTTGGCGGGGTAACGGCCCACCAAGGCGATGATCGGTAGCCGGCCTGAGAGGGCG
>CAZXKO010000092.1:0-15248 GCA_964641665.1 uncultured Acidobacteriaceae bacterium
CTATGCGACCCTCTACACCGGAGGCTCCGGCGGCTTTGTTGCCTCCACCGCCGCTCCGATTGCTACCGGGTGGAGCGATCCAGTTCCCGGGCGGGTCTTGCTCCCGCTGTGGACCAGCGCCTTTTCACGGCGCACCAGAACCAATTGGTTATGAGTCAAATGGGGATTTACGCCGAGAACAACGTACCCTTCTCCGCCATCGGGCAGCGCGACGTCAAGCGTTGCGCAGTCCTGCAGATACCTGATCCTTCGAACCGGTAATTTCGTGCCACGTTCGGCCTCGAAAGTACTGAAACCCGAGGCCGAGCCCTCACTTCTCGGGCGAAGGCAGACGAAGTCGCGGTATTCCCAACGCTACTTTCCTTAGACGATGCCGAACCTCTCTTTTAGTGCGCACAATTTTGGTGCCAGCAGGTAGAGAAAGGACCCGTAATCTTCCATCCATATAGCATGGGATGGGAGCACTACACTGTCCTGATATGCCACGGTTTGAAGAAGCCTTTATCGGAGGCCTGGCCTCAGCTCAAGATTTGGAACTGAGCGCTAATGCTCCGGCGCGAAGCTATTCGGCTCAGCACTCACGTACCACGCATGAACCTGGCCAACATGTAATGAAGAACACACTGTAGTAATACTGTAGTAGTTCCATGCTCAGAACGGTGCAAATCCAGTCAGAACGCGTCAGAACACTGTTCTTGTAAGCCGTTGAAAAGTAAAGTAGAGTAGAAAATTTTCATAACCGATCAGAACGCTCCTGGGTACTCATAATCCCTTGGTCCGGGGTTCGAATCCCTGCGGGCCCACCAACCTCTGTAAATCCAACGGCTTTCGAACCGTTATTTTGGGTGCCCGCAGATTTCATAACATTTTGTAACAACTCCGTGATCGGTCCTCGTCCCTCTGCATCTTCGTAGTGATCGTAGACCTCTGCGTGCAACTGCGTTCCCGAGTGCCCGAGCAGGCCGGCGATAACCTTCGCGTGCGTCCCGTTGCGTCGCTAGTTGACGACGAACGAGTGCCGGAAAGAGTGCCAGTTGATGCCCTGGAGTCCCGCTGCCTTCGCCGCGGGCAGCAGGTGCCGTCGCAGCGTGTTGCGCGGGTTCAATGGGCTTCCGTTCCTCGCTGTGAATATCCACTCGCCATCGCAGACATTCAGCAAGCGTTCTCGGAGTTCGTGTGGGATCGGGATGCGGCGCTTTGAGCTCCGCGTCTTGCACTCGGCAAGCTTCCCTTCGTAGACGCGACGCCGGATGCACAACTCGTCGCCTTCGAGGTCCTCGGGCCGAAGCGCCAGCGCCTCTCCTCGACGAATGCCCGTTGTGAAGAGCAGCAAAAGAAGCGTCGCGTACGGTTCGTCAAGTTTGGAAACCATCGTTGCAACTTGTGACGGAACCAATACCTGCCGCTGCACTCGTCGCCCGCCGCACTCGCGTGGAATCTTGGCACCCTTCGCCGAGTTCCGCGCCAGCCAGCCGCACTCGACCGCCCAACCAAGCATGCTTGACAGGGTTGAGCGCAGGCCCTTCACAGTGTTCTTCGAGTACCGCACAGCTTCTGCCTTCAAGTACTTCTCCACCTGGTAGCGGTCGATCTTCTGGACCTCGGCCATCAATCAGTGCCGTGCGCACGCGAGGAGCGGAGCTGGCGGCGTTAGACCACTTTGAGGTCACGCTGCATGGAGAGTTATTGGACCATGGCGGCATTCAGGAGGCCGTGATCGCGCGAGTGGGAAGTCTTCTCCCGTTTGTTGTGTTGAAGGCGTTTGCTATCGACGAAAGGAACAAAAGTAAGGATTCCTATGACATTGTCTGGACGTTGAACGCCTACAGAGAGGGACCTCGATCGTGCGTTGAACGAATTGCTGAGAGCCCGGTCATCAATCATCCGGACGTTTCCGTTGCCATCAACCATCTGCGAACCCATTTCCGTACTCCTGAGCACCGCGGCCCGTCGCAGTATGCGATTTTTCGAGCTGAATACGATCGACGAAGACGAACGGGCGCGGTTGCGCCGATTTGCGCACGGGACGTTGGCGGAATTCCATCGGCCAGCTAGGAGCGCAAGGACAATCGCGGGAAGTCCTTCTCTAAAATAAACTTTAGGCAGTCGGCTCATCCCGGAATTGTAACTGTTGAACATCCCCATTACATTGAGATGAAGTGGTTCTTCCTAGCGTCTTTTATCTGCTCCATCTTCTGGACAGGCGTGATTATTTTCTCAATCGCAACCCATCGGCGGCGATGGGAATCAGGGGAGTGGCCCTTCTGGCCCAGCTCCCGTTCTTCATCTGGGGAGCACGAGAGATGTTCCGATCCTTTTAGGGATGCCGGACGCAGTCAGTGAATTTGCGCGTCTTTGCAGAGCGTAACTGATGTTGAAAAATAGCGATCTCACTCATTGACACGGTAGTTGACAAATTGCCGATTCACGTCACGCTCGGGGTTTTGACCCCAGGCCGGACGCTCCGACAATCCGACCCTGTAACGTTTGCCTGATGACGCGCACTATCTCACGTGGAGTGTCTCGCAGATTGCTCCCATCGCGGCCTGGGAGCCAGGCCAACACCGGGGAGGTTGACATGATTGCCCGCAAGGTCAGTGCCCGTCTAAAACCGAACTCACTCACGGAATTTGCGAATCTCATGAAGTCGGAAATTCTCCCCTGGCTGCGAAATCAGGAAGGTTTCCTCGATCTGATCACCCTGGCTGCACGCGATGGTAGTGAAGTCGCCACTATCAGCTTCTGGGATCGCGAGAACACGCAGGCTTACAACACAAGCGGTTGTCCCGGAGTGTCGAAGATTCTGGGAGGGCTTTTGGACGGGACCCCTTACGTCAAAACGTTTGATGTTGTCAGCTCGACATTTCAAAAGATCGCGCTCGCCCGGCAGCCTCAAACAGAGAATCTGGCCCAAGGAGAGCCAGGTTGGCGACCGCTCGTATGAGATCGTCAGTCTACGTTCCCGTCGAACACCGAATACCCCATCTCGAGTCGCACCGGCAACAAGATCTGCTTCCTTTGCGAAATGTCTCCGGTCGCACTCATGGACGAGAGTAATAGGGATGTTTCAACAACTGCAAAAAGCCCTCGCCAAAAAGGGGTTTTGACGAGGGTCGCAAGAGTGAAAGGTTAACAATCGTGAGGGGCGGAGCTTAGGGGCGTGCTGGCGAATTGGACAACTGTCAAAACTTACAGTGCCTATTGCTTGTAGCTGGCGAGGGCAGGACTGAGTCCTCAAATATTCGTAAAGGAGGGTAATGGCGATGTTACGCCCATTGAGGGCTCGGCCCGAGGGTGGGCTAAACCTGGAGTCGAGCCCAAAGGACCCCACAGCAGGTCGGCTTCAAGCGGACCGAGCCGATTCCAACGATAGCTCTTCATGTCCCAAGCATCGTTGCTCCAGGGCAACAACGACAGCCGCCGTCTCCTACGACGCAACGCAAACAGTTGATGAGCGTAATCGGGATGTTGAGCACTGGCCTACGTCCGTAGAGCGATTCGCCCCTGCTCGGTCAGCACAAGGTTGTTCTCTTCTTTGCGTATCAAACCGAGAGTCACCAGTCCCTTAATCTGCACAGCGAACTCGCCCTGATCCGAAGGCTTCAGGGTTGCGATGACCGTGCCCACTGTCTCAGCGCCAGCTTCTTCCAGCATCATCACGATGTCACGCTGTAGGGGTGAGAGTTTGAGGCGGCGTGGCATACCGTTATCAATCTTGCGAAACGCTCTATGGGAGGGGGGCCAGATAACAGGAGAATTGTTCGCCATGCACTTTTCGGCGAACAATGGTGAACAGATCATGCTCGGCGGCTATTTTATCGATGCCAGTGAGCAGCGCCTCCAAGTGCAGCTTGATAACCAGAACTCGAAAAACGTGGCGCTCGGCACTCTCACGCGGCAGTGACCCACCCAGCACACGGTGAATAGGAGGACCTGCCGATGTTGGGTCCGGCTGTCACTCAACTCAAGACCAAGAGTTGCAAACAGGCGATGGCACAAGTGTGCGCTTTTTCTTCGCATTTTCGCGTGCCAATGAGTGAAATCGGGATATTTCAACAACCATGCACTCCCTTGGGCGGTGGATCACCCTGCGCTTAAATTTCCCCGATTGATCACTTCCTGGTTTGCCGCGTTCGAAAACGATCCTGAGATATTCACCACACAAGCGGCTACAATGCCCAGAACTCCCAAGTTCGCGTTTCCCAGCCAAATCGTGCTTGGGTTTCATAGAGTCATTCCGGAGACCGCCAGATGGGGTGTTTCGTCTGCATTCATTGTCATTTTTACCAGCCACCACGGGAGAATGCATGGCTCGAAGCGGTCGAATCGCAGGACTCAGCGAGTCCGTACCACGACTGGAATGAACGGATCACGGCGGAGTGCTATCTGCCGAACGGCGCGTCGCGCATCCTCGACGGCCGCAAACACATTACCCAGATCGTGAATAACTATGCCCGCATCAGCTTCAATTTCGGACCAACCCTGCTGTCGTGGATGGAAGAACGCGCGCCACAGGCCTACGAACAGGTTCTAAAGGCCGATCGCGAAAGCCAGAAAATTTTCTCGGGACACGGCTCCGCCATAGCGCAGGCGTACAACCACCTCATCCTTCCTCTGGCGAATTCGCGCGATAAGCGGACGCAGATCGTGTGGGGCATCCGGGATTTCCAGCATCGGTTTGGACGAGACCCGGTGGGCATGTGGCTGCCAGAAACCGCGGTGGACCTGGAGACACTGGAAATCCTGAGTTCGCTCGGCATCAAGTTCACGATTCTGGCTCCCCACCAAGCCGGCAAAATGCGGACGGAGAAGGGGAAGGAGTGGATCAATCTTCACGGCCAGGGTATTGACACCAGGCGCGCCTACACTTGCAAACTGCGGTCCGGTGGCAGCATTGGCCTCTTCTTTTATGACGGCGTAGTTTCGCGCGCGGTCGCCTTCGAGAAGTTACTGTTCAACGGTGAGAATCTGGCGCGGCGGCTGACCGGCCGCTTCGATCCCGAAGGCGATTCGGCGCAATTGATCCACATCGCGACGGACGGCGAGACCTACGGACACCATCATTCGCACGGCGATATGGCGCTCGCCTATGCCCTCGACTACATCGAAAAGAACAAACTGGCGCGAATCACCAACTACGGTGAGTACTTCGCGCAGCATCCCCCCTCCCAGGAAGTGGAAATCCTCGAGCGCACATCCTGGAGTTGTATGCACGGCATTGCGCGGTGGGAGAGCGATTGCGGCTGCAACTCCGGTGCCAATCACCACTGGAACCAGACCTGGCGCAGGCCGCTGCGAGAAGCGGTGAACTGGTTGCGTGACGAACTCGACGCGATGTACGAAGTCGGCGCGAAGGACCTGTTGAAGGACCCGTGGGTTGCACGGGACGAGTACGGGGTTGCTGTTATTGATCGTTCGCCGGGCACGGTAGACAGTTTCCTGGCTGAGCATGCGCTGCGAGATTTGTCGCCGGACGAGGCGACACGGGCCTTGCGGCTCCTGGAAATGCAGCGCCATCTCATGCTGATGTACACCAGTTGCGGATGGTTCTTCGACGAGCCGACCGGACCAGAAACTGTCCAAGTCCTTCAATACTCCGGTCGAGCCGTGCAGTTGAGCGAGCAGTTATTCGGGGGCGAGCGCGAAGAACAGTTCTTGACCCGGCTCGAGAAAGTCTGGAGCAACATTCCCGAGTTTGGCAACGGCCGCAGTATCTACGAGAAGTTCGTCAGGCCTGCGATGCTGGACCTTTGCGGCGTGGCCGCGCACTACGCCATAAGCTCACTGTTCGATGGCTACCGGGATTCGACTTCGATGTACCGCTACCACGCGCAACTGCAAGAAGTGTATCCGTTCGAGCAGGGCGCAGCGAAACTTGCGGTTGGACGTGCCCGAATTACCTCCCGCACGACGCGCGGTGAGCTGCAGTTCAACTTTGCCGCGCTGCACTTGGGAGGTCACAAGCTGGTTGCGGGAATTCATCCATGCCATGATGGCGATGGATTTCGGCCATTTGCTGAACAGACCTGCGCGGCGTTCTCCGCCGGGGATCTCGCCGCGTGTTCACTCCTGATTGACCAGGAGTTTCGAGGCGATACGTACTCCCTCAAGTCGTTGTTCCGTGATGAGCGGCAACGAATCGTGAAGCAGATCGTCAACGCCACCCTGGCGGACATTGATGGGATATACGCTGAGGTGCACCAGCAGCACGCCTCGCTCGTCAGCTTTCTCTCCGAGCTGCAGATGCCGATGCCGGCGATCCTGCGGGTATCGGCGGAGTTCGTGCTCGGCAACGCGATTCAACGCTGCCTGGCCGACGAAAAGCTTGACATCGATCGCATTCGAACGTTTCTCGAGACTGCCAGGCAGAATGCCACCAGTCTTGCCGGTTCCGGGCTTGAGTCGGCGCTCCGTCGGCGCCTCGAGATCGTCCTGGATCGTTGGGCAAGAGATCCGTTCGATTTAGGTATGCTTGGCGAACTGGAAGCGGTGACCTCGCTTGCACAAGTTCCACCCTTCCACTTAGACCTCTGGCAGGCCCAGAACGTTTATTACGGACTGTTCCAGGCGATCTTGCGTACGCAACACATGCAATTCACTGGAGAATGGCTCGACCGCTTTCAACAACTAGGAGAGCAGTTGGGAGTTGCCGTGGGCGAATCCGTGCGCTTGAGAGGATCTAAATCCCTTGAAATCACATCCTCACATCCGACTTCCGGCCGCGTGCGAGAAGCGGGCGCACCGGTGGTGGCGGGTGTTGTCGTGATGAATTCCCCCGGGGTCCAAGCCCCGGCAGATCCCGGAATGACCAGCGCGTGATGCACTCAGGACTAAGGACCGTCCCGAGCCACGCAACAACGGTTCGGAGCGTCCTGTCCGCTTCTATCTTGCTTTCGCTCTAGCGGGTAGCGTGGCCTTGGCCGTCGTTTTGAGGCGGGCTTGGCTGGAGCGCGCCATTGGTCGCACGGCAGGGGCGGGGAATCGACTGCCACTTTCCTGTTCCGACAAGGCCAGCAGTTGCTTCACGATCTCGGCCTTTTCCCACTTCTCGGCACGCTTGGGTTTCCCGGTAAAAAGCTTGGCGAGGACGAGCGTGACGATCACGAGCGCCGCCAGCGCAATCACAACTTCGGTGGTGGATAAGCCAATCATGGGCGCAGTTCCTCGAGACGAGTGGGCCGACTCATTCCTTACTGCGAGGTAGGCATTGTCCTCCGACGGCCAGCGCAAAATACAGGTTACCAAGGTGATTGACCGGAAGACCGGCGGGCATGGCGCTGGGCCAGGGAGGCGAATTCCACGACTCCGATCGTCCGTTAGCTCTGGGATACTAAACCGCGAGAGGCCATAGGAGCGCGTGGGAGGCTTCCGGAGGCATTTTTCGAGGTCGTCCCGGCCCTCAAGTGTCGCTGTAATAGCTCGCAAACGCTATTAACAGGCATTCTATGAGTCAGTGGCAACCCGATTCCGACCCCTGAAAGCCCCTTTTACGTACTTTCAATAACTTAGCTTCTAGCGAATCAAAACGGGAAACCGGCGCGTCCCTGAATAGCCCAGTCCCTTCTCGTGTGGTTTACCCGCGCGCATTGTTGATTGGCAACCTTACCCGGAAGCACGTCTTCCCCGGTTCCGACACGAAGCTCACGTTGCCGCGATGTTTGCGGACGATGCGGTAGACGGTGTCCAGCCCCAGGCCGGTGCCTTCGCCCATCGGCTTGGTGGTGAAAAATGGGTCGAAGATTTTGGTCTGGATCTCAAGCGGGATGCCGGGGCCGTTGTCTACGAATTCCACCAGGACTTCGTCGCCTTCCCGCGCTGTGCGGATCCGCAGTTCTCCTTTTCCCTGCATCGCGTCAGCGGCGTTGTCGATCAGGTTGGTCCACACCTGGTTGAGCTCGCTGCCATACGAAGGAATGCGCGGCAGGTTCGGATCGTATTCCCGAACTACCGTGATGCCGTGCTTGAGTTTGTGGCTCAGCATGGTCAGCGTGCTCTCGATGCCTTTGGCGATGTCCACGTCCTGCCGCGGCGCCTCGTCCATGAACGAGTATTCCTTGATGGCCTTCACCAGTTCCGAGATTCGGCAGGTGCTGTGTTCGATGTCGGTGACCAGCCGTGAGAGTTCGAGCCGGGTGGCGATCCGCCGGATGGCCGGGCTCATCAACCGCCCGGAGTATTTTTCAGCGAGCCCTTCCAAGTGTTCGATTGTGGCATCGGCCTCGGCGAGCACGGGCGCGACCTCCCACGCGTCGGTGACGCCGCGCGACTCCATCCACGACTGCAGCTCCTGGGTTCGATCATCCAGATCGAGAGGATTCTTTGGCTTGGCTTGGGCTTGTTTTTCGAGCGCTTTGGACTCGATCGTACGCAGCAGCGCCCGCGCTTCCGGAGTAATGTTGCCGTCGTCGAGTTCGGCATTGGCCTGGGCGCGTTTCTCGATGACTCCGCGCAACAGGTTGGCAGCCCGGCTCGCGGCGGCCGCGGGATTGTTGAGCTCGTGCGCCAGGCCGGCCGACAGCTTACCCAGCGAAGCCAGTTTCTCACGTGCCAGGTCTTGTTTGGTGGACTCGCGGACACGATCAGAGATGAGTCCTACCAGCCGGGGCCCCAGCGCGGGGATGCGGTTCAGCATCTCGGGAAAATGATCTTTGGAGAGGCGTGCGATGCGCGAGTGCGTGATGGTACGGCTGGTCACCGTGTAGTGGGTCATGCGCGAGAAAGGCAGCATCCCGCCGACCCCAGGGGCCCTAAGGGTGAACACCGGAGCATCCGGCCCAAGGCTCTCGCGACGCGCCTCGGCTTCGCCCTCCAGGTAAATCAGCATGTTGTCGGCCGGATCGCCTTCCTGTACCAGCAGGTCTCCCGCTTCGAAAACGAACTCCTTCGCGTGGTCGACCAGCCAGCGCAGTTCGTCGTCGGCGAGGTCGGCGAAGATCGGAACCGTCCGAAAGTCTTTTATGAGGTCAGTGCTCATCCTGCAGATCAGATTCCGGGGATGGCCGGCGGATTCGGAAATTCGCCCGCCCCGGACCGGGTTGGGTTTCTCCGCGCCACCCCGATGGCCTGCTTCCATTGTGAGATAATTTTGGGTTGATCTTGTTATCGAGGAAGTGACATGGCCCACCAGGTTTTCTGCGTGAAGCTGAAGAAGGAACTGCCGGGATTGGATGAGCCGCCCTTTGACACCGAATTGGGCAAGAAGATCTACGAGAACGTGTCGCAGGAAGCCTGGCGGCAGTGGAGCGATTTTTGCAAGATGATCCTGAACGAATACCGCCTCAACCCCGCCCGCCGGGAGGACCAGGAAGTGATCGTGAAGCAGATGGAGCAGTTCTTCTTCGGCGAAGGTGCCGTTGCGCCGAAGGAATACGTCCCGCCCACGCACTAGAAGCGGCTGCAGAACCCCAGCGGGCCGACACGCCACGGCTCGCAGCCCAATCACGCCACGCTTGCCTTGGTCGAGCGCAGGCACGCCGCAACCTCACGGATGACCTGCTCATAATCAGCGGCTACGGCGCGTTCCACGTGAATACGAGCGCCCTTCACGCCTGCTTCTTGAGCCAACTTCTTGAACTCAATCTGAAGGAAGTCTTCCAACTGCTTCGGGGTCAAGATGACAATGGGGACAGTGGTCGACTTGCCAGCCGCGGTCTCGATCTTCACGGAGTACGGGGATTCAGATTGTTGCGTTTCGGGAGTCATGCGATACTCCTATCTCTAACGAAAAGTCGGCGGAAGAAACACGTTGTCCTGGCCGGGACAAAAGTGGCGAGAAAGACCCTAGCATTCTAGCGCGTCCCCTGCATCCGTCGTGTGCTGAAATAAAGGAAATTGCACAACGATGACTCCAGCACTGCGGCTCTTTACGGGCCTCAGAAAATTCTAAATGGCTGCCCAGGGCCAAATCGACCACCGAGGTCCGGCCCATCGCAACAACCGTTGTTGGTGAAAACGGGATTTTCGCCAACGAAGCGAGCGGGTTTAAGCGCAGCCACCTCGTTACGATTCAGTTGGCCCATATTCTTTTGACCATTTCCAACCGTTCAGGCGACCAATGTAGTCAAGGTGGAGGCCGCCCTCGATGCCAACAGGCATTGGTTCACCCCGGAAGGTGAAACCGGCATCGCGGGCGTCCACCCACCAGGGCAGAACTGCCAACGTGTCACGGATAGCTGATGCGTTCAGCGTTGAGCATTTGCGCCAGCATTTGTCGCTGCTCAGTTGAGAGCGACTTGAGGAAGGGATTAGAAATCCGCCTGTCCGATGTGTCCAAGAAGCACCCTTCTTGGACGACAAGCCTCTCGGTGACTCCGTGACTCGTCTCAGTGACGAGTTGGTCAATGATCTCCTTGTAGGCATCGATGGGGCGAGAGGGCCGTCGCTCTCCTGTCATAGCGGTTGATCTCCGTTGGCGTAACAGAGTACATGAAACCGACGGGAATGGCGGGGGCAGCGGATAAGTCGGTTGCGACCATCCCTTAGACAACGGTGGTAATCAAGGATTTTTCACCAACCAGCACCTTACCCGAACTGTTCGTCTAGACGCGCAGCAGCGGAGTCGCTGTTCAAGTTTGGGCTCTTGGGCTTTTTGATGGCGATACCAGCTTCATCTGGGTCGTCTCTACCGCCCATACCGGGAATGTTGCGGATCGCGATGAGTGCTAGCTCCAAACGCGTGGATACACCCAATTTGTCGAAGACATTGCTGAGGTGGTGCTTCACCGCATCTTCACTGAGCTTGCAGCATTCAGCAATTTCCTTGTTGGAATGACCGGCGAGCACAGCCGAAACGATTTCCAGCTCGCGGGGCGTCAGCCCCATTCGCTTCTGGGGCGCTCCGTCGTGCAACGGCATCTGCAAGTCATCGAATCGGGGTATCAGGACCGCTACAGCGCATTATTGTCTCATGTGGGTGTCGGAATTGATTCCATGACAATGTCGGCAGAGTTCCAAGAACAACGGCTGGCGCATCGCGAGGCGGAGAACTTCTACCGTGGTGTGGCGGCTGCGGGCCGGAAGGTGCGAGTCGGAATGGAAGCCAATGGGTCGGACCGAGGGTCCGGACCTGAAACGGATTACGAGCGAGCCTCGGTTGGCAAAGAGCAAAACATCCACTCGAGCGAAATGGCGCTCTTCTTCGAGCGCATGCTAGAGTTTGCTCGAAAACCGCTTGACATTGCCGACATTGTCAGAGAGGCGATTTTTCGCCAAGAGCGATACGCAAGACGGTCCGCCCTGAGCGCATGGCGGACCGTCTCGGAACTCATTGACCGATGTAGACGTTGGTCGAACAGCGCATCCGAGTAAACAAACGTCGAGTTCGCAGTGCAGTTCGAGGGCTGTCCGCTGACTCCCAGAATCTTGGCTGGGCCCGCTACCGGCGTAGTATCGGAGAAATCGTACAGCATCTTTCCTTTTGTGGTTACGTGGGTCAGGTTGTTCGTGTAACTGATCAGGAATTGATGATTCGGCTGATCCCAGCTCAAAGTGATTGTGACCGGGGTGCCCATGGCGACGGTACCTAACGAAAAGTCGGGGAGTAGTTGCCACCCCCGAAGGTCTGACCGTGCACGTTGAGCTGCCCAGGGGGATCACTTGCGAAGCGGGTAAGGCCGAGCGAGGCTCCCGCGTCGTCATTCGGGTTGCCGCTTCCAGTGTAAAAGATATGTCCCCCAAATTCCGGCGCCGCCCCCGCCGAAGCCGGGGTTTGCTGCACAGGGTAATTCCACCACGCTTCGAACTACCAGGTCGGTCCTTATGGTCTTGATCGTTTCCGAATTGGCAAAATCGACAACTGCTCCGCCATTTTGTAACCCGCTGTTGGAATTGGTCAGGCCAAAACCCCGATGTGCCAGGTGAAGATGTTCATCTCGAATCTCGCGCACACACTCCAGTTCACAACAGCCAGCAAAGTCCGTTGGCGATCGCTGCATAAAAACAAAAACATCTCTGGGGAAAGGAAAAGTCAAAAACCAAGACGCCGAGTTCCGGTGACTGCGTTCATCGCCTGGCCCACTTTCCTCTTTGCAGGAAGCAGAGGTCGATAATCAGGTGGCAGCGCCGGCTGAAACGAGAACGCCCAACTTGCACCGAGTGAAACCATCGCTGATCGAGAGTACGGATGGAAGGGTGGCGACAGTGGCTAACTCGGTCGGAGAAAAACCTTGTCCCACGAAAAAAGAAAAGAACCCACTTGACTCCGACCGGCCTTCTCATGGAAGGACGATTACACCAATTGACTCCGTTCAGGAATCACCAATTCTGAATCCCTACCTTCGAGCGCACGCAGGTAGCGCTCGGCCGAACGTCGGACCACCTCCTTCGCATTCCCTTGCACTACAAAATGGGGCCATGCGCCATACAGCTTCGTAAACGAAAACGGCTCGAGCGCCGAAACGATCCGGCGCACGCTGCCCGCGTCGAGAGGAACGAAGTTCGGATAGCTGTACATGAAGCTCACATACCTCCGGTCAAAACAGACCTGTGGCTGGTCTCCCGTGAACAGAGCGCCCTGCCCATTCTCAGCTTTAGCCGAATGCAAGACCTGGAAACCGCGGAAGTGCCCGCCCACACGAATCAGGGTCAGTCCGTCGCCCAGCGAGTAAGTGTCTCCCCGCCAAAGCGCAATGCTGGCATCCGGACGCTGCACCCATTCCCGATCACTTTCATGCAAGTAAATAGGGACGCCGCCGAACGTGCGGCTCCACTCGACCATCGAGGTGTAGTAGTGGGGATGAGAGATCGCGATCGCAGAAATTCCGCCCAGCGCCTTGATCAGGGCAACCGTGTCATCATCGATCAGGCTGACGCAATCCCACAGGAAATTGCCCCGTCCCGTTTGTATAAGCAGCGCCCGTTGGCCAATTCCGAAAGCGGGCGTGGTCGTGACGCCCCAGATCCCTTCGCCCTCCTGGTACAACGTGTTCCGATGCGTCCGCTGCAATTGCTCCAGCGTGGTCCACTGCTGGCCTTGCAACCCGACGAACTGCCGCTCGTCCTCACAAATGGGACAGCGCCGCGGTGGCTGGTCGGCAGGAGGAAACTGGGTTCCACAGGTCACGCATAGATGGGTCGTCATGGACTCCTCTGTGAGCGTTACGCTCGAAGCGGCTCGGTCGAAACGCGGCTTGCAGTTCGAGGCACGAAAGGTTCGAGCTGCGACTGGAATTCGGGGCTCAGCCGGAGTTCTTCACTTTCCTTCTCAAACAAGCCGCGCGGATCAGCGGCGGCTTTCAGTGCGTAACGTAGATACGACAGCCGCATAAGCCACAAAGCGTGCTGCAGGTCGTCCACGCCACGAACGTGAAAAGTGATCCAGCCTGACTCGGGAACCCACCGGTGTTGTTCCGCGTGACCTGCGGCCAGAAGCGCGTCACGAACCGAGCGCGTGAAGGGAATGTCCAGAGTCCCGCCCATATGCACGTGTCCGACTTCCGCACTCCCGAAGCGGAACTCCCTACCGCCAAAACGATGCGCGTGAACTGTCATGTTTGGCCACGCCGACACTTCCTCTTCGAGCTTCTTCAAGTGCTTCATCAGCGATCTCCATTGCCTTCCACTTTTCGATGACGAAACCTGACAGCTCGATTCAGGCGAGGGTTCAGATGGATCCCAGCGATCTCCGACAGAACATGACACTGTCAACGTCGTCAGAGAAGTCCAGGTCACGTTCGCGCAGGGCGGTTTCTACTGTGACGCAGGCAAGACCTTGAAGGGAACGAGTGATTCAGAGAAGTGAAATGGGCTGTTTCCGGTCGAGCGAAGGATTCTCGCAGGCCACTCCAATTTCCGGAGCTTCTCCCCGCCTGATTCTGCTCCCATTCGGCGGCATCCCTAACAGCCCAGGGTTCAAACAGAATGCTAGCGGTGTTTGGCTGGGCTCAAAAGTGACCGAGGTACTTGTCCAGTTGCCGACCTGATCGCCTATTAGAACAAATGTGTCAGCCGCTATCGGTCGGAAACGATTTGCGACTTGCGTACGATTCCAAGTACCCACAGTCCGGGCACCGGAGCGTAACGATCGGGACGCTCTGATCCTTCTTCGACTTAAGCCCCCTTCCAGAAACTCGGCTCGGGCTCTCCCGGGGCCCACCGTTGCTGCAGGTATCCACCTTGGGACACGTCCGCCACGTAGCCGAGTTCCATGACCGCGTGACACCTTGGGCACTCGACGGAGTTATTCATGCTTATCTCGCCCTTCTCAATTCAGGGTTGGCTTCAAATTGCGGGATTGCCTGGGGGGTTTTCCTACAATTCCGTAACCAGCAGCGTCGACTCTTTCGGCAGATAACTCTTCCTGCGGAACCAATCTTCCATCGCGCCCTTCAGTTCCGAGAGGGGCACGTTCGCTCCGATCTCAATCAAGCCATCCGCCACCGGCAAGGTGTCATCGAAGACGCTCGCGTTCGTGAAGTTCCGCATGCTGAAGCTGTCGAGCCACTTCATCGGGCACGCTAGGCGCTGGCCGCCCTGCTCGTACTCCACGCGGATCTTGCGGGCGAACATGGGTTGATTTAATCACACCAGCCGCAACCGAAGCCTCCGTCGGACGCCTCGCCTCCGCTGTCCTTAGCAAGTTAAAATGTCCGGTTTTTCTTAGCACACGATATGTCCGGTTTCATAGTTAACCAGCAGCAGTCGGGGCTGTGGGAAAGTGGGAATCCCGCGTAGGTTGCGGGATTTCCAAGCGCGGTGGGAAAGTCGGCTTTTGGACTTTTCCACCGCGCGGCTTTTGCACAGCCCGTCGCGCCGGCATTTTTGTCGCGCCCTGGGCCGCCCCTTCGGCCGTGTAGCGTCCTAGCAAGTGCGGCCCCGTGGGTGAGGCTGAGAGTTCCATCCAAGTGCTGATGCACCGTGACCTGGCAGCCCGCCAGCGTGGCTCGCCAGCGCACGGCTTCGATTTGTAGCCTCAGATTCTGAAAGCTGACCGTGTTGTCGCGGTTCACCGCCCGCTCGAACTGGAGGGAGAACACCCGATCGAGATCGCGTCTCCGACAGGCCAAAAAAGCATTCCCCCGCTGCGCCGCCGCGACTTGGAAATGCCGCTTGAACTCGGCGATATAGTGCTCGCGTAGAAATACATTGGCGGCTTCTAGGCTGCCGATTTGATGCAGCCTTAACTCCTGCGGCAATCGTCCCTGCCAGGTGCCGAAGCTGCGCTCGCTGCGCCCCCGCGCTTGCCGCGAGTAGGCCGGGATCATCCGGATCCCCACCTCGCGCAGCGCCCGTCCCACCTGCGTCAGCCGATG
>CAZXKO010000093.1:0-40866 GCA_964641665.1 uncultured Acidobacteriaceae bacterium
CATCGTCCCGTTCTGGCTAGAACGAATACCGCAAGGCAAACTGCATCACCCGAGGAACCGTGAGAGACTTGTTCATGGCGCCGAACGTGCTCGACGTGTCAATGGCCGTCGCTGCGGTCAAGGCATCGAAGCGCACCTTATTGAATACGTTGAAGGTATCCCAACTGAAGTGCACTTGATGATTCTCGGTGATTCTGAAAGTCTTTCTGAGCCCCATATCCACACCAAAGTATCCTGGGCCACGAACGCTGTTGCGGACACCGATTTCTCCAGGGAAGTTCTGGCGATACGACTGGAGCACGGTCTGTGGATCTGGGAAGAGGTTGGGGGTGCCATTAATGATCGTAAGACCAGTCTTAGGCTGGGGGCCGATCTGGGTCGCATATCCCCCCAGTTCCCAGTTGGTAGCCCAGGCGCTACCGTTGCTGATACTTATCGGGAAACCGCTCGTCCAGCGGAAAACGCCAGTCAGGTCCCACCCGCCAATGAGCGCGTCCGCCCAGTGGCTCGCGCCGGCGCCGAAAGTCCGACCCCTTCCAAAGGGCAGTTCTGCAACCCAGTTGGAATTAATCTGGTGGGTCGTGTCGAAGGTGGAGATAGCACGATTTAATTTGGGATTCCAGGCATTGAAAATCTGATCGCCGGCCGGAGGGCCGCCGTTGAGTGTTGCGAAGTTGACCAGCTCGGTGTCAGAACCTTGGTCAATTGATTTGGACCAGGTATAGTTGAAATCGAACGACACCCCGTTGGCCATATGGCGCCTCAACAGGAATTGGCCCGCGTTATAAGAGGTATTTCCGATCGACCGCCATGCATACAGTGACGAGAACTGTGCTGCCAGATACTGGCTCGGAGCGGTGATGCCACCCAGAGTCGCACAACCTGGGTTGCAGGGAGTCCCTCCGACCCCGTCGAAGTCCTGCTGGAACGTCGTCTCATTATGCACTAAGCCACAGGACAGCAGATCGTAGAGGTTCTGCGTGGCAGTCGGGCTGGCTGGAATGCCGGACGCACATCCATTGATTGTCCCACCATTAGCAGCAGAGGCAGTCTTCCCGAAAATATCCTCCCAGTATTGAATGGGTCCGACCGCATTCTCGGGCGTTCCCGCCAACACCGCGTTGTCCAACACTCTCACCGCCTGATAGTAATCCATTGTCGCCTGCGGGTCGTAGACGTCTCGGGGCTGCGCCAGGTCTTCTTCCTGCAGCAGGCGCCGGCCTTGCCGACCCACATAAGACAGGGACATTACAAAATTGCGTGGCAACTCGTGTTCGAATGACACGTTAAATACGTAAGAGTAGGGCGTTCTAAGTTTGTCGTCGAGGCCCCACGTGGTAGCGAAATTCGTTGCCGGAAATTGGATCGGGAACGTCCCGCACTTCGCCCCGCAAGGCACAATCAGCGAGGGAGGCAAAGTGTATAGGCCGTTCATCGTCATGCGCGGGGCACCATCCACCGTTTGTTGTCCGCCTGGATTGGTCAGCAGTGTTGAAAGTCCAAACGAACCACGGCGGTCAAAGGTATTCACAACGCCTTCGCCGAAATGGTCATAGTACATCCCCACCCCTGCGCGGATGGAGGTTTTACCTGGCTCACCAAGATTCGGCGACCAGGCGACCGCCAGTCTCGGCGCAAAGTCTTTGTAGTCGTATCCCCAGTAGGGCTTCTTGCCATTCGCTTGGCCCGCGAGGTCAAAGGTGATCAACTCATTGAAAGGTTGCCCGAATGCCATCGTCTGACCACGCTGCTTGAACCAGTTGTCCAGGCTGATTGTGGGCGCTACCTGCACTCCGTTCTTCTCATAAGGAGGCTGCAGAAGCGTCCAGCGCAGTCCGTAGGTTAGGGTCAAATTCGACTTCACCCGCCATGAATCCTGTATGTAGGTTTCAAACTCGTGCCCCACGAAATGACGTTGGATCGGCGCGCCGTCTGGGAAAACGTGCCCATGCGTATCAAAGTTATACCTTTTGTCCATTTCTACGATGATTCCGGTCAGCGCGGCCACCGGGTAATCGTAAGAGTTCTGAAACCCCGAATCGACTGCCGGCAGACCGAACGCGGCCGGGTCGAGACTATTCCCCGTATTTGCGATTTTGCTGACGTTCAGCCAGGAAGCGTTGGTTTGACCGCGAGAGAAAGAGGATAGGGTCGAGTTCCGGATATCGCCAATCATCCTGAAATTCGCGCCCATTTGCAGCGAGTGGTTCCCTTTCGTCCATGAGAAATCGTCGATGAAGTTATGCACAGGCACGGCCACGATGGAGGAGTGATTTTCGTCGCCGCGGGTGGTGTCGAGGCCTCGCAAGTCGATGTAGCTTTTTTGCCCCGCTCCCACGGAAGATTTCGCTTGCCGGATGAAACCATACCTGAAGTTGTTGATGAGCGTACTCGACAGTACCGCCGTGTAGCCCACAGCCAGGCCCTTACTGGTCACGACATCGGAGAGCGTCGGGATCAGCCCCGGGAACTGCGGCGGGGACGAGATACGATCACCCTGCAAGTTTCCACGCACAAACAAGCTGTGATTCCCATTCTGAGTGATTTTGTAATCAATCTTCGCAATGTAGGTGTTCAGATCTCTGGGGTTGGACGCCGCGAAGGTATATCCCTGAAAGTTAAACCCATCGGCCGTGAGGTTAGCATTCGAGCAAAGCGGGCAATTTGCGTGAGGGTAAAGTGTGAAAATCTGCTGGATACCCGGATTTGCTCCCGGCCCCAGCGGACACGTGCCTTTCGGACCGCAGTTGGGATCGAGTTTGGCTAGCGTAGCCGTGGGCATCGTCACCAACAGCCCGCTCGCAGTCGATGTGATCGAGATTCTGGGGTCACTGTTGGTCGTGCTGCAGTTTGGATCCCCGCTCGCGCAGACATAGCTCACGATTCCGTTTCGCAGATTATCGCTTGGGACGACACGGTTTACTTGCTGTGACTCGCGCGTACGTTGCGCTTCCCAGTTGGCAAAGAAGAACAACCTGTCTTTCTTGATAGGTCCGCCGAAGGAAGCGCCATACGTATTGCGCGTCAGATGACCCGGTTTGTTTGGAAGCCCTGAGGAAATCTGCGCTGACTTGTTGAACCAGTCGTTCGCTTGGCCGACGTTGGAGCGGTTGTACTCGTAGGCGCTTCCATGCCACCTGTTGGTTCCGCTCTTAGTGACCATGTTGATCTGTGCGCCCGAAGACCGCCCGCTATCGGCGTTGGAGTTCGCGGTCGTAACCCGGAACTCTTCCAGCGAATCCAGCGTAGGACGAAGGGCTCCCTGGAAAGCGAAGCCGCTATTCTGATCATTATTATCCACACCGTCGAGCGTGATGTTGGCCTGATCGCTGCGGCTGCCATTCACCGCTCCCGCGCGGGTGTCCACGTTTCTGTCGGTATTGTTCGCGTCGAGATTCCCGGTGTAAGTGACGCCCGGCTGTAGACTGAGGATTTCTGCCGGGTCGCGGCCCTCAAACGGTAGGTCCAGGAGTTGCTTGGCCCCGAAAGCATTGCCGATCGAAGCGTCGGTCGTGTTGATGTGGGCCGCCTCGCCTGTCACCTCCACTGTGACTGACGTACCTTGTACTTGCATGGTCAGGTTCAGGGTCGCAGGCACACTTACCACTAGCTCGACGCCGTGCTGCCTTAGCAATGCGAATCCTGGCGCATTGACGGTTACCGTGTACGTGCCCGGAACCACTTGCAGAAACTGGTAAACGCCTTGACCATCAGTTTTCGCGCCACGCGTATACCCGGTGGCAGGATTATCGATCGTCACCGTCGCGCCCGGCAGGACCGCACCTTTCGCGTCGCTGATAGTTCCGTGCAACGACGTTGTCGCGGTTTGGGCCCAGGTGAGAGTGCTTGCGAAAGAGAATACACCAGCCAAAGCGACCACCCGAAGAGTACGCATGGAAAGCTCCTTAAGTCCGGCGGCTTAAAGCCCTCTTTTGCAGGATAGTGCGAGACCCCGAGGGCTAATTTGGCCGTACATTCTGCAACTACTTCTCCTAAGGTTTCAAGACTTAAGTTGGCTTTTTACAATCAAATCCCCAACGCAACACCGGATCCGCGCGCCGTTAACCCGCGCTCCCGCCCCGCCTCGGCCCGAAGGGGGACCCCCACGCCCAGGGGGGGCCGGGCCCAACAACGCCCAATCTGTTGACCATCTGGTTACGAGACCGGTTTCAAATCGCTCTACCTCCTAATCCCGTCAATGTAAGCATGCGCAACTATGCCCTCTGGGGTCTGGACGAAAGCTTTGTCCTACACGGGCGAAAATTTGTGAATCCGGCAGTGCAAATCGCGACACGAAATGTTCTCCGGCGTTTCGGTGCCTCTCCTCAGCCGGGCTCGTACTGATCATGGATAGGTTGGGTAGCACCACTACTCCTGAGCAAGGAAACGAAACGTCCCAGGTACAGTCCCTACGTTCGTCTTGCCCTCTGCTGACGAGGCAGAAGCCTTCGCTCCAAGGCGTGCGAGAATTTGTCCCGTTTTGGAACTCACTTACTCCAAGAATCTGTGAGAGCGGTTCACTTCTCCGAGCGAGATAACTGTGCGGGTTCGTTCAGAGCGCCTCCGCAGTATGGGCAGAAGACGTTGCCCTGCGCTACTCCGCGCTGACAATGCGGGCACACGGGCTGCAGGCGATAGCGGCAGCTCGGGCAAAAGCCGAATCCAGGTTGGACTGCTGTGCCGCACTGCGGGCAGGCCGCCGGAAGAGGTTTGCGTAAGAGGAAGTACAAGATGATGCCAAAGCCATTGAGAACGAACAACGAGACTAGAGTCCACAGCAGGCGGCTCATCCCGCGACGGCCGGCGTCGTGGTTTATGTAGCCGACAAGAAGGATGTAGCAGGCCACGATGGTGCCGATGAGCACGCCGAAGAGGGCGCGTAATATGGGAGGCGGCGCGTTGGGGTCCTGCCCAAGGACAACAATAAAAGCAATCAGTACCCCCAGACAGCCGACAGTCGCCAGGATCCGGGCCCACAGCGGGATCGAGCGCACTTCATCGGAAAAGCGCGTGGGATGATCGTTGCGTACTTGCATTTCGTTTTCCCTCCCTTGCGTTGCTAACCTTCCCAAGTTCCTGCGTGTTCGGCAAGATGAGTGCCCCTCGCGAGCAACAGCAAGCTTCCGATCAGCACTGGTGCCATCCAGATCAAAACGAAAAACACTTGCCAGGTCAGGCTGGAGATCTGGAACTGCTGGCCCAACCACTCCCAGCCTCGCCACGCCAACAGCGTGGTCAATCCCGCGGAGGTGGTGACAAGCACACACGAAATCCAGACCAGCCACAGGCGTTCTTGCCTGAGCTGGAGTTCCCGTGCGCGGAGTCGTACCCGGAGCTGTGTGGCCGCAACCAGGGACGAGCTGGCGGCCACCGGCAGCGAGCGCAGCGCATGAATTACGTCGCTGGTGTTGCTGGCATAGGCGCGGCACTCTGGACATTCCTCGAGATGGCGGTTGAGCCATGTGTGATCGGCAGCACTGACCTTCTGCGCATCGGCCAGCGCAATCAGAGCTTGCGCGCGTTCGTGCACGTTACTGATCATGCCTGAGCTCCCTTCAAGTACGGTTGCAGGGCGTTGAGCCCGCGGTAGATTCTCGATTTCACGGTGCCCAGCGGCGCGCCGGTGACAACGGATATTTCCTCCAGCGTCAATCCTTCCTGGAACCGCAACACGAGGGCCTCGCGATATTCGGCGACGAGGTGTGTGAGGCCGTCGGCGACGTGCTCGCTTAGTTCTCGTTGCACGGTCAGATCGAAAGCGCTGGGCTGGCCGGTGGCGGGGATTGCGATTGGCCGGTCGTCGTCATCAAGCATGCCATCGAGGCTGGCATGTTGCTTGCGGCGCGTCGAGTCGATGAAGAGGTGCCGTGCCACGGCAAACAGCCAGGTGCAGAATTCGTGGCGGCCGTCGTACTGGTTTCCGCGCTCGAGGACTCGGACCCAGGTTTCCTGGAACAAGTCCTCCGCCATAGCTGGGTTGCCCGTCAGATGCAGAAGGTAGCGGAGCAGGCGGTGCTGGTACTGCTCGATCAAGCGGTCCAGCAGATCGGGATCGCGGCGGCGAAGCCCGCGCGCGATCTCGCTATTTTCCTCGGCCATCGCACGCACGAAGTAACGAGCCGCTGCGTTCATACCAGACAATACGCAGCGGCCGGTGAAAAAGACGCAGGGCTACGAGGGTGAAGAAAGGCCTCCCGTAACTTACTGACAACAGACGCTATCTCCTCAAGCGATGAAAGCGCTTCCCGCTGCCCTTCGCGGGTTGACACCCTAGGGGTTCAGGGGCGGTTGCATGACGCGCGGCTTGGCCGTTTTTTGCTTGCCCTTATGCGGTTGCGGCACATCGATCTTCTCATAGTCACTGGGGACCACGAACAGGCTAGCCTCTTGCGGGCCTTCCTTAATGTTTTGAAACTCGACGGCGGTTTTCTCTCCCTCCCACTGGATGACGAACTTCAACTGGCGGTCGACCCAGGCGAACCCGGTGTCGCCGTTCGGAGCGGTGCCCTTGTATTTCACGCTGCTACGGCCGTTCACCGTCTCCTCGCCAACCTTCGTGCAAGTTCCTGGCTTGCTGACGAATTTCTCCCACGCCTCGCAGGCGTTGTCGGCATCCGCGGGATGGAAGAACGGTGTGGCCGACGGCGCGCGCGATGTCACATAGGTTTTGCTCGCGGGAACCAGCATCAGGCTGGTCCGTTGTTCTAGGTCTACGATTGCTACGCCGCTGTGTTCCTGTGAGGTGGTTTCGAGGCGCATCTTGTCTCCGCTCACATACACCTTGGTCACTACGTCGCTTTGCGGCTTTGAATGCACCACGTCCGCCGTGAACTGCTGAGCGAAAGCGGTACAAGACAGCGCAAGTAAGCCGACACGTCGAAAAATGAGTCTATGGAACACTCGGATCTCCTTGAATGGATTGGGATAAGAAACATTAAAGCGGGGGTCAGGCTGAGGGAAGGATAGCAAACCCTGTCCGAACCGCAAGGGTTTTCCCGGGGGGGCTGACTCGGGCTTAACACGGTCACTGCATTGGAGCAGAGGTGTCGGCCGGTGCTCAGAATGCGTTGTCGAGCGCTAGGGCCATTCCCATCCCGCCACTGACACACAGGGTTGCCACCCCACGCCGGGACTTGCGCTTGAGCATTTCGTGAAGGAGCGTGACCGTGATCCGGGTGCCGGTGCAGCCGATGGGATGACCCAACGCGATCGCGCCTCCGTTGACATTCAGTTTCTCCGGGTCGAAATGCAACTCACGATCGCAGGCCAGCACCTGCGCCGCGAAGGCCTCGTTCAGTTCGATGAGATCGAAGTCAGCGAGCTTGATTCCGAGCTTTTGCTCCATCTTGCGGAGCGCAGGGACCGGGCCAATTCCCATGAGGCGAGGATCGACCCCGGCCGAGGTGACTCCGAGAATTCGAGCTAGGGGATTCAAATTGTTCTTGCGGACGAACGATTCGCTGGCGACCACGACCGCCGCCGCTCCGTCGGTGATGCCGGAGGAGTTGCCGGCAGTGATCGTTCCGGTCTTCGAAAAAACGGGTGGGAGCTTGCCCAATTTTTCGAGGCTGGCACCAGGGAACGGATGCTCATCTCGTACAAAGATTTTCGGGCCTTTCTTGCTCTCGAGCGTGACCGAAACCAATTCTTCTTTGAATCGATCGGAGGCCAGAGCTGAGGCCGCCCGGGTTTGCGACCTCAGGGCAAATTCGTCTTGTTCTTCCCGGGTGATCGTGTGCTGTTCGGCGAGGATCTCGGCGGTCTCGCCCATCACCAGCTTCGCCATCGGACAAAAAAAGCCGTCGCGATACATGCCGTCGACCAACTCTTGGTGGCCGAGACGGTATCCCCAGCGTGCGCCGTCGAGATAGTAAGGCAGGCGCGACATCGATTCGGTCCCGCCCGCCAGCACGCATTCCAGATCTCCGGTTGCGATCTCCTGGTAGGCGAGTGCGATCGACTTCAGGCCCGACGCGCAGGCTTTGTTCACGGTGTAGGCAGGCACTTCCTGAGGGATGCCACTGCGAATGGAAATCTGGCGTGCGGGATTGGGGCCGCCGCCAGCCTGGCGGGCATTGCCGAAAATCGTTTCCTCCACCTGCGGGGGCTGGATGCCGGCCCGCTGCATCGCGCCTTCGGCAGCGATCACGCCGAGATCGGGCGCGGACAGCGAAGCTAGTGCCCCCCCAAACTTGCCGATGGGTGTGCGGACCGCGGAGAGGATATAGACGTCGGTCAAACTGTTCCTCCAAACTTTTTAGTCTAGCATCAGGAGATTCGCTCGGCGTCCGGATGCTCGCCCGCGCAACCGCCGAGGCGGTACACTGACCATTCCCATGAACTACATCTACGGTCTCAACGCGGTCACCGAGGCGATCAAAGCCCGCGGACGCGCTTTTCAGTGGGTCGGCCTGGCGAAGGAACGTCACGACCTGCGCCTGCAGCGCATCATCGAGGAATGCCGCAAGCTGGGCATTCCAGTGCGCTTTGTGCAGCGCACCGAACTTGACCGCCTCGCGGGCAACGCCGCTCACCAGGGCGTGGTGGCTGTGACCTCGGCAAAACAATATAGCGGGGTCGAGGATGTGATTGATGCGAAGCGCGGAGCTTATTCGTTAATCGTAATGCTCGATGGCGTGGAAGACCCGCACAACCTGGGCGCGATCCTGCGCACGGCCGACGCAGCGGGAGCCGACGGCGTCATTATTCCCGAACGCCGCGCCGCAGCCGTGACCGGCGTGGTGACTAAGACGTCGGCGGGCGCAAGCGAGCATTTGCCGATCGCGAAGGTCACGAACATCGCCCGCACGGTTGAAGAACTAAAAGAACGCAACATCTGGGTCGCCGCGCTCGATGAGCGCGGCACCCAGACCTACGACGCTCTCGACTACAACATGGACTGTGCCGTCGTGCTGGGCGCTGAAGGCAAAGGGGTACACGACTTGGTTCGCAGAAAGTGCGATTTTTTAGTGTCGATCCCAATGCTGGGGAAGGTGTCGTCGTTGAACGTGTCGGTCGCGGCCGGGGTGGTGCTCTACGAAATCGTCCGGCAGCGGCGGACAAAGGCGCCGGGTCCCGAATGAAGGGTTCGCTGATTCTTGCCGCTGTTCTCGGGTCGGTGGCCTGTAGTTTCTCTCTCGATCGCGAAGCCTTCACGTTCACCAACTACGATCTCAACCTCCAGGTGGAACCGGAGCAGCAGCGCCTGGCGGTACGAGGCACGGTCACTTTGCGCAATGACTCCTCATGGCCGCAGAAGAACGCGGTCCTGCAGATCTCTTCCGGCCTGGCTTGGCACTCCATTCAGGTGGAGGGGAAACCGGTGCAGTTTGTTCGGCAGCCTTACGCTTCTGATGTCGACCACACTGGCGAACTGTCAGAAGCGATCGTTACGCTCCCCAAAGGCGTGCCACCAGGTGGCTCCGTCGAAATGACCGTCGGCTATGAAGGCGTGATCGCGCTGGACGCGACTCGGCTAACGCGGATTGGCTTGCCGCAGGCAGCGGCGATCCACAGCGACTGGGATCAGATCGGTAAGACGTTCACCGCGGTGCGAGGGGTGGGGTATGTCTCCTGGTATCCGGTAGCGATGGAGGTCGGGAATTTGTCCGAGGGGAACAGCCTGTTTGAGGTGTTGGGACGGTGGAAGACGAAAGAGAAAAACGCGCGCATGCGGATCCGTCTCGAGTATTCCTCGCTGCCGGACGATGCGAATCCCCCGGTGATCCTCTGCATCGGAAAAATCATGCCAGGCGCCGAGCGAGGGGAAAGTTCAAGCTCCCGCTCGCCGGACTGCTCCTACAATCCGGTAGGCCTGTCGGTGCCCGGTTTTGTCGCGGCGGAGTATGAGTTTCTTGATCGACCGAACCTCGAGGTTGCATACCGCGCAGAAGAAAAAACCAAAGCCGAGAGGTTCGGGCAGGCGGCCGACGCAGCTGCCCCGTTTGTGAAAGAGTGGTTCGGCGTCGCTAGTCAGAAGGCCCAGGTAGTCGAGTTATTCGATGAGGGCGCTTCTCCGTTCGAGAGCGGGGCGACGCTGCTGACGCCGCTGAATGATGCAGATTCCAACGTTTTGGAGATCGCCCTCGTTCACGAACTGGTCCACGCTGCCTTTCCTTCCCCTCGCCCGTGGATCTTCGAAGGCGTGGCGCATTTCGCGCAGGCGGCCTACCGAGGGCAAAGAGAGAACCGGGCTGCAGCGCTCGTTCTGCTCGAACAGCACCGGCCTGCGATCCTTGAGGCCGAGAGGGCCGTTGCCATGCGGCCAAAAGACGCTCCCGCGGCGGATGATTCGTTGATGGCTACCGCGATCGACGAGTTCTATCGCAGCAAGGCGGCCTACGTGTGGTGGATGTTAAGCGACATGCTTGGCGAGAAAACCTTGAAGACGGCACTGGCTGCTTATCAGCCTGACCATGACATCGATCCGGCATATCTTCAGCATCTGCTCGAGGCGCAGTCCAAGCGCGATCTGCAGTGGTTCTTCGATGACTGGGTCTATCACGACCGAGGTCTGCCGGACTTCCGGGTCGAGTCCGCCTATCCACGGCTCGCCTCCCAGGGCAACTACCTCGTGACCGTGACCATCGAAAACTTGGGGAACGCAGGCGCGGAAGTCCCCGTCACCGTGCGGTTTGATGGGGGAGAATTGACCCAGCGTGTCGAAGTTCACGGGAAGGCAAGAGGCGTCGTCCGGGTTACGATTCCGAAGTTGCCCACAGAAATCATAGTCAATGACGGCAGTGTGCCCGAGAGTGATCTTGCAAACAACGTTCTTACGGTGTCGGGCCCAGGGAAATAGGGACCGAACAGAGCCGCGGTGAAGGAAGTGCGCTTTCGGGCGGAAAATCGGATACCGGTGTCAACGTTACCTGTCTTGTGTTGCTAATTTCCCCGTGCCTCGGTGCCTCCGTGGTAGTTTTTGGAGCGGCGTTTGGGGAGGAGCGATTTGGCCTACATCCAGTTTCTCGGCGCGGCCGGCACGGTGACCGGCTCCAAGCACCTCATCAATACCTCTTTCGACGGAGACGGCCAGAACGGCTTCCAGGTTCTGGTTGATTGTGGACTGTTTCAGGGTCAGAAAGAATGGCGGGAACGCAACTGGCAGGAATTGCCGATTCCGGCGCGAGACATTGATGCGGTCATTCTCACCCACGCCCACCTTGACCATTGTGGCTGGATCCCGCGGCTGGTGAAAGAAGGCTTCAAAGGTCCGATTTTCGCGACCGCCGCTACCATCGATTTGTGCGGCATCATCCTGCCTGACTCCGGCCACCTTCAGGAAGAAGACGCGGATTTCTATAACAAGATCAGGAAGTCGAAACACGATCCTGCTCTGCCACTCTACACTTTCGAAGAAGCGCAGGATTCTATGCGTTACTTCCAGATTGCGCATGTGGGCGAGACGAAGCAACTTAGTCCCGAGATTTCGTTCCGCTTCGTTCGAGCTGCGCACATTCTCGGTTCCTGCATGGCCGAGGTTACGCTCAACACCAATGGCCAGTCCCGGCGGCTGCTTTTCAGCGGCGATATTGGGCGTGTGCGCAACCACACCATAGCGCCCGGCAAGGTCGTACATTCCGGACCCACCGAAGGAGAGATTGCTGACCTGGTAGTGATGGAGTCCACCTACGGTAACCGCCAGCATCCGGGGAATGATCCTCGACCGGAACTTGCGGCTGTCATCCGGCAGACGGCCGAGCGCGGCGGCTCCGTCTTGGTGCCCGCCTTCGCGGTCGAGCGCACGCAGAAATTTGTCTTCATGCTGAAAGAGTTGATCGAGTCGGGCCAGATCCCCCGCCTACCCGTGTATTGCGACAGCCCAATGGCGATCAAGGCCGTGGAAATCTATTTGAAGTACGAAGACGAATACACCGATGACGCTCGCGCCCTGATCAAGAAGTTCGGTTCGCCGCTGGAGTGGCAGGGGTTCACCTTCGCGTCCACTTCCGACGAATCGAAAAAGATCAATGACGTGCACTACCCAGCCGTCATCATTTCCTCGAGCGGCATGGTCACCGGCGGACGGATTCTCCACCACCTTGCGCAGCGATTGCCTGACCCGAAGAACACTGTCCTGTTCATCGGCTTTCAGGCGCCCGGCACGCGAGGATTCACGATCAAGAGTGGTGCTAAAGAAGTGAAGATTTTCGGCGATTTCGTGTCGATCCGCGCCCAGATCGCCGTGTTCGAACAGTTCAGCGATCATGCGGACCCGCCGGAGCTGCTCCAGTGGCTGCACACCTTTCCGAAGAAACCGAGCGTGACCTATCTTGTGCACGGCGAGCCGAGCGCCTCTTCGCAACTGCGCGACACGATGACGAAGGAACTGGGATGGAACGTGCAGGTGGCCGAGTGGATGCAGAAGGTCGCCGTGAAGTGAAAGCAGTGGTCAGGAAGTTGGAGGCTTTATGACCGAAGCGGAGTTAACGAAGCATATCGAAGCCGCCGAAAAGAGCCCGAAGGAAATCGCCGCCGCCGTGTCAGGACTCTCGCCAGCCGTGTTGCGTTACAAGCCTGCGCCCGACAAGTGGTGCATCCTCGAAATCCTGGGCCACTTGGCTGATATCGAAATCATCTACGCGTACCGGCTACGCCAGATGCTGGCTGACAAACAGCCCGTGATTGCCGCCATCGATCAGGATGAATGGGCCAGAAACCTCGGCTACATGGGGAGTCCCGCGCCTGAGTTAGTGGCGCTCTACGGGCTGAACCGCCATCACAATCTTCGCCTGCTGCGGAGTCTGAAAGCGAGCGATCTGGAGAAGTCCGCCTTCCACCCCGAGGCCCAAGGGCCGGTGACGGTGGCGACGTTGGTGGAACGAATGTCCGGGCACGGAGCGAATCACCTGCAGCAGATTGAGCGGCTGAAGAAGGAAGCAGGGAAGAAGTAGTTAGGCGTACAAGTCAACAAGGCTGCGCCTGAAAGATGGGGAGGGTGCCACATCACTCCGCTCCGTTCAGGCATCACTTACGAATCTTCCTCAAATTGTCATCCTGAGTGTAGGGAAGCGCCGCTCAGGCGCTTCCCGGAGCGAAGGACCTATGCAGTACCACCGCAAGACCTATTATGTCTACATCCGCGCGAATCGTTCTAAAAACCTCTACACCGGCGTGACGAACAATCTCGAACGCCGAATGTGGGAGCACAAACAAGGCATTGGCTCGGAGTTTGCCAGCAAGTACAAGATCGACCGTCTGGTCTACTACGAGAGTTACGACGATGTAGGCGACGCCATCCATCGAGAGAAGCAAATCAAAGGCTTGCTGCGCATCAAGAAGATCGCGCTGATCGTTTCGAAAAATCCGGCTTGGCGTGACTTAAGCGAAGCATGGTACAAGGACCTCCTGTCTCAGCAGCGCGGCAAAACTGCATAGGTCCCTCGCTTCGCTCAGGATGACAACGTGTGAGGGGACCCGGCGGCGTCGTGCTGGGTGAACTCCACCAGGGCGCCAAGCTTCGCGGCGGCTGCGCCCGAGTCGATGGACTGGGCCGCGATGGGTAAAGCATCGTACAAGTGATCGGATTTTCCTGCAGCCACCAGAGCCGCAGCTGCGTTTAGCAGAACGACGTCTCTACATGCGGACCTCTTGCCGCCGAGCACCTCTCGTATGATCCCTGCATTCGCGGCTGTATCTCCGCCAGTGATCGCTTCAATCGGCGCCCGGGTCAGGCCAAACTCTTCCGGGGTGACTTCGTAGGTGCGAACCTGCCCGTCCCGGACCTCGGCCACCCGTGTGGGGCCGGTGATGGTGATTTCATCCAGGCCGTCGGACCCATGCACGACCAAGGCCCGGCGCAGGCCGAGCATGCTGAGCGCCTCAGCCAGCTTCTCCACGAGATCGTCGGAATAAACACCCACAACCTGCGCCGACGCCCGGGCAGGATTCGTGAGGGGTCCGAGCAGATTGAATACGGTCCGCAACCGCAACTCGCGCCGGGTAGGCTGCACGTACTTCATCGCCGAATGCATCGCCGGGGCGAACAGAAACGCGATGCCGACTTCCTTCAGACATTCGGCGATACGCGATGGCGGCAGGCTGATATTCACGCCCAGAGCCTCCATGACGTCAGCCGAACCGCACTTGGAGGTCACACTCCGGTTGCCGTGCTTGGCCACCCGGACTCCAGCTCCGGCCGCCACCACCGCGGTTGCCGTCGAGATGTTGAATGTCCCGCTGGCATCCCCACCAGTTCCGCAAGTGTCTACCAGGGCGTCGCGCTCCGTGCCGCTCACATCGATGGTCGAATCACCGGACACAGCCAGGGGTGCTGCCGCCGCCCGAATCGCCTCGGCGAAGCCGACGATCTCTTCCACCGTTTCGCCCTTCATGTGCAGGGCCACCAGCAACGCAGCGATTTGGGCGTCGGTGCACTGGCCGGTGAGTACCTCGGTCATGGCCGCTCTGGCCTCTTCGCGCGAGAGGGATTGGCGGTGATTCGCGATCCGATGGAGAACGTCCGTGATCATTCCGGCTACAGGGTAGCAAAGTTTTCCCCGAAGAGCGCGATCACAGCGCGATGTGACGGCTTCCGTTTGCCCTATGCAAAGCCCTTCTATAGAATCAAGGGTTTGCTGCCTCATGCGAAAGCCGCAAGCAGGACCCTGCCCGGAAATACGGTCGTGATCCTTGGGATCGGAAATCATTTATGAAAATTCATGAGTATCAGGCAAAAGCAATCCTGAAGAAACATGGAGTTGCCGTCCCGCGCGGCGAGATGGCGGAGACGCCGGAACAGGCCGAGGCGGTTGCCAAAAGTCTATTCGCCGCTGGCGCCTCCGGCGTAGTGGTAAAGGCGCAAATTCATGCCGGAGGTCGGGGCAAGGGCGGCGGCGTCAAGATCGCCAAGTCGGTGGAAGAGGCGCGAGACCTCGCTGGCAAAATTCTGGGGATGACCCTCATCACGCATCAGACCGGCCCCGAAGGCCGCGTAGTGCGCCGCCTCTTGATCGAAGAAACCCTGCCCATCGAGAAAGAACTCTATATCGGAATCCTGATCGACCGCGGGGAGGGGAAGCCAGTGTTCATGGCCTCGGCGGCGGGAGGCATGGACATCGAGCAGGTCGCAGCCGAAAATCCCGACGCCATCCTGAAGGAGTACATCGATCCAGGGATGGGCCTCGAAGCCTTTCAGGCCCGGAAACTCGCCTTCCAGTTAGGCTTGAAACCGCAATTGGTCAACCAGGCCGTGCAGTTCATGAGCGGACTGTTCAAGGCCTTTGAAGAAACCGACGGCTCGCTGGTGGAGATCAACCCGTTCATCACCACGACCGATGGCCGCCTGTTCGCGCTCGATGCAAAGATCAATTTCGACGACAACGCCCTGTTCCGCCATGCCGAGCTCAAAGAATTGCGGGACGTTACCGAAGAAGATCCGCTGGAAGTCGAAGCCTCAAAGTACAGCCTGAACTACATCAAGCTCGACGGCAACGTGGGCTGCATGGTGAATGGCGCAGGCCTGGCGATGGCGACCATGGACATCATCAAGTACGCCGGTGGCATGCCCGCGAACTTCCTCGACGTGGGCGGCGGAGCCAATGCTGAACAAGTGACGCATGCCTTCGAAATCCTGCTCAGCGACAAGAACGTGAAGGCGGTGCTGATCAACATCTTCGGCGGCATCCTGCGCGTGGATACGCTGGCGACCGGTGTGGTCGAGGCGGCCAAAAAGACACACATCCAATTGCCAATCGTCCTTCGTCTGGAAGGAACCAACGTGGACGCGGGCCGCCAGATCCTGAAAGATTCGGGCCTGAATTTCATCGTCGCCGAGACGATGAAAGATGCCGCCGAGAAAGTAGTGGCTGCCGCCAAGGGCTGAGTAGCGCCGGCCTCTTGCCGGCTGTCCCGAGGGCGTCTCGCCCTCGGCGACCGTGAACGGAGCACAAGTTATCGGGGCCAGTCGATATCGGCCCGAAGAAGAGAGCAATCATGGCAGTCCTGGTAGATAAGAATACGAAGTTGATCGTGCAGGGCCTCACCGGACGCGAGGGCACGTTCCACGCCAAAGCCAGCGCGGCCTATGGGACAAAAGTCGTTGGCGGCGTCACACCGGGCAAGGGCGGAACCACGCACGAGGGCTGGCCGATCTTCAACACGGTGCAGGAAGCCGTCGATAAAACGGGCGCCAATGCATCCGTCATCTTCGTTCCCCCGCCCTTCGCCGCCGACGCCATCATGGAAGCGGCGGATGCCGAAGTCGAACTGATCGTGTGTATCACTGAAGGTATTCCGACGCTCGACATGGTGCGCGCATGGGAATTCTTGCAGACCCGCCGTTCGCGACTGATCGGTCCGAACTGCCCCGGAATCATCTCACCCGGGAAATGCAAGATCGGCATCATGCCGGCGCACATCCACAAAGAAGGCGGCATCGGCATCGTCTCCCGCTCGGGTACTCTAACCTACGAAGCGGTGTATCAGCTGACCACCCGTGGCATTGGGCAGTCGACCGCCATTGGCATCGGCGGCGATCCGATCATCGGCACCAATTTCACGGACGCACTTGAGCTTTTCAACAAAGACCCGCAGACCGAAGCCGTGATCATGATCGGTGAGATCGGTGGCAACGCAGAAGAAACTGCTGCCGAATATGTGAAAAAGCACATGAAGAAGCCGGTCGTCGGCTTCATCGCTGGACAGACCGCGCCGCCGGGACGCCGCATGGGCCACGCGGGAGCCATCATTTCGGGCGGCAAGGGAACTGCCTCCGAGAAGATCAAAGCCATGGAGGCCGCCGGAATCAAGGTTTCGAAGTCTCCCGCGGCGATCGCTGAGACCCTACTTTCCGTAATTGGCGCGACCGCGGCGAAAGCGTAAGAAAGCTTCGGCATCAGGACCGCCAACGACCAAGGACCAACGACTAAATATGAAGACCCTGGAACGCACCCTAACCATAATCAAGCCAGACGCCGTGAAGAAGAACGGCGTCGGCGACATCATCGAGCAGTTCGAGAAAAACCACTTCCGTATTTTGGCCATGAAGATGCTTGAAATCTCCAAGCACCAGGCCGAGCAGTTCTACGCCGTGCACGCCCACCGTCCGTTCTACAACTCGCTCACCGATTTTATGTCGAGCGGTCCCATCGTGGTGCTGGCGCTCGAGAAAGAGAACGCGATCGCCGATCTGCGGAAACTGATGGGCGCGACGAATCCCGCCAATGCCGAGGAAGGCACCATCCGCAAGAAGTGGGCGACCAGCATCGAGCACAATGCGATCCACGGCTCCGATGCCGATGAAACCGCCCGTTTCGAGCTGAGTTACTTCTTCGCGGGCTTTGAATTGGCAAAATAATGTTTGTGAATGCTGCAGCCGTCATCGCGGGCGAAGTGAATATCTCGCACGCCTCAAGCTAAGAGCCAAGAGCTAGGAGCTCATTCATGCCCCTTGTCCAGGTCACGATGCTCCAAGGCCGCACGGCCGACCAGAAGCGCAAACTCGCGCAGCGCATTACCGACGCGATGGTGGAAGAAGCGGGCGCCCGCCGCGAAGCCATCGTCGTGACATTCGTGGAAGTGTCGAAAGAAAGCTACGCGTCGGGTGGCGTGCTGATGGTCGACAAGACGAAGTGAGTCTGTGCCCAGAAGTCCCTAGCCTAGCCGTTCTCAAGCGGCTCCCTCGGACCTGAGGAAATCATCAGAACGAACCCCGCGGCGTAGAAGGGTGCCACTTCACGAAGGGTGAAACCCATGAACCTTAGACTCAAACCAACACGTCGCTCTATTGCTTCACTCTGGGCGAAGCCCAGAATGCAGCCAGTCTGCCAACGCCTCAAGGCTTGAACGTTGGTGGGATCCTCCGCAAGTTGTTGAGCTCCGCGGAAGACACACTTCCGACGCATGATTGTCCGGGACACGATGATCACAATCACAACCCCGCGATGATCTCAACGACAATCTTTTCTCCTCGTCGTGTGGGCGCCGAGATCTCACCGATCCCTACGAGCAGAACGATGCTCGCGAGCATCATGAGCCATAGCACACGAAGAGTCCTCGTTAAGGCGGGGAGTGTTGGACGCAGGAGCTTGGTCGTATCCGGCTGCATTACTTGGTTTCAAACGACGATTCCGGGCCGAAGTACCCGCAGTAGGAAGCGTTACCCCAGCGGCTCAAACAAATGCCCCTCGACCCGGTCCGCGACTTTTGGGAGCTCTTTCCTGGCGAACTGCAGGAAGTGAGGTGCGGCGCGGTGGGCCTCGAGCGCGGCATCGTCCTTGTACTGCTCGTAGATGAAGAAGCGTCGCGGCTCAGTCTTGTGCCGGTGCACCACGTACATGGCGCAGCCTGGTTCTTTGCGGGATTCCTCGGTCAACTTGGCAAAGAGTCCGGCGACTTCGCTTTCGTGCCCGACCTTCGCCATCCACGTCACAGCTAAGACGACCATTGCTTGCTCCGTTCGCTGTGTTTAAGCAGTTGCTTCTACTTGCTGCCTGCCCGCAGCCTTCATCGCTGCGGTGAACTCGCCCACAAACAACGTGTGATTCCGATCCGGGCCGGTGGAGACCATTCCGACCCGCGCCCCGCTTTCCTTCTCAAGGAAGGCCAGGTACTCCCGCGCCTGTTTGGGCAGCTTTTCCATATCGGTAATGCCCTGGGTCGAGGTCTTCCATCCCGGCTTGGTCTCGTACAGGCACTCGATCGTTTCGTAGCCGCTGGCCTGAGCCGGAATCTCATCGGTCTTCTTGCCGTCGATCTTGTAGCCGACACAAACCGGAATCGCCGCCAATTCGTCGAGCACGTCCAACTTGGTGACCACCAGCCAGGAGATTCCGTTAATCATGCCAGCGTAGCGGAGAAGAGGCAAATCCAGCCAGCCGCAGCGCCGCGGGCGCCCGGTGACGGCGCCGTACTCATTGCCGCGAGCCCGCAGCAGGTCGCCCTGCTCGTTGAGAGCTTCGGTCGGGAACGGACCACCCCCCACCCGCGTGCAGTAGGCCTTAGTGACGCCAATCACCATATCGATCGCAGTCGGCGCGACGCCCGTGCCAATCACAGCTCCGCCCGAAGTCGCGCTCGAAGAAGTTACGAACGGATAGGTTCCGTGGTCGATGTCGAGCATCGTCCCCTGCGCGCCTTCGAAGACGATCGACTTGCCTTCTGCCAACGCGCGGTTGAGATAGGCTGCCGTGTCGCGGACAAACGGTGCAATCCTTTCTGCCGCGGAGGCGTACTCCTGGTACATCTTGTCCGAATCCAACGGTTCGGTATTGAAGAGAGCGTGCGCGATCATGTTTTTCTCGCGCACGGCATTTTCAATATGTGTCTTGAGCAGCTTGAGATCGAGCAAGTCTGCAACGCGGAGCCCGCGGCGCCCCATCTTGTCTTCGTAGGCTGGGCCGATCCCGCGTGAGGTCGTGCCGATCTTCACGCGCCCGGGCGCGTTTTCCGCCGCCAGTTCGATCATGCGATGGTAGGGCAGGATGACCTGCGCCCGGTTGCTGACGAAAAGATTGCCATCCACCTGCAGGCCGGCGTCGCGCAGGCCGGCCACTTCCTTCAGGAAGGCGATCGGGTCGAGCACCACGCCGTTGCCGATCACGCTACAGCAGCCCGTGCGCAACACTCCGCAGGGCACCAGTTGCAGTATGAATTTCTTGCCGTTGATGATGACAGTGTGGCCGGCATTGTGCCCGCCGGCGTACCGCGCGACGACCGGGAAGCCCTCGGAGAGGACATCGACGATTTTGCCTTTCCCCTCGTCGCCCCATTGTGCGCCAACGATGACCGCAGCCTTGCCCTTTTTCACAGCCAGCTCCGTACGGAAATATTCAGGTCCCCCGGGTTCGCACACACGCTTCGCCACGGGTCTTCGCCGTATTGAAAAATTACTGGGATTGAGCGGAGCGGGGTTGTGTACGAATAAGAATACCTTGCCGGGGCCGGGATGAGCAATGGAAAGGCAGTCGTCAGTCGCAACTCACCAGTTGTTGGGGAGCCCCTCCTGCAATCGGTGTTTGAGGGCCTGAAGGCAGCCAGCCCCGAGTACTTCGCCACCCCAGAAATGGCTTATGACCTACGACTGACGGGCCGGCGGCTGTCCGCTGTAGACTATCGCTCGTGCCCGAACTTCCCGAAGTCGAAACCATCGCGCGCGGATTGCACAAACGCGTCGCGGGGGACGCGATCGTGTCGGTCTGGCTCGGCTCCAAGCCCCAGACCATGAAGTCGCCGCCCGCCGAGATTGCGCGTGCTTTGGAACATACCCGCATCGCCCAGGTGCGACGCATGGGTAAACACATCGTCTTCGATCTTGAGCGCAACGCTGTGGTGCGGGCACTCCTGCACGCGAAAGGCCGAAAACGCCCGATCCCGCTGGGTCTGAACTCTCAGTGGATCGTCCATCTGGGCATGACGGGGCGCATGGTCGTCAGCAGGCCCGCCGACGAAGTGGTCAAGCATACCCACGCAATCATACGACTGGCTTCCGGCCGCGAACTCCGATTCGTCGATCCGCGTCGCTTCGGGCGGCTGAGCGTAGCGAGTCAGGGAGACTTTGACGCTGGCGGCGCCGAGCCTCTTGAGGTCGAGAAGGAACGCTTCGTCGAACTCTTTCACGGGCGAAAGACGCCTATCAAGAGTGCGCTTCTCAATCAGAAACTGCTGAGAGGTGTGGGTAACATCTACGCCGATGAATCCCTGTTCCGAGCCGGGCTGCGACCACGGCGCCGCGCTGCGACAATCTCCCGCGCGCAACTGGGGGAGCTGTACCGCGCCGTGCAAGAGGTGCTGAAGGAAGCCATCGCGCTGGGCGGGTCCTCGATCTCTGACTACGTCGACGCCGATGGCGAAGAAGGCTTCTTCCAGTTGCAGCATCGCGTGTACGGACGTGAAGGCGAGCCTTGCCTGGTGTGCAAGACCCCCGTGAAACGCGTTGTCATCGCGGGCCGCAGCAGCCACTACTGCCCGAATTGCCAGAAGTGAAGGCTCGTAGACTAGTCGCCTTCGGAACGCCCTCGCGTTGGAAATCGCCATTCGCCATTCGCAAATCGACAATCCAATCTTCCCCGGTGTACCCTAATTCCCTTTGTGACCTATGCCTAATTTTTCAATCGGTGTAGATCTGGGCGGGACGAACCTGCGCATCGCTGCGGTCACCGAGCAAGGGAGCCTGATTGAGAAGGTGACCCTCGGCACCAAAACCAAGCTAGGCCGCGATCAGGTGCTCAACGACATGTGCGACGCAGTTCGGCACATATCGGACAAATATAAAGGTTCGGCGAACCTGCTGGGCGTCGGAATCGGCGTACCGGGCATCATCGACATGCAAACCGGCATGATGCGCGAGTCTCCCAATTTGCCGGGTTGGGCCGATTATCCCGTGCGGGCGGAAATTGAAAAGCGGCTGGGCGCGCCCGTGATCCTTGAAAACGACGCAAACGTCGCTGCTCTCGGAGAAAAGTGGCTGGGGGCCGGGCGGCATGTGGGCGACATCGCGATGCTCACGCTCGGCACCGGTGTTGGCGGGGGCATTGTCCTCGAGGGCAAGATCTGGCACGGCATGAGCGGCATGGCGGGCGAGTTCGGGCACATGACTGTCGAACCTGACGGCCAGCAGTGCGGCTGCGGCAACCGCGGCTGCCTTGAGCAATACTCCTCGGCGACTGCGGTGATGCGCATGGCCCGCGAAGCCATCGCCAATGGCGATGCGCCCGGCCTCGCAAAGGCCGCCAGTTCCGATATCGAGTTCAGCGCCAAAGAAATCTATAACCTGGCAATCCAGGGAGACGAACAGGCCAAGCGCATCTTTCGTCGCGTGGGTCGTGCCCTGGGAATCTCGCTAGCCACCATGGTCAATGGCCTCAATCTCGAAATGTACGTGATCGGCGGTGGGGTTTCGAGCGCGTGGGAAGCCTTTTCCCCTGCGATTTTTGAGGAATTGCGCCAGCGCTCCATGGTCTACGCTGCCACGGCGCCGGCCGACCCGCTCGCTATGCCTTCGGGAGCATCAGGCCAGGTCGAGCCCGGCCCGGGCCGAAAGACGATCATCACCCGCGCGTTGCTGGGCAGCGACGCTGGACTGTATGGAGCTGCACGGCTACCGATCACCCGGTAGATCCTACCCGGTCGCCGTCCGTAAAGCCCGCAGGAATCTCTGATTCTGCTCGGCGCCGCCGATGGTCGCGCGGATCGCGTTTGGCGCGCCCCATGCGTTGAGTGGCCGGATCAGAACTCCCTCACGGCGCAATCGGCGCGCAAACTCGCGGGCATCCTGCTTTACGTCGAAGAACAAGAAATTTGCCCAGGTGGGAATCACATCGTATCCCAGCGTTGAGATCTCTCCGGCCAGCCACTCCGCCTGCCGGGCGTTGTTCTCAACCGCGTAGCGCACATGCCCTTCGTCATCCACGGCGGCCAGCGCTGCGGCCTGCGCCACCGACGACACTGCAAAAGTATCCTGCGTCCGTGCGATGTACGCCATCAGTTCGGCCGGACCAATCCCATATCCCACGCGAACTCCAGCAAGACCATGCGCTTTCGAAAATGTCCGAAGCACTACAACGTTCCCGCCGGAACGGACGTAATCGAGGGAGTGGGAGTATTCCACTCCACGCACTCTGGCAAAGTGCTGCGCATAGTCGTAGTAGGCCTCGTCGAGCACCACCACCACCTGTGGAGACACGTCCTTCACGAATTGGTCGACGCGCGCGGCCTCCAACAGCGTTCCGGTGGGGTTATTGGGATTTGCGAGAAAGACAACGCGGGTATGGTCGTCGATCGCGGCCAGCATTGCCGTCAGATCATATCCACCGTCCCGCAGCGGAGTCTCCACCAGCGTCGCGCCGACTGCGCGCACGGCCATCGGATAGACGATGAACGAGCACGCGCTGGTGACGGCCTTCAACCCTGGCCGCAAGAGCGTGCGTGCGATCGCCGACAGCAGCGCAGTGGTCCCATTCGAAATCAGGAAAGTTGCGGCAGGCACGCCGTGCGCTTCGGCCAGTTTGCGGCACAACGCCGAAGAGCTGTCGTCCGGATACAGGTGACCGTTTTCGATCGTCGCCTGCATGGCCGCCACGGCTTTCGGTGAAGGGCCGTAAGGACTCTCATTCGAGTTCAGTTGGAGAAGCTTGGTAGTCGCTTGCTGGCGCACCGCAGGAGCGTATGGCCCAAACGACCGCACCGGATCGGTGACGAGATCGAAGAACCGTCCCATGATTCAGGATGCGACGTTGCGCGTCTTCGTCGTTGCTGGCGCCGCCTGCCCCGACGCCGTCCGCAGCCGGTCCACTTCCTGCATGGTGAGCGGACGGAACTTTCCGGGTGGCACATCGAGGGCCAGCGGTCCGTATTTCACCCGCTTGATCTTTTCGACGTGATGGCCGACTTCCTCGAACATGCGTCGGATCTGCCGGTTCCGACCCTCGATCAGCGTAATTTCATACCACGGGTTCGCCGACTCTTTGACAATGCGAATCTTCGCCGGTGATGTCCGGACACGTTTGCCGTCGTCGGTCGCAATCGAGAGGCCACCGCGCAGCTTCGCGATCGCCTCTACGCTCGGCTGCCCGCTTACCTTGACTACATAGGTCTTGGGTACGTGCGACGCGGCCTTCATCAGTCGATGCGCCAGCGTCCCATCATTCGTCATCAGGACCAGGCCTTCGCTGGCATAGTCGAGCCGCCCAACCGGGTAGATCCGGCTGCCCACGCCGCGGATCAGGCTCATCACTGTGGGCCGTTTCTCGGGATCGCTCACCGTCGTCACGAAGCCCTTCGGCTTGTTTAACAACAAGTAGACGTGACGCTGCGCTCCCTGCAGCAGTTTGCCGTTCACGCGGATGTGATCTTTTTCCGGATCAGCCTTCGAGCCCAGTTCGGTAACAGGCTGACCGTTGACGAGAACCCGCCCAGCTGAGATCAGTTCCTCCGCCTTGCGGCGGGAAGCGATTCCGGCAGCGGCAATGATTTTCTGCAAACGTTCGGCGGGCACATGGGCTCCAGTGAAATGCGAAAGAAACTCTGTCGGTCGAACTACTTGTGCGGTTCCCCGGCGTGGGTTTCCACCGCCGGTTCCTCGGTTGTCTCTTCGGGAACCGCCGCCTCAGGACCATCGTTGGCATTGGAGTCGGACGCCTCGGGTGCCGTCCCTCCGCTGTCTGCCGGCAACAGATCGCTCTGGAACGATTCCGAAACCAGTTTCTCGAACTCCTCCATGCTGGGCAGCTCATTGACATCCTTCAGCCCAAATCGCATCAAGAATTCTTTCGTGGTCTTGTAGAGGATCGGTCGCCCGATAACCGCCTTGCGCCCGGCGGTTGTAATCAGCTTGCGGTCGAGCAAGGTCGCGATCACTCCGCCGGAATCGACGCCGCGAATCTCGCTGATCTCGGGAACAGTTGCAGGCTGCTTGTAGGCAATCACTGCAAGCGTCTCCAAAGCCGGCAGAGACAAGCGAATCGGCGGCTTCAGGCTCTTCGCGAACGCCCGGACCATGTCGTGTTGCTCCGCCTTGGTCGACATCCGGTACCCGCCGGCCACCTGGCGGATTTCGATGCCATGCTCTGCCGTACCGTACTCCGCGACCAGCTCTTCCAGCGCGGCCCGGACGCGAGATTTCACCTCGGCGTCGTCCATGGTGCCGTGCTCCGCGACTACGGACTCCTTCACTAACTGGACCACCTGCTCCAGCGTGACCGGAGTCTCCGCGGCGTAAACAATCGCTTCGAGTTTGGCTTTAAGATTCATACTGAACACGACCCCGACTCGTAATTCCGATTCGTGCCGACCTTGGTATTTGCTGGCGGCTAACGACCAAGAGCCAACCGCTCATTTCCAATCATCCCGCACCGCGGCCTGCTCGTTCATGACGGCGTCAAAGCCCAGGTGCTTGCGGACCAGTATCTCTCCGAATAACCGCTCCTGGCGCAACTGGATTGCCTGCAACCGCACCAGCTCCAGCATCGCGAGAAACATGCAAACCAACGCGGCCCGCGACTCGATGTTGCGTAACAACTGCTTGAGCCGAATTGGTCTGTCTTCGAGCGACAGCCGCCGTCGCAGGTAATCGATCATCTGCCCTACAGTCACAGTCTCTTCGTCTACTTCGAGAATAGGCCGGGTCCGCGCGCGATCGAGAATCTGCTGGAAGGTTTTGACCAGGTCGATCACGTCAGCGGCGAGTTCCGGTTCCGTTCCCTCGGCGTCTTTGAATTCTTTCAACGACGGGTTCGACCAGATCGCGTCTTCGATTTGTTGCTTTTGCAGAAGCATCTGGGCCGCCGACTTGAACTTCTCATGCTCGAGTAGACGATTGACCAGCTCGCTGCGCGGATCGTCGACCGCCGCTGCCGGAGCTAGCGGATCGCGCGGCAGCAGCATCTTCGACTTGATGTGGATGAGCACGGCTGCCATGTAGATGAACTCAGCCGCCACGTTCACATCGAGCTCGTGCATACGCTCGACGTAAGTCAGGTATTGTGCCGTGATGCGGGCAATCGGAATATCGTAGATGTCGATGTCCTGCTTGCGGATCAGGTCGAGCAGCAGGTCGAGCGGGCCCTCATAAACATCGCCCACCGCCACGGCGAAAGGGAAGTCGTTAGCTTCTTTCTTTGTGCCGGTCTTGTCGCCCGTCGAGGTCGGGGGCGCTGCGGAAGGAGCCGCCATCTCCGCCGGAAGCAGCACGCCCGAGATTGCCTTTACTTCTTCACTCATTCGCAATTCGCTTCGCTTACTTGCCTCTGTCGGACTTCCGCGGTGGCTCGTACCCGAGCGACATGCCCATGGAAGCGCGGACGTCTTTCATGGTGGCATCCGCTACCTTGCCCGCGGCCGCCGAGCCAGACTCCAGAATATCCCAGGCGAGCTGTGGATTGTCCTCGTATTTTTTCCGGCGGTCCTGCATCGGCTGCAGCACCTGCACCAGTGCATCGGCGACCCAACCCTTACACTCGATACAGCCGATCCCGGCGGAACGGCAGCCGTTGTTTACCCTGGCCATGGTTTCTTTGCTGCTGAAGATCTTGTGCAGGTCGCCAACCGGACAAACATCGGGGTTCCCGGGATCGCTGCGCCGGATCCGAGCCGGGTCGGTCACCATCGTCTTTAACTTCAGCCGCACCACGGCCTCCGGATCGGTCAGCATGATGGTGTTGCCATACGATTTCGACATTTTGCGACCGTCGGTGCCCGGCAGCTTGGCGGCGGGCGTCAGCAGTGGTTGTGGCTCGGGCAGGATCGGCGACGTCTTGCCGTAAAACTGGTTGAAGCGCCGCGCAATCTCGCGCGTCAGTTCCACGTGTGGCACCTGGTCTTCGCCGACCGGCACGAAGTCGCCCTTGTAGATCAGAATGTCGGCCGCCTGCAGCACCGGGTAACCAAGAAATCCATACGTTCCCAGATCTTTTTCCGCGATGTTCTCGCGCTGTTCCTTATACGTCGGCACGCGCTCCAGCCAGCCCAGCGGCGTGATCATGGAAAACAGCAGATACAACTCGGCGTGCTGCGATACGTGTGACTGGATGAACATCGTGCAGCGCTCGGGATCGAGTCCCGCGGCCAGGAAGTCGAGCAGCACCTCGAGCGAGTTCTCCTTCACCTTCGACGTGTCGGCGTAATCGGTAGTGAGGGCGTGCCAATCGGCAATAAAAAAGAAGCACTCGTACTGGTCTTGCATGCGCACCCAGTTCTGCAGCGCGCCCACATAATTGCCCAGGTGCAGTTTCCCGGTGGAGCGCATGCCGCTAAGCACGCGTTTGCGTTGGTTGGAAGATGGCATCAGAATCTCGTCAGAATCCAAGCGAAAAATTGAATTGGGGGAGAAATTAAGGCGCTCAACAGTCCGCCACCCAGATAGACCAGGGCGATCAAACCGAAAATGCCGATGGTGTCGTAGGCTCGACGCACTGAATCCGAAAGAAAGTGTCGCAACACGTGGCTGCCATCAAGCGGCGGTACTGGTATCAGATTGAAAACGCCCAACACGACGTTGATCGTCATCATCGCGTAGAGAAAGAACACCAACGGGACCAACGGTGAGTCCGGCACGACCAGGAATCCGAGGCGGTACAAGTCGAACTTCCCAACCAGACTGTGGCCCATCGGCGACATCAGCGAAACCAATCCCAAAACGATGAGCGTCCCCGTCGCCACGATGAAATTGCTGACCGGCCCGGCCACTGAAGTGAGGATGTCATCCACCACTGGGTTCTTGAAGTTTCTGGGGTCCACCGGCGTTGGCTTCGCCCAGCCCAGCATCGGAATATGCGTGAAGGCTGCGATGGCGGGCATCAGAAGCGTTCCCACGGGATCGATGTGCTTGATCGGGTTCAGAGTAATGCGCCCCAGCATCCGTGCCGTCGGGTCCCCGCAACGATTCGCCATCCACGCGTGCGCCGACTCATGCACGCTGATCGCAAAAAGGAAGGAAATCAGCTGAAAAACGGTCTCGACGTGGCTTAAGTTCATCCGATGTCATGCGATTCTAGCAGAGCGGTAGTCGATGCCCGCGTTTCTGGTCGGGCCTTCCATACGCAACGTGATCCGGCGTTGCGGTTCTAAAACCTCTGGAAGCAAAGCAGTTACGCTCCCGTACCCAGTTCGCAAACCTTCCACAGGCTGGTTCGTCTAAGATGTAGGCTCCGCAAGCAGAGTAGCCCACTAACATCGTTCACCTACCCGCAAGAGGGGACCAATGTCGTTGCATATCAAAAGCGAGCAATCGGGGGGCGTGGCCGTGTTGCAGTGCGCCGGGAGGATCGTGCGCGGTGAGCCACTTCATTTTTTGAAGGCCGCGGTCACCAGCCTGAATCAGCCCCGCGTCGTAGTTCTGGATCTGACGGAAGTCGAGATGATCGATGGCGGCGGTCTCGGCATGCTGGTCTTTCTGCACCGCTGGACCCGCGACAACGGCATTCAGCTCAAGCTCGTCAATCCGTCGAGCTTCGTGCGCGAGATGCTGGGACGTACTCGCCTGACGTGTGTCTTCAATATCTCGTCGGTGGACGATGCCGTGGAAATCCTCTGTACCGGTGTGGCCTCGCCCCCGGACGCTAACCGCGCAGTCGCGTAGCCGCTCCCTACAGGCGTAGCCATCCACGGGCTTCCATCCCTCCTCACCATTATTCGTTTTCTTCGCGATGCGCGTGACCGGCTGGGCTTTGCAGGCTCGGCGCGCGTCGCGATCCCTCGTCCACGTGTAGGTGCTTTATAATTCGCGCCACTGTTGCGGAGTGCGGAAGAAATCCCTGCCCCGCCCCAGCACTGAATCTGTCCCACAAGCCGTCCTGCGCGCTTTAGCCAACCCATGGCCGAACTCGCCCGCAAACTTCGCCTCACCGACTACTTCACCCTGGGCTGGGGCACCATGGTCGGCGTTGGTTGGCTGGTGGTCATGGACGACTGGCTCGAGCGCGGCGGCCCGTTGGGCGGCATCCTCGGATTCGCGATCGGCGGTGCGCTGCTCGTGCCCATAGGCTACGTCTACGGGAAGTTAGTGGCTGCGATGCCCGACGCCTCCGGCGAAGTCGCCTACACCGCGCGCGTGTTCCCACGTTCCATTAGTTTTGCCACCGGCTGGATGATGATTCTCTCCTATTTCATCGTCTGCCCTTGGGAAGCCGTAGCCGTGGGCCGAATCGCGGCCTACATTTTCCCGGGACTCAATTCGCTCGAGCTCTACGCCATCGCCGGCAAGCCGGTATTTCTGCCGCGCCTTATCATCGGCCTCGGCTTGACCGGCGTGCTGACCGCTCTGAACTACCGCGGTGTCCGCCTCAGCGCGACCTTCCAGAACTGGACAACATTCGGAACCCTCGGGCTCTTCCTCTTTTTTGTCGTGTTTGGAGTCAGCCGGGGTTCGGCCGCCAATTTCCCACCCTTGTTCGCACACACGCCCTTCCTCTCACTATTGCTGATGTTGCAGATCGTTCCATACTTCATGACGGGGTTCGAGTCGGTAGCCAAGGCAGCGGAAGAAGCCAGTCCGGAGTTCGGCTCGGGCAGTTTTCTCAAGGCGATCGGCATGGCGATCCTTGTGGGCGTGCTGTTTTATGCCATCGTGATCGGTGCGGTCGGCTACGTCGCGCCCTGGAAGCAGCTGGCGGGCCGCCAGTTCCTGACCGCCGTTGCATTCGAGCGCGCCGTCGGCGCCCATTGGATCGTCAGTAGCATCATGGCGGCGGCGCTGCTGTCGCTCTTCAAGTGCTTCAACGGAAACTTTGTTGCCGCCAGCCGCCTGTTGTTCGCCATGGGAAGACGGGGCCTCCTGGATACCCGGATCGGGGAAGTGCATCCCGCGAACCAGACCCCAGCAATTGCCGTTCTGTGCATCGGGATCGCCACCGCCCTCTGCATGTTCCTGGGCGACGCGATTCTTGTGCCCATCACCGAGGTAGGCTCAGTCGCCTCCGCAACGGGATGGCTGGCCACCTGCGCGGCCTACTATGCCATGGGCCCCCCACCGCGCGAACGAATCATCGCGGCCTTCGGAATCTCGGTGGGACTCGCGATGATCCTTATGAAAGTTGCCCCTGGAGTGCCGGGGCATTTCACCGGCTATGAATGGCTATCGCTCGGGGTCTGGACTGCAGGTGGCGTGCTGGCCTGGCGGGGTGGACGAAAATCGCTGTTGGCGTGAGCACTCCGGCCGCAAATTAGGAGCTAGAATCGCTCATCCATGGACTCGCGTAAGTCCCATCCAATCGACACGCTTCGCAGGTTGCCGCTCTTCACCGATCTTTCGAATGAGGAAATGGCTCTCGTCGCAAATAGCGTCAGTCGCTTGCGCTTTGATCAGGGCGTTGTTGTTTTCTGCGAAGGAGATACCTGTAACGAACTGTTGATCGTCGAAGAGGGAGCCGTAAAGATCTTCAAGTCGGCGGCGAGCGGTAGACGGCAACTTATTGGAATTGAGCGTACAGGGAACTCTTTGGGGGAAGTGGCTATATTCGACGACGGCTGTTATCCCACCAGCGCGGAAACAGCGATCCCTACGGTTCTTTTGCAGTTACCCGCCGCGCAGTTTCGAAGGATATGTCTTCAAAGCCCGGTGTTGTCTCTCAAGGTTTTCAGGGTTTTGGGTCACCGACTTCGTCGTCTGGTGAGTCTCATCGAGGAACTTTCGTTCTCCACGGTTCGTGGGCGTTTGATCTCCCACCTCGATTCGCCTTGCGGATGAAACGGGATAACGGACCCCAAGCGGGCTTCAATTTGAGTTGACCGAGAATAACGAGGAATTGGCTGCCCGCCTCGGCACCGTCCGGGAATTGGTTTCGCGCAATCTCGGACGTGTGCACGGAGCTGGACTTATCGAAATGAAGCGGCGCGTGGTGCGGATTCCCGACATCGCAGGCCTGGGGGTCGAAATTATGAACGAGTGAACCGCCCACCGGTAACTATCCACCATCTCCGTGACCTAAGTCATTGGCGCGCGAGTCATTGGCGCGCGAGTCTCGCACTTCTACTCTGGGATCCACGCGGAAGGGGACACCAACCTTTTCGAGAACCGCGGGAGGCTCGCTATGGCTTATGTGATCGCCCAACCTTGCATCGGCATAAAGGACACCGCGTGTGTCGATGTGTGCCCATGCGACTGTATTCATCCCACCAAAGAGAAGCATGAATTTGCCACAGCCTCGCAGCTTTACATTAATCCGGACGATTCCGTCGACTGTGGTGCCTGTATACCGGCTTGCCCGGTGTCGGCGATCTATCCTGCCGAGGATCTTCCTGAAAAATGGAAGGCGTTTGCATCAAAGAACGCCGACTGGTACACGGTAAAGAGTACGTGATGACTCGAAGGGTTTCCTATATCTCCGGATAGAAATCGAAGAACGCTTCCAGGCTGGTCTTTAGCTGCTTCTCAATGTCTTCCTTGCTGCCCTCGAGCACATGCATGGTGACGTGCGCGTCGCGGCCGCTCTTCAGCTTTACCGTGGCATCCCCCACTTCCACCACTTCTTCGGACGGCAGCAAGCGCAGGCCGTAAACCAGGGTCAGATTCGCCATGTCGAGATTCTAAACAAACCCGTCCCTTCTGTCCTCCGGTTGACTGCTTCCGCGCCTGAGCCGAAATTTCAGGCGGCCCTTCCGCCCGCTCGTTTAAAATGTCGGCGTGCTCCCCAAATTCTTATTGGTGACCGCGGCGACGAGCCTGCTCAGTGCAGGAGTCGTTTCCGCCCAACAGCAGCCCCAGGTCAAGGTCAATGTTCTCAACGTCTGTTCGCCTTCGCCCGACGAACAGAAGGAGATCGCCTCGGCTCTGGCGCGAGTGCCGAAGCAGCCGCTGTTTTCTCAGGACTTCGAGGTCGCTCGCGGCCGCTCCAGTCTGGCCGAAGGCCCAGGATTCCTGCAGGCCGGCCAAAGCGCCCAAATGTCCGATGAGCCCTCCGTCGCCAGCTGGGTGCGCCTGCGCCGCGAGTTCGCCGTGCAGGCCGTGTTCTCTACCGTCCAGTACTCCTTCAGCAACGATGGCAAGGACATGGTGGAGACGCTCGTGCTCCACGTACGCGACCCGAAAGATCTCGTGCAGCTTTCAATTGAAGACAGCGCTTCGGCGGTCACCACTCCCGCGGCGATGTTGGGTGCGGGCACACCCGCGAGCCGCATCAAGCTCGAGCGTTTTGGAAAATCCTCGGTCGTGCTGGCGCGATGTACCGCGAGCGAGTCGGGACCGGCTCCGGACCAGAGCGCGTATGAACCATTATTCACCAGCGCCTCGGGGATTCTCACCGACTACCGCACTCTGTTAAGCGCCCGAAGCACCGTGCCCGACGAATTGGCGCGGGTGGCTGCCGCCGCGAGCGCGAAGGGCGCCCCGAAATCCACGTCTGGCAGATCTCACAAGCCAGCGCCGAAATCCCAGACCCAGAGCGCAGAGAAGAAGTGACGCCGCGCCCGTTTGCTCTTCGCGCCCTTTGCGGCTATTCTTAGCGTCCTTTGCGGTTAAATGCTTTTCCGTGGGGAGGATTCTGCGTCGCCCGGCCCCCGCTTGCACCCAATTTTAAATTCCGCAATCTAATCACCAGAACACTATGGACATTCGCAACGTCGTCATCATCGGTTCCGGTTGTTCCGGACACACTGCCGCTCTTTACTCCGCGCGCGCCAACCTGAAGCCGCTCGTCATCGAAGGCCATGAACCCGGAGGCCAGCTCTCCATCACTACGCTGGTCGAGAACTTTCCGGGTTTCCCGGAAGGTATCCAGGGTCCTGAACTGATCGAGAACATGCGCAAGCAGGCGCAGCGTTTCGGCGCCGAGTATCAACTGGGCCACGTGACCAGCGCCGACCTGAGCAAACGCCCCTTCGCGCTGCATGTGGGCAAGCATCAGATTCATACCAAGAGCCTCATCATCGCCAGTGGAGCGTCCGCGCGCTGGCTCGGCCTGCCCCACGAACAGCAACTCATCGGGCACGGCGTCTCCTCCTGCGCCACTTGTGACGGCTTTTTCTTTTCCGGAAAAGAAATTGCGGTTGTCGGAGGCGGTGATACGGCCATGGAGGAAGCCAACTTCCTGACGCGCTTTGCCACGAGGGTCACGATCATCCACCGGCGCGACAGTTTCCGTGCGTCGAAGATCATGCTCGACCGCGCGCGCAACAACCCGAAGATCGCCTTCCTCACCGACACCGTGGTCGAAGACGTCCATGACGTGAGTAAGAAAGAAGTCACCGCCCTCAAGCTGCGCAACGTGAAGACCAACGAGACCTACGACTTTCCCACCAGCGCGCTTTTCCTCGGCATCGGACACGAACCCAACGCGAAAATGTTCGAAGGCCAGCTCGACATGGATCAGGAGGGCTACCTGAAGACGCTGGACTACGTGTTTACTCGCGTGCCGGGCGTCTTTGCCTCTGGCGACGTGGTCGATCGCCGCTACCGGCAAGCCATCACCGCCGCGGGTACGGGCTGCATGGCCGCCATCGAGTCCGAACGCTTTCTTGAGGAGCACCCGGAGTGAGGGTGCTCCTCAAGTTTTGAATCTTCGCCACTCCTCCTCGCGTCGAAATCCTGTAACTCTTCCTGGGGATCCTATTGCATGCAATATGCTCGACTTGGCCGCAGCGGCCTGATCGTTTCGCGTCTCGCTTTCGGGGTCATGACTTTCGGCCACGACGAAGGCAGCATGGGAGCTGTTTGGAAGACTGGGCAGGAAGAAGCCAACGCCCTGGTGCATCGCAGCCCCGACGCAGGCATCAATTTCTTCGACCCAGCCGACGGCTACGCGGGTGGGCAGTCTGAGGTCATGCTGGGCAGGGCTCTTGGCACGCGCCGCAAAGATGTCATCCTCTCCACCAAAATTGGCTTTCGCACCGGTACCCCCATCACCCACGCAGGCAGTTCGATGCGACATATCCTGAACTCCGCCGAAGAGTGCTTGAAGCGGCTAGGCACGGACCACATCGATCTGCTCTCCATCCACCGCTTTGACGCTTACACACCCTTTGAAGAGTCGGCTCGGGCGCTCGACAGCCTGGTTTCGCGCGGTTTGGTCCGCTACGTCGGTTTCTCGAACTTTACGGCTTGGCAGGCGGCGAAATTCTTGGGCATTCAGAAACAGCGAAACTACGCGCCCTTCATCGCGGCCCAGATGTATTACTCGCTGGTCGGCCGCGATCTCGAACATGAAGTCGTTCCGTTCTGCGATGACGCCGGCGTCGGCGTCGTAGTCTGGAGTCCGTTGGCTAGCGGCTTTCTTTCTGGCCGCTACACTCGCCAGGATCCCACTGGTGGCAAGGGACGTATCGCCACGTTCGACATTCTCCCCATCGACAAAGCGAAAGGCTACGACGTCGTCGAGCAGTTGCGCGCGATTGCCGCTCGTCACCAGGCGACGGTTGCCCAGATCGCGCTTGCCTGGTTGCTCGCCAAGCCGCATGTGAGCACCATCGTTCTGGGTGCAAGCAAACTGTCTCAACTTGACGATAACTTGGGCGCGGCGAATGTCGCACTTTCCCCGCAGGAGGTCGCCGACCTCGATAAACTTACCGCCCCGACTCCACTCTACCCGAACTGGTTCCAGACATTTGCGACCGATGCCGCCGTGCGCGATGCACTGGCGGCAAAACGAACATGAGGTGATTCATGGCTAAGACCTGCACGCACCAGAAAGAAATCAAAAAAGTCACGCCCAGCGGCAAAGGCTGCAAGGAATGTCTCGAGATGGGCGATACCTGGGTGCATCTGCGCCTGTGCCTGGAGTGTGGGCACGTCGGCTGCTGCGATTCTTCGAAGAACAAACATGCCACCAAACACTTCCACCAGGTCAAACATCCCATCATGCAGTCGTTCGAGCCGGGAGAAGACTGGCGCTGGTGTTACATCGACGAAGTGTTCCTGTGATACGCGACACAACGATGCCAGAGCAGACCGGAAAAAGTATGCTTGATCAGCTGCGTGCCGCTGTGCGCGGTGAGTTCCCAAAGCCCCCAGTTGCGCAGCTCATCGGTTTCACCTTGACCGCGGTGGCCGAAGGCCGCGCGACCGTTGTGTTGGAGGCTGGGCCGCAGCATGCCAACCCGATGGGTACACTCCACGGTGGTATCTTGTGCGACGTCGCCGACGCCGCCATGGGTATTGCCTACGCCAGCACCCTCGGTAAGGACGAAAGCTTCACCACACTGGAGCTGAAGATCAACTTCCTGAAGCCGGTCTGGCAAGCCCAACTCACCGCCGAGGGCAGAGTCGTAAAGCGCGGCCGCACCATGGGACTAACCGAGTGCGATATTACCGACGAGAAGGGGAGCCTGGTCGCGCGCGCCTCCAGCACCTGCATGACCCTCAGGGGCGCGGAAGCGGCCGGCCGCTGACAGGTGATCTCCGTCACACCTCATTCCCCATCCCTTTGTGATACAACTTTCTGTGAGCCGCATGCACGTCCCAGGCGCGAATCACCTTACAAATTCCATCCCGGCCGGTAACCCGTGCTGAGAGCTCTGTTCATCTCTCTTTCGGAGAGCCGGTCCCTGCGCGCTGCGGCGGAGAAGTCTGCCATCGGCCAGCGCCTCTCCAGCCGGTTCGTAGCGGGGACGCAAGTCGAAGACGTTCTTAAAGTCGCGGGCAAACTTAACCAGAAAGGCATCACCGCAACCGTCGACAACCTGGGCGAGAACGTGACCAACATCGAGGAAGCACGGGCGAGTGCCCAGCTGTACCACCAGCTTCTCGATCAAATCGCTGCCTCCAAACTGCAAGCCAACGTCAGCCTCAAGCTGACCCACATGGGCCTGGACGTGGACGAGAACCTGGCGCGTGAACTCGTCATGGGCCTCGTTCAGAAGGCTGCGAGTATGAGCCCTATGAATTTCGTCCGCGTCGACATGGAGGGATCACCTTACACCCAACGCACGCTCGACTTCGTCCACGAACTGCACCGCATGCCCGGCTACGCAGGACGCGTCGGAACCGTGATCCAGTCGTACATGCTGCGCGCCGAGGCCGATATCGAAAAGCTGCTTGCCCACGGGATCCGCATCCGACTCTGCAAGGGCGCTTACCAAGAGCCCCCGGAAATTGCCTTCCAGAAAAAGTCCGACGTTGATGCCAACTACATCAAGCTCATGCAGATTCTGCTGAAGAGCGGGATCTACCACGGCCTGGCGACCCACGACCAGAACATCATCACCGCGTCCAAGGCCTTCGCCACGCGGGAGAAGATTCCACACGACGCGTTCGAATTCCAGATGCTGCACGGCATCCGCCGCGATCTCCAGACCAGCCTGGTCCGCGACGGCTGGCGCGTGCGCGTCTACATCCCCTTCGGCACTGAGTGGTATCCCTACTTCATGCGGCGACTCGCGGAGCGTCCCGCCAATGTGTTCTTCATCGCAAAGAACATGTTGCGCAGCTAGGAGAGGTACGCAGCAGGGTCGCGCGAGCTCCCTGATTGATAAGTCGTCGCTCGCCCGCACTGATTGTCAGTCGATGTTGGCGATGGCCTTTACGAGTGCTTCCACTTGGGAGCCCGCAGGCGGAACGTAATACTGCCCGATCGCGTTGCCTGGCTTCTTGCCGAAAACCGCGATCTCATTCGCGGTGGGCCCCGTAGCGTCGGTGATGAAGTTATATCCGTTTGTGTCGTAGCTCGAGGCGGCCCATCCGGCCGGTATCGAGTGCAACGCAGCCTTCAATTGACGAAACTTGCCGGCGCGCGCTTTGAAGACGCGAACGAAGACCTGGTTCAGGCCCTGTCCCAGCAGCCAGCACTCACCGTTCTTGAGAATCAGACAGTGAGTGAAGAAGTCGTCGTCGTCGTGAAACCAGTTGCCGTAGCGTGCAAGCACGCCCTTTCCAAGTGTGGCCATAACGGTCTCCTGATGGATCGAGTCTTCGCCAACGCCGCCCCGAGCGCGCGGCGTCTTCTGAAGTAGAAGTAGTGCAAGTTCCTAAAACAGGCTTCCCCGCTCAGGACGCTGCCACGAGCTGCACAGCGATCACATAGCCCGCGTTATCCGAAGCCTGGTCGGAGTAAAACAGAATGTTCTCGCCCCCGGCTCCGTCGAACTGTTTGAAGTATTCCACGCGAAATTCCAGGTTCGAGGACAGACCGTTGGGAAAGGCCCCGTTGAGGTGGACCTTGCCGGTATTCAGATCGAAGGAAAACGAGCATGGAACTTGCTGCAGGGTGGGTGTGCTTCCGCCGAAATTGTCAAAGTACGCAATGGGAGCGCCAGTCGACCCTACCGGCTGTCCTTTCAGGGTCCCGCGCTTGCCGCTGAGCGTGAAGGGGGTGCAGTCTCCGGTCGCCATAAACGCGTCGCTGGGTGCTCCCTGGCGAGAAACGGAGAAGTTAATGTTTTCTCCCCCGTCGGTGTTCGGATTCTTTCCCCACTTGGTGAGTGTGTCCAGTGCCTTTTGCGTCAAAGCATGTTCGTGTTTCTCTGTCACTGCCATGGTGAGCCTCTCAACTAGAAAATTGCACGATGTCGACTCCGTCTGGGCGACAGGAACCGCGCGTGATCGCGCGACCTTTCCCCACATGAACCCCAACGTCGTGCCTCAACAAGTTAGTGACAGTCCTCGCGGATTCGTTTCATGATTCGGATGGAAGATAGTCGGGTGGAAATGAAAGGTAGGAGGAACACACGAGAGGCGCGCGGTTGACTGCTGCGTGAAATCTTAGAAAGCCCGCTGAGACCTGGAGCGTGATACCTGACGCCGAAGGCCGAAAACTTAAGCTCGGGAACCCGCCTTACTCACGCGGCTCCGCCGGTGGTTGCGCTGGCGCCAAAGGTAGTTTCGTCGTTTCCCGAAGCATGCCCCGCTCCTGGTCTGAGAACATGCTTTTGAAGCGCGGAGAATCCAGCACCCGTTCGCGCTGATCCGGAGGCATGGCCCGCAAATCGCCAATCGCCGTCTTCATCATCTGCCGGCGCGGCGGGGAGAGTTGCTGCCACTGCGAGGCGAGTTGTCGTGCCTGCGTCTTCTGCTGCGGCGTCAGGTGTTCCCAGGTCTCGATTCGGTTCAACCGGCGCTGCTGTTCCTGAGGCGGCAGGCTGTTGAAATTCTGCAGCCGATTCTCAAGCCGTTGCTGCTGTTGCGGCGGCAGCTTGCGGAACTGGGGATCGTTCTGCAGGGCGTTCTGCTGCTCCTGGAGAGGAAGGTCACGGTGCGTGCGCAGCCAGTCGCCTCCGTGGCGCTGCGCACCCGCACCTGGCGGTCGCGGAACCTCACGCGCTTGCGGGTTCCCGGCCTGCGGTGGCCGTGGCACTTCACGGGGTTGTCCTTGCCCGTAACCCGATCCCTGACTCTGCGGCCGCGACGCAGGTTGCGAAGGCGGATGCGCGACCCCGCGCCGCTGTTCTTGCGCAAACCCTGAGCCCTGCGGACTCGCCTGCCCACGTGCCGGTGGCCGCGGTACTTCGCGCCGTTGTGCTTGCTCATAAGTCGGAGCCGCGCCGAACGAGTGCGGTTTTGGCTGCGACGGAGCCATTCCGTGAACGGGTTCACGCATGTACCCTGACGAGCGTTCCTGCATTCGCGGCGGCGCATAGGAACGAGGTGCCGACTCCGCGCGCTGCCGGAACTCCCGCGCCGGACGAGCACTCTCTCGCGCTGGAGGCGCCTGCCGCTGTGGCGGCGGAGCCTGGTTGTGGCGTTGTCCCCAACACGGCAAAGACAGCGCGACCGCCAGCATCAAGCCGGCCGCTGCCATCCACCCCGTTTTGGATTTCCCCGTCACAACCGCTCTCCTCCTTTCTTGTTCCTAAGCTTCTCGCGTACAGCTACGGCGTCTCGTTCTGGTCCGCATCCACGTCCGGTTGCACCTGCAGATCGTCCAGCACGTCGAAATTCGCATACAGATCTGCGTTCTTGTCGAGTACCTGCAAGTCGCCCACAGCCGTCCCCAACTGCGCCTGTGAGCCCTGAAGAGGTGGCGGGGCGCCGCCGCTAAACCACTTCACCCCTCCGGCCATCAACAGCATTAGCGCCAACGCACCCGCCAACGCCGGAGCACGGAACCACGACAGCCACACCGACCGCTCCGGCTTAGCCCGTTCCTCGCGCATGCGCGACGCCAGTCGCGTATCGAAATACGGCGACGGCTCCGGCGCCTCCCACTCGTCGAGCACCGCCATCGTCTGCCGCATACCCGCCAGCTTTGTGGCGCAATCCGCGCAGCCGCGCAGGTGTTCATTCATGGCAGGCGTCGCCTCGCCCGCCCCTGCGGCTACGTCCAGCATCATTTCCTTGATTTCATCGCACTTCATGGTTCCACTTCCTCTACACAAACTCTTTCAGTTGTTCCCGCAGCGTCTCGTACGCGCGGAACAATAACGACTTGGTCGCCGACTCGCTCAGCTTCAGGACTTCCGCAATCTGCCTGTAGTCCATCTGCTGGTACTTGTGCATTAGGACGGCCAGCCTCTGCCGCTCAGGCAGGCCGTTCACTTTCGCGCGAATCGCCGCCATGCGTTCGCGCCGCAAAATCTCCTGTTCCGCCGTCAGGGAACCATCGGCCACATCCATCGTGGTCCCAGTTTCCTCATCCGGTTCGTCCAGGCTCACCATGTTCTCCGGCCGCTCGTGCCGGGTATCGCGGGCATGATTCACGGCCAGGTTGGTCGCAATGCGATACAACCAGGTCGTAAACTTCGCGCTCGCTTCGTATCTCGCACGCGACCGGTACACCCGCAGAAACACTTCCTGCGCCAGGTCCTCCGCCGCCGCAGCATTGTGCGACAAGCGGTACATGAAGCCCACCATGGCCCGGCGATACTTCTGCACCAGGTATTCGAAGGCCGGCTCATCGCCCGCCTTCACTCGCAACATGACTTCCGCATCGGTGAGCCCGACAGCAGATCCAGGCAGGGGGGGTGTGGTTTCAGCCGCAGGCCGGTGCCCGATGGGACCCATTGCGAGGAGTCCCCGGTTCATGGCTACGCTGCTCACATCGGTATCAACCCCATCCGAAGCAGAAAGTTGCTCGTCCTGCTCGTCCGGCAGGTCGGCGGAAGTCCCTCTGGAGGAAGGGGTTACAGACGGACGCCGGGGATCTGAGGGGGACGCCATCGGCCTTAAATACAGGACTTCGAACGCCTGAGGGCCCGCCCGCCTTCCGGCCTGCCCCCGGCCTGCTGCCGACAGGCTACCACGCCCGCCCGTCCACCGAGAACTGGTTCGTTTGCTACAATATGCGAACCGCATCACGTGGGCGCGTAACGCAGCGGTAGAGTGCCATCTTCACACTCTATCGATGCACGAAGAATCAGAGAGTTAGCGGGAGCGTTCACCGGGGAACGCAAAACCAACCACTTAGAAGTAGGGCCAAAATTGATGGCCCCAAAGTTGGACCCACGCATCCACGCGGGTTGAGCTTGGCAGAAGTACCCCTGAAATGTCGAGCCGTGAATACTCACCTCGACACTTCGAGGTCGGTACCTACCGCTCCGCTCTTAAGCCGCTCGACGCACAGAAATAACTCTGCGCAGCGTGGAAGCCGCGGCGGAACGGGCACCGCTGGCCAAGGCTTGAGTCCTCCGCAAGATCAACGGTCCCGGAGATGGGCGAATTAGCATGTGATTGTTGGAACCTATGTCGACGAGATCGGATAATCCTGAAAGTCGGTGATTAGACACTCGAGTTCTCGGGCCGGTCAGCGCTTCTTCAGAGTCACTCCCAGGCCGCCGCCCTCCCTGTAGAAGATCGTTTCCAGGTCTGCCCGGGTTGTCACAACCTTGACGTAATCCGGAACCATGTCCACTGGCAAACCTGCCAGTCCTCACGAAAATTGTCAGCCTGGCAACATTGTGCGGGTTAAGGGAGGGTCGGCTCGAATACGTTCGCTTACTGGCCAAGCTGCGCAAGAGTTGCGCGGAGCGGGGCACTCGAGATTTCAAAGCATAGGAAAATCAAAATCTCGTGTGTGTGCGAACGAGCTTATTTGGCGCTTCGGTTGGGAACGTGAGATTGAAGAAGTAGTTGAGTCACGCGCCAACAAGGCGTAGGTTGGCCTGGTCGCTGTCGAGCTAAATTTTTGGGGACTAGTTTGTGACTAGAGCGTATTTCATAAACAGTGCCTCAGGGTAATCCAGAAGCACGCGAGGTAAAAGAAAGCGCGATAAGTAGAGAGCAGATGCTCATGGCGCACCAGCAATCGTCGGAACTGTCCAAGCCAGGAGTTGGTTCGTTCGACGATCCAACGGCGCTTATAGCGGCGCAATTTGCGCCCATCTTCGTAACGCCGTTGCCGATTGTTCTCCCGGTAAGGTGCGATCAACTCGATGCCGCATTTTTGCAGTCGCTGGCGCAACGGGTCCGAATCATAGGCGGAGTCGGCAATGACCCGGTCCGGTTTTTGTCGGGGACGGCCTTTGGGTCGCGGAACCGAGACTTCCTGGAGCGTGGCTTCCGCAAGCGTAACTTCGTGCGGAGAGGCACTTTCCAACCGAACTCCCAGCGGAAGACCCTGACCGTCGACCGGT
>CAZXKO010000094.1:0-31115 GCA_964641665.1 uncultured Acidobacteriaceae bacterium
TTAGGGAACCTCTGAGCAACCTGTCGATTTTGAGTGCAGCCGGATGCCAGACCGCACAATCGCCCAGATTTCCCCCTGATTTTCCTTGCGTCTGGTTGAAACCCGCGATGTAGGCGGATCTCAGAACCACCTATACCCAGGCCACCGCCAGCCGCTTGCGGTGTAGGTACAGGTTCACCAGCGCGAAGCCGGCGCACAGCCGCTCGTGGTTCTTCTTCAGTCCCCGATATCTCACCTTCTCGAAACCGAAGATGCGCTTCAAGATCCGAAACGGATGTTCTACCTTAGCTCGGACTCGCGCCTTCACCCGATTCTTCGCCTTTTGTAACTCATCCACAAAGTTCTTGTACTTCACTCTACGGCTGGTCATATCTTGTGCATGCGGCGCTGCCTGCCGGATGGCTTCGCCCTGCCCCTGATACGCGCCATCGCCCCACACCTTGCGTTCGTCTCCGTGTAGCAGGTCCGGCAGCATGTGCTTGTCGGCTACCGAAGCCGCCGACGTACACACCGAATGCACGTGACCGCGCTGGCAGTCCACCCCCACGTGTGCCTTCAGCCCGAAGTACCACGGCTTGCCCTTGCGCGTCTGATGCATCTCCGGATCGCGTTCCCCGCTCCGGTTCTTCGTCGACGACGGCGCATGCAGAATGGTCGCGTCCACAATCCTGCCCCGGCTGATGCGCATGCCCCGGCTCTCCAGATATTCATTCACCGCGTTCAGCATCGCCCCGCCCAGATCATGTTTCTCCAGCAGATGCCGGAACTGTAAGATCGTGCTCTCGTCCGGCGCGGGCGCTCGCCCCAAGTCCACGCCCACAAAGCGCCGCAGCACGGGCGATTCGTACAGCGCCTCTTCCGCACCCCGGTCGCTCAGGTTCAACCACTGCTGCAGAAAATACACCCGCAGCATGATCGACAATCCAACCGGCGGCCGCCCGTTCTCCCCCTTCGGATAATACCGCTCCACCAGCGCCTGTATCTCCGCCCAGGGCACCACTTGCTCCATCTCGTCGAGAAACTGTTCGCGCTTGGACTTCCGTCCATACCTCTCGAAGCTTGCCTGCGCCGCCAGAGTCTGTTGTCGCATCCGTGCTGTCCCTCCGACTTACACACTACCCGCGCAGCCTGTGGATCGGCGAGTATTTCAGAGGTTCCCTAGGAAGAATAGGGAATCGTTAGAAATCCATAAATAGTTCATAAAAATAGCATGAAGATCACCGTCCTCCAAGAAGTGAGGTGTTAGGCTCGAATAAGAGGTTGTGGGATCGTTTCCGATGGCGCGTAAGGATGGGAGGGACGAGACAAGCGCAAGAACACGGCGATCGGGTCTGCGTGGAAGCGTGCGGTCCCTATTGCGCGCGTTGCCTTCCAGCATTGTCGTGGTTATCGTGAGTTTTATCTGCTACGCGTTTCACCTCAGCTTTCCAACGGTGAGCTTCTTTTTCCTGGTTGTGGTCGTGATTCAATCGCTGTCAGGTGATTTTCTTTCCTCGGCGGTCGTTTCGGTCATTTCCTTCCTTTGCTTGAACTACTTCTTTGTGCCGCCGATTCTTTCTCTCCGAGTTAGCGATCCGTCGGATACGGCTGCGCTGATCTGTTTCCTGATCACGGGATTGGTCGTTACGCGGTTAACGTCGAACGCGCGGGCCGCGACCGACTCGGAAAAACTTCACCGTGCGGAGATGACTCGACTGTACGAACTGGCTCGACACCTACTCTCGATCAACCCGGGTGTGAAGCCAGGTGCCGATCTGCTGACGCCGTTCAGGTCTCACTTTGGTCTGCGCGCGGTCTGTTTGTTCGATGGAGTCACCGCTCAGCTTCATCTTGAGGGAGAGTCTGTCGATCACCTGGCGGAGAGGACACGGACCGCGTTCATTTCGCAAGAAAATTTTCAGGATAGTGCCTCCGGCGTGTCGGTCCGAGTCCTTCAGATTGCGGACCGGACGGTCGGCGCGATCGGTTTCGAAGGCCTGCGCGACGTGGAGTTGACCGCCGAGCCCCTGGCTACTCTGGCGGCGGTGATGGTGGAACGATCGCGTGCATTTCAGCGGGCCAGCTATGCTGCGGCTGCGACTGAGTCGGAAGTATTCCGCGGAGCATTGCTCGATGCCTTGGCACACGAGTTCAAGACTCCGCTGGCAACCATCCTGACTGCCGTTAGTGGACTCAGTGAAATCGGGCCGCTACGATCTGAACAGCGCGATCTTGCAGAGGTAGTGGAATCGGAGGCATCCCGTCTCGGACAACTGACTTCGCGGCTGCTTCGTTTGGCCCGGCTGGACCGGGAGGAAGTGAAGCCCCAGATGGAACTCACCGACCTTGCGAACGTGGTGAGGTCGGTGGTGGATCAGTATGAGCGGCGCTGGCCGGACCGGCGCCTTCTCCTGATCAACTGCGACAGAGTGACTGTACTCGGAGACCGTGAGTTGCTCTGGCTTGCCCTGGGGCAATTGCTGGACAATGCGTGCAAATACTCCCAGGCCGGCACTGACATTACGGTGTCCATCGAATCAGCAAGTGAGTCGATTGCCGTTCGGGTGTCGAACTCCGGTCCTGCGATTCCCTCCGCCGAACAGGCCCGAATCTTTGACCGTTTCTATCGCGGTGTCGAGGCGCGGAACCTGGCTCCTGGTTCGGGGCTCGGTCTATACGTGGCTCGAAAGATCGCGCTCGCACACGGCGGCAGCCTTGATCTGGATCAGTATCCGGGAAGCAGCGAAGGTACTGCCTTTCGTTTCACCGTACCAATTTCGAAAAGTGAGCTTGGGCACCATGACACTGAGATCCAATGTACTAGTGGTCGATGATGAACCTCCTCTACGCAAGGTATTACAAACTTCGTTGACCGCCCGCGGGTTTGCCGTTGAGGAGGCGAACAGTGCCGAGCGGGCGCTCGAAATAGTCTCACAGCGTCCATTTGACATTGTGCTCCTGGACATCAGTATGCCCGGAATGGGCGGGCTGGAAGCGTGCCGAAGGATCCGCACCCTCATGCCTCACATGGGAATCGTGATGGTAACCGTGCGCGACTCGGAGCAGGATGTAGTGCGCGCGTTCGAAGCGGGCGCCGACGACTACATCACCAAACCGTTCCGCTTTGGGGAACTGGTCGCTCGGCTACGTGCCGTGCTCCGCCGCACGGTTCCTGAAAACGCGGGCGTGAGCGTGCTCCAAGCGGGGTACCTGGAGATCGATTTCGACAGACGGCTCCTCCGCCGCGCCGGCGAGCCGGTTCACTTGACACCCACTGAGTTTGATTTGCTTGCTCTGCTGATGAGAAACCAAGGCGTGCTGCTGCCACATGCCAAGCTGCTGCGCACGATCTGGGGGCCCGAATATGGGGAGGAACTGGAATACCTCCGAGCGTATGTGCGAACGCTCCGCAAAAAGATCGAAGATGATCCCGCTCAGCCCAAATACATACTGACTGAGCCCTGGGTCGGGTACCGATTTCACAATCCCACGGACGGCGAGTTGGAGTCTCGCGTGGGCCAAGAGGAGCGCTAGCGACAGAGCGCTCGCCCGCACCTCGAGTGAGCCCTATGTCTTGGCGGTCGCCAACAGCGTCTTGAGTTCCTTCTTTGTAAGCGGCCGGGACTCCCCCGCAATCAAGGCGAGTACTACGCCAACGTGTACGCCCTTCATGTGCACAAAAGTCATTTCCTCACTCTCCGTTTACCTCGTTGACCAAATCTCTTTCGTGCGCCACATGTCGCTATTGGGATGAAGAAGGCATAAGAAAATTAGTGACGATATGACACGAATACGCCGGAAATGACATGCGCTAAGTTACAGCGCCGTTTCTGCCGAATCACTTGTTCTTCGGAGACTTCACACTCGAATAGGGGAGTAAGAGCACTCTTGCCTGCGATGCCGGCGTCCTCACGCCCTGGCAGCGGAAGCGTAGTAGTCGAAAAGTTTATGAAGACTAATCAAAGATTTAATAGAGGTTTTCACGGCCTTTTCATGGGTTGCCCGTTATCGTCCGACAACCCAGTTGGCAGTTGGGGCAAAGCCAAACCCTCCCGGGAAAGCAGAATTGGGTGGCGACGCCGAGGGAATGGCTTTACGAATGCCTTACGTTTCACTTGCGAGATCTTTACGGCCGCTCTGATCCAATGGGAATGGCCGGAGGAACTCCAAAAGCCAAGGCAGCATGGACGGTCGGTTGTTTTGCGCGCTGATTTCTCGGTGAGCGAAGTAGATCGCGATTTTCGAACCAGAAAAGGATCGGAACGTGGAAACCATGAAAACTCCCTTGTGCAAGAACGCAGCAGTTGCAATTTGTTCCTTGATGTTCCTGAGTTTTTCTTCGGATCGCTGTTACGCCCAATCTGCGCCAGGAACAACCACCGCTCCGACCAAGGTGGCGAAGCTGCACGAACCGGGGGAAGGCCCGGCGAACACAGACACGGGGACGACCGCAAATACAACTCCAAGCCGGCCCGCGGAACCCACTGAGCCGGGCATCCCACCAGCCGTAGCACGGGAACTCGAGGCGATGAAGCTCCGGATACTGCAGCTCGAAGCCGAACTGAAAGGCCGCACCGCAAGCGATCAGCCACCGGCAGCGACCGACACCCCGATTGCCAAAGCAAACGGAATGCCCGCCGTTCCGATCCCTGCCGCTCCGATCCCTGCCGCTCCGGCTCCTGCCTCGCCAGAGCCCACTTCCGCAACAATGTCATCCTCGGTCGTGTCGCCACTATCGCCGCAGGAAGCGACACCGCCGGCGCCCGCGCCCGCCCCGGAAGTGGATAACGTCACTCCCTTTGCTTACGCCGATTGGACCTGGCTTAACGGAAACGCCCGCAACAAGGACGCAGTGTGGGATTCGAAATTCTTTACCCCAGAGATTCGATTCGACACCCACTTTGTGAGCAGCTTCAACCACCCCAAGGATGACTCACTTGGTGGATCGACTGAGATCTTTCGATCCAACGAAATCCAACTGGAACAGATAAGCGTAGGAGGTGACTTTCACTGGCAAAACGTTCGCGGCAGGATTTTGACCATGGGCGGCATGTTTGCCGTCACTACCCCGCGCAACGATGCCAGCGTCGGACGCGGGCAATGGGACCTGCGCGGGGCGTACAAATACTTTTCTGAAGCGTGGGGCGGTTATCACTTCAACGTGAATCACGGGCTCAACGTCGATGCGGGAATCTTCGTGTCGTACATCGGGCTGTTCAGTTACTACAACTTCGATAACTGGGCGTACCAGCCATCGTATGTATCCTCTAACACGCCATGGTTCTTTAATGGTTTGCGAATCCAGTGGTTTCCCACCAACAAGCTCAAAATCGAACCGTGGATCATCAACGGATGGCAGTCCTACGGCAGGTTCGGTACAAAGCCGGGCCTCGGCGGGCAGATTTTGTACCGTCCCAAGCCATGGCTATCGATGGTCTTCAATAACTACGGCATGGGCGAAGACACGCTGTGGACTGGTACTACTCCTATTGGGCGCTCGCGCATTCATACCGACGACAGCATTGAGGTCAAGTACTACGACAATCCAACAAAGACGCTCGACAAGATGGCATTTTCACTTACCGGGGATTTGGGGTGCGAATACGGCGGGGGTGTGAGTTGCTACAAGAATAAACCCCTCGTCGGCACGAAGGGTGGCCCCCAGCAGAGCTTCGCGGGTTGGATGCTCTACAACCGCTGGTGGTTCAAGAAGGACACCTATGGCCTGACCATTGGTGGGGGTGCGTTCGACAATCCCGGGCGTTACCTCACGCTGCTGCAGCCGATCAATGGAGCCGATGCGGTGTCCGGATCACCGTATTTCCCCGCGTCCCCCGGTTTGCCGTTTAAAGCCTGGGATGCGTCCATCACTTGGGATTGGATGCCGAAGCAGTACATCACATTCCGTTGGGAGTACGGCTATCGGCACGCGGACGTGCCGTACTTTACCGGTCGAGGTGGGATCACGCCGCCGACCGGCAACAACGGATTCCCCGCTCAATATGTGTGCAACGACGGCACGCCGGCAGGTACGTCTTTAACATCTTCGTCCTGCAGCGCTAACAGCGGCGCCTGGTTTCCGGACCTGCGGAAAGACGAACCAAGCATCAGGCTTGCCATCATGGTCAAGTTCTAGGCAATGTGATCGCCCCAGGGCCCGATGCGCAGAACATGCATGCGCGCGAAGCGAAACGCGGACGGCGTTCCGGAAACGGTTCCGATTCCGACGCTGTCCCTTACCCCTCCCCCGCGTGCGGAGCCCTTGCTGCAGCTGCATCGGTCGCCCTCCGCGCTTCGTTCCAGCATGTTCTTAAGGTGCCCGGGCGGAAGCGGCGTCGAGTCCGCACCGGAGACGGGGAAAGGAATGGCCAACGGGCCGAGGAGGCTAAGTTTGGCCATTGGGCCCGACCGGCGGCGTTGCTACCGCAGATCGGACTTACTTATGACAAACAGAAATCTGACATGCATCTTTCTTGGTGTCGCATTGGTTTTGCCGTTGATGCTGTGTGGCTGCAACGGGCACGCGGATGCGGCGGCGGAAGCACCGCCTCCCCCGAACGTCGCTCCAGACGTGGACCTTAATCTTTTTGCAGTCGACCATCCCGAGCACTTTCCGCTGGTTGCAGCAACCGCCCATCCGACAACTTCCGAGTTGGTAGTCACCGGTACCGTGACTCCCGATGTCTCTCGGAATGTCCCGGTTGTCTCGCTCGCCTCCGGGCGCGTCGTGGCAATTCAGGCGCGGCTGGGCGATGCGGTGAAGAAGGGCCAATTGCTGCTGACAATTCGAAGCGACGACGTGGCCGGTGGCTTCGACGCATACCGCAAGGCAGTCGCCGACGAGCTTCTGGCGCGAAAGCAGTTAAATCGGGCCACGGACCTGTATGCGCACGGCGCCATCGCGATGCAAGACCTCGAGATCGCGCAAGACGCTGCCGAGGACGCCAAGGTCACCCTCGAGACCGCGACTGAGCATCTTCGGCTCCTGGGTAACGATCCCGACAAGCCCATGGGCATCGTGGACATCGTTGCGCCCATCTCGGGCGTGATCACCGATCAGCAAGTGACGAACGCGGCGACTGTGCAGGCCTACTCGTCGCCCAGCCCGTTTACGATTTCGGATATCTCCTCCATCTGGATCGTCTGCGACGTGTACGAGAACGATCTCCCCCATGTCCGGCTCGGAGACACTGCAGAGATCATCCTGAACGCGTATCCCGAGCGACTGTTCAAGGGAAGGGTAAGCAACATTGGCGCGATCCTCGATCCGAGTATCCGCACCGCTAAGGTGCGCATAGAAGTTCAGAATCCGGGGAACGTGCGCCTTGGCATGTTTGCCAAGGCAACCTTCCGCGGTCAAACGCAGGAGATGCATACCGTCGTGCCTGCTTCCGCTGTTTTACATATGCACGATCGCGATTTTGTTTTCGTTCCCGCACCTGACAGGAAGTTTCGCCGCGTGGAAGTGCGGAGTGGACCCCTCTTGCAGGAAAACACGAGTCTGCAAGAAGTCAAGTCGGGACTCAAACCAGGGCAGCAAGTGGTCTCGAACGCTTTGGTACTAGACCACGTCCTGGCGCAGTGAGGTTGGCGAAGAGGTCCGCGCCTTTGTACCCAGAGCCAGCCGGGCAGTCAAAGACACAATGGAAAACAGGAAATGATCCGAGCTCTCGTCGATTTTGCCCTGAACAACAAGTTTGTGGTGCTGGCGATCGCCGTGTTGTTGCTGGGCTGGGGAGTCGTCTCGTTTCATAACTTGCCCGTGGAGGCCTACCCCGACATCGGTGACAACTACGTCACCGTCATCACCCAGTGGCCGGGACGTTCAGCAGAGGAGGTAGAACAGCAAGTCACGATTCCGATCGAGATCCAGATGTCGGGTATGCCCCACATGACATATCTACGGTCGGAGTCGATTTTCGGCCTGTCGTTCGTCATCATGATCTTCGACGACAGTTCCGTAAACGACTGGAACCGCCAGAAGGTGCTGGAGAGACTCACCCAGGTCAATCTTCCCGCCGGACAGAACCTGCAGCCGCAGATCGGCACCGACTGGAGCACCACGGGCCAGATCTACTGGTACACCATCCGGAGCACAAATCCGCGCTATGACTTGATGGAATTGAGGTCTCTCGAAGACTTCGTCCTCCTGAAGCAATTCAAATCAGTTCCCAACGTGGTGGACGTTTCCGACTTTGGCGGCACGGTGCGTGAGTACCAGGTCCGGGTTGATCCCAGCAAGCTGGTGTCGTACGGCCTGAGTATCGGACAGGTCGAGCAGCAACTGGCGAATAACAACATCAATGCCGGCGGCAGTTTCGTGGAAGTGGGCCTGCAGCAGATGAACGTACGCGCCCTCGGGCTCTTGGGCAGCGTGCAGGACATTGAGCAAACCGTCCTGAAAACACAGACCGGCACCGCCCTCCGCGTCAAGGACATCGGTGAGGTCACCCAAGGTCCCAAAATCCGCCTTGGTCACATGGCGCGCGCAAATCACCTGGAAGATGAGCGGATCGTCGATGAACCCGATGTCATCCAGGGCGTCGTGCTCATGCGCAAGGGTGCCGAAGAAGAAACCACCCTCGAGGCCATACACAAGAAAGTCGAGGAACTGAACAACGGCATTCTGCCGCCCGGGGTGAAGGTCGTTCCCATGCTTGACCGCAGCGACCTTCTGCATTTCACAACCCACACGGTGATGCACAATCTGGCGGAAGGGATGATCCTGGTGACCATCATCCTCTTCCTCTTCCTGGGAAATGCGCGGGCGGCGTTCATCGTGGCCCTGACAATTCCGTTCTCTCTGCTGTTCGCCTCCATCTGGCTCGACCTCAGCAAGGTTCCCGCGAATCTTCTGTCGCTGGGCGCGCTCGACTTCGGAATGGTGGTCGACGGCGCGGTCGTCATGGTGGAAAACATCGTGCGCCACATGAGCCGGTTGCAAAACCATTCCGGAGGCAGGGGTAGCCGGCGCATCACGATGATAGTGAAGAGCCCGGCCGTAGCCATCCGCGAGGCCGCCCACGAAGTACAACGGCCCGTGTTCTACGCGATCGCCATCATCATCACGGCCTACATGCCGATCTTCACCTTGCAACGAGTGGAAGGCCGGTTATTCCGGCCGATGGCGCTAACTGTTGCTTTCGCGCTGCTGGGCGCGCTGACCTTCTCCATTCTGATCGCGCCGGTTCTGGCCAGCGTGCTGTTCCGCAGTGGAGTCCGCGAATGGCACAACCCGGTCATGACTTACCTGACCGAGCGCTACCGCCGTCGCTTGCGCTGGTGCCTTGGCCACCGCGTGCTTACCGTAGGCGTCGGTGTGGCGACGTTGGTGGCTAGCCTGTTCCTGGCATTCAGCGGCATCATCGGTTCGGAGTTCCTCCCGCATTTGGATGAAGGCGCGATCTGGGCGCGCGGCACGCTCGCCAATAGCACCAGCCTCTCCGAAGGCGAGAAGTTCACCACCAACGAGCGGTATGTGTTCGCGTCTTTTCCGGAAGTAACCAAAGTGGTGTCGGAAGTCGGCCGCCCCGATGACGGGACCGACACGGGCGGTTTCGGCAACACCGAATACTTTGTCGACCTGAAGCCGCACGACCAGTGGCGCCCGGTTTTTCACGAAAGTAAAGAGGAGCTGATCGCTGCGATGGAGCGAGCCGTACAGAAGTATCCCGGCGCGATCTGGAATTTTTCGCAGCCCATCGAAGACAACGTCGGTGAAACTCTCACCGGCACGAAGGGTGCGCTCGCGCTGAAAATCTTTGGCGACGACCTGAAGACGCTTGAGCAAAAAGGCGAGGAGGTTACCACTACCCTGTCGGCTATCCCGGGCATGCACGACGTCAAACTCCTGCGCGACTTCGGTCAGCCCAACCTCGACATCACCATCGATCGCCGCCAGGCAGCGCGCTTCGGCATCAATGTCTCCGACATACAAGACGCGTTGCAGACGGCGGTCGGCGGAAATGCCGTCAGCCAGGTGTTGATTGGCGAACAACGCTACGACGTGGTGGTGCGCTACCAGGAGCCCTACCGCAATACTCAGGAAGCCATCGAGCGGGTTCGCCTGCTATCTCCGAGTGGCGAGCGGGTATCTCTGGCCCAGTTGGCCACGGTCGAGGTGAAGGACGGCGCCTATGACATTTACCGGGAAGGCAATAGCCGTTACGTGGCCATCACGTTCAACGTGCGCGGCCGCGATCTTGGCTCCACGGTCGAGGAAGCGATCAAGCGGATCGCTGATCAAGTGAAGCTGCCACCCGGTTACCACGTTGGCTGGTCGGGCGAATACGAAAGCGAGAAACGGGCGGAAGCGCGTTTGTTGATCGTCGTGCCGCTCACCATTCTGGTGATCTACATCATCCTTTACACGATGTTCAAGTCCTCGAAGTGGGCTCTTCTGATTCTCTCCAACGTTGCCATGGCTCGGATAGGCGGATTGGTGGCCTTGCTGGTGACCGGCACGCACTTCAGCGTGTCCTCCGGCGTCGGCTTCCTGGCGCTGTTCGGCGTTTCAGTGCAGACCGGCGTCATCATGCTCGAATACATCAATCAACTGCGCTCACGGGGCTACACCATCGTCGAGGCCGCCGTCGAAGGCGCAGTGCTGAGGCTGCGCCCCATCATGATGACCATGCTGGTGGCGACTCTCGGGTTACTGCCGGCCGCCCTTTCGCATGCCATCGGCTCCGACTCGCAACGGCCGTTCGCGATCGTCATCGTCGGAGGCCTGATTTCTGACCTGGTCATGAGCATCGTCCTTCTGCCGACTCTCTATGTTTGGTTCGCCAGCGATCGCGATGAACTTCCGGAACCGGAGGCATCCTTTGAGAGCTAAGTCTCCGTCGCGATGGAGACAAGGCTGCCTGCGCGGCCTGGTTGGTTTCTTGCTAGTCCGAATTCTGTTGGCGCCGCCGGCGGCAGCACAGAGCCAGGGCCCGGTCCGGATCACTCTGGATGAAGCCATCCAGATGGCTCTGCAGCACAACCACAATATCCTCGCGGCGCGCACCACGATCCAGCAGAGCCAGGCCGAGGAGATCACGGCGAACCTGCGGCCGAACCCGACGCTTTTTGCCGACTGGGAATACTTGCCACTCGGCTCCCCTTCGCATCAAAATCCGAATCTTTATCCAAATGTGCCCACAAACGACTATCTGAACAACAACACAGAGGCCGATATAGGGCTTAGCTATCTCATCGAGCGTGGCAAAAAGCGGCAGCACCGCTTGCAGGCAGCCAAAGACATCACTGCGCAGACCCGCTCGCTCGTAGCCGACAACGAACGCGGCCTCACTTTCGGTGTCGCTACGCTTTTCGTCAACGCGCAACTGGCCGAATCGACTCTGGAACTTGCACAACTGGATCTGGCAAGTTTTAGGAAAACAGTAGAAATCAGCGAGACCAGCTTCAAGGCAGGCGCCATCAGCGAAGACGATTACCTGAAGATCAAGCTCCAATTGCTGCAGTTTGAGACTGACCTCGAGCAGGCGCAGCTCGCGAGAGTGCAAGCGCTATCCGACTTGCGGCAGTTGCTGGGATATGAGTCCGTTTCCGTCGATTACGCCGTGGCCGGAGCGTTCGACTATCAGCCCCTCACGGGCAACCTGGAAGATTTTCAAATGAAAGCCTTGCAGAACCGCCCTGACCTCCGCGCCGCCCAGCAAGGCGTAACAGCTGCCCACAGTCAATATGAGCTGCAGAGATCGATCAGCAAACAGGATGTTACGGTTCAGGGCAATTACTCCCACGTGAACGGAATCAACGCCGCTACGGTTTATGGGAGCATTCCGCTGCCAATCTTTAACCGCAATCAGGGCGAGATCGCACGCGCGCGCTTCGTTATCACGCAAGCGGAGGAGCAAGAGAAGGCGACCAACGGTCAGGCTCTCACCGATGTGCGCGACGCATACGAGGCTCTGCGGTCGAACGACAAGGTGGTCACTCTCTTTCGTTCCGGCTATCTCGATGTTGCGCAGAAGGACCGAGACATCAGTGAGTACGCCTACCGGCACGGCGGCGCCAGCTTGCTGAATTTTCTTGATGCTGAAAGAAGCTATCGCGCGACGCAGTTGGCGTACCGCCAGTCGCTGGCGTCCTACCTGCTCGCTCTCGAGCAATTGCGAGAAGCGGTAGGAGTGAGGTCTTTGCGGTGAGTTTCCCAGCAGAGGTTGGCCACCGGGGAGTGCACAAACCGTCAGTTAGATCGGCATCGCCTAAGGAGTTGGAACGGTGAACAAGCAGGAAGTACGCAATCGTATCGAGGAATTCGGGATTATTCCGGCTGTTCGTGCCTGCTCCATAGAGGATGCGCTTTTTGCCACTCAGGCCGTGTCCCAAGGCGGAATCCCCATCGTCGAAATTGCGGTGACTGTGTCCGACGCAGCCCGAGTGATTGCCGATCTCGTGAAGAATGCCCCGGACGTGATCGTGGGCGCTGGCAGCGTCTCCGATGCAGAAACCGCGCGCCGCTGCTTTGATGCCGGCGCCATGTTTCTGACCAGCGACGGACTCGATCCCGAAACCGTGCAATTTGCGGTGCAGCAAGGAGTGGTCGTAATCCCGGGGACCCTGACTCCCACCGACGTGCTCGCCGCATGGAAGCTGAGCCCGGACTTCGTCAAGGTCGTCCCCTGCGGACAGGTGGGCGGACACACCTACATTCAGGCCTTGAAAGCCATGTTCCCTGGCGTTCCTCTGATTGCTGCCGGAGGGGTGACCCAGCAGACGGCGGCGAACTACATCCTGGCGGGTGCGGTCGCGCTGGGCATTGGCGCGGAACTCATCCCGAGAGAAGCAATCCGGCGGCGCCAACCTGATCGCATTTCGGAACTGGCGCGCCGATTCACGGCCTTTGTGAGCGGCGCGCGCAGTCAGCAAGTGCAGCGCTAGAAGATGAGCACGGAAACTCGTGAGGTGTTCGGCAAGTACGGTTCGCCAAGACCATGAGTCAGCGAACCAAATGAAAAGGAGGCATTCCATGGAAACACGATCGGAGTACAGCCCACGCGTCGCAACTACCGCGGGTGCTCTCGAAAGCTCCGTGTTTGAAGCCGTGTCACGGATCGAGCGCGATCTGAATGATTTGGTCGAGGCCTTCGCTCTACTTGGGGTCAAGCGTTGCTCCTGCTGCCGGCATTTCTTTCGCAGCTCTGACCCCGGTGCTCTGTTCGACTACGGCAAACTCGTGTGCTTCACTTGTATACCCGGTTGGTGGTCTTCCCAGTCAAGCCAGATCGGGGTTATGGAGCGGGAGAAAATCGAGTCGAAGCTCTCGGCGTGGCTGCGAAAGTATCACGGCGCCGAGATCGTCAAGGAAGGTCGGGAAGAACTAGAAGGCGGCGAGCACGAATTCCAGATCGTGACCAGCTGCTTTGAGTGCCGGGGCTCCGGCAAGATCATGGAGGGAGAGCGCTGCCGGTTTTGCAATGGGCTCGGGACTGTCCGAATTGTGGTACCCAAGTAACCGCGACGCCAGGATCGTTCCGCGGATGTCTCGGGATGCGTCCTGATTTATTGTTTCAAGGCCGGTAGTCGGCTCGAAGCCTTTGGCGCCTCGAGCAAGAAGTCTGTCGAATGGTTTGACACTTCGGCAGTGGGTCCGAACAACGATGTCAGGACCACCTCCAACATGGTTCGCGCTCCACTGGCTAGAGTGGCGCTGCGAAACAGCCCTAGTTGAAGGCTAGGCGGAGACGGCAGCCCCATACCCTGAGCCCGGCCGAGTTTGAACTTTCGAATGATCTCTGTCGGCAAACAAGCCAACCCGAGGCCCGATTGAGTAGCGGTCAGAATGGCGTCCAAGCTCGCACTCTCGAACGCGACCCGCCACTTCCACTCGGATCTGCGCAATGATTCCAACATTTCGTCTTGCCACACACAAGGGCTCTCAATAAGCACGAGGGGTATCGCCCGGGATCGATCGATGTTCAGATCCTTTCCTGCGGCCCAGCCCATGGGCACATCCCACTTCGCGGCAGGCGTGGTGGTCAACACGGTGGGGTCAGCGATGACCAGATCAAGCTTGCCGGCCCGCAATAGGGACTCAAGTCTGGCCGGACCACTGACGGTAACTCCTACTTCCACGTCTGGGTGGATCGACTGAAAGCGCTTCAGGGCGGGAGCCAGCCCGATCAGGGCAACGTCTGCGCTCACGCCCAACGCCACTCGCCCACCCGCCTTCTCCCCACGGAGGCGGAGAATCGTTTCGTCATTCAGATCGACGGCGCGGTTTGCGTAAGTGATCAAGAGCTTTCCGTGATGGGTGAGCCTGATGCCATTTCGGCCCCGGGCGAAGAGCTTTTGGCCCAGGATGTTTTCCAGTCGAATCATCTGCTGACTGATCGCCGGCTGCGTCTTGTCAGTTGCCGCGGCTGTTTTCCCCAGAGATCCATGGTGCACGACCGCGAGAAACGTACGCAAGAGACTCAAGTCCAAGTCTGGGGATCCCATTGATGTGGCCATCGCAATACCTCGAAATGACGTTGTTCGCTCCGAAGAGCAAACGCAAATGCCCACCTGTCGATACCGAACAATAGAACGGACGTCATGAAAAAGCCGTGAAGATCAATCATCAAAAGTTTGATTGATTCACATAAAATGTCCTGATCGCGGATTTACGCGGGAGCCGATCGACGGGCCACGCTGCGACGGCCCCACGCACCCGATGTGAGAGGCTCTTCTTCGCATCCTGAAATCATTAATTTCGGAAGTCCCTTCGTGGCCCGCAAGGCGTATTCAAGATCGATCTTTGATACAAACCGTGGTCCAACCATCGTCCAGTAGCGATGCTTTTGTGCCCTTTTAAATCAACTTCTGTCCATCCCGGCGCCGTGAAGTCGTTGAGACGCATTACTGTCGTTTAGTCTGGTGGCCGCGTAACGCAGGGGCAGCTAGGTGCGATCCGGCGCGGAGAGAGGCTTTGAGCCACGACAAAATTGCAATTTTCGTTCGCGCAAGAGTTATGCGCTGCCTGTTGCGGAGCATCTTCGATCCATCACGCATTTCGTCTATCTGGCTTCACGGGACAGCCCAGCGATTCCACTGGACGAGGCTTTACGGCGCGCCTGGCTCTTTGGGAGCACAGTGCACGAAGGGTGTGATCGCGGCGGCCACTATGAGCAGGCCCAATTCGGTGATGAGTACGGATCGCCACTTTGTATCGTGAAGCTGGGCTGCTGGGGACCGGTGGTCCAATTTGGAGGGTGTTGAGACGGGCCTGATGAACAACGCAAGCCGCGGTGGTCGTTGCGCCTTTTCTGCGCTGCCTCTGCGGAGACGTAACGAGGTTATGAGGGCAAGGACGAATCTCCTCCGCGCTCCTTTGCCGGAGCCCCAGTACGCCTGAGCGATCAATGTTGGGGTTTTAAGGTGAGTGCATCGATCTCAAGACGTAGCCTGAAGTCGGCGCCGGCGCCATGCCCCGCAAACTGATCGCGCCGGCAGTTCGGCAAAGTGCGGCCTCTCGGCCCACCTACTGCGAGTAGTAACCCTTGCGCGTGTGAACATGACTACCTGAAGCGTTCAATTTGACGCGAATCCGGTGCCATTTTCCGGACTTGTCAGAGTCGGCGGGATGATATCCGATCACATACTCGTCTCGGAGAGCTCGACCGACTTTGGTCACTGTCTCTTTTGCATCAGCATTGTCGCGTACGCGGAAGTGAAGTCCACCCGTTTGATCTGAGAGCTTTTCGAGCATTTCCGGTCCTTGGTGCTCTGCTGCTCGATCCCACGGCTTCGCAATGAGGCTCGGACGGTATGGGGCTGAGCGGGTTGAAAGGCCATCCCAGCCGGTGTCCAGGATTATTGTGTAGATCTGAACATCGGCTTCGAGCGCCACCCGCATCAGTTCGCTTTCCGAATATCGGCTATGATTGTCCTTCCCATCCGAGATAATCAGCAACGCTCGCCGGGCCCGCTGGGCTTCCCTCATACGGCTCAACCCCAGATAAACGGTGTCGATCAGCGCAGTCAGCCCGCCTGGCTGGGCGAACCCAATGCTATCTTCCAGGGCTGCGGTTTCAGTCGTGAATCCCGCTGTTGCAGCCGGCTGTGTTGAGACCGTCAACAGCAGGAATTCATCATCCGGATTCGCCGCCTCGAAGAAAGCCTGGGCAATGTCCTTGGTCTGGCTGAGCCTCGGCTGCATGCTGCCGCTGATGTCCAGTACCACAGCCACCGAACAGGGAGCATCCTCGATAGAAAAAGACGCGATCTTCTGCGGTCTCTGGTCGTCGAAAACATTGAAGTCATCTGCTCGCAGCCCGTCTACTATTTTCCCGTCGTGGTCAGTAACCGTAATCGGAACCAAGACCATTTCGGCGCTCGTCCGAAATATAGGCTTCTCAACCGCGCTTTGAGCCATTGCTCCTTCGACTGCAAGGAGAAGTACAAGGCTGGCGCGGAATCTCAACGGTGTCGGGCAACGCATGGCAGTGCTCCTCAGTTCCTGATCCTAGAGTTGCGGTCGTGAAGAAGGCATAAAGACGAAGATAAGGGAGGCGTCAATCACGAGGAATGATCGACGTTCAGTCCCGATAGGCAAACCGGGTGCGCCAGGCGTTCGGCAAATCGTGCCTAGCCGGCACCTTGCGCCACTTACACCGTCGAATTGTTGCCTTCGATAAATGTCCGCTCTGCAACGCAGTTGAATTATTAATGGTCGTCTTCACGACTTTTTAGAGGCACTGTTCTACCTTCACGCGGAAGGTGGGTATCGCTGGCATTTCCGCTGGTGATGGTGGTGATTGTGGCTGCTTGTCAACCGGCGGCGAAAGCCTTCTTCTGATCGTTCTCCTCGCGATCCGACTGGAGATTTCTGAACTGTCCAATCCGCACATTTCCCTCTGGGAACTTGGCGACAATCTCAAGCTGCCCGCCCATTGCCCTTATAAAATCGCAGAGGGTGCTCACGTACATGTCTGTTCGCCGCTCCATTTTGGATACAGCCGCCTGATTGATACCGAGAATCTTGGCGAGATGTTCCTGCGTCAGTTCGCGGGCCTCGCGAACTTCATCCAGAGCCATCTCATCACGATATTTGGCCGCACGCTTACGAGAGCGCTCGCGGGCTTCAGGACTCATCTTGTCGCGAAGAGTATTAAAATTCTTGGTCATTCGTTTTCCTCCAAATCAGAATTACCTCTGACTGTTCCTCTCTGCTTCGAGCGCCTTCAAGTGCGCGTCGAACAGGTCATCTGCCAAGGGCACATTTTTGTCATACCATTTCGGATCGCCCGTCTTGTCCCCGCCAATTAGAAGAATCGCTATCCTTTTTGGATCGAAGGCGTACAGCACACGCAGCTGTTTCTCTTCACATTTGCCCCGCAGCTCCCTCATATTCGCGTGCCGCGAGCTTGCGATTGTGTCCGCGTGGGGCCTAGGAAGAGTTGGTCCGCGTTCTTGCAAGAGCCGAACCTTGGCGTCAATCTCAATCTGCGCCTCCTCGGAGAGGGAGTTCCACCAGTCTTCAAAGTCAGGGGTAAACCCTACCTCCCCCATTCCATGTATGGAATATAACACCTATGGAATAGGTGTCAAGACTCATCGTTCGGTTGCTACGATTACAGAAGTAACAACACATAGCGAACAAAAAGCGAATCTGCTACCATGCCCGCATGGACGAGGAGCGCAAACGTGTGCTGGGGAGCATGGCTGCGATTCTGACAGCCATGCACGTGCGAACGGCGAGCGACGTGTTCGGAACGCCCAGCGGGACACCGGAGACGGACAAGCTCATCGCAGCCTCGGTACAGTGGGCGCGGAGGATCATGGAGAAGATTGACCGCTGCCTGTCGAATGGCTGAGCGGAGGGTGTGAAACGGCCGCTTAGGCGTTGCCCTACTGTGCTTGACAGGCCATGGAGCCTAGAACACAATCAGCCCCTCGGGGCGACCAGCGACCAACTCCGCGCCAAGAGCCCCGACCCGAGGGAGGCGGTCTATGACTATCCTTTCCGAACTTTGGGTAGACGATCAAGGACAAGACATCGCAGAGTATGCCGTGATGTTGGCGGTGATCCTTGTGCTCGTGGTGGGCACCGTCCGGCTAATTGGCTCCAATGCCAACAACGCCTTTTCAACAGTCGCCAGTGCGCTCCAATAGACTGCGGACGACTGCGTCTATTTCACACGGGTCGAGCGACGGGGGATTATTTGACTCTAATGGGAATCTGATCGGCATCGTATCGGGAAAAACCGAGACCCAAGAATTCCCGCCTCTGAATCAGCGTATTTCGGCAACGTTTCGTGAGCCAGACGGGTCGGGCTCCGGCCGAGTTTTCGAGGCGCGGACGAAAATGCCGGGCTCAGACTCCAAATCGGCGTCAGGCCGTTTCTCTTGAGGCCACGCTGGGCCACATTCTCGAATCTTCATCTTTAGAAACGGATCCGCTAACCGTTTGTTTAATCCTGCTCAACCTGACCTTTAGAAATTTGAGTTTGACTTCCATTTGCGATTGGGCCTAACTTCCGTCCTCAAGAGTGGATTCGAATTGCTGATGGGGTGTATCCGTTTTCATGGAACAACGCATTCGAGCGTGAGCGGCTGAATTCAGCCGCTGACGCGAGCGTGTAGTTGCTCGGTGAGCAGTGGGGGATTTCAGAATCCAACGTGAGGAACAATCTTATGTATGCGAGAGCGTTTCGATCGACAGGCGCTGTGAGCCTCTTTGCGGCTTTGTGGCTGGGACTTTGTACCTTCGCCATTTCTGCCTACGCACAGATTGGTAACGCGAACCTCGGCGGCACGGTCGCCGACCAATCGGGAGGCGTCGTGGCGGGCGCCGACCTCACCCTGACGAACAACGCCATAAAGGTCCAGACGAAGGCCACCTCCAACGAACGTGGGGAGTACACGTTTCGGAACCTGACGCCCGGGACCTACGATCTCACGGCCACCAAGCAAGGATTCCAGAGCTACGTTCAGACTGGGATCGTCGTCACGATCAACGCATCCGCGCACGCGGATGTCGTGCTCAAGGTGGGATCGGTCACCGAGACCGTCACGGTCTCGGGCGAGAACACGCTCATCAACTACGACAACGGAACCCAGCAGGGAGGCATCGACCCGCGGACGATCAAGGACCTTCCCCTGGTGGTTGAGGGCAAGCCGCGTTCCTCGGCAGCTTTGGCTGTGCTGCTGCCGGGCATTTCCACTGGAAGTTCCAACCAGGCGTTTCAGGCGCGCATTAACGGCGGCCAGGAGTCAGGCGACGAGGCGCTGCTGGACGGTGCGACCATGCAGGAAGGCTTTATGAGCCAGAGCGGCATGGTTTCGATCCAACAAGACTTCCAGATGTCGCCGGACATGGTTCAGGAAGTCAAAGTGATCACCTCGAGCTACGACGCACAGTACGGCTCCTCTACGTCTGGCCAGATCACGATGGTCACCAAGTCGGGCACGTCGCGATATCACGGCGCGGCCTTCGAGTACGCCCGCAACGCTGCCCTGAACTCCGCCCAATGGGGCAAGACCTCGGCATCCCACGATAACGAGCATAACTTCGGCGCCAACATCGGCGGTCCAATCAAGATCCCTCACCTCTACGAGGGAACCGCCAAGCATCGCTCGTACTTCTACTTCAACTGGGAGTCTTACCACCAGGCCGGCGGCTCCAACAGTCCGACCCTCTCGATTCCATCCTTGCTCGAGCGCGGTGGGAATTTCACGGACTGGCTGGATAGCACCGGCAAGCAGATTCCAATCTACGTTCCTGGGACCATCACTCCGACCTGTCAATCGGCACTTCCAGCCGGAGTCGGACCCGGGCAGCAGTTTCCGGGAAATATCATTCCGGCGAATTGCATCAGCCCGATTGCCAAGGCCTACATGGCAGAACTGCCGACACCCACCAATTCTCAGCCGACGAACAACTACACATTGCCCAAGCCCGTACCCGACACGCTGACCAGCAACTCGAACGTGTACATGTTCCGCCTAGACCACAACTATGGCGACAAGGATCACTTCTACTTCTTCTGGTGGCGGCAGTTCACGGGCTTCAATACTGCAACTGCCCTGCCCGTTGCGATTGCCACGGAGTCACCCACCAGGCCCCAGAATTCGCCGATTTCGCGTTTTAACTGGGAGCATACCTTCTCGCCGACGATGACCAACCACGTCACCTTCGGATACTTGAATCGAAATGAGGGGTATGGTTCGGAGAACCTGGCGTTCATCGGTAAACTGCCTCAGGTCCCGAACGCAGGCACAAACGCCCTTCCAGCGTTCACTTTCTCTGGCGGGTTTAATCAGATCTCCAACAGCAATGGGCCTCCGAACACGAACATCACCGTTCGCCCGACCTGGGTCCTCAACGACATGGTGAACAAGGTGCATGGTCACCACACCTTCACCTTTGGCGGAGAATGGCGGTCAGTGCAGGGGAATATCCACCAGACGAACAACGAAGCAGGCACGTATGGTTTTGACAGCTCAACGACAGCTTTGACCAGCGGCGGCGGAAGTCCCGTGGCAGGATTCTTTCTTGGAGCTGTAAGTAGCGGGTCGGTTGATCGTCGAACAGTGAGCTCTTGGTACCCGCGCCAAACCGTTTGGGCGCTCCACGCCAACGATTCGTGGAAGATGACCACGAAATTCACTCTCAACGTCGGGCTGCGGTGGGACTACTACACGCCGTCGCGCGAAAAGTACAATCACTTCTCGTTCATCGACCTCACGGGAGCCAACCCCGACGCCGGTAATCTTGCAGGACGCTTGGCGTTCGCGGGGCACGGCTACGGTGCCGCGAGTTACGGGGCGCAATACCCGGAGAAGGCTTGGCATAACGGATTTGCGCCGCGCCTTGGAGCGGCGTACGCGATCGACCAGAAAACGGTGGTCCGCGCCGGCTACGGCGTTTTCTTCGCCCAGGCCTTCTACCCAGGATGGGGTGGCGGGATGTCCCTCGACGGGTTCAACCTGCACCAGACATTCGGGACCACGCCCCACGGGTCTGGCACGAACCCCGCCTTCTACCTGGATCAGGGAGTTTCGAGCTTCAATCCGCCTCCCTTCATCTCATCGGGCTACGACAACGGCCAGAATCCATCGCAGGCAAACGGCAACGGTTCGGCATATCGTCCGGTGGACGGGAACCGCCGTCCGTACTCCTCGCAGTGGAACCTGACCATTGAGCGGCAGCTCCCCAAAGATGTCTTTCTCAGTGTGGCTTACGTAGGTAACAAGGGCACACGCCTTACGTCGAGCCTGAACCCGGTAAACGTGCTTGACCCATTTGCGGCGAACATTAGGGCGCTCGAAGCACCCAGCACTCTGAAGAGTGGAATTCCCAAATTGCTCGACACCTTCAACGCGACGGAAGCGCCTGTGGATGGGGTGTCTGTCCCATATGCGGGGTGGGTTTCGCAGATGAACAGTGGTGTTTGCGCGCCCACGGTCGCGCAGGCCCTGGTGCCGTATCCGCAGTTCTGCAGCGTTCTGCAGGGATTGAACGAGGGTCATGGAAATTCAATCTATCACTCGTTCCAGCTTAAGGCAGAGAAGCGCTACAGCAATGGCCTCTACATGCTGGTGTCCTATACCAATTCGAAGATTATCTCCGACGCTTCGGACAACACGCAGCAACTGGGAGGTTCGTGGAACGCTACTCAAGGTGTGATCTCGCCGTTTGAAAAGGGCCGTGCTCGCTCGCTTTCATCAGACGACGTCCCCCAGATCATATCGGCGGCCTTCGTCTACGATCTGCCCTTCGGTAAAGGCAAGCGGTACCTCACCGGCGGGATGGCAAATGCTGTCGTAGGAGGGTGGCAAGTGAGTCCGATCATCCACTGGAATACCGGAACACCGATGTGGTTCCGCGATTCGAACAGCGGGTGCGCGGTAGTGTCGCAGTTCCGCCAAGCCTGCTTAGTGGGCCTCGTACCTGGTGCAAACCCCTTCCTTCAAGATCCCAGCAGCTTCAACCCAACCAAGGGGCCGCTTCTAAACGCTGCGGCTTTTGAACCCGCCAGCAACTTCCTCTATACCAACACGACCGGCGTGGGCGGTCCGGGGCAGTTCGGCTACACCGGCAGTGGTCCCCGCATCACCAACCTCAGAGGTCCTAACGCCAAGAACGTGGACATCTCTCTGACCAAGAACACCCCCATTGGAGAGCGAGGGAATTTCCAGCTTCGGGTCGCGTTCTTCAATGCGTTTAACCAACACTACTTCTACAACGCGGCCAATGTGAACAACCAAGGATCGAGCTTCGCCTTCAACAACGATGTTAGCGCTCCAAATTTTGGCGCTTGGAACGGCGGCGTCAGCTCCCCGCGTACGATTCAAATAGGGGCAAGACTCGAGTTCTAGTTAGCTCCCTAAACCGAACAGAAACGCGCCATCTTCCATTTAATGGAGGATGGCGCTTCTTCTTTGGGTGATGCGGGTTGTTGTTCGTTCCCCTGGGCTAGAACTTAGGAGTTGCCTGTGTCTCGACGGCCTTCTTCAGGTGCTGATACTGTTCAATCTCTGTTTCCCCCAATTGGCCTTCGCCCAGCCGGTGATAGATCCGGCCCAACAGAAGGTGGGGCTCTGGGTACGCTGGATCCAATGCTGCAGCTTGGCGAAGCGCTTCCACAGCTACCTGGTATTCACCTCGCATCTCAAGAATCCGGCCGAGCTGATAGTGGGCCTGCGACAGGTGCGAATCATACTCTAGCGCCTCTCGGAGATTCTTCTCCGCCTCCGCCAGCTGATTCACTGCGATTAACGTGACGGCTAGGTCCACGTGTGGCCACGGCGACGGCTTCACTTGCAATCGGTTCAGCTCGACGGCACGGTTATAGCTCTTAATGGCCTGATCAGACTGGCCGAGGTAGTCATAGCAAAGCCCTAAACTGTCGTAGGCTCGCATCATCTTGGGATCAAGTTCGATCACCTTCTGGAGGCGCACTACGGCTGACGTGTAGTTCTGCGCATCGTAATCGAGGCGCGCCAGCCAGTAGAGATAGAGCGGCTTCTGCGGCTGTGCGGCGGCGAGCTTCTCCAGCTCCGTTCGAGCCCAGTCACGACGATTGAGCCGGACGTCGGCCATGGCCAGCGTAAACCGGCTGCGCTCGTCAAGCAGGGCAATGGCGTCCGCCCGCTTCCATGCGATCACGGAATCGAGGTATTGCCCATCGAGGAAGAATACGCCGCCTGCCATCGAGAGCAGCTTCGCGCTTCGTGAAGACTTGGGATCGTGCTCGGACTCTTCTACCAGGATCTTCTCTGCACGTCTGTAATCGTGTTGCTTCATCGCGTCTTCCAATTCAGCGCGGCGCACCGGATCAAGCTGGAGTTCGGACAGGTCCCCTGCCGGCCGCTCGGAGAAATGGTCGTCCTGGCGAGCAGGTGGGGATTGCGCAAACAGCGGCGACGCTAGGCAAGAGCCGAGGAACACGACGGTCGCGACGGTGATTCTTTTCACGTCTTTTTCTGGGTATCTCATTCAGGGAGTCGACGATCCCTTGGCGGCTTCAATCCTGGCTCTCGTTTCTGAGGCGGCCTTGCTTTCGGGCACCAGCTTCTGCTCCAGATCGATTTCCGTAAGAGCTTCATCGAACCTCTTCAGCTCAAGCAAGATTACAGCCGTCGCCAGGTGAATCTCGGGCAAACCTGGATCTTTCTTTGCTGCGCGCTGATATGCTGCCAGAGCAAAATCGTATTTCTCCTGAATCGCGTACTCTTGACCCAGGGCCTGTTGCAGTCGGGCGGAGTCGGGATTGAGGTGCTTGATCTCCTGATACGACCAGCCCGAGAGCTTCGTCCAGGCGCGCCCCAACTGGTATCGGTATTCGGGCTCCTGCGGGGACAGCTCAACCAATTTCTGGAATTCCACAACGGCGGCGATCCAGTTGTCTGAAGCTTCATAAGCTTTTGCGAGCTGGAGATACGCCTGCGGTTCCTTCGGCATAAGCTTGGTGGCCCGTTCAAGTTCATGCACAGCTTCCGTGTTTTTGCCGAGGGCTCTCAGGCTGGCGCCAAGCAGGAGGTGCGAGGGGCCGTAACTCGGCTGTAACTGAATCGCTTGTCGGAAGCGTGTTGTTGCTAACTTGTGATCTCGGCGCTGTTGTGCAATCACGCCGAGATTGTGAAAGACCAGAGGATGCTTGACACCTTGCCGGAGAGCGGCATCGAAAATCTTCTCGGCGGTGTCGAGGTCGCCCGACTTCAGCGCTTCTACGCCAGTCGCAATTCGCTGCTCCAGTTGCGGGGGTAAGCTCTCTTGCGCAGGTGTAATTGCTGTGAAGGTCAGCGACACAAACAGGATCATCCGGTAACCCAGCGCGCTGACAATCGTCCTTCGCAGCCTCCGCGGATGGACTCGGGCATCCGTCATTTTGAGTTGTCTCACGAACGATTCCCCGCTATCTTCCGCCCCACTGACGCGCCGGCAAGTGCTGTGCAACTGCCCTAGAATCAACGACATTATAGTGCAGTTTGATAGCAATTATTGAATCGCTTTACGTATAATTTGGGCGGGGTTTCTAGCAAATTTGGAACACGGGCTCGTGCTATGCGATGGCGTTCGCCGATCTCGGCTGCGTGCCTCACCGTGCTGTTCTGCCTCGCGTTTCTCACGTCTTCCCATTCGGAGAATAGTGAACGGGAACAAAAAATCCTGAGCATTCAGCAGTCGATTGAGCAGCAGAACCTTGAGCGAGCACAGCAGTTGCTAACGGAGGCGGCCAGGCGATTTCCCGCTGACGCAGGCTTCGACAATTTGCAGGGAATCGTGGCCGCACAGAAGGGCGACTTCTCGCGGGCCGAAGCTAGTTTTCAAGAAGCGGTAACACGGAGCCCGAAATTCACTGGGGCCTATCTCAATCTTGGACGGCTCTACCTTGAGAACACATCGGCCGACCCGAAAGCCTCGCAGAAAGCGTTGGACGTGTACGCGCGAGTGCTTCGTTACGACAGCAAAAATGCGGAGGCCAACTACCAGAGCGCAGCGTTGCTCCTCGCGCAAGGTGAATATAAGAATTCCCTGGACCACCTGAAGCTTCTTCCGTCAGCAACCCTGGCACAGCCGCAGGCTTTATCTATTCTTTGCGCCGACTACGCCGCGATCGGCGACCGAGAACACACAGATGACGCGTCTGCCCGCTTACTCGCGAGCTCCGATCTTTCCGAGCAAGATGCCCGGCAGGCGATTCCGGGGCTGCAAGCCGGCAAGCGGGGGGACCTGATCGTCGCTCTTCTAGAGAACCTGCAGAAACGTCAGCTCTTGAAACCAGATATGCTGCGCACCCTAGGCCTGACATACGAACGGACCAACATGCTGGTGGAAGCCCGTGCGACCCTGGAAAAATTTGCTGTCGCGAACCTCTCGGCGGCCTCCCTCGTGGAACTGGCGCGGGTTGCGCATGAGCAGCAGGACTACAAAGGATCGTTGGGATATCTGGCACACGCGCGAGACCTCGAGCCCGACAACGCCAATCTCCATTATTACTTTGGACTAGTTTGCCTGGATCTGGATCTCGTCGCCGAGGCGCGCAACTCGTTTGAGAAGGCGATCAAGCTCGATCCCGACAACCCGTCTTACAACTATGCGATGGGAACGGCGTCCACGTTTCGCCAAGATCCGGAAGAAGCCGTCCCGTATTTCGAAAAGTACATCAAGCTCAAGCCGCAGGATCCGCGGGGCAAACTGGCAATTGGGGTAGTGCTTTGGCGCGCGAAGAACTACGATGCCGCCGTGCCCTGGCTAAAGCAGGCCGCGAACGCTGTCGAAACCGCACCGCCAGCTCACTATTACCTAGGCTCGATCGCGCTGCATGAGAACCGGCTAGACGATGCTTACAATGAATTGGAAACGGCCCTGAAAGTTCAGCCAGGTTATACCGACGCATTGGCTCAACTCGGACAATACTACCTGGTGAGGAAGGACTACGCACAAGCCGAACTGCAACTTCGGCGCGCTCTGGAGATCGATCCAGATCACTACTCCGCGAACTTCTTTCTTCTGACTCTCTACACGCGTACCGGAGACCCGCGGCGAGAGGCGCAGGCCAAACACTTCGAAGAGCTCAAAATTCTTCTAAACGAGAAGACACAGGAATTGCTACGCATCGTTGAGGTCCGGCCATTCGAGAATCCCTGACTTTCGTCCCCAACGCGATGCATCGTTCTGCGCACATCTCTGTCTGGATGGTGGAGATAGTCGTGCTTTTTGCTGTGGCGGGCACGCATGCCTTTGGACAATCTCCGGTTCTAGCGAAATGCACCGAGGCTTTTTACCGCGGCGACTATGTACAGACCGTTCAACTGGCCGACGAACATCTCTTGACTTCTCCTCGCGACGCTCCCGTCCGCGTGATCCTGGCGCGTGCCGAACTCGCGCTAGGGAAATTTCAACTTGCTTTTGCCGACCTGCGAAAGGCCCTCGCGGCTCAGCCCCACAATATCGACGCTCTTTACTATCTTGCCGTTGTATCGCAGGAACTCTCCCGGCAGGAGTATCAAAAACTTGCCGAACTCGCCCCTGACTCGGACCGGGTTCACCAACTCCTGGGCGAGGCTGCCCTCGCAGCGGAAAATCCAAGTGAGGCTGAGGCGCAGTTTCTGGAGGCGCTAAAAGCCAATCCACGCTCCACTGAAGTCTCCACCGAGCTGGCGGAGCTGAAGCGCTCGCAATCGAAATTCGATGAGGCCATCACCTACTACACGCAGGCCGAGCAGGTTGGCCCGCTGAACTACGACATCGCCTACGGACTGGGGGCATCATACACATACAAGCAGAACTACTCCGAAGCGATCTTGTGGCTGCGCAAGGCGGTCGCCTTGGCTCCTGATTCCTCCTCTGCCCGTTTCGCTCTGGGCAACGCGCTGTTTCAGAGTGGACAACTCGAAAACGCCATCCCGGAACTAAAACGCTCGCTACAACTGGAGCCACGACTCAAACAAGCCTACTTCCTGCTCGGCCGTGCCTACTCGAAACTCGGCAAGAAAGACGAGGCCAGCGCGGCCCTCAAGAAACTCGATGAACTGAGCCGCTCAGAGGTGCCTGGTCAGGAGAAAGGATCCGCCAAGGATGTCGGCTCAAAGTCTGACGACCGGTGAGTCCGTCGAGGCCGTCAGCGGAACGCCGAAAATCCTCGTGCCATCGCTTGTAGCCGATCATGCTTAGTCGACTAACACCTTTGCTTGGCTTGTTCTTATTAACGGCATTGCTCTACTCGCACGCGGAGGCGCAGGAGCCGACCGACCACTCGCCGCAGCCGCCACAATCAATGGGCGTCTCCACCGGAACGCCTCACGCCCCGGTAAAAGACGCTTTATCTCGTCCCATAACCGCGGGAGGTTTTGTTGACGGCGCGCCCGTCGTGTTCACGGATGTCACGAAGGAAGCCGGGCTCGACAAATTCCACCACCGCTCCGGCACACCGGAGAAAGGGACCATTCTCGAGACGCCGGGCTCGGGGGTAGCTCTGCTCGACTACGACAACGATGGCTGGCTCGACATTTACTTGCTCAACGGCTCGACTTTTGCTGCCCTGAAGGGGCAAGAACCTGCCCCCCGCGCAATGCTGTTCCACAACAATCACGATGGGACTTTTACGGACGTGACAGAAAAGGCCGGGGTCGCGAACGAGCGCTGGGGTTTTGGAGTGGCGGTGGGCGACTACGACAACGATGGATGGCCGGACATCTACGTCTCGAACTATGGGAAGAATCGCCTCTATCACAACAATCATGACGGCACCTTCACCGACGTGGCTGAGAAGGCTGGTGTGGCGCTCGGCAGCTGGTCCACTGGACCGACTTGGGGCGACTATGACCACGATGGTTTTCTGGACCTTTTTGTGCCCGGTTATGTGAAATTCGATCCGGACCATCCGCCGGTCGCCGGTCAGAGCGGCATCCCAATAACAGCGTGCCAGTTTCGCGGCGTTAGTTCCTTGATGTGTGGCCCACGCGGTCTCCCTGGAGAAGGCGATCACCTGTTCCACAACAACGGGGACGGCACGTTCACCGACGTCAGTAAAAAGGCCGGCGTCTCCGATCCCCCGGGCTACTATGGGCTCGCTTCCGTCTTTGTGGACGTGGATGACGACGGTTGGCTCGATTTGGCCGTGGCCAACGACTCGGTGCCACGCTACCTCTACCGCAACCGCCACGACGGCACTTTTGAGGACTTGAGCTACCTCTCCGGCTTCGCTCTAACCAACGAAGGCCTGGCGCAAGCTTCCATGGGAATCGCCGTTGGCGACTACAATCGCGACGGCAGAGTAGATTTCGCCATCACGACGTTTTCGGACGATTACAAGACTCTTTATAGGAATGATGGCGACTTCAATTTCTCGGATGTGACTTACCCGGCGGGATTGGGTGGTCCCACCATCCCGTTTCTCAGTTGGGGGATTGGGTTCCTCGACTTTGACAATGACGGCCTCTTGGACATCTTTCTGGCAAACGGCCACGTCTACCCATCCGTCGACCGTCGAGATTGGGGAACGACCTGGGCGGAGCGCCCCCTGCTGTTTCGCAATCTTGACGACACCAAGTTTCAGGAAGTCGTGCCAGCGACCGGCAGTGGTCTGGCCGACGTAATTCCCGCGCGCGGCGCCGCCTTCGGAGATCTCTTCAATGACGGCCGCATCGACGCGGTACTGAACAACATTGACTCCTCCCCGGTTCTGTTGCGCAATGTCGTTAAGAACGCGAATCACTGGATCACTTTAAAGTTGGTTGGCGGCCAAAAGGGGCCACGGGACGCGATCGGCGCCAAGGTCTTTGTGACAGCGGGCGGAGCTCGTCAGCGCGCTGACCTAACTAGCGGAGGCAGTTATGGGTCATCTTCTGATCCGCGTCTCCATTTTGGATTGGGACGGTCGACCAAGGTCGATAAAATCGAGATTCGATGGCCCAGCGGAAGAGAGGAAGACTTGGTCGTTCCGGGCATCGATCGAATACTCACAGTCGTTGAAGGTCGAGGCGTCGTCGAAAAATGACGAATGAAAGCTGCACAGCGGAAATCCCGCGGATGTGAAACCCTTGTTTTCGCAATGGCCAACCCGACATCTCTCTGCGTGGTACTTGGTCGCGGCGCTTCTTTCTCCGAGCTCAACCCTCGCCCAGTCTCAACCGGACAGCACAACGGACTTCAGCCGTTTCCGGCCACGCCGTGAGATCGCCGGCGAACGGTTTGTAGGCCGCGAGGTCTGCGCTGGTTGCCACGGACAAAAGAATCGTACACAATCGCGCACCGAGATGGCTCATGCCTTACACGATGCGACGGAAAGTGCGGTGCTGCATTCCCATCCTCGGATGAACTTTCAATCCGGTGCGTACACATATGAGATCGCGAGTGATGGCACCCAGACTGTCTATCGCGTCACCAACGGCAGCGAAATGTTCAGTGAGCCTATTTTATATGCTTTTGGAAACGCACATATAGCCCAGACTTATATCTTCCGTCACAACGGGAAACTGTATGAAGGGCGGGTCAGTTACTACAGTGGAATCGATCGACTGGACTGGACTATCGGAGACCTACTAAGTACGCCACCCAGTCTTGAAGAAGCCGCTGGGCGTGACATTAACAGCGACGAAGCGCGCAACTGTTTCAGTTGTCATGGAACTGCGGCCACAGCCGGGACCAAGCTCCATCTCGACAGTCTGATGCCTGGCGTGAGCTGCGAGGCTTGCCACGGGCCGGGCGCCAAACACGTCGAAGCCATAAAATCCGGCGCGTCAGAGAACCTCTATATCTTCAATCCGAAAACACTCGAACCCGAAGCTCTGTCGCAGGAGTTTTGCGGAGCCTGCCATCGCGGCGTGGACACGGTCGCGATGATGCCTGATCTGGGCGGCGCCAACAATGTACGGTTTCAGCCCTATCGGATGTTTAATAGTCGCGGCCACGATCCCAATGACCCACGGTTAGCGTGCACGGCCTGCCACGATGCCCACGTCGACCTGAACCGCGACGATTCCTCGTACGACACAAAGTGCACGACCTGCCACGCGCTGGCCGGCCAAATTGGAGGGAAGGCGGGGAGGACGAGCAAGAAGACAGCGACTGTGAAAGCTTGCCCGGTGGCCAAAGATCGCTGTATATCCTGCCACATGCCCAAGGTCGAGTTAGCAGGTGCACACTTTCAGTTCACCGATCATCGTATCCGGATCGTGAAGCCCGGCGAGCCCTATCCGTATTAGTTCTTAGACTATGGAGACCTGGCTATCTACACGTTTGCGATGCCAACTGTTCTCAACATCTGATCAAACCAAGTTTAGAAAATACGTGCGAATGTCGCGTGGGCACTCTGATTCGCGCATGACAAATAATCCTGTTACTTTTGCCAGTTTCTCCCTTCGCGATACCATCGACATGATTGTGTCTTGCAACGACAGGTCTGTGAAGGAGATGGCAATGAAACTGAGTTCCGTGATGCCGGTTTTATCGATCGTTATTCTTGCTGTGGCAACGAAGTCGCCAGCACCGCTGAACGCCGCCCCTCAAGATCAAGGGCAGTCCGCGACAACGCCCAATCCCTCCACGCTGCGAATTTGGAAAGATCCCGACCGAATTTGAAGACCTGAAAGACGTCATTTTTGCAAAGACGTGCTGAGACAGTCCAACAGGAGTTAATCCGGATGGGTGTCGCAGAGAATCGCATCGTGTTCGCCACCGGATGGGGAGAACTGTACCCGAACTGTTTGGAATCGACGGAAGAATGCTGGAAGCAAAATCGGCGTGTGGAGTTTGTGCACGCGAGCGACTAAAGATTGGCGATCTTTTGGGCCAGCGGGCCCTCTCGATGGCATGGGTGTTGAAATATCGCCAGCTGGGTATCCGCTTCACTCACCAAGCCCCTACAGATTGAAGTTCCGTGGATACTCTTCCATTCCCGCATACCACGTATTGTGGCGTGGTGAGTCAAGCAGATACCCATCTATCGCCCTTTCACTCACAAACCGAGGCATTCGATCTGCAGGAAAGAACTACCAATATTGCCAGTTGCTTCAGTTCTGGTGCCCACGCTACCGTGACTGGATGTCGACAGAACGTTTGCCCCGTCGGAGACCATCAAATATCCTCGATTACCCTCGTTGGACACCCTCTCACAAGTCTTCTGATTACCGACGCATCTTCGGCGGGGCAGGTACCATTCGCATCGACTGAGTCAGACACCCAACGATCCCTC
>CAZXKO010000095.1:0-97913 GCA_964641665.1 uncultured Acidobacteriaceae bacterium
GACCCGACGTTCTCTGAACATAGCCACGGTTTCCGACCGGGGCGCAGTGCGCGGCAAGCGGTGCACAAGGCGCAGCAGTATATCGCCGACGGATACCGCGGGGTGGTGGACCTCGACTTGGGAAACTTTTTCGATCGAGTACACCAACTTCCGAATGAGATTCGCGCCATCCTCTCGGAAACTCAAATCGAGCCCCGTTCTCTTTAGCTCGAAATCGCCGACCGCATAGCGATGGCGAACCCCAGTCTCAGATCAGCCCTTCTCTCGCAGCTAAAACGCTTGGAGATCACAACCGCCATCGACGACTTTGGAAATGGCGCCACTTCGCTGGCAGACCTGCGGCGCTTCCCAGTGGACCTTGTCAAGTTCGAGCGCCCCCTGGTCGCAAACATGCTCGCGGATCGCGCGAGTCACGATGTGATCGACCTCATCCTTACCCTTGGCCGCTAGTGGAAGCTGGAAATCGGCGCTCAGGGAATCGAGAAAGCCGGACACCTCGAAGTTCTCAAGAATCTCGGCTGTCGGTTCGGACAGGGTTACTTCTTCTCGCCGCCGCTGGCAGCCGGCGCCGCCAGCCAATTCCTCCGCCAGCAGAGCTCTGTCTTGCGCCCGAGTATGGCTGATTTTCGCTGACGTGTTACTTTCCCCAAACCGTATCCAGGAACAGGTACCGGTCACGGATTGCGTCTTTCTCTGCTTCAGGCGCCGCCCTCAAATGCATCACCGGCCAACCACCCCCAGCTTCGTAAGCCGGCCATCTCGGAAGCCCGGGACCGTTCGAGTCTCCAGTACGCGCAAAATTCGCCCAGTATTGCTGCATCTGAAGGCTGAGCTTTCGATCCTCGACCCGAAACGGAAGAGCCTTCGAATCCAGCTGGCCGAAGACGTATTCGATCTCTGCGGAGTGATACGCCCCAACCCTTTCCGTTTTGTCGGCGGAAGGCAACGGGTGATCGAAGCGGTACCGGTAGACCACCTGCTTCCCGCTCGTCTTCTGTGCCTCCAGCCACTTCCAGGTGGAGAATGCGATGAACTGATCACCGTCGAAGTCGCTGAGCGATCGCTCTACATCGGTCTCGGAAGTTCCGGAATACAACTTCAGAAACTCCGCCGACCGAGTTCCGAACTCTTTTTCGGCTTTCTCACGTGCGCTTACGGTCGCAGATTTTCCGCTGGCCGGAGAGAAATGTCCCTCATCACGATTCCACCCGGCCAGCAGAGGCACATCGTTCTGTTTGCCTTGCGCGAAGATCGCCGGGATCGGCTCCGGAAGGAAGTCTCCATCCACATTGGGTCGGAAGTGAAACGCCCTCTCGCCATTTTCTTCCTTTAGCGAAGCTTCGAGCAATTTCTCCGCCGGCAGGGCCCGCAGCGCCGCCAGTTCCTTGAGTCCCAGCGCGTACTCGGAAAACTTCGCATCCTCCTGCTCTTGCTCCCGTAGGGGCAGAAAGGGCAAATCGTGACTGTAGAAGGCCGCGCCGCTCTCTCCGATTGCCTTGTGAAACAGCCCTTTCGCCCGTGGGGATGCCATCAGCGCGCTTACTGAAAACGATCCCGCGCTCTCGCCGAAGATCGTTACGTTCCCCGGGTCTCCACCAAACACTGCGATATTCCGCTGCACCCACTGGAGGGCAGCCATCTGATCGAGCAGACCGTAGTTTCCGGCCACCTTTGTACCGGACTCGGCTGCCAGTTCGGTGTGGGTGAAGAACCCGAATACGCCCAGCCGGTAGTTCATCGAGACTACGACCACTCCCTGCTTCGCGAGGTTCTGCCCATCCTGGCGCGGCTCCGATGTCCCGCCGGCCAGGAAACCTCCGCCATAAATCCATACCATCACGGGTAATTTCTTAGCGTCGGCGGGGGTCCACACATTAAGACTAAGGCAGTCTTCGTTCGGACCGAGGTCTCGGAACACCATGTCGCTGTAGATCCTGCCCTGCATGCAGCGCGGCCCAAACTCGGTGGCCGGACGTACACCAGTCCATTTCGACGGAGCAACTGGAGGCCGCCACCGCAACTCACCCACTGGAGACGCGGCATAGGGGATCCCCAGGAAAGCATCCACCGTTCCCTCCGGCTTTCCCTCAATGACGCCACTCTCGATTCTTGCTTGCGGCGCGGTCGTCGCTGCGAGTGATGCTAATGGAACAAACGCCGCCGAGAACATCAACCATCGGACAAGCCTCAACATGCCGCATACTCCAGGTGCATGAAGTTATCAGATTTCTGGTCGGTAAAGAGTCTCAGCGATCGGCAGGCTAGCGGAATTTCGACAGCAGTTCCTCGAAGGGTTCCGCCACGACGTTCCACGTCCCCTCGAAGGGATTGTCTAGGTCGGTCAGCACAACGTGGGCCAAGTACAGGAGCAACGTGGTAACGGCAATGGCGACCCCGCCGAGCGCTGCGTTCCGGAAAGGAAAAAGGAATAGCAGGAAAAGGATCGTGCACGCTGTGAGCGTCACAAACACCAGCAGCGTGCGGGGCATGCGTTTTACACTCAAAGCCAGCCGCTCGTCCCGATGGCGTGCTTGCCTGGTTTGCAATGTCCAGGAGGCGTTCATAGACCATGCGCTCGGTGTCGTCCTCGGGCTTCGCGTCCGCGACCGCCGCAATTACTTCCGCAAACAGCCGGTCCGTCTTCTCGGTGCCCTCGGCGTTTGACAGGGCCCGCCATTCCCCTTCGACGACCGCTCGCGCGTAAGTCTTTACGGTACGCACCATCGGCTCGCGAGTGTTCGCTTTCAGACGGTTGCTGAAAAGCATCAGATCCTTCAGCGCGCCTGACTCCTTGAGAATTTCGTTTTCAACTGCGGTGAACTGTCCCCAGATTACGTAGGTAGCAAACGCATACAGAACGCTGTACAGCGTCCCGATGATCTGCAGGAGCGCGCCCAGTCCCTCCGCGTCGTCTTTGAATAGACGCTGGAACCCGAACAGTTGCAGGGCGAAGTAGACGATTGCCCCACCGACCAGGAATTTCAGGCACCGGGTAATCACAGCGGAGGGAATGACGTCGACAATCCCCGGCGGACGGTTACGATCCGACAACATCCACCTCTGTTTTGGAAGTGCACAGCGATCCCGCGGCTCTAGACCACGAAATACTTCGCCGCCGGATGATGCACGACGATGGCCGACGTCGACTGCTCCGGTTCCAGCAGGAAACCGCTGGTTAGCCGCACGCCGACATTCTCTTCCGGATGCAGCAACGCGAAGAGTTTGGTCTGGTCTTCGAGATTGGGGCAGGCCGGGTACCCGAACGAATATCTGGATCCACGATACTTCTGATGGAACAAATCCCGGATATGCGGTGAGTCCTCGCCTGCGATTCCCAGTTCTTGCCGCATGAGCCGGTGATGATATTCTGCAAGCGCCTCCGCCGTCTCGACGCTGAGTCCGTGAAGGTAGAGATACTTGGTATATTCTCCACCCTCAAACAGACGCTGCGTTTCGACCGAAGCCTTGGCCCCGATCGTGACCAGCGACAGCCCCAGAACATCCATCTTCCCCGAAGCCTTAGGCGCAAAGAAATCCGAAATGCAAAGCTTCCGCCCCTCCCGCTGACGGGGAAACGTAAATCGCAAGAGCTCTTTCAGATCGTGATTCTCGCTGAGAACTGAGGACTGAGAACTGGGAACTGCATACACCACCGCGTCATTCCCATCCCCCTGCGCAGGGAAATACCCATAGACAACCTTCGGCTCAAACAACCCGCTGCCGATGATCTCCTCTTCGAGTTGCTTCTTGATTGGCCGGAACTTTTCCGCCACCAGCCGCAGGTAATCTTCCTGCGACGCCGTCTTCAACTGCCACTGGTTCTTGAACAACGCCGTCTCGTTGATGTAAGGAAACAGCTCGCGCAGATCGAAGTCCTTTTTCACCCGAACGCCCCAAAACGGCGGAGTCGGAATGTTCGGAGCGTCTCCGACCACCGCACTGCGCTCTGCAAACAGCGGTCCGGTCTCTTCATCCACGGCCGCTGCCTTCGCGTATTCCTTCACTGTTTTTCCCTCGGTCAGCCGCGCTTCGCGCTGCCCGTTTGCCGCGATCAGGTCTTCCATAATGTGCAGTCCGGCGAAGGCATCATCCGCGTAAAAGACGGCGTTTGCGTATTCCCGCCGCAAATCGTCTTCCACGTACTTCCGCGTCAGAGCTGCGCCACCGCAGATCACCGGATACTCAAGCTTCTGACGCTCCAGATCCTGGATCACGTATTTCATCTCCAGCGTCGACTTAACCAGCAACCCGCTCAGGCCGATCGCATCCGCCTTGTGCTCGCCCGCCGCCTTGATGATCGAGTCCCCCGGTTGCTTGATCCCCAGGTTCACTACCTTGAAGCCGTTGTTGGACAGGATGATGTCGACAAGATTCTTACCGATGTCGTGCACATCACCCTTTACCGTCGCGAGCACAATCGTGCCCTTCTGCTGCGATCCCGACTTTTTCTCCATCTTCGGCTCGAGGTAAGCGACGGCCTGCTTCATGACTCCGGCAGAATCGAGCACCGAAGGCAACTGCATTTTTCGCGCGCCGAACAGTTCGCCCACCGTCCGCATGCCGTCGAGTAATACAGTGTTGATGATGTCCAACGGCGTGTATTGCCCCAGTGCCACATCGAGTAACTGTTCCAGGCCTTGTTTGTGCGCTCCTTCGCCCACTGACTTCTCGCCATTGATAATGGCGAACTTCAGCTTGTCCTCGATCGAGAGCGTCTCCACATGCGCCGTGGTGGAAGCCTGCGGCTTCCCTTTCAACCCGGCGAAGTGATTCATGTAGACCTGTAACGGATCGCCATTCGATGTGTCACGATGAATCAACTTTCGCGCTAGTTCAACTTCTTCTTGAGGAATTTTGTATAACGGATAGATCTTGGTGTAGTTCACGATGGCCATGTCGAGGCCATTGTCGACGGCTTCATGCATGAAAACGCTATTCAGCACGCGCCGTGGATATGCATCCAGGCCAAATGAAATATTGCTGACGCCCAGGATCGTTTTCACGTCGGGCAGTTCGTGCTTGATGCGTTTTACGGCTTCGAGCGTCTCCATTCCTGCTGAACGGTATTCTTCCTGCCCCGTGGAGATTGGCAGTGTCAGCGCGTCGAAAATCAGATCGACACCGCGGATACCGTACTTCTCCGTCGCGAGTTCGTAGATGCGTTTCGCGATCGCCGCTTTCTTCTCGGCCGTCAAGGCCATGCCGTCTTCGTCGATCGTCAAGGCAATCACAGCAGCGCCATACCGCTTGGCCATCGGCAACACTTTGGACGTCCGCTTCTCGCCATCCTCCAGGTTGATCGAATTGATGATCGCTTTCCCCGGTATGCGCTTCAGCGCCTCCTCCACCACGTCAGCCTCGGTCGAGTCCACCAGGATCGGCGCGGGCACGCGCGTCGCTACCCGCTCCAGGATCGACGTGATGTAGTCCTTCTCGTCCTCACCTACGATGGCGCAGCACAGGTCCAGCATGTGCGAACCGTCGTTCACCAGCTTCTTGGCCAGCGCCAGGATGTCGTCGTACTTCTTTCCCCGCACCAGGTTGCGGAAATTCTCAACACGCGTGGTGGTGTTCATCTCCTCGGCCACGATCAGCGGCTTGGGTTCGAGATCGAGGGGGACGGAGGTGTACGCGCTCGACGCCGCGCCCACCGGCTTCACGTCGCGCGCGGCGGGTTCGACGCCGGATACCGCGTCGACAACGGCTTTCAAGTGCTCTGGCGTCGTGCCGCAGCATCCGCCGACAATGCGGACGCCGTAGTCCTGAACGAAATGTTTGTGATACCGCGCCAGTTCTTCGGGCGTCAGCTTGTAAACCGCGTGACCGCCCTCGTTGAACGGAAGCCCTGCGTTCGGCAGGACGGAGATGTGTTTCGTCGAATTCAGTCCCAAGTAGCGGACCGCATCGTTCATCTCTTTGGGTCCGGTCGCACAGTTGATTCCGAACACATCTACATCAAACGGCTCGAGCGCCGTCAACGCCGCGCTGATCTCCGTTCCCAGCAACATGGTTCCGGATTCCTGCAGTGTCACCTGCACGGTAACCGGCAATCGCTTCCCTGCCTTGCGCATCGCCTCAAGCACGCCGACGGCAGCGACCTTGGCCTGAAGTAGGTCCTGTGACGTCTCGATCAGCAGTAGATCGACGCCGCCCTCGATCAATGCGGCGGCCTGCCGCTCGTAGGAAGCGGCCATCGCGTCGAAACCTATGTGTCCCAGCGACGGAAGCTTGGTCGTTGGCCCCATCGATCCCGCCACGAAACGAGGTTTGTCCTTGGTAGAGAACTGCGCGGCAACTTCCCGCGCGAGTTTCGCGGCGGCAATGTTGATCTCTGCAACCCGGTCTTTAAGATCAAACTCACCCAGCACGATGCTCGTGCCGCCGAACGTGTTCGTCTCCACCACGTCGCAACCCACCTGAAAGAACGCGGCATGAATATCCTTGATGATGTCGGGCCGGCTCAGCACCAGGACTTCGCTGCAGTTCTCCTTTCCCCAGTAATCGTCGAGAGAAGGATTGCGCAGCTGGATGTTAGTCCCCATCGCCCCGTCGTAAACCACGACGCGTTCTTTCACGGTTTGGAGAAAGTCAGCCATCGAAATTCAGTCGTCAGTCGCCAGTCGTCAGGAAAACCGAGATCGATCGTTAGCGTCAGCTCAATTCGCAGCCGTCACCAAAAGGGATCGACCCTGGAACCGCTGAATCTTGGGTTTCGCTAGCGACTGACGACTTGCGACTAGCGACTGCCCTATGCACAAACGCCGGCCCGCGTACGGACCGGCGTTCGAACATGAAAGCGAAACTCTTGAACTCTTAGCTCCCCTGCACTGGCAACGCCGGAGCCCCGCCCGCCACGTCCGCGCTGTTGAAGACCGCGTTGGCCCCCATGTGCGCTGGCGCGGCCGCGAGCATCTGCTCCTTGCGATAAATCAGGTTGGTCGCGTTAAACGACGCCAGTTCAAATCCGTGCCCGTGCGTGATCGCATCGGTCGGGCAAGCTTCCACGCAATATCCGCAGAAGATACAGCGGTTGTAGTCGATGTTGTAAACCTTCGCGTAGCGTTCCGCACCGCTTACCCGGTTGGTCTCGGTGTTCTCGGCCGCCTCGATATAGATGCAGTTCGACGGACAAGCAGCGGCGCACAAGAAACACGCCACACACTTCTCCAGGCCGTTCTCGTCGCGCTGCAGCACGTGCATCCCGCGGAAGCGTTCCTGGAAGCGCGCGCCTTTCAAAGGCCCGGAACCGTCAGGGTAGTTCTCGACCTGGGTCGGCTGAAACATCTCCATGAAGGTGATGCTCATGCCTTTGGCAATCGCTGCGATATTTTTCAACACCGCCATAGGACATCAGTATACCGAAAGCCGCCAATCCCCGCAGAGCCCTCGCTCGGAGGCCCTTTCCTCGCTGTAACTTGGAAGACACATCTTCGTCGGCAACCCACGGCATCCTTCCCATGTCGGGTATCATCTAAGGGTACGTCCCAAAGCCATTCAACCCTATGTCCCAGCTACTCGATACCATCAATTCCCCGCTCGATGTAAAAAAACTCAGCGTTCCCCAACTCGAAATTCTCGCCGGAGAGATCCGCGAAGAGCTCATCTCGGTGCTCTCGAAGACTGGCGGGCACCTCGGCCCTAATCTGGGTGTGGTCGAACTCACACTGGCCATGCACTACGTCTTTAACACGCCCGAGGATCATTTCGTCTTCGACGTCAGCCACCAGGCCTATGTTCATAAACTGCTCACCGGACGCCGCGAACAGTTCCATACGATCCGCACTCCAGGCGGACTGAACGGCTTCATGCTGCGTTCTGAGAGCCCGCATGACTGCTACGGCGCCGGACACGCTGGAACCGCGCTCTCTGCCGCTCTAGGAATGGCTGTAGCCCGCGATCGCCGAGGAGGAAACGAGAACGTCGTCGCGTTGGCTGGTGACGCCGCTTTCACCTGCGGCATCACTTACGAGGCGCTGAACAATATCGCACACCACACCCGCCGCATGATCGTGGTCCTCAATGACAACGAATGGTCGATCGACAAGAATGTCGGCGCCATCGCCAGCTACCTGAACATGATCGTGACCAACCCGCGCTTCGACTATCTCCACGAACGCGCGGGGCACTTCGTCGAGCGCCTGGGCGGTAAGACCCTCTTCCACATGGCTCGCAAGGCCGAAGAAGCCGCCAAGAGCATGTTCTGGCCCAGCGTGATCTTCGAGGAGCTCGGCCTGAAGTATTACGGCCCGATCGATGGCCACGACCTCGCCACGCTCATCAAGACGTTCGAATTCCTAAAAAGGCAGCGCCGCCCTGTGCTGCTGCACGTGCTGACGCAAAAAGGCAAAGGCTTTGAACCAGCCTTGCAGAAGCAGAAAAAGTTCCACGGCCTTGGTCCTTACGATCCCGAAACAGGCGAGACCAAGTCGCTGGGCCAGCGCACCTACTCTGAAGTCTTCGCCGATACTCTGGTCAAGCTCGCCAACATGAACAACAAGGTGGTCGCGATCACCGGCGCCATGCCCAATGGGACGGCACTTGATCGCTTCCAGCCGATTCACCCCGACAAATACTTCGATGTCGGTATCGCAGAGGAACACGCGGTGATCTTCGCTGCAGGTTTGGCAACCAAGGGCTTCAAGCCGTTCTGCGCGATCTATTCCACCTTCCTGCAGCGCAGTCTTGATCCCATCGTGCATGATGTCTGCCTGCAGAATCTCCCAGTGGTATTTTGCATGGACCGCGGCGGGCTCTCCGGCGACGACGGGCCCACGCACCACGGCCTTTTCGACATCAGCTACCTGCGGGGTATTCCCAACATCGTCCACATGGTACCCAAGGACGAAGACGAACTCGCCGACATGCTCTTCACGGCCATGCAGCACAACGGCCCCATCGCGGTTCGCTACCCGCGGGGCGTTGGACCCGGCACGCCGGTGAAAGACGTTCCCCGGGCCATTCCCATCGGTCAGGCGGAGCTTCTTCAGCATGGAGAGCATGACCGCGTCGCCTTCTTCGCGTTGGGCGCGCTCGTTCCGATGGCCCAGGAAGTCGCCGCCAAGCTGGAAGGCGAAGGCGTTTCCAGCGCGGTGATCAATGCGCGCTTTGCTAAGCCCATCGATACTGCCATGCTTGAGTTCTACGGGCGCAGCGTGGATGTGATCGTCACCCTCGAAGATCATGTGCTCAAGGGCGGCTTCGGCAGCGCTGTACTCGAAGAGCTGAACACGCTTGGTCTGACCACGCCTGTGGTGCGTATCGGCTGGCCCGACCAGTTCATCGAGCACGGTAAGCCCGACGCTCTACGCGCCAAGTACGGCATCTCGGTGGACGCCGTCCTCACCCAACTTCGCCCTATCCTGAGCAAGGGAAGCCAGGCACAAGCGGGCACGCATATCCCGATGCGCAGTGTTTGACCTGTTGGGGAGGTGACGGTCTGCCTGCGTAAGAGGAAGCTCGTCTGTCGGTCGCCCGATGAGGTTCGAGCTCAAAGCTCGTAGCTCACAGCTGATTTTCTTGGGGAAGCGGAGTCACTGGAAAAAGCCGGGGAGGAAGCCGAGGAGTTCGTTTGCGACTCTAGTTCATCACGTACTCAGATACAAACGCCCGAATCTCGCCAAGCATCGTTTCTACGTCGGTCTTTGAGACCTCCGACCAGAGTCCGCAGTTTGCCTTTTCCCACAGCGTCTTTAACTCCGCCAGGCGCTGCTCCATGAGCGTGTCGTACACGCCGATCTTGGCCAACTGAGCGTTCATTCCCTCGACCGTCGGCTTGGCAGGTAAAGCGACGCAAAAATCCACGCACAGTTTCCGTAACGTCTCTTCCAAAGCGTCGCCGGCCAGGATGGCCGCGCTCTGGTGGCGGCCCATATTCATGTAGCTCTGCGCCTCTGCCAGAAAATCCGCCTGCAGATCCGCTCCAATTGGCGTTCTCGTTTCGGCCGCTGCGTCCGTGGAACCCATGCTCCAGGCCGATCTCAATGCGGCCATTCCGCGTGTTATGTCAATCCACATCTGATTTCTCCCGTCTTCTAAGGCTGATTTCGGTATTTCGCCTCACGTTACCCTTGGCATTCGCAAGTAACGTGCCATCGGTGCCGAAATGGAAGGTACTGTCAGTTACTTCTGGATAACTCTTGCTGATGGTTGCGCTTATCTGGGTCGTAAATCCCCGGTTACAGTTGGCGTGTTGCACGTTCTGACGGATATCGCCCGCAAGCGCAAATTCTGTCAGGGAAAGCGCCGCGATTCTTGCCATTCCTTGACCGTTACCAACGTGGGGGATCCCGGCGAGCACCGGTTGTCGATCGGACCAATACGCGTGCCCCCAATACAGTCTGGGCGGGGCACTTGTCAGTCCACAAGACAAGCTAAGGCACACCGCTGCGAACAGCGCTTGCAGTGATATTGCCCTCATTTTCTGTAACAGGAGACCGGTCTCCAGTACTTCCTCATTCCCCTCTGACCGGTAGTGACTTGGAGCGGGCTTTCGTTTCATTCGGCGCCCGGGATTCTACCGAAACGCTCCTCGCGGCGCGGTTGCTGGTCGCCCCGGCTTCCGGCTCTAACCGCGCCTGTGCTAGAGTCGAACCCTTCATGGATGTCCCGGCCATCGTTACTGAAGGACTCACCCGCCGGTTCGGTGAACTGATTGCCGTCGAGGACGTGAATCTGCGCGTCGCTGCTGGTCAGTTCTTTGGCTTTCTCGGTCCGAACGGCGCCGGAAAATCCACCACCATCAAGATGCTGACCGGGCTGCTGGCCGCCACATCAGGTCGAATCCAGGTGTTGGGCCTGGATTTCGCCGAAGAGATGGTCGCAGTGAAACGGCAGATCGGGGTCGTGCCGGAAGGCATGGCGCTGTTCGGACGGCTCACCGGCTCGGAGTACCTGAATTTTGTCGGGCGCATGTACGGCCTCGACCGTGAGACTGCCGCCAAGCGGGCGGCCGATCTGCTCGACTTCATGCAGCTCGCGGACCAGCAGAAAAAACTGGTCACCGACTACTCGCACGGCATGCAGAAGAAGCTGGCGCTTGCGGCGGCCGTCATTCACGGCCCGAAAGTCCTCTTCCTCGACGAACCATTTGAAGGGGTGGATGCGATCGCGGCCGGCACTCTGAAAGCGATGCTGCAGCGCATGATTGCGCGGGGTGCCACCATCTTCCTGACCTCGCACGTCCTCGAGATCGTGGAGCGGCTGTGCAGCCACGTCGCCATCATTCACCGCGGGCGACTGGTTGCACAGGGCTCGCTCGAAGAACTGCGCGCGGGGGTGGAAGCGCAGGCGGCCTCTGGGAACGAGCGCCACGAACCCCAGGCGACCGAAAAACTGACCTTGGAGGAGATCTTCCTACGTATCGTTGGCGGCCAAAGGGACGCTGCCCAGGAGCTGTCATGGCTGGGCTGAATGCCACACCGGTGGCGCGGGCGCAACTGGCCGCGATTGCGCGAGTGCGCTGGCTGGTCTTTGTCCATTCCCTGCGAACCTCGCGCGGCGCGCTCGAACTCTTCTCTCGCATCGTCATCGGTGGGGCGATCGCGATGGGCGGGTTCGGGGGCGCGGTCCTGTTTGGAACCGGGGCCTGGTACTTCGTCTCCGGAGGAAATCCGGCCTGGCTGGCCTTGGCGTTGTGGCCGGTTTTCGTCTTCTGGCAATTCTTCCCTGTGATGGCCAGCGCCTTTACCGAGACGCTCGATTCCTCGGACTTGCTGCGTTTTCCACTGAACTACCGGGCCTACGTTGTGGTTCGTCTGGTCTATGGTGCGCTCGACCCCGCGACCTTGCTGGGTGGACTGTGGCTGCTCGGAATCACGATCGGGATCGGCATTGCCAACCCTCGATTATTTCTCTGGGCGGCCCTCGTGCTGCTCGTTTTTGGCTTTCTGAATTTGCTGCTTACGCAGATGATCTTTGCCTGGGTGGAGCGTTGGCTGGCGCAGCGGCGCACGCGAGAGATTTTTGCCGTTCTGTTTTTCCTGGTGATGATCAGCTTTCAGTTGCTCGGTCCCATGCTGAGCCGGTATGGGCCGCGGTCGACTCCCACACTGCGCAAGCTCGGTACGGAAGTCTCTCCGGTGCAGAGCATGTTGCCTCCCGGCATTGCCGCCAACGCGATCGCGGCCATGGCTGGCGGCCAGGTCGGCAAGGCAGCCGCGTCTCTAGGCCTGTTGGGAGTGTTCGGAGTGGTGTTCGTGCGCGTGCTGAGCATTCGCTTGCGGGCTCAGTATCGCGGCGAGAACCTAAGCGAGGCGCCCACGATCCAGTCGGCACGCACGGCCACCCAGGCACTCAAACTGGGCTGGAGCCTGCCGGGGCTCTCTGGACCAGTCACAGCAGTCTTAGAGAAGGAATTGCGCTACCTGTCGCGCAGCGGGCCGATGCTTCTTACGCTGATCACTCCGATCATCATGCTGCTGATCTTCGGGCTGGGCCAGGGCCGTTCGGCACCAGGGGGCTTCCTTCAGCGCTCGCCAGACATGGGCTTTCCAGTGGGTGCGGCGTACTCGCTGCTCCTGCTGACCAACCTCGTCTACAACAACTTCGGAGCCGACGGCGGAGGCATCCAGTTCTTCCTGGCGTCTCCCGTGCCCTTTCGAAAGGTAGTTCTGGGAAAGAACTTGGCGCACGTGATGGTCCTGACTCTGGAGACGACCGTCGTCTGGATCGGCGTCAGTGTCTTATTCCACCTTCCAACCTTCGCGATCACACTGACCACCCTGGCCGGGATGCTCTTTGCGATCCCCGTGAATTTAGCGATCGGAAACCTACTGTCGCTGCATTCTCCGAAGAGGATCGAATTCGGGACGTTCGGGCGGCAGCGAGCCTCGCAGCTGACCGTGCTGATCAGCTTCGGGGTACAGATTGTGGTATTCGGGCTAGCCGCGACCACGCTAGCGTTGGCGCGCTACTATCGGGAAATCTGGCTTGCTGTCGTGCTGTTCTTGCCTCTCGCCCTTCTAAGCCTGGCCGGATACGAACTTGTGTTACGGCGCGTGGACCGGCTGGCACTCGGCAATCGTGAGACCCTGACTACCGAACTCTGCCGCTAGTGCGCAACTTTGGCTGCCCACTTTCAAGGCGCACGAATACTCCGTTCGCGCCGGCTCAGTTTCCCTTCAGCGCTGCGATGTCCTCGAGCAGAACCTTCTCGTGCCCGTCCGGGTTCACCTTGGGGTATACCTTCTGAATCGTGCCCTGAGGGTCCACCACGAAGGTCGTTCGCTCCCAGAAGTTCATTCCCTTCCACTCGGACTGGCCGAGTCCGAGCGTCTCCATCAGGTCGGCGTTGGGATCAGCGAGAAGATCGATGGTAAAGGCGAACTTGGTGCAGAAACGCTTGTGCGAGCCAACGTCGTCGGCACTGATGCCCACGACTTTGATCCCGGCCGCGTCAAAATCCGCCTTGCTTGCCGTAAACGACCTGCCCTGGATGGTGCAGCCGGGCGTGTCGTCTTTGGGATAGAAGTAGACCACCAGCCAGTGGCCCGCAAAGTCGCTCAACTTCGTGATCTTCCCGTCTTGATTGGGAAGGGAGAAATCAGGGAACAGGCTGCCCGGCTGCATCATCGAAAATGGAATTCCTTTCGTTGGTGGGTGCAGAAATATTAGGGCTGTGAAGGGACGCCCTCTGCAAGATGCAGCAGGAAAGCCGCCCGGTTAGTGCATCCAAAAAAGTTCTCTACCGTTTAGTTCTGGGAACCCCCACCCGTGAACGCCATCATTTCTTCCGGCGAGACGTCCTTGACATGAGTGGCGATCGTCCACACGTGGCCGAAAGGATCGTGCAACGTTCCGGAGCGGTCGCCGTAGAACTGGTCCTTGATGGGCCGCACGACTTTTGCTCCAGTCGCCACGGCGCGCGGTACGGTGCTGTCGACGTCCTCGACATAAAGCAGAAGGCTTACCGGCGTGCCGCCAAAGGATTGCGGGCTGCGGTACTCCATTTCCGGGTGTTCGTCGGCCAGCATGATGTGCGAATCGCCGATCTTCAATTCCGCGTGACCGACGAGCTTGCCGCTGGCATCGGGCATACGAAAGAGTTCCGTCGCCCCAAATGCCTTCTTGTAGAACTCGATCGCGGCAGCCGCGCCTTTGATGATGAGGTAGGGAGTTATGGAATGGTAGCCCTCGGGAATGTGCTTGACTGGCATTTCGCATCCTCCTGAAAAATGACGAGCGTGGGCGCACGAACATTTTAAGGGCGCGAAGCGTCCAGTGGAATACGTCCGGTCCCGGTAGATTTTATATAGTTGACTAAGTCAACTATTCGAGCTGATAATTGCTGACAGCACATATCTCCCGGGGGACACCATGGAAAGCCCAGCAGGTCAGCTAACCCCTCCCGCCGTCGCTTCCGTGCGACACTTCAACCGCTTCTATACCCGGCAAATCGGCGTCCTCCAGGAAGGGCTGCTGAGCAGTCCGTTTTCCCTCACCGAAGTTCGCGTTCTCTACGAACTCGCCCACCGACACAAGCCCACGGCCGTCGAAATCTGCCTGGATCTCGGCCTCGACGCCGGCTATCTCAGCCGCATGCTGCGCTCGTTCGAAAAGCAGGGCCTGATCGTCCGCGAGCCTTCTGCAACGGACGGACGCCGGAGCCACCTCGGTTTGACCGCGAAAGGTCAGAAAGTGTTTTTGCCGCTCGAAGAGCGTTCGAACCAGCAAGTTGCCTCGATGCTAAGCGCTCTCTCGCCTTCCCAGGCAAAGCGATTGCTTGAGGCGATGTGTGTCATCGAAAAGCTACTCGTCCCGCCAGCCGCGGCCGAGCAGAAGACTCCTTATCATCTCCGAACCCATCAGCCCGGAGACATGGGCTGGGTGGTCCACCGGCACGGCGTCCTCTACGCGCAGGAGTACCGCTACGATGAGCGCTTCGAGGCGCTGGTGGCGAAGATCGTTGCCGAGTTCATTGAGAACTTCAACCCCCAGCGCGAGCGCTGCTGGATCGCGGAGAAAGACGGCGAGATCGTCGGCTCGATCTTTCTGGTGCAGAAATCGAAGACTGTCTCGAAACTCCGGCTCCTGCTGGTCGAGCCCTCGGCCCGCGGGCTGGGCATCGGGCGTCGGCTCGTGGATGAATGCGTTCGTTTTGCGCGAAAGGCCGGTTACAAAAAGATGATGCTCTGGACGCAGAGTGAGTTGAGCGCAGCGCGGCATCTGTACCAAGAAGCCGGATTTCGCCTTATGCACAAACAGCCTCACAAGAGTTGGAGCCGCGACGACCTGGTGGCTGAAACGTGGGAATTGAAACTCTGAGTCATCAGCGCTGCGTGATAAGGGCAAGTCCGACCAGGCACAGGGTGACCCCCGCCAGGCTCTTTCCCGACAGATGTTCGTCGAAGAAAAGCAGCCCGATTCCCACCAGCAGCAACGCGCTCGCCGTGTTGCCGATCACTGAAACCAGGCTGATCTTCCACCCCGTTCGGTACGCCAACAGTACTGCCAGTTCTACGCCAACAATTGAGATTCCCACCGCACAGCTCGCCCAGTTCACGTTCCTGAGGGACCATGGCCCGGCCGTGCGCGGCGGGTACAGAGGAATCAGGAGAAGTGTGCCAATCAACGCGGTGACGTAGTTCATCGCCAATGAGAGCGTCGGGTTGACCTGGGTAGGAACGGACTTCTGCGCGATGTGATACATCGTCGTAGCTAAAATCATGAGAACGATGGGTACGTAGAACATCATGCGGTTCCCTGCTTTCGAGACGGTCGAATCTCCTCCTAAATCCTCTGCCGTTTCCAGCGCCCGCCGCGAAACAACAGGATACCGGCAGCCGCAACCGAACATTGCGCCACTACGATCGAGAAGAACACGCCGTTCGATTGCAGGCGCATGGTAACGGCCAACCAATAGGCCAGTGGGATTTCCAGGAACCAGAAACCAAACAGATTTACAAAGGTCGGAGTAACAGTGTCCCCCGCCCCGTTGAACGACTGCAACATCACCATGCCGTATGCGTATCCAATGTTGCCGTAGCTTAAGATGCGGAGGCAGGCGGCCGCCAATGGAATGACGGTGGGATCGTGCGTGAACAGGCGCACGACTGGCTCTGCGAACAAGACGAAGAACAGTCCTACCGACCCGAGAAACACCATGTTGTAAAAACCGGTGCGCCAGACCGACGTTTCGGCGCGCTCGGGCTGTCCGGCGCCGAGATTCTGGCCAACCAAAGTCGCCGCCGCATTGCTCAGCCCCCAGGAAGGCAGAATCACGAAGATGACGATGCGGATCGCGATGGTGTAGCCAGCCAACGCGGCCGCACCAAAGATGCTCACGATGCGGACCAGGGCAATCCAGCTGGTGTGCGCGATAGCGAATTGCGTGATACCCGTGACGGAGACACGAATCAGGCGCCAGAGCACAGAGAAATTTATCCGGATGTGTCGCGCCAGACCCGGCAGACGCTCCGTTCCCCGCGACAGGCGATAGAACTGATAAGCGACGCCTATACCGCGTCCAATAAACGTCGCCAGGGCCGCACCCGTCACACCAAGACGGGGGAACGGACCTAGACCGAAAATCAGGCAGGGATCAAGGATCAGGTTGATGATGTTCGAGACCCACAGCAAACGCATCGCGATGGCTGCGTCGCCGGCACCGCGGAAAATTGCGTTGTTGAGAAAGAGCATCAGTACTACGCCACTTCCACCCAGCGCGATGCGAGCGTAGCCGGAACCGCTAGCCACAATCTCCGGCGACGCGCCCATCAGTTGCAACAGGCGAGGCGCGAAGATCAGGCATGGAAGTCCAATCAACACCGACACCGTCAGACCGAGAACAATGGCCTGCACCCCGGCGATGGCGGCGTCCTCCGGATCCTTCTCACCGATGCGGCGGGCCACCATGGCCGTGGTCGACAAACTCAGGCCCATGGCCACCGAGAAGACGAGACTCAGTAATGACTCCGTCAGTCCGACAGTAGCGACCGCATTGGATCCGACCCGCGCCACCCAGAACACGTCGACGACCGCAAACAGCGATTCCAGCACCATCTCCAGCACCATCGGGATGGCCAGCAGAAGAATGGCCCGGTTCAAGCTGCCGGTGGTGAAATCCTGGTGCGAGCCGCGCAGGGCCTCGCGGATCGACGACCACACACTGGGCTGCGGCGGTATGTTGGGGACAGTCGAGGCAACATCCATAAACACCTGCAAACTTCCGCGCACCGAACCCGTGGAACTCAGGGCCCATGGCGCCGTTGACACAACAAGAAACTTGGGATTCCGCGATCAGCGGATCAAGAAGGAAGCGATTTAACGAGGGCTTACGATGACGTGCATTGCGCGCACTCCACGTGAGTGTAAGGCGAGTTTACTCGATTCCGAGTTCCTTGGCTAGCGCTTTCCACTTGGAATCGACCAGAGCTTTGGTTTTGCCGTCCATCGTGATTTCGTCGGGCCAGGGTCGCGTGAAGCCTTCGCTCGACCACTTGCGCGTTGCATCCACTCCCATCTTCGATCCGTAGTTGGCGAGACGGGACGCGTGGTCGAGGGAATCGATCGGACCGAGCGTGAACTGGATGTCGCGTTCGGGATCGATGTTGTTGAGAACTTTGAGTGTCACCTCGCCAATATCCTGCACGTCGACGTCTTCGTCCACAACCAGAATGCACTTCGTGAACATCGCCTGACCCAGCGACCAGATGGCGTTCATCACCTTCCGCGCCTGTCCCGGGTACGATTTTCGAATCGAGACGATCATCAGGTTGTGAAACACGCCTTCGAGCGGCAGATTGATGTCGACGATTTCCGGGATTGTGACCTTCATCAGCGGAAGAAAGATACGCTCAACGGCTTTGCCCATCCATCCGTCTTCCATGGGCGGCTTCCCGACGATCGTAGTGGCATAGATCGGATCTTTACGGTGTGTAACGCACGTAAGATGAAATACCGGGTACTGGTCCTCGAGCGAATAGAAGCCCGTGTGGTCACCAAAAGGGCCTTCACTGCGGAGTTCATCCAGATTCACGTAACCTTCGAGGATGATCTCCGCATCCGCGGGAACTTCGAGATCCACGGTTTCGCATTTCACCAGTTCAACCGGCTTCTGGCGCAGAAATCCTGCAATCAGGAACTCTTCCACGTCGGGTGGCGCGGGAACGATCGCAGAAAAAGTCAACGCAGGATCCGTACCGATGGCCACCGCGACTTCCATCTTGCCAGACGGCCGATCGCCCGGTGCGAGAACCGAGCCGCCGGACGATCTCGCCATGATGTCGACCGCCGCGGTCGCGGCGGATTGAGTTGGTAAGACAGCAGCGTTCCGAATCGCGTCTCGATAATGTTCGGCGGCCACCTTCTGCCGCTGCCAGTGCATGCCCGTGGTGGTTGCGTCGTAGACCTGCATCCGGTACATGCCGACGTTTCGCTTTCCGGTTCGTGGATCGCGGGTGATCACGCACGGTAGCGTAATGAAGCGTCCCGCATCCTGGGGCCAGCATCGCAGAATGGGAAAATCGAGTAACGAAAAACTTTCGCGCTTGATGATTTGTTTGCAGGCACCAGTCGTCACCGTCTTCGGAAAGAACTTGCCCATCTCCGCGAGCATTGGCAGCATCTTCACTTTGTCGAGAAACCCCTGGGGAGACTTGACATCCATGAACCCGCGAATGCGGTCAGCGACTTCGTCGAGCGAACCTACCTCAAGCGCAAGGTTCATCCGGCGTGCTGATCCAAACTGGTTAATCAGGAGCTGCGATCCAGGGTGGCCTTTAACGTTCTCAAACAGGAGCGCGGGACCTCCGGCACCATACTTGACCGAACGGCTCTTGCTCACGCGGTCGGTGATCTCGGCGATTTCGAGGAGGGGATCGGCTTCGCTGCGAACCTTCTTGAGTTCGCCGGCACGGTCGAGCGCCGCAATCCACTCGCGCAAGTCGTTATAGGCCAAGAATCCTCCGGTTGCTAAAGGAACTGACGATTATAGAGCCGGAAGCACGCTCATAAATGTACAGTTTGAAGACGTCCGCTTCACACGGCGGCCCGTCTATGCCTTATAGTTTCATCGGGGTGGAGCCATTGAAGCGCAGAGTTGTGATCACGGGCATGGGTGCGATCAGCCCGAACGGCATCGGGCGCGAAGCATTCGCGGAGGCAATCCTCGCCGGACGTTCAGGGGTACGGCGCATTTCGCACTTCGATCCAAGCGAGATCCCGGTGCAGATCGCGGGCGAGGTCCGCGGCTTCGACGAACTAGAGTGGGTGGACAAGCGCGAACGCAAGCACGTGTCGCGTGTTCTTCCCCTTGCTCTCGCTGCGGCGAGCGAAGCTCTCCAGCATGCTGGACTAGATACCGCTTCCCTTTCCCTCGAGCAGCGCCGCCGCTTCGGCGTGATTCTCGGCTCCGGCGGCGGTTCGCAGGAATTTACTGAGGAGCAGTATCGCCTCTTCTTCCATCAGCAATATCGCCGGATGAGCCTGTTCTGCGTTCCAACCGGAGTGATGGGCACCTTCTCCAGCGACGCAAGCATCCGCTTCGGCCTGCGTGGCCCCAGTCAGGTCATCACGACGGGATGCACGTCATCCACCGATGCCCTCGGCTACTCCATGCGCACGATCCAGTCCGGCCGCGCCGACACGATTCTGACCGGCGGCGCCGACGCACCCATCGCCCTTGGGATTGTGAAGGGCTTCATTCTCATGAAGATTCTGACCGACGCGTGGAACCAGGCGCCGGAGAAGGGCTCCCGTCCCTTTTCCATGGACCGGGACGGATTCGTCCTGGCCGAGGGCGCCTGGATGTTTGTGCTCGAAGAATACGAGCGCGCGCGAGCCCGGGGTGCACACATCCTGGCAGAGATCGCAGGATACGGCTCGACCTGCGAAGCGTTTCACCGCGTCCGACTCAAGGAATGTGGTGAGGAACCGGCGCGCGCAATCGGACTGGCCATGCAGCAAGCGGGCATCGGAGCGCAGGATGTCGATTATGTGAATCTGCACGGAACCTCGACGCAGCTGAACGATCGTATTGAGACCCAGGCGCTCAAGCTGGCGTTGGGCGAGCGGGCGGCGCAGATGCCCATGTCTGCGTTGAAGTCGCAGATCGGGCATCCCCAAGGGGCATGCGGTGCTGCCGGAGTTGCGGCCACGATTGTGGCGATGCAGCGCGGCCAGATTGCGCCCACCATCAACCTGGACAAGCCCGACCCGGAATGTGACCTGGACTATGTGCCAGAGGCTGGACGCAAGGCAGGCATCGAGCACGCGGTGTGCAATTGCATTGCTTTTGGATCAAAAAATTCTGCACTGGTGTTGCGGAAAGTCGCTTGAACAGTGGGAAAACCCCTTCCCACCAGAAACCGAAGTACACACCAAGGACTCCAGCATGAGCACGCTAAACGAAACCATCGCATCGGGATTCGCCGGCCATTATGAGCTCCTGGCGTCCCGGGTTCACGAGTTAGCCGACCCGCTGAGCGACGAACAGTTCTGGAAAAAGCCCTTCTCGTTCGGCAATAGCTTCGGACACCTCTTGCTGCATCTGACGGGCAATTTGAACTACTACATCGGCGCTGAGATCGCAGGAACCGGCTACGTGCGCGATCGCGATCGGGAATTCAATGAGACGGCGCGGCCGTCGAAAAACGAGGTGATGCGTCGTTTCGACGAGGCAGTGGCGATGGTCGCGCGCACCGCTCGCACTCATTCAGAAAACGACTGGTCCACCCAGTACACGGCCCTGCGCGAAGCAGATGCTGGCAACCGTTTCAACATCTTCCTGCGCTGCGCGAGTCATCTTCATCATCACCTGGGGCAGATGACCTATCTCCATAAGGAACTGACTCGCGAATAGCGAAGACGCCTGGGTACGAATGCGCTGCTCCTTATCGTCCGTTACCGAAGCAATTCCAGAACACTCGCTTCCACCTTCCCCCAGGCGGCAGAGCGCGGGTCAATCAGGTCGAAGTGGCCCGCCGTTGCAATCTCCACAAGCGCCACATCCTCTTTCGCTTTCTTCTTTTTCTCAACGTAGTCTCTACTGAAACCGGGGGGGACGTCGTCGTCGTGCAACCCATGAGTTACGATCTGCCTCGCCTGTGGAATCGCGAGCCCCATGGGATCGGCATCCTGGTAGTGATCCGGAACGTCCTTCGGCGTGCCACCCAGGAAATCAACCACCGCGTCGCTGCTCAGATGAAGGGCGAACGCCTGCTGCAGGTCGACCACCCCCGCCAACGAAACTGCCCTTCTTACCGACGGTTCGTGACTCGCCAGGCACAAGGCCAGTTGCCCTCCCGCGGAGTGACCCATTACGACGACTCTCGCCGGGTCCAGTCGGTGGTGTTTTGCAATCTGCGGAAGAAACCGATACCCGTTCGCGATATCTTCGAACGTCCCTGGCCAGCCCCCGCCCGGATTCCCCACGCGGCGGTATTCCAGGTTCCACGTGGCACACCCTTTTTTTGTTAGGGCAGCGCACAGATGTCCGGCGTGTGCCAGGTCGTATTTTGCGCGCCAGTATCCCCCGTGAATGTTCATCACAACCGCAAACGGACCGTTCCCCTCGGGCAGGCGAAGATCCCCGAACTGGTTCGGGTCCGTCCCGTAGGCGAGGCGCGAGTCCGCGGCAGGGGGCGGTAGGGTGAGGATATCCTCCGACATACGACTGTCATTCTTATCACAGGCGGCCACGCCCCAGACTGTAGGCTGCGTCTTTACGATTCTTTACTGCTTTTGACATTTTGCCGACAACTGCTCTCACCTTCTGCGTTACAACGGCGGAAAGAAGGTGACCTCCAACCGGCCACCCACTCCCCCAAGCCAGGCCACCCACAAAATCTGTTTTGAAATGGAGCTACTCGATGAAGTACACGCTCGCAACGCTCCTGGCCCTGTGTCTCACGGGAGCCGCCCACGCCCAAACACTTAACATTTCGGAACTGCTTGGTTTTCCCTGCACGCCGCCCCTGTCGTCGTTTTGCGTTGATGGCGCGCAGCCGGTGGCGCTCATCCAGGCTTCCGACGGCAACTTCTACGGTGTAAACCAGACCAGCTTTGCTGCCCACGGTACCACCGTGCACCCGGCCGGCCGTACCCTCTTCAAAATCACGGCTGGGGGTCAGGTTACGGTGGTTTATACCTTTCAGCGCAACACCACCACCGGATTCTTCGACCAAGGCAGCAACCCCGCCGCGTTGGCGGAAGGAACTGACGGCTTCTTGTACGGCGTAGCGGGAACGGGCGGACCGACCTCGGCCAGCGCTGGGACCGTTTTCAAGGTCAGCAAGTTCGGCACCGGCTTTCAGGTTCTGCAAACCTTCTGCACGAGTTTGTACGACGGGCGGGTTTGCAACAACATCATCCCTGGGACCGACGGCAATTTGTACGGGACCACGACCGCCGGCGGATTTTTCCCATCCAACGGTAGTTGCGAAGGCCTGGGTTGCGGCGTGTTCCGGCCGACGCCTCCTGGGACCTACACCGTGTTGCATGCCCTGAATGGGACCACCGATGACTCGGTGCCTCTCGGAGTCAGCACGCTGGCAGGCTCGGTCCAAAGCGTGTTGGTCGCTCACGCTGCCTTCGGCGAAGAAATTCGGAGTGGGACCGCTGCTGCAAGCTTCCGATGGAAACCTGTGGACCACGTCCACCGTGGGTGGGTCCTCAAACTACGGTCAGGTGCTGGCGATCAGCGAAACCGGCAACATTGTTCATGAGTTGCCCTTCAACGGAACCAACGGAGCCTCCCCGGTCGCGGGAGTTATTCAGGCAACCAACGGCACGCTCTACGGGACCACTACGGATCGCGGGGTTGACGCGAAAGGAAACGTGGCCTTCGGAAACATCTTCACGATCGCCGGGCTTCCTATTCCGTGACTTGTTCGTTCGATTGTCAACCGTAGGACGCCCGGCCCAACCAAACACGAGCCCGCTTCCTTTGTGGAGGCGGGCTCTCGCCTAATCCGGCACCAGTTCCACCACCGTGCCATCACCCCACCCGTACTTCTGGCGAGACAAACCCTGGATCTCGTCGCGCAGAACCGGATCTGCCTGACCGAGAATGCGGGCACGCGCGGCAAAGGATCGCTCTCCCACGCGCACTTGTACCGCGGAATCGGCATGGAGATTTTGCACCCAGTGAGAGGTTGGGTGTTCGGCGATAACGTAGAACCGGCCTTGGCGCTCAGTGAACCATATCTCGATTTCGCGCGCCTGCCCGCTCTTGCGCCCGCGTGTGGTCAGGTACAGGTACTGTTCGCGATCCCGGCTACTGGCCTTTGAGCTTGAGCTTGGATTTGTTTTCTTCAAGGAATTGCCGCAGGTTCTCGGTGGCATCGAGTAATCGCGTCCACTGCTCGTAGTACAGAGTGACCGGGAAGCGGCCTAGCCCGTACACGCTCACCCCACCCTTCTCCGACACCTTGAACTCCATGGTGCCGCTGCGCTTTTTGGTTTCTACCTGCTTCTCCAGATCTTGCAGGCGAGCTTTCAATTCCTCGTAAGTAGGTTCTGTCATGGAAAACCTCAAATGATTTCGCTATCGATCCATCATAGAAGGGACCCGTGCATTCCGTCGAGAGCGCTATGCGGCGGTCCTTCATCGCCCGTTCAGAACAGTCTCCCGAGCTGAAAGTAGAGCTTGTGGTGCCCGCGATCGCCCACGCTGCCGCCGAAAACCACTGGACCAATGAAAGACTGCACCAGCACGGCCGCATTGAAGTCATTGGGCAAGCGCGTATCGGTTTGGTTGACGGCTCCGTACGCCTTACCGATCTCGTAGTCCGCCACCAGATACACATTGTTGCCCAGTAGCGGCGACAACTGCGCCAAGCGTCGAATGTAACCCGGCTGGAACAGGAAGTACTGGTTGGTCAACAACTCATTCATCCCGTAAGCAGCCAACCGTTGTGGGCCGCCGATCCCAAACATGGGAAGCCCCGTATGGCGATAGCCCATTGTCGACCCACCGGACGCCAGCAGGAACAGCGAGTTCGTTTTGTGAACCCGATGAAAAACGCCGGTCCGGAGCTCTGCCAGCGGGAAGTGTTCGGTCGCGGAGGGGTTGGCATCGTAAAACTCCAGGCGCGATTGCACCAGGAAGCCTTGTCGAGGCAGCGTCGGATCGTCGGTGTGATCGATGACGTAACGGACCCGCGAAAATCCCTGTCGGCCGCTCACGTTGTTTAGGAGTCCCGGACTTCCGATCGTCCGGGTCAGTGACAAGTAGTCCAGCTGGTAGCCGAAGCGCAGTTCCGAAAAGCGGCTTGCTGCTACCCCGAAGTCGAGCCCTCCGCCCGCCGTATGTTGTCGGAAGGTGGCGATGCGAGCGTCATCGAAATACAGGTCGAAGGGCTGGGAACTGGCAAAAAGGCGCGGCGCTGCGAAAAAATGACTGAACCAGTTGACGGGGTGGTAGTACTCCGACGCCACGCCGTAGGTCGTGCCTACAATAAAGTCGTTGCGCAGTTCCGACCCGAATCCGCCAATGTCGTTAAACGTAACCCGGGCTCCGAGGCTGAAGCGAACGTCCGTGTAGTCGGACCCATCAATGACGAAGAGCGGGTTGACGGTCGGCGGAGCGTAATCCTTCTCCTCGGCACGCACCAGCAGCCCGTCTTCGCCATTCCGGTGAGCCAACTGAAAACCCGCGCGCGCGAACCGCCCTAGGCCAGTCACGTTGGTTAGATCGGAATCGAGCCGCGAGAAATCAACCGGCCTTCCCAGGTTTCCCGCCAGGTTCCTTTCAATACCTTCTGCGATTACTGGCGCGGTTCCGGTCACTTCGATGAATTGGGGCACGGGCACCGGGCGCCGGCGTGCCCGGCGGCGATTCACGTAGTCGGCCCAGTCCTGATCGTTGAGGGCGAGTCGCTCCAGCAGGCGGGCGCGCGCTTTCGCCCCGGCATAACCCAGTTCGTTAATTTTCCGCGCTTCCTGGTAGTCGGTGCTCGTGTATTCCTCGGTGTGCACTGGAATCAGGATGTCGGCCTTCTTCATGCTCTCCAGTTCATTGACCGAGATCATGACGCTGACCGAGTGCTGCAAAACCGTGAACGCCGAGAGCGGCTCGTCGGGCGTCAGCGGAGCAGTTTCCAGGTGGACGGCAATGACGATGTCGGCGCCCATAGCTCGCGCCACGTCGACCGGCAGGTTTTCGATCAGGCCTCCGTCGACAAACACCCGTCCGTCCCGGCGAACCGGGCTGAAAATTGCAGGCAGCGACATGGTGGCCCGCAACGCCTCCGAGAGCGAACCATCTTCAAATACCTTTGCCTGGCCGCTCACTAAGTCCGTGGCAACGCACCGGAACGGCGTGGGCAGTTCGTCAAAACTCTTGAGATCGGAATACGGGAGCGCCACCTGGTCGAGAATCAGGCCGACCTGGTGACCGGAATTGAAGCCGCTGGGAAAAACCACTCCATGGCGCAGACCAAACTCGAGATCATTGGGATATTCGCGCTTATCCTCTTTCCTGCGAAACGACCGCGCCCGGTATGGAAGTTCGTTTCGGAGAGATCGATTCCAGTTCACTCCCTGGAGGAATCTGTCGATCTCGCTCCCCGACATCCCCGTGGCGTACAAGCCTCCAACCAAGCCGCCCATGCTCGTGCCGGCGACGTAATCCACCGGAATGTGATTCTCTTCAAACCAGCGCAACACTCCGACGTGGGCCAGGCCGAGCGCTCCCCCGCCTTCCAGTACCAGCCCGATGGTCGGCCGCCGCGTTGCCTGGGCCGAGGGTGTTGGCGATGGCTGTTGAGTGGGTTGAGCTTCTTGACCCCAAGTCACGAACGAACACGACAGAACCACAAGAAGACGGAGAGAACGAGCAAGAACGCAGAGCTTCATGCCAACTCCAGGAACAGAAAAAGAGTATAGCTGGGCGACAGACCCCATCAGAGTTGTCAGTGAAGGAACAGACGTGCAGGAGACGCGGGTCCAGCGAATGAGATGACCTAGACCCGACGTGCCGAAGAGGTGGGGTTTTCTTAGCGTCCTTTGCGGCCTTTCTTTGCGCCCTTTGCGGTTAAAGGCTTTTCTGCGTGTCCTCCATGGAAAGAAAAAAGGGTGGCCCCGTCGAAACGGCGCCACCCGAAATCTTCAAGCCTGACCAGCGCCTTAGCTGGACTTAGCCACCGCGTGCTTCGGAGATGCCTTCTGCAGGGTCGCCAGAAGCCGCTTGGCTGCGGCCGGAGTGGCCACCTTGCCCTCGCGCACGATCTCCTTGGCGGTTAGCTCTTTCCCATACACCGCTTTGTTTCCGCCGTCATCCGAGCGCAGTGTGGAGCCTTCCAGCGATATGCCGGCGAACAACCCCTTGGCGCGGGAGTACGAAAGAATCTCCGCCTTCATCACCACGTCCGTTTCTGCCGAGGCATTCCGCCCAACTGGGCCCGCCGCAGCGGACGCGTCGGCACCCAGCTTTACTTTGCTTGACATGATCGAGTTCGCGCCGCTCTCATTCATGATCAGCAGAACAAAGTCCGTAGCTTCCGCCCCGATCTGGAACCCGAAGCTTCCTCCCTCCAGCGCAAACATCGAGGGCGCGCTCCACGGCCCTCCGAATTCCTTGCCCGTGCGACAGGTAACGACTCCACGGCCATAGCTGCCGCCCACAATAAAAGCCGCTTTCTTAACCGAGGGATAGACAACCACGCAGACCGACTTGTCGAGCAGATCCTTGGGAATGCCCTCCGGCATCCCGAGAATTTCCTTGAGCACGACCGCCGACTCGTCGAGTCGCTGATCTTCCTTCATCTCTTTCTTGTCTTCTGCAAACATGGGAAGTACGAATAACAATGCCAAAACCATGACGAACGATGTCTTCTTCATAAGTTCTCCGATTTGAATGTTTATAGCTGGAGCCGTTTACGAATTTAATCGTGGCGCAGGCAGGAACTCACATTGAGCTGATGGCTCTATTTTAGTCTTCCATTGAAGGCTCCACAACTTCCGCGCGGGCCCTGGCGGCGATGCGGCTCGGAGGCCATCCATGCACGATTTTCGGGAAGGCTTAACGTATGAGTGAACAATTCGCGGATATTCCCGCTAGTCGGGCTGGGGTCGGTGCTCCCGCCTTTTGTCATTCCGACGCGCGAGCGCTGCGAGGCAGGAGGAATCTGCTGTTCGTCGCAGGCCGTAAACTACTCAAAGGGGATCCTTCTCAACCGGGAAGGCCGAGGCCATGCCGCAGACGAGACACTCTCTCTAAGCGGAACGCTAGAAGCTGAAACTAGCCTGCAACTCCAACTTGCGATTCGCCGCTGCGCTCGAGAACGGACCGCCAGCCAGGCTGATGGATTGCCCGAAGAACGGCGAACTCAGGTTCCCGATGGGATTCGACAAATTGACCCGGTTCAGCACATTGCGTGCGTTCACGCTGAAAGTCAGGTTGTAGCGGCGATTGGTGCTACCGGGTCCGAAAATTGCCCCCATTCCAGCCCCGGGGCCACGCCCGAACCCACCGCCTCCACCGCCACGTTCGCGCCCGCCCCCGGGACCACCGGGCGGACGACCACCTGCTCCGTTGTTCGCGCCGGTTTCTCTGCCAAAGCCAAACGTCTTACTCAAACGAAGATTCAGCGTGAACTGCGTCGGACCGGTCAAGTAGTTGATCGGCACAATCGTCTGCCCGCTGATCCCGATGTTAGGCGCCGTATCGAAGGTACCGAAGGGCGTGACGACCACGCTGCTGCGCGTCAGGTCCGTCGCGAACGAAGGCCGGTCGTTCGTAACGGAGTCGCCATTCAGATCGTTGCCGATGGTCACGTTGTAGGGGGCGCCCGACGATACGATCATGAACGGGCTCAGCCGGAATCCGTAGGGTGCCGAGATCGATCCTCCCAGGAACAGCCGGTGATGAATGTCGTAGGCAGCGCGACCGTAGTCGGCATCGAGGTTGTATTGGTTCGAGGGAAAACCTCCCCCACCGTTGAACCCTCCCGACGTGTTGCTGTGAACGTTATTGAATGTATAGAAGCCGAAAAGCGTAAGTCTGGCCCCCGCTCGAATATTGGCGTTCACGATCAACTGGTTCTGGCGGAAGATTCCCTGAGTCGCGTACTGGTAAATGTTGTTGAGCGTCCCGAAGGGGCGAACCGTTGGGTCGTTCGGATCAGTGGACGGCGGGATCGGTGCGTTGATATTGCGCGTGACCAACTGATCGAAGCCTCGCGAGTTCAGATACGAAAGGGTCACGGTGGCGGACTTCGTGACTTGCCGCTCCAGACTCAAAGCCGACTGCATCACGTACGGAGCCCGCAATCTCGGATCGATCTGATACGTCGTCGGGGACGATGCCTGTAACTCGCTCAGCGTGGGTGGCGTCGGATAGTTGAACGGGACTGGGCACGACGAGGGATTGCAACTCGCCACATATTGCAACTGCGTCAGGCCGTTAAAACGCTCAGCCTGTAGCACGTTGCTCTCTGGAAAGCGGTCGTAAAACATACCAAAGCCGCCACGCAGCACGGTCTTCGCCGCGGTCTTCTGTCCGCCGCCAATCCCCCACGCGAACGACACACGCGGCGCCCAGTCCCTATGATCTCCAATCGCATTCTGCGTCTCGAAACGTAAGCCGTAACTCACGGTTAGGTTCGGCCGCAGCTTCCAGTCATCCTGAAAGTACAGCCCGGCGTCGACAACGTTCACGCTCACCGTTGGGATCGTCCCCGGCGCGCTCGGTGCAACAGTCTCGGAATACTGAAACGGCTGCGGCTGGCTTTGCTGATACGCGGCCAAATCCTGAAACAGCCAGGTCCCGTTGAAACCGTTTGTCGCGACACTGGTGTTGTGGACCGCACGCAAGCGGCCACCATACTTCAGGAAATGGTTTCCCAACGCCATCGACGTGTAGTTCTGCAGCTCGTAATGATCCTGATGATCGGTGCTAGTACCACCGCTGCTGCCCCCGCCTGTGAACGCTCCCAGAACCGAAACCGTGGGGTCAGTGCTGAACGGAACTTGCCGGTCGCTCTCCCGCAGGTACTGAAAACGGGTCTCGTTGACAACTTTGGTCGAAAGCACCTGCGTGTCGCTGATCTGCACTGTGTGCTCGATCTCCATACCGTCGTAGGCCTGCGTTGCCTGTGACAGTTGCCCGATGCCGGCATTTTCGTTGGTGTCGCGGAAGAACTGGTAACGCGCGGTCAGCGTGTTGTTCTTCGAGATCTGGTAGTCGAGGCGGGGGCTGATGTTAGTCCGCGTATGCGGATTCGGAACCGTCATACTGACCGCGGTATCGCCTGCACTGCAGGCCAACGTCAGACAGGCGGCGGTGACTACCGACACTTCGTCGATATTCCGGCGCTGTGCGTCGAGGAAGAACGAGGCTTTCTTGCCGAGCGCCCCGCCCACGTTTCCCATGTACTGCACAGAGTGGTAAGGAGGCTCCGACGTCAAAAACGGGTTCTGTGAATTGAACGCGGACGAGTTCCCCATCACCGAGACTTGCCCGTGTAGCTTGTCCGTGCCCGGCTTGGTCAGAATCTCAATCCGCCCGTAACCCAGCTTGTCGTACTCAGCGGAGAACGGGTTCTGGTTAATGCGAATCTCGCGGATCGACGACTTCGGCGGCAGCTGTCCCGCCGTGAACCCGTCGATATAGATCTGGCCTCCATTCGGACCGGCCGAGGGTCCGGCCAGTGCTTCAAGATCGGTCTGCAGTTCGTCAGGATCGTCGGGCAGCGCATCCAGGTCTTTCCCGCTCAACGTGATCGCCCCCGCGTTGTTCGTCGGATTGGTGTCGACGGTTGTCCCCTGATCGGTGACGTTGATCTTCTCCTTCTCCACAGCAATCCCCAGCGCAACATTCAACTGCTGCGACGATCCGCCCATGATCTGCACGCCATCTTTCGCGTAATCGGCAAATCCCGGTGCGCTCACTGTCACGCTATAGGTCCCCGGGACCAATCCATCGATCGTGTAGGCACCGGTCCGGTTCGTCGTCGCCGTCCTGGCCGTGCCGTCAGGAGTCACCGCAATCACAGTAGCGTTCGTGACCGCCGCCCCCGATGGATCCGTGACCGTGCCACGTACACCGCCCGTGCCCGTTTGGGCTCCCGCCGGCAAGCTGAGCAACAAAACCAATATCACTACAGCAACCCCGATATATTTCCTGGCTCGATCCAACTTCATCCCTTCTCCTGCAGCATATTGCGGGCATAGCCCGCTTACTCGTCACTTAAAGCAGACTCCCCCTCGCTACGGGCTCGCCGCCGCTTCGACACTTGAGGAACTCAAGCTCCACGGGGAAAGCATCAACGCCTGACTCGCGCTGGGGGCGGCCGTCAGGATCGGTTCGACCCCGGCGAGCAGCGTGATCGCGGTGACTTCTCCCGACGCGCCACCTTCGGTCGAAACGATCATTACCGCGTCCCCCTTATTGAGGTCGGCCAGGGTCGCGGCTGGCATCCGGCTCAGGATTTGCTGGATGTCCGGCGGACCGCCGTTTCTGCGGCCTTCTCCCATCCCTCCCGCAGGCCCGCCCGGCCCCTGCGCTCCACCCTGAGAACGCGCCTCTGCGCCACCTCCGCTTCCACCACCCATCCCGCCCATTCCTGCAGCCGCCGCTCCCGGAATCCCCGCTGCGGCCCCACCCTTCAACCGCATCGCGATGCGCTGCGCGAACTCCGCCGGGAGCTTGCGCAGTTGCGCGTCCGGCGTGATCTTCACGACCACAGACTGCTTGCTGAGAACATCCTTCAGCGTAAGGGTGTTCGCCCCGGAATCGACGGCCGTGATCGTCCCCGCCAGGTTGCGAAAGCTCCCGGAGACGACTTCATCCGCCGTAAGTTCAGTGCCGTCTTCGTTCTTGGTTCCACGCGCGCGCAGTTGATCCCCCGCTTTGATCTGGTCGATCGGCGCCACCTTGGCGTCGTCGAACTTCACGGAGCTGGGCGCGTACCGCCGTAAGATCGTGCTCTTCGTAGTATGGATCGCAACCGTCTTGCTCCCCGTGAAAGACGTCATCGAAATGCTGACGGTGCCGGCGGTAGCGTCGACCGCGGTGACTAACCCACCCACGCCTCGCTTCTGCCAGTCTTCGCGGTCCTTGTCCTTCTTGGCCGCAACATCCGACTGTTTCATGACGATCACGGCGAGGGCGGTCAGGGAAGAACTGTCGGAGGATGGCCGGCCGCGCACGAGAATGCGGTCTCCGGTCTGCAGGTCCTGCTTCTGAAGGGGCGTTGCGGTCTTTAGGTCTTTTTGTCCCGGCGCAACCCGCAGCAGCCGAGTGGAGTCTTGCAGCGTGACATGAACTTCTTCACCGCTGTCCGCGGAGAGCACGATGCCGGTGTCGTTGATGCTCTTAAGAGTGCCGACTGCCTGTTGAATGCGCTCAGAATTCTGCCCCGATGTCGTGGCACCCGCCTGGCCGAAACCATCACCGTTCGAGCCGGAAGCGCCGAAGCACACTTCCGACAGAACGGACGCGCCCAACCACGCCAGCAGCAGAACCTGCGCTAAAACTCTGGCTCGCGACAGCAAACTCCAACGATACTCCATACTTCACTGTAGCATCGCCAGCCGGGGTCATCTTCCGCTTTTACAAAGTTTTACGGACGTGTAACCTGGACCATCCGGCCTCTGGGACAAGCCGCACCTGGCCCCCGCAACTGCAGCGTCTAGTTACACCTGGCGGAGCCGTTTCAGTCGCCGAAGAGCGTGCGATACACGCCGCCTCCCAGGGCGCCGCCGATGATCGGCGCCACCCAGAACATCCAGAGCTGTGCAACCGCCCAACCTCCCACAAACACGGCCGTCCCCGTACTGCGCGCCGGATTCACCGAGAGATTCGTGACTGGAATTCCTATCAGGTGAATAAGCGTCAGGCCCAGGCCGATGGCGATCGGCGCGAAACCCGCCGGAGCGCGATGATCGGTGGACCCCATGATGATCAGCAGGAAGAACATCGTGAGCACGACTTCCGTAATAAAACAGGCGACGGTTGAGTATCCGCCCGGAGAGTGCACGCCGTAACCGTTCGAAGCGAAGCCGTTACTCAAAGCAAAATTCGCTTGCCCCGAAGCGATCGTGTACAAAACGCCCGCGCCCGCGATTCCGCCGACCACCTGCGCGACGGCGTAAGGCAGCAGTTCCGACGCCGGGAACCGTTTCCCCACCACCAATCCGGCTGACACCGCCGGGTTCAGATGGCAGCCTGAAATGTGGCCGATCGCATAAGCCATCGTGAGGACGGTCAGACCGAACGCGAGTGCGACCCCGGCAAACCCAATCCCCAAGTTGGGGAAAGCCGCGGCCAGGACCGCGCTGCCGCATCCTCCGAACACCAGCCAGAACGTTCCGAAAAACTCCGCTGCCGCGCGCTTTCCGATACTCATCATCCGCCTCCTGAAGTTAGAGTTGGTCTGGCCCAGGTCCTAAGTGCGGATGGGATGGTAGCAGGCTGTGACGATCAGAGGAAGAGTGTCTTGTTATCCAGATACCAGAGAATCAGCGCAAGTTGTGATTGACGTGGGGAAAATGCTGAGATACTTTGCGCGTTCGACTTGAGCACACACAAATGTCCGGTGTCGTACACGAAGACCTGCAAGGAGATTTCGATGTCCCGTCCGCGTCGCTTTCAGACTGCTTTGTCGGTCGTGGCCTGCCTTAGCCTGCTCGCATTCTCTCCCGAAACCCACGCCCAATCCGATCCGCTCCACATCTGGGTCGGCAAGCTCAATCGCCCGTCGGCGAAAAAATGGGTGAATGCTCACCTGACGCAGGAGCAGAAGGAAATCGACGCCTTGCTCGCCGCCAAGGATCCACGAAACGTCGAGAATACCCTCCAGCCTTACGACAACGCGCAAAACGAACTGGCAGTCGCCGGCCAGGAGGCCTACCTGATGTATGCCGTCGCGCCACAGAAAGAAGTGCGCGACGCCGGCCAGGCTCTAGCCGAAAAGGTTCAGCAAGCTGCAACTATCCTCAGCTTGAATCAGGAGGTTTACCACGCACTGGTGGCAGTTAACGTCTCCGCGGCCGATTCCGCCACCAAACACTACATGGAACGGGCGCTGCTCGAATACCGCCTCGCGGGAGTCGATAAAGACGCCGCCACCCGCGCCCAAATCAAGAAGTTGTTCGACCGCGCCACCGAACTTGGCCTCGCTTTCGGGCGCAATATCCAGGAGAACGTCAATCGGGTCGCCGTCAAAGACAAGACGGAACTCTCCGGCCTGCCTACCGACTTCATCGCCGCCCATCCGCCCGCCGCCGACGGCTCCATTACCCTGACCACCGAGGAACCCGACGAAGATCCGGTCATGAGCTACGCCGCTAGCGATGACCTCCGCAAGCGCATGTACCTCACCTACAACACGCGCGCCTACCCGAAGAACAAAGACATCCTGCTGGACCTGCTGAAGACTCGCGCCGAACTGGCGAAAATCCTCGGATACTCAACCTGGGCCGACTTCGCCACCGCCGACCAGATGATCGGCTCGGCCGCCAACATGAAATCGTTTCTGAATGACGTCGACGCCGCCTCCCGCGATGCCGCCAAGCGCGAGTACTCCCTCCTGCTGGCGTTCGCCCGCCAGAAACAGCCCGACATCATCTCTATCCCCGCTTACGGCAGCGCCTATCTGTACGAACAATACGGACGTGCCACGTTCGGCTTCGATTCGCAGGCCGTGCGTCCCTATTTCCCCTATGACCGCGTGCAGCAGGGCATTCTCGACACCGCTGCCCGCCTGTTTCACGTCACCTTCAAGCCCGCCACCCATGCCGTGTGGGACCCATCTGTCAGCGCTTGGAACGTGTTCGATGGCGACAAACTGGTCGGCCGCGTTTACTTCGACATGCATCCGCGTGACGGGAAAGACAAGTGGTTCAGTTCTTCTCCCGTCGTGCCTGGAATCAAAGGCAAGCAATTGCCGGAAGGCGCGCTCATCTGCAATTTCCCCGGCGGCAAGCCCGGCGACCCCGGCCTGCTGCAATACGACGACGTCGTGACCTTCTTCCACGAATTCGGCCACCTCATGCACAACATCCTCGGCGGACAGCAGGCCTGGAGCGGCGTCAGCGGTTTTGCTACCGAAGGCGACTTCGTCGAGGCTCCCTCGCAGATGCTCGAGGAGTTCTTCCGCGATCCCGCCATCCTTCAATCTTTTGCGAAGCACTATCAGACCAATGAAGTCCTGACCCTCGACCTGATCGAGAAAATGAACCGGGCCAGCGCCTTCGGCCGGGCCCGCTGGGTACAGGGGCAACTCTTCTACTCCAGCTACTCCCTCGATCTGCACGACCGCTCCCCCGAAGGATTGGATCTCGACGCCGTTCTCCGCACCGACTTCGGACGCTTCATTCCCTACCCCTTCGTGGAAGGCAATCACATGTATGCCGCCTTCGGCCATCTCGTTGGCTACAACTCGAACTACTACACCTACCTGCTCGACAAAGTCATCGCGCTCGACTTCTTCAGCCAGTTCGATCAGAAAAATTTGCTGGATGGCGAAGCTGCCATGCGCTATCGCCGCACAGTCCTCGAACCAGGTGGCTCAAAACCCGGAACCGAACTGATCCGCGGATTCCTGGGCCGTCCCCAGAACTTGGACGCCTTCAAGACTTGGATGGGAGGAGAGTTTCGCGATACTGCGAAATAGGAAGGTCGGAATCGTCGCCGCGCATGGCGGGGCTCTTAACCCCAGGTTGATCGGTCGCGATCCCGATCTGCGAACGGATCTCGGTCATTCCAGCTGGGGTAAAACGCGGTGCCTCGGCCCACCGTTTTTCGCAGCGCCCTCTGCGGCCTTTCTTTGCGACCTCAGCGGTTAAAAGCTTTCCCGGTCACCTCGGACTCGCTCTAGAACGAAGCCACCGCCGCATCGTCGTCCGGAAAAATCTCGAACAAATTCAGCACCCCCACCAGCCGCAGCGTCTTGACCGCGAACTCCGAAGGACTGACCAGCTTGATGTTCACCCCGCGTTGTCTGGCCGACGCCAGAAACCGCACCAGCAGACCGATTCCGCTGGAATCAATCATGGGAACCTCGGCAAGATTGACCGCGATCCGAGTCTCTTCGTTCTTCAGCGCCTCCTCCAGGGTCTGACGCAGGCTGTCCAAAGCTGGCCCCATCCGCAGGGGTCCTTTCAGGTGCACCAACTGTACTTGCGAGCGCTTTCGTACGTTAATGTCCAAGCCGTCCCCTTCCGATCACTGCCGCCGCCGCGCCACCGTGCAAAACCCTGAATCCGCGAGCGCGCTCAACTTACGGGAAACAGACGAGCTTTGCAAGCAGACCGGCTGTACTTCCCTTCCAACGGTGGTTCGCACGCATCCACGCCGGCGCTCTCCGCGCTGGAACGAAACCTACCCCGCCATCCAAAATTAATTTTTCATCCTCACCAATCGAAAGATTTGCCATAATGCCCTCCCCCCTCGCGGAGGACCTATGCCTGTCTCGACCGCCCGGGCCCCGCAGTTTCGCTTTAACGTCGCTGTCGTGACCGCCGACGACTCGATGAGTCAAGAGGCGGACGCTTGCCTGCCAGAATGGTCGAAATCACGCGCCTTGTGACCGTTACACTCATGCCAACGAAATGTTGCTCGACCAGACTGTACGCTCTCGCTCGTTCAGCGGCAATTGTTGATAGCGGACCGTGTGTAACTACCTGCCCTGGTCCTGTTCATTCCCGACACCGGCCGTCCCGAATGACCTCGCTCGCTGTACCTTTTCTGGCCTGTCTTTTGTCGATGACTGGGCGGGAAGGGGAGCCCGAACGATTTAGGGAATGTCGAAAGTGCGTTCCTAAGAATTGGAGCGGGAGACCGGGATCGAACCGGCGACATCCAGCTTGGGAAGCTGGCGTTCTACCGCTGAACTACTCCCGCTCGGCTAAGGCTGAGACTACCACCGCTCCAAGCCTCCACGCAATAAGCGCACAACTTGCCAGTCCCGGTCTTCTCAACCGCAGGGCCCCGCCCGCTTCGTGCAAACTCCTCCGCCCCTGCGTTAGTATCGTTCCCGCTCCAGGAGAGACAAATCTTGAAGACTCGAAAGAAGGATGCCTCCGGCCCCGCGAGCAATCGCCGCGACTTCCTGCACACCGGACTGGCCGGCGGCGCAGCCGCCCTCGTCTATCCCGCTCTGGCTGCTGCGCGCGAGCTGCCAGCGCCTCCCTCCGCACCACCGCCCGTCAAGGACTTCGAGCTGGACGAGGTCCCCATCGACGTGCTGCAGGACGGCATGAAGTCAGGCCAGCATACTTCGCGCTCCATCACCGAAAAATACTTGCAGCGCATCGCCGAAATCGACAAGCAAGGGCCGTCCGTCAACAGCATCATCGAACTGAATCCCGACGCGCTCGATATCGCCGACTCGCTCGACCGCGAGCGCAGGGCCAAAGCCGCCCGCGGCCCGCTCCACGGCATCCCAATCCTGGTCAAAGACAACATCGACACCGCCGACAAGATGATGACCACCGCTGGCTCGCTGGCCCTGGTCGGCGCTCCCAAACCGCCGAAGGATTCCTTCGTTGTCCAGAAACTCCGCCAGGCCGGCGCCGTGATTCTCGGCAAGACCAACTTAAGCGAGTGGGCCAACATTCGCTCCGGTCATTCCACCAGCGGATGGAGCGCGCGCGGCGGCCTCACGAAAAATCCCTACGTCCTCGACCGCAATCCCTGCGGCTCCAGTTCCGGCACCGGCGCAGGCATCTCCGCCAATCTTGCCGCTGCCGGCATCGGCACTGAAACCGACGGCTCCATCGTCTGCCCGTCTTCCGCCAACGGACTCGCGGGCATCAAGCCAACCGTCGGCCTGGTCAGCCGCACTGGCATCGTCCCCATCTCGCACAGCCAGGACGGCGCTGGTCCCATGTGCCGCACCGTGCGCGATGCCGCCATCCTCCTCGGCGTCCTCACCGGAATCGATCCCGACGACAGCTACACCGCAGACAGCCAAGGCAAGTCCTTCACCAACTACACCCAGTTTCTCGATCTCAATGGACTCAAAGGCGCCCGCATTGGCGCGGCCCGAAAATACTTCGGCTTCAACGAAGGTGTGGATGCCATCATGGCGGAGGCGATCGACATCATGAAAAAGCAGGGCGCGACCATCGTTGACCCCGCCGATATCGACACCTTCGGCAAGTTCGACGACACCGAAGCCATCGTGTTGAATTACGAGTTAAAGGCCGACATCGCGAAATACCTGGCGCGGCTTGGACCGGCCTGCCCTGTAAAGAACCTGGCGGACCTGATTGATTTCAACAACCGCAACGCGCAAAAAGAAATGCCGTACTTCGGTCAGGACATTTTTACCAAGTCCCAGGAGAAGGGGCCCCTGACCACCCGTGAGTACGTCGACGCTCTGGAGAAGAACCATCGCCTGACGCGCACCGAGGGGATCGACGCGGTGATGGACAAGAACAAGCTGGACGCGCTCGTCGCACCCACCGGCAGCCCCGCCTGGCTTACCGATCTTGTAAACGGCGATCACTTCGCAGGCGGAAGTTCAAACGCGGCGGCAGTCGCCGGCTACCCCAATATCAACGTAAGCGCAGGAATGATGTTCGGCCTACCGGTAGGAATCTCATTCTTCGGACGCGCCTGGAGCGAGCCCACGCTGATCAAGCTGGCCTACGCCTTCGAGCAGGCGACCCAAGTCCGCAAACCCCCAAAATTCCTGCCGGCTGTCGACTACTCCCGTTAGACCTGCTTTGAAGTCGGAGGTTCAAGAGATTCTGTCATCCTGAGCGAACTGAGGCGAACGCCGAACGTAGTCGAAGGACCCCGCGTTTCGCGTGCGATATCACGAGCCCCGACGACTTTTCCACCACTGCAGCATCTAATCCTCAAGCCCACCGAAACCACCGCAGCGCCAGCACAAACGAAATCCCTCCCCACAGCCCCAGCACCAGCAGCCGCCCCGCTTGCGCCCGCAACGGCGTCCCCTCCAGAATCGTCGCCCGCAACGCATCGTTCAGCGCCGTCAGCGGCAGCGCCTTGATGAACGGCTGCACCACCGCCGGAAACCGCTCATAAGAGAAGAACACCCCTGAGAAAATCCACATCGGCATCATCACCAGGTTGATCAGCCCGCTGATGCTCTCAATCTTCTGTGCCCGGCTCGCCGTCAGCAGACCCACACCCCCAAACGTCACTGACCCCAGCGCACCCAGCAACGCAATCGAGAGGTACGACCCCAGCACCCGCATATGAAAGAAGATCACGCCAAACCCCAGCAGCAGCCCGACCTCGACAACCATCAGCACAATCCGGCTCGACATGATCGCCAGCAGAAAGTCGCTCCGCCGCATCGGCGTCCCCACAAACCGCTTCAGCAACTTCCTCTGGCGCATATCCACCAGCGAGAACCCGACCCCCCACATCCCGGAGTTCATCAGGTTCATCCCCAGCAGCCCCGGAATCAGGAAGTCGATGTAGCGCGACCCCGGCTCCGACGAAGCCACCGTCGTCGTCACAATCGAATCCTTGCGCCCCGCCGCCGCCTGCAAAACGTCGTCCACCTCGGCGTGCGACAACACGCTCTCCGGCCGCGCCGGATCGTAACGGTATTCCAGCCCGCCCTTTCCGTCCGGCAGCACCACCATGTCGAACTTGCCCAGCCGCAGGCCCTGCAACGCCGCCGTCTCATCCATCGCCCGCGCGCGAATCGACGAACTCCGCGACGAGCCCTGGATCATCGCCAGCACATTCTCCGTGCCCTGCCCCGGCACAATCGCAATCGAAGTCACATCGGCCGGCTTGTTGCGGAAGGCAATCCCCAGCCCCAGCGCCAGCAGGATCGGAAATACAAACACCCAGAACACGACTTCCGGCTCACGCTTCAACTCCTTCATACGCGCCATGAGCAGGTGCGTGAACCCAGCCCACCGGCCATTCGGTGGAGGCGCCGCCGCCCGCTGCTTGAACCCCACCGGTGGTGCTTGCTGCGCAACCGTCATACCTGCCGACTCCAATCTCCGGTCGCCACCCGGTTCACTCCTCGCGCAGATGCCGCCCTGTCAGGCGCACGAACACATCTTCCAGACTCGCCTGCCGGGTGGTAAGGTGCACGAGTTCCTCACCCCGCTTCCCCACTGCATCCAGCAACGCGGGAATTGTGAGGTGAGGCTCGCGCACGCTGAGCGAAAACAATCCTTCTTCGTCGCGAACCGAGTCCACGCCCGGCAGCGCCTTCCACGCGCAAATGGCATTTCCATCCGCATTTCCGCTGACGCTGAATTCCACCACGTGATGCCCGCCCAGCCGCTCGATCAGCTCCGCCGGTGTGCCTTCCGCGATGATCACTCCGTGGTCCACGATCGCCAGCCGATCACAGAGCCGCTCCGCTTCGTCCATATAGTGCGTCGTCAGCAACACCGTCCCACCCGCCCGTTGGAACGCCCGAATGATGTCCCAAAGTTGCCGCCGGCTCTGCGGGTCCAGCCCGGTCGTTGGCTCATCGAGAAACAAAATCTTCGGATTGCCCGCCAGCGCCGTCGCCACCGCCAGCCTCTGCCGCTGTCCGCCCGAAAGCTTTCCCACCCACGAGTCGGCCTTTTCCGTCAGCTGCAACTGCTCCAGAACTTCGCCGCTCGAACGTGGTTCGCGATAGAAGCTGGCGAACAGTTCAATGGTCTCGCGCACCGTCAGCTTTTCCGAAAGCCGGGTCTCCTGTAATGAGATCCCCAGCTGCTCGCGCAGATCGCGTTCATGACTTCCCCAATTCTGCCCCAGGATCGTGACCTCGCCGGATGTCGGCGCCAGCAGCCCTTCCAGGATTTCGATGGTGGTGGTCTTGCCCGCGCCGTTCGGACCGAGCAGTCCGAAACACTCCCCCGCGTCAATGGCGAGGTTCAGCCCGCGGACGGCCTCGACCTTGCCGTCGTAAGTCTTGCGCAAATCCTTACATTGAATAGCGGTCCCCACCCCCGCATTCTAGCGCACGCCCCAGCGTGTAGCGCTGGCGTCCCGCCCTGAGCGCAGTCGAAGGGTCCCGCCGGCTGTCGCGAGGGCGTCTCGCCCTCGCCCTGGGAGCATAGGAAAATGCGTTATCCAGAATCCATGCAACCAAAATAGAACTGTCATCCCAAGTGCAGTGAGGCGTCAGCCGAACGAAGTCGAGGGACCTTGTGTTCTTTTCCACCGCCACTGTCCGGCGTTGAATCCCCTCGCACTGCACCATCGCTTGCCTCCCGGAGCTATAATCCGTCGTCCGCCGGAAGCGAGGATCCGCTTGAAGAACACTCATCGATCAAACTTGGTGCTGGGCTTGACCGCCCTCGTCGCTGTAGCAATCCTCGCGGCAGCAGGTTCCGCGGCAAACGATCAAACAGCCGCCCCGGCGCTCGACCCTTCCCTCTACCACCACGTCGCTCAAGTCACCTGGGTCGTCGCCGACGTCGATCGCATCGCCGACTACTGGCAGCATCTCGGCATCCACGACACCCATCGCGACGGCGTCGTGAACCTCCCGAACCTCACCTATCAGGGCAAGCCCGACCCCGCGAGCGTGAAGCAGATCACCGCTCAAGTTGACGCCCTCGAGATCCGCTGGATTCAGCCCGTAAAAGGCGGCAAGTTCTGGCAAGACGCCCTGCAGAAACGCGGCGACGGCATCCGAGTGCTGAGCTACGAAGCGCGCTCGTCCCAGGAATTCGACGACCAGATCAAATACTTCGCCTCAAAAGGCGTGGGCGTTCTTGCGGAAAACAGTTGGCAGGGTCACGCCGGAAAAGGCCGCTTCGCTTATCTCGACACCACTGCCCAGGGCGGCGGAAACGCGATTGGCCTGATTGACGATCCCGACGCGCGCGCCCACGCCTCCGCCCCCAGTACCGCGAACGACTATCCCGTCAGCAAGATCACCCACTTCGCCTGGGTCGTCAACGACGTGCGCCAGGTCGACGCCTACTACACCGGCCTCGGCTTCAAGCCCTTTTCCGCCATCGACCACAACATCAGCCTCGACCGCATCTATCGCGGCCAGCCCGGCGTCTACGAAATGTGGCTTGGCTGGGACCGCACCGGCGACGCGCCCTTTGAGTGGGTGCAGCAGATCACAGGTCCTGACGTTTACGTCGAATACCAGAAAGCCCACGGCGAAGGATTCCATCACTTGGGCGTGAATGTTACCGACATGGACGAGGCCATCCAGCTGATGACCACACGAGGCGCCCCGCCCACGCAGCTAGCAGCCTGGAAGACCGCGAAAGGCAACAAAGGCCGCGCCGTCTACCTCGACACCGACCCCCACGGCGGCGTAACCCTGGAACTGATCTACAGCCCGCAATAGCTCCGACGCCTCGCTCCGACGCCTCGGCGACTAGACCCTGTCTACCTTGTCATTCCGACGCGCGAGCGCAGCGAGCCAGGAGGAATCTGCTTTTTCCGTCTTTGAATTCGGGCTCGCAACTCGACCCGAATTTTTCGCCTGGAGAAGGGCGACTTCAGCATGCGGGAAATGAGGGCTTCGTATCAGGGCGCGCCTTCAGGCGCGCCGTTCAAGCGCAAGAAAAAACGGCTTCAGCCGCGGTTGCGAACTCTTCCCCACCGCCGCGGTCCAGATCGAGTGGCAAGCAGTCCAAGGCTCAGAAACCGGAAAACTCTCCGATCGGAAGCTGGCTCCCACTCTTTTGTCATTCCGACGCGCGAGCGCAGCGGGCCAGGGAGATTCTGCTTTTCCCCAGCCGTCCCGGAACGCAGCCCCTCACCTCAGTCGTAGTACTCCAGCCCCAGGTGCGTGATCAGTTCCTCCCCGCGCAGATGCCGCAGCGTGTTCTTCAACTTCATCATCTGGATGAACAGATCGTGCTCCGGATAGAGTCCCGGCGCCGTCATCGGAGATTTGAAGTAAAAGCTCAACCACTCCTGGATTCCGATTCCTTTCAACTCCCCCGTACGCTGCGCCAGATCCAGGAACAAAACCAGGTCCAGCACGATGGGCGCCGCCAGGATCGAATCACGGCACAGAAAATCGATCTTGATCTGCATCGGATAGCCGAGCCACCCGAAGATGTCGATGTTGTCCCAACCTTCTTTATTATCACCACGCGGAGGATAATAGTTAATGCGAACCTTGTGCGTGAAGTTGCCGTAGAGCTCGGGGTACAGTTCCGGCTGCAGAATGTGCTCCAGCACCGAGAGTTTCGACTCTTCCTTGGTCTTGAACGATCCCGGATCCTCGAGCACCTCCCCGTCGCGGTTACCCAGGATGTTGGTCGAGAACCATCCCGCCAGACCGAGCATGCGCGCCTTGAAACCGGGCGCAAGAATGGTCTTGATCAAGGTCTGGCCCGTCTTGAAGTCTTTTCCGCAGATGGGCGACTCGTGCTCGCGCGAAAGCTCGTGCATTGCCGGGATGTCGACCGTCAGGTTAGGCGCGCCGTTGGCGAAGGGCACACTTTCCATGAGCGAAGCGTACGCGTAGATCATTGAGGGCGCGATGGACTCGTCGTTCTGGGCGAGCGCTTTCTCAAACGACTTCACTGACTGGTGCGCGGCAGTTGGCTGAATGAATGTTTCCGTCGAGCCGCACCAGATCGTGATCAAGCGCGTTGCCCCAGAAGACTTCCGGAACTCGCGGATGTCCTCGCGCACCTGCTCCGCAAGGTCCATCTTGTTCTTGCCTTTCTTCACGTTAGGCCCTTCGATCTTTTTCACATAGTTGTGGTCGAAGACCGCCGTGCGCGGCTGGATCGACGACAAAAACGGCTTGATCTGTTCGAGCAGGTAGCGATCGAGCACCCCCGCGTTGGTGGCCGAGTCGAACATGTTGTCTTCAAAGATGTCCCAGCCCGTGAAGACCAGGTCGTCCAGGCCCGCAAGTGGAACGAATTCTTTGATTTTGGGGGAGCGGCCCTCGGTGCGCTTGCCCAGGCGGACGGTGCCCATCTGGGTGAGCGAGCCAATGGGCTTCGCAATCCCCTTGCGCACAGCTTCGACGCCGGCGACGAACGTGGTGGCGACGGCCCCCATGCCGGGGATCATCACGCCCAGCTTGCCTTTAGCAGGTTCAAGGTCGCCGTAGGCGGCCTTCTTCGAGGACTTCGATTCTTTCACTTCCACGCGAGCGTGCGTTTTCACAGACTTCGGGCGTTTCGCCATGGGTCAGGCTTCCTTGTCAGGTCTGGGATCAGTTAGGCAAACGGATATGTTCGCGTATTGGGCTGCTGTTTGGCAACCCACGGAGCCTGAGCGGGCGTAGGCAGGGCCTGATCCGCGTATTCCGGTCAGTGAAGTGCGCCGGCCGAGCTCGCGGACAGGAGTGTCCGCGCCACACTTACCGGGCCAGGCTCACCAACATGACGACGATGATCAGCCCAGCCAGCGTAAGACTCGCGATCAAGCTGAACGCTCCCTGGAGCGGGTGCAGGTGAAAGTAGTGGTCGTCGCGATGCTTGACGTTCATCAGAGGCCGCATGGCGATCCTCCTGGGGAAGAATTCTCTCGGTCCGTCAACTTAATTAGACACCCATCCTCAACCGCTGGGAAGTGACACCCCTCACATCGCTGGAGGGTCGAGGCCGGCCACGCGCGTTTTGTAGAAAAGCGGCCCGCCGCGTCTGAGCTGGGGCGAGCGCCGGCCGCTACTTTCTCATCAAATACCACGCAGAGCCGGTGACGATACCCGCGATCAGGACCGTCACGATGAACTCGGCGAGCCCCGCACCAAGCACCGCCACGCCATAGGCACGCCCTTCTTGTGTTTGTCGCAAGGCTCTTACTAACAGAAAGCCTTGCCACATTATGCCGAGCACAAAACAAACTACAGTTGCCCGCCCAACTGTCCGCCAATACGATATGACTCACCTCGTCGGGTCTAATCTCATTTGTCCAGGTCCACCGTCTTCACTGGCAAATCCCAATGCGCGTCCAGGATCGCAAAACGGCGTTGTTCTTCCTTCCGGTACAGATCCTGGTCGGGAAACAGTTGCTTCTTGAGCGCGTCTTCATCGAAGGCTTCGTTGGCGACTGTCGCATTTTTGAAGACGATGGTGACCCGGTAGTCCCAGCGGCCGTCTTCGGTGGTGTGGTAGCGGGGTTGGTCCATCCAGACTTTCAACATGCGTCCCATCTCGACTTGTTTCTTCAACAGCGGGTAATGATTCTTTTTGAAGAGCTTGAGAAATTCCTCCGCGTTTCCCCAGTGCGTCTTGTAGTAGTACTCAACCACGAAAGGGTTGTCGGAAGAAGCGGTTGCAGATTGCGCCGGAGCGAGCACGGGGGTGGCGACCGCTGCCAAGACGAAGACCGCGAGGGCACGCGCGATAGGGTTCACAGATTTCTCCTGGTGGTGGAATGCATTGCTTGTACACGAACTGGTTTGGAGGGTCAAAGTCGACGGAGGAGAGCAGGGGGGATGAGCGACGAGGGACAGGCGTGATCCAGACGGCGAGCGTGAATGCGTTCCCAAAATGAATAGCTCCGAGATATCACAGTCGCGTTTAAACGCGGTTTGCGAGCCTCCGGGAGCCCGGACGAGGGGGAAACCATCACCTCGACCGCCGCAGCCCCGCAGACATAAACGGCGATTAACGGGCATTCCAGGCGTTGATCTAACCGTGAGTTTTGGCCCGTAATCCATGCCCGACGAACTTTCAATGACTTAGCTAGTAGTGAATCACAATGAGACAGTTGTGCCGTCCGGGTGGCAGTGACGGCGACCATGCGATTGCTGTCTGACCGGGACCAGGCATTGCGGCCTATGCCCCAACACTTCACGCCGGGTACGATGAGAAGCAATTCTTCTGTGGAGGGTCTCGATGGCGACTGGCGAGGACGAACAGGCGATCGTTGCGCTTTTCGAGGCTGGAGATCGTGCCCTGATGGCGGCGGACGTCGAAGCCCTGGCGCGCATCTTCGCCGACGACTACGTGCAATACGACGCAGCTGGCCGCGCCTTCACCAAGCAGCAGGTCTTGGAAAATTTGCGCACCAGCGCGATCCGGTACCCGTCGATTGTTTCCACCGGGCGAAGAATCCGCCTATTCGGGGACATCGCCATCGTGCACGGGTCGGAAGACGACGAAGTGGAGGCAGATGGCAAGCGCTTCCCTCTCCGCTACCTCTACATGGACGTCGTATTGAAGCGCCGCGGGAGGTGGCAGATCGTAGGCTCGCAGTTGGTGAAGCCGGAGGAGCGAGTGAGATCCGAAGCGTGAAGAACCCAGGTTAGCGTCCAAACAACGGACGCGAACCTGGGGCACCCGCTAACCGACTTACCGCTAGCCGCATCCGGGGCGTTACTCCGCCGCCCGCACGCGATTCTGCCAGTGCGACCAGACGAACCACGCAATCGCCACCATCAGGCCTACGCCGATGATGGCGTCGAACTGGTGGAAGTACTTGCCCAGGCTGCGCCAGTTCTCGCCCAGCTTCATGCCGAGGTAGGCCAGCGCGAAGCACCACGGCCAGGAACCGAGGAAGGTGTAGATGTGAAACTTCCCGCGCGGCATGCGGGCAACCCCGGCAGGCAATGCAATAAAAGTGCGGATGACCGGCAGCAGGCGGCCGATGAAGACGGCGGCCTGGCCCCAGCGCAGGAAGAAGCGGTCGGCCCAGTCGAGTTCGCGCCGGCCCATCAGGATCCACTGGCCGTATTTCTCGACCAGCGGGCGGCCGCCGTAGTAGCCGATTTCGTAGGCCACCAGCGAACCAAGGTTGCAGCCGATCGCGCCCGCGGTCGCGGCCCACAAAAGCTTCAAGGTTCCTTCGTACACTAGGTAGCCGGCGAAGGGCATGATCAGTTCTGACGGCAAAGGAATGCAGGCCGATTCGATCGCCATCAGAAAGGCGATGCCGGCGTAGCCCGTGATTCCAATCACGGACTTGATGAAGACGAACAGAACAGCAAGGATCTTTTCTGTCATGAAAGACTTAGGTTCGGATCCGCTCCCGCAGCATGCGCGCTAGAACGAGCCTTCCTGGGTAAACGTGAAGCCCGGGAGCGAGGCGCCCTCGGCAGACTTGCTCACCTTGACCTTGACCGTGGGCGCGTCGGGCGCGTTGACCTCGGCGGGGCGCAGGACGGCGAACTGGCTGAAGACTTCGCTGTAGACCTTGGTGACGAGGAAGTCCTGGCCGGTGGTGTCCTGGCGCCAGACTTGTCCGAGTTGCACAGATTTCACAGCCACAGGGTTGTCCTTGGAGTTCTCTTCCAGACTAATGGGGTGAAGGGGCGGCGTCAATGGAGTGGCAGGACTTGGATCTAGTCGTCGGTCCTTGGTCGTTGGCGGGGGTGCGAATCGTCGTCGGTCCTCGGTCTTCGGTCGTCGGGGAGAGTCAACAGCCTTAAACCGCAGAGGCCGCGGAGAACCGCCGCAGAGTTCGCTGAGACGATCTCTTCACCGCAAAGGGCCCTAAGGTTTTCCCAAAGATCGCAAAGAAGGCCCAAGGGGGTTGTTTAGCCAACGACCAACGACGTTCTTTTGCTACCATTACCGCGCGATCTGAGGAGATTTACATGGCACGAGGACTGAGTCCGCGGCGGCCCGCCAAGTCTGGGCGGCACGAAGGGGCGCGGCACGTGACGCGCGGGCAAGCCGGTCGAAACGCCAAAACGGCGAGCGATGGCAGCAAACGCGCGCGGGCGCCCAAGCGCGCCTCGAAGCCTGCCCTGAAAGCGGCGCCGGCGAGAACTGTTTCCAAGGCGGGCAAGATCAAGGGCTACAATCCGCTGGCGCCGGAACGGGTTCAGGGAATATTGCAGCACCTGGATACGTTGTATCCACAGGTGACTTGCGCCCTGCATCACAACAGCGCATGGGAGTTGCTGGTGGCCACGATTCTTTCGGCGCAATCAACGGATGCCAACGTGAACCGGGTGACGCCGGGACTCTTTGCCAAGTATCCGACGGTGCAGGACTTTGCCGCTATTACGCCCGAGCAACTGGAGCCGGATGTGCGCTCGACCGGGTTCTTCCGCAACAAGTCGAAATCGGTGGTCGGGGCGGCGAAGAAAATCGTGAGCGAGTTCGGCGGCGAGGTACCGAGCGATATGGACCAACTCCTGACGCTGCCGGGAGTTGCGCGCAAGACGGCGAACGTCGTTCTGGGCTCGTGGTTCGGCAAGGCTGTGGGCGTGGTGGTCGACACACACGTGCACCGGATCTCGCGGCGATGGGAGTTTACGACGAACGACGATCCCGGGAAGATCGAGCAAGACTTGATGAAGATTATCCCGCAGGACCGCTGGATCTTGTTCTCGCACCAGGTGATTCATCATGGACGGAACTTGTGTGTGGCGCGCAAGCCGAAGTGCGCGGATTGTCCGATTGAGCCACTGTGCCACGCCGAGGACAAGACCTGGACTACTGTAGATGTGCACAAGGGAGCGAAGGCTTAGGGTCTTCTGAGGTCAGGAAACCCCTTAACCACGGAGGGCACAGAGGACACGGAGAGGCGCCTTTAACCGCAAAGATCGCAAAGGATGCGCAAAGGACGCTAAGAGAACCTTCGGGCTGACGGACTAGCCAACGACCAAGGACCAACGACGAGTTAGGCGGCTGGTTTGATTCCTGCCAGCAGCGCTAACTCCCGCCATTTCCAGTGACAGTCGACATCGGCGAAGCCGATTTCGCGGAGCCATGCGAGCTGCGTTTCGAGGTCAAGCAGTTTGTTGGAGGGGTCTTCTTCGTCGGGAGTGACATCGAGTTTGCGCAAGAACTGGTGGTGAAGCTCGAGCGTGGGAGAGGCGACGTGCTCAAGATTGCAGAAGACACCACGCGGGGAGAGGCGACCGAAGATTTCCGCATAGAGCGATCGCTTGCGGTCGTGCGGGAGATGGTGAATCGCAAAGCTGGAGATGACCGCTTCGAACCTGCCCAACTCGGGCAGCGGCATGTTCAAGTCGTGCGCGACTAGAGTCACGTGCGGATCGTTGGCAAAGCGGCCGCGGAATTCTTCCATCATGGCGGGAGAGAGGTCCAGGGCGACGAACTCGATTTGCGGACGTCCAATTTTCACCAAGCTCACCAGACGGCCACCGCCGCTGCCCAGGTCAAGAACGCGGGCAGGAGCCGGCGGCAGACATTCGAGGAGGGCGGCTTCGCCTTCGACGCGGTGCGGGATGGAATCGGCGCGGCGGAGGTAGTCGAGGGCGTGTTCGGCTGAGGTCCAGAGGTTGATGTTGGCCGGGGCTGTCATTTCTCGATTTTCGTATAGGACGACGAGCGAGTCCAGGGCGCACAGGCCATGGACTGAGGTCTGCTAGACTTTTCTTGCGACGAACTTCGAGGAGCTTCATGCGCGCCCAGATCGTGTTTGCATTGACCCTCACTATGACTACTCTTGTTTCGGCACAGATTTTGCCGGTCCCGCAAGCCGTTACCGATCCCAAGCAGATTGCCAGCAAGCCCAACGCAACCGTCGAGAAAAGCCTGTCGATCGAAAAGCTGTACATGACGCGGCAGGTGGGGCTTTCGGACTGGTCTCCGGACGGCAAAACGATTGTGTTCGTGTCGAACATGAGCGGGCGCAATAACCTTTGGCTGGTGCCTGCGGAAGGCGGGTGGCCAACGCAGCTCACCGTGAGCGATCAGCGGCAAACTGCGCCGGCTTGGTCACCGGATGGAAAGTGGATCGCCTACCAGTCGGATTACGACGGCGACGAGCAGTGGGACATCTTCATCGTGTCGCCGAAAACCGGTCAAGTGGTGAACCTCACGAACACGCGTGAGATCGCCGAGCTAGATCCGACGTGGTCACCGGATGGGCGGTATCTGGCCTACCAGGTGAAGCCGAAGACGTCCTCGGTATACGAAATCGACATCTACGACATGGTGATGCGGAAGGTGCAGCACCTGACGAGCGATACCTCCAAGGACAGAATGAACTATGGGCCTGTCTGGTCGAAGGATGGGAAGTGGATCGCGTATTCGCAGTACCAGGCCAAGGGAACGGATTCGAACATCTTCGTCGCGGAATTGGCGTCTGGCAAAAGCACATTGCTGACCGAGCATTCCGGTGAGCAGCTTTATGCCGCTGACAATTTCTCGCCCGACGGGAAAAAACTGCTGATTACTGCAAATGCCGAAAATGGCTACGACAACGTAGGACTGCTCGACATCGCGAGCAAGAAGATCGCGTGGCTGACGAAAGACAAGTGGGAGATCAACGGCGGGGAGTTTTCTCCCGACGGGAAGCGCATAACGTGGACAGCGAACGTGGATGGCAATACGGACATCTACGTCCATTATCTGGTCGCCGGAAAGACGACTTCCCTGCCGCTGCCGAAGGGCGTGAACGATCTGGCGGGTAAGTTCTCCGCGTTCACGAAAGACGGTACGCGCCTCCTTTACTACCACAACGGGCCGACGGCTCCGAACGACTTGTGGGTCTACCCGATGGCCGGCGGCAAGTCGCGCCAGATCACGCATTCGCTGGTTGCCGGCATGCGCTCGGAGGACATGGTGGAGCCGTACCTGGTGCACTATCCGAGCAAGGATGGGAAGTGGACCATTTCAGCGTTTGTTTACGCACCGTATAACCTGCCGCGGAATGGACAGCATCCTGTGATCGTGTACGTGCACGGAGGGCCGACTTCGCAAACGGTGAATTCGTTCAGTCGCTTCGTGCAGCACATGGCGAACCAGGGCTACTTCGTGATTGCGCCCAATTATCGCGGCTCCACCGGCTACGGAAAGGAGTTCCAGGAGGCGAACCTGTTCGATATGGGCGGCGGCGACCTGCAGGACGTGGTGGCCGCGGCGGACTGGATCAAACAGACGGGGTACATCGACCCGAAAAAAGTCATCGTGATGGGTGGGAGCTACGGCGGGTACATGAGCATGATGGCGGTCACGAAAGCGCCGGACGTGTGGGCCGCCGGAGTGCCCATCGTGCCGTTCGTCAACTATTTCACAGAGATCGAAAACGAAGACCCGGTGTTGCGCGAGATGGACCTGGCAACCATGGGCGATCCGGTGAAGAACAAGGCGCTGTTCGAGGATCGCTCGCCGATATTCTTCGTGGACAAGATCAAGGCTCCGCTGATGTTGCTGGCGGGCGGAAATGACCCGCGCTGCCCGAAAGAAGAGACCCTGCAGGTGGTCGAGGCGGTGAAGAAGAACGGCGGGGTCGTGGACTACAAGGTCTATGAAAATGAAGGGCACGGGTTTGCGCGGGTAGAGAACGTGATTGACGCCTACAAGCGGGCGTCTGACTTCTTAAAGGCGCACGTGCCGCCCGCGGATTGCAGTTGTGATTTGAAGATTCAGTGAGGGAGGCAAGCTGTTTTCCTTGGGGAGCCCAGAGATGTTTGCAGGTGCACGCGGGACGCTTCGACTTGCTCTGTCGGATTCCCAGGTCGAGGTGCGCGCCACGCGAGGGTCGAGCGTTGGACGCTGAGGAAAACCTTTAGCCGCAAAGGTCGCCAAGAAAGACCGCGAAGGACGCTAAGAAAAACGTCCGCTTAGGAGGCAGGTCGATGGGTCGCGGTAGTTGCATCTGCTTCGGTGGGCCGCACGCCGACGGGAACTCAATGCACGCATTGCGCAGGTAGCCGCCCAGACGGCGGCGCTACAAATCTACATTGGACGCAGGCTCGCTACAATTGCCTGCACGAGGCCGGGGATGGTGTATTGGCGGGCCTCAACGTCAACGCCGAGCTTCAGTTCCCGCAGTGTTCGGGAGGTGACCGGGCCGATCGAGGCCAGCGTGATTCCCTCCAGACGGGCATCCTTCCGGGAGCGCGCGCGTCGGGCGGGGCCGAGCAGTTCGACGAAGTTCTTCACGGTGGAGGAACTGGTGAAGGTGATGACGTCGGGGCGCTTGTCAGGTTTCTTCAATGCGGCCCGCAGTCGAGCGCGGGACGCGCGCGGCACCACGGTTTCGTAGGCCTCGACAACATCGACTTGGGCGCCGGCTTTGCAAAGCTCGCGCGGGATTACGTCGCGCGCCACCTTGGCGCGGACGAGCAGGATGCGTTTCCCTATTACCTGCTTGCGCAGACTCTTCACGACGGATTCGGCCACGTACTCTTCCGGGACGACGTTCACTTTCAGGCCGCGCTTTTCGATGGCTTTTTTCGTGGCCGGGCCGATGGCGGCGATGCGGAGATGGCGCAGAGATTTCTTCGTGAGGCGCAGTTTTGAAAGACGCTCCCGCATGGCTACGACGCCATTGACGCTGGTCAGGATGAGCCAGTCGTAGGCGGGGAGATTCTTGAGCGCGAGGTCCAGCGGTTTGAAGGAACGCGGATTGCGGATTTCGATGAAGGGGATTTCGAGGACCTCGGCACCGAGCTTGCGGAGTTGGGTCGAGAGCGCGCCGGCTTGATGGCGGGCACGGCCGACGAGGACGCGGAGGCCGGCTAGGGGACGGCCGTCGGGTTTGTTGGTCATCGAGGCGCTCCTGCGAGGCTCGCGGGCTTGCGCCCGCATCGCGGGGTGTCGTCCCTACGGGACTCGGTCTTTTTCTTCACTCTAACCCCGGACTTACGTCCGGGGCTAGTCCCTGGCTTCCCTGCGGGACTCGGACACATCTGATGTCTCACTTCTGGTGCCACCTTAGTGGACCTTGGCATTGTTGAGACCGCGGGTCTGGTGTGGTCCCTACGGGACTCTGGCATTGCTGGCGCCGCAGGTCTGGTGCAAGTCTCGCGGGCTTGCGGCCGCATCGCGCGGAGTCGTCCCTACGGGACCGGTCTTCGTTTGCTAGCTCACCGAGGGCTTGCGCCCTGCGCTAATCTCTGGCGTCCCTGCGGGACTCTTGCGGACAGGAGTGTCCGCACCACACTCCCATCACAGCTCTTCTCAGTTTGACTCTTCGTTCACGGTTGCTGGGGCACGGCGAGGCCGCGGCCGTAGACTTCTTCGAGGATGGCATCGCCGCCTCGGCGCAGAAGAGTTTCGCCTACTTCGCTGCCCAGCTTCTGCGGGTCGTCCCCGTCGCGGGATTCGCGCAGGACCTGCGAGCCGTCAGGATTGGCAACGATGGCGTCAAGATGCAGGCGGCCGTTGCGAACTTCGGCGGCGGCACCGATCGGGACCTGACAGCCTCCGCCGAGTTTATTGAGTAAGGCACGCTCGCAGGTAGTTGCCGCGCGGGCGTCACGGTCGTCAAGGAACGCGAGATATTTGCGCGTGACGGAATCGCCGGCGCGGATTTCGATTCCGAGGGCGCCCTGGCCTGCGGCCGGACACATGACGTTTTTCGGGATCACTTGCTGTACAAGGTCTGTTTTGCCCAGACGATTCAGACCGGCAGCGGCGAGGATCACAGCATCGTATTCGCCGTCGCTCAGTTTTCGCAGGCGGGTATCCACGTTTCCCCTGAGGGGATGGATTTCGAGGTCGGGGCGCAGCGCTTTGAGTTGGGCCTGACGGCGCAGGCTGCTGGTGCCGACACGCGCGCCGTGGGGAAGTTTCTCGATGCTCGTGCACTTGACCGAGCAGAACACGTCCTGGGAGTTCTCGCGCTTGGTGATGGCGGCGATTTCAAATCCCGCGGAAAGTTCTGTGGGCAAGTCCTTGAGGCTGTGAACAGCGAGGTCGACGCGGTTCTCGGCGAGGGCTTCTTCGATCTCCTTGGTGAACATGCCTTTGGTGCCGACCTTGGCGAGAGCGACGTCGAGAATCTTATCGCCGGTGGTCTTGATGATTTCGAGTTCGACTTCGTGGCCCTGTTCTCGCAGCAAGGCGGAGATGTGGTTGGCTTGCCAGAGGGCCAACTGCGAGCCGCGGGAACCGATGCGCAGTCGAGCCATCAGTCGGCGTCTCCGGAGCTGCCGGACTTCGCGGCACGTTTCTCCTGCAGATTGAACAGACGGCGCACCAAATCGATGACTGTGGTGGCTTCCGGATCGCGCGCGGCCGATTTCAGCGTGCTGATCGGGGTGTGCATGATCTTGTTCACGATGCCGCGGGTGAGGGCCTCGACCGCCATTTCCTGGTCGGGCGTCATCGTTCCGAGACGACCGCGCACGCGATCGATCTCGGCCTGACGGATGGTCTCGAGGTGGTCCTGCAGGGAAACGATCGTCGGGACGACGTCGAGCGTCTGGATGCGGGCCTGGAAGCGCTCGACCTCGGTGGTGACGATGGCTTCAGCACGCTCGGCTTCCTTGCGGCGGTCGGCGACGTGGCTGGCGACCGCTTGCTGCAGGTCGTCGATGTCGTAGACAAAGATGCCGTCGAGTTTGTTCATCGCTGGGTCGACGTCGCGCGGGACGGCGATATCGATGAAGAACATGGGGCGGTTCTTGCGCCGGGCCAGGAATAGCTCGCCGTGCTCGGGGCGGAAAATTGCGTGAGGCGCGCCGGTCGAAGTGATGACGATGTCGGCGCGGTCACAGGTGTTGTGGAGATCCTCGAAGTGGATGGCCTGGCCTTTGAATTTGTAGGCGAGGCTGACGGCGCGGTCGTACGTCCGGTTGGCGACAAAGATGGACGCGCAGCCATGCGCCATCAGGTGCCGGGCTGCGAGTTCGCTCATCTTGCCGGCGCCCACCAGGTAAACATGCTTGCCGTGCAGGTTGCCGAAGATCTTCTTGGCGAGATCGACGGCGACTGAAGCAATCGACACAGAGGAAGATCCGACGGCGGTCTCCGTGCGAACTCTCTTCGCGACGGCGAAGGCGCGGGTCACGAGCTGATCCAGCTGGGCGCGGACGGCGCCGACGGCACGCGCCGTGGCATACGCTTCTTTCACTTGGCCGAGAATCTGGGGCTCGCCCACGACCATAGAATCGAGACTGGCGGCTACGCGGAACAGGTGACGCACGGCTTCCTGCTCGTTGTATTCGTAGAGGTGCTGGTTGATTTCGACGCCGTCGAGGTGGAAATAGTTCTGCAGGAATCCGCGCAGGTCGGCGCCGGCGCCGTTCTTTGTGTTGGCCAGGATCTCGACCCGGTTGCAGGTCGAGAGAATCATTCCTTCTTCGATGCCGGGATGCTCGGCGAGTTTCTTGCAGGCCTCGGGCAGGCGGGATTCGGGGATGGCCAGCCGCTCGCGGACCTCGACCGGGGCCGTGTTGTGATTCACGCCGATGAGCTGGAATCTCATGATGCGGCGAACCTGTGAATCGTGCTGAAGTAGTTTGCCGCCCAGGCCACGACTGCCGCGGCGAACGCGACGCTGGCCAACACGGCGGCCTTGCGGCCACGCCAGCCGGCAATCCATCGCGTGTAGACCATGACCAGATAAACAGCCCACATCAGCAGCGAAAGAAGGATCTTTGGGTCCTGCAAATCAATTCGGCCGTACGTGCTTTCGGCGACCACCGAGCCCGCGATCAATCCCAGGGTCATGAAGGGGAAACCCAGCAGGAGCGAGCGGTAGCCGATCTGGTCAATCTCTTCGAGCGCGGGCAGGCGAGTCAGGATGCTGCTGGCGCGCTTCGATTTCAGCGAGCGCTGCTGGATCAGGTACAGCAGGCTCGCGCAGAAACTCAGGACCAGCGCAGCGTAGCCGGTGAAGATGAGTCCGATGTGCGCGACCAGCCAACTGGTGCGCATGCCGGGTGACATCAGAAGAAACGGTTGCTGGCGCGTCGCGGCCATGAGCGTCAAAAGAAAAACCAGCGGGAACACAATGATGCCGGGCGAAGTGGTGCTGTATAGCAGGTATGTGATCATGAACACGGTCATGATCAAGAACGCCAGCAGCGACTCGGAGTTGTGCGCCATGGCCAGCGAAACGTGGTCGCTGAGAAAGACGCCTTCGGTGAGCGACACCAGATGGAACACCATGCCGAGGTAGGCGGCGTGGAGCGCGATGCGGTTCAACAGGTCGCTGGTACGAGTCAGGGCGATCAGGGCGTAGAGCAGTCCTACACCGTAGAGGCAGAGCGCGACTCGAAGCCAAAATATTGACATAACGTAGTTTAGAAGCCCACGAGGCCCGCGGCGGAAGCACCGTTCGAGCCTTGGTGATTATAGTCTGCCCGGTGTGCGGGGCAGAAGGCAGTCGGGCAGATCACAGGTGCTTGTGATGTAGGTCACAAGGTATTAAGACCTTTGAGTACGGGCGCTCGCGGACCGTGGCTCACTCCACTCCCAGCGTTGCCAGCGCATCTTCGAGCGAGGCTGGGTCGACCGAGAGAGTGCGTCCCTTGGCCATCATATCTTCGATCTCGTCGAAGGCTTTGAACAGCCGCAGTTTGACGGCGGCATATTCTTCTGCGTCTGTTGGGGCACGGCCGTGGGTCTGGGCCCAGGATCGCAGCGCTTCCGGTTCCATAAGAACGCTGACGGAGTACGTGGTCTTGCGGTCGGAGGTGACGTCGAAAACATATTCGGTGTTGCCCGGAGCAGAGCTTGCTTCGAGAGCCGGGCGTTTGCCGACGAAGTAGTACTGATACACGTAGCCCTGACCGCCAGTGTAGGTTTTCATGCGACGGATGGTCATGGGTGCGGTTCTAGGATAATGCAGATGGCTGGAGATTGGAGCGGAAAGAGCTTACCTCGGACGCTCGAGCGCTTCTTTATTTGAAGCGCCGTTGGCACGCCTATCGCGCCATTCCAATTGGCTAGGCAAGGACGCAAGAAAACACAAGGTCCCTCCAAACTGCGTTTGGCTTGCGCCTCACTTCGGTCGGGATGACAGGTTTTTTAAGAGGATACCCCGACATCCACTCTGGTGCCTCGCGCTATTTCAGGTGGACCGATTCCTTGAGCGGAAGGTCGTCGGAGGAGCCGCCGACCAGCAGTATGTAGTCGCCGGGCACTAGTTCCCAGGCGTTGTGGTCGACGTTGAAGACAGACAGATATTTCGGATCGACCTCGACTGAAACTTCCTTGCTTTCTCCGGCGTTGAGTTTGACCTTGCTCCAGCCTATTAAGCGTTTCGGAGGTTCACCCGTGCTCGCGGGTAGGGCGGCATAAACCTCCGCGACTTCCGCGCCCGGGCGACGTCCGGTGTTGGTGACCGTGAAAGTCACGCGCACTTTGTTTCCAGGTGTCACCTTGAGACTGGAATAGGCGTAGGTGGTGTAGGAAAGGCCGAAACCGAACGGGAAGAGTACGGGCTTCTTCTCGGCGTCGTACCACTTATAACCGACTTTCAATCCTTCGTCGTAGTGGACTTGGAAAGCAGGGAGACCGTCCGCGATTCTTCTCCACGCATCGGGATCGCCGTCGTGGGTGGTGGATTTCGCGGGAGGCTTCACGATGGTGGGGTGGGGCAAGTCGGCATCGCTTCTGGGGAAGGTGATGGGCAGCTTGCCGCTGGGACTGACGTCGCCGAAGAGCAAGTTGGCGACCGCGTCGGCGCCGCTGCTGCCGGCGTACCACGCTTCGAGGATGCCGCTGACCTCATCGGCCCAGGGCATGGTGACGGGGCTGCCCGTTTCGAGCACGACGATCGTATGCGCGTTGGCGGCCGCGACCTTGGTGATCAGGTCTTCCTGATTTCCGGGAAGGGCCAGGCTGTCGAGGTCCATGCCTTCGCTCTCCCACTGGTAGGCGAAGACGATGACGACGTCGACGATTTTCGCTAATGCTGCGGCGGCGGAGGGATCGGTGCCGGAATCGAATTGAACCTGGGCGTGAGGCAGTTTTGCCTTAATCGCTTTCAGCGGCGAGGTGGGGAACCAGATCTGGTCCTGCCAGTGAGTTTGACCTTTTCCGGGCGGCATGATGGCGTTGCCTCCGGGCGGGTCGACCTGGGCAGAGCCGCCGCCCGAGATCATGCCGACATCAGAGTGCGCGCCGATGACGGCGATGCTGCGGATTTTAGAGGCGTCGAGGGGCAGCACGCTGTGCTCGTTTTTCAGCAGAACGATGCTCTGTTCGGCGATCTTACGTGCGGTGTCAAGTCCTCCCACGAAATCGACCACGCTCTTTTGCGGAGGGTCGTCGATGACACCGGTGGCAAACATGGCGCGCACGATGCGGTGGACATGCTCGTCAAGTTCCGCGACCGGGATGGTGTCAGACTCCACCGCTTTCTTGTAGGCGTTGCCGTAGAAGATCTCGGCCGGTTCTTCGTGGTCCAGGCCCGCGGCCGACGCTTTGGCGGCGCTGTGCGTACCTCCCCAATCCGACAAAACGAAGCCTTTGAAGTTCCAGTCGTGCTTCAGGACGTCGGTGAGCAGGAACTTGTTCTCGCAGGCGTAGTCACCGTTCACCCGGTTGTAGGAACACATGACCGCAGCGGCATCCGACTCGTGAATGCCGATCTCGAACGCGAGCAGGTCGGTCTCGCGCATCGAGCGCTGGTCGATGTTCACGTTGACGGAGTTGCGGCCGCTTTCCTGGTCGTTCAGAGCGTAGTGCTTGATGTCGCCGATGACGTGCTGCGCCTGCAGGCCTTTGATCACCTGCCCGACCATCGTCCCAGCCAGGATCGGGTCTTCGCCCATGTACTCGAAAGTGCGGCCGTTGCGCGGTTCCCGGGCCAAATTCACGCCCCCACCGAGCGACATGTTGTAACCCTGGGCGCGGAGTTCGCGGCCGATCAAGGCTCCGTACTCGTAGCCCGCCTCGGGATCCCAACTCGCCGCGCCTCCCAGGCAACTGGCTAGCGCGGTGGAGTAGCGGCCATTCTCGCCGCTCATGCGCACGCCGTAGGCTGCGTCGGACATCTGGATCGCGGGGATGCCGAGCCGCGGAACTCCCACCACGTAGCCGGCGCCACCATTGGATTTCGCGGCGAGTGGGCTTACCGGGCCGAGGCCGCTCATGCCGGTGCCGTGCAGCAGGGAGATCTTCTCGTCGAGCGTCATTTCTTTCACCACAAGTGAGGCGCGCTCGTCGGGAGACAGGCTGGGGTTCATCCAGGGGAAGTTTTTCCCATGCTCCGCGGTTCGTGCCGCGGCTGGAAAGAGAGTCGCGAAGCAGAGAAGGGCAATGACCAACGACCCGGTTCGACGCACACCTAACTGCGAAGCCATGAGGTTCCTCTACGGTCTGCTGTAAAAAATCGATTTTATATGAAGCGCGATCTATTGTACCTTCCCCGCCAATCGCGCGGAGAAGATGCGGCTCATTTCGTGAAAACAGCACAATCTAGGAGTCAATCTTGGCGTCGCGCAGGCGTTTGACCGCGGTTTCCGAGGCGACCGGCGAGTAGTAAACCTCCTTGAAGGTGTACGACTTCGCCTTCGAACTCAGGATGGGCAGGATCTCGACGTGCCAGTGATAGTCGTCGTCGAGGGTCTTCCAGTAACCGAGGCTCCCCGAGCCGTGGAGGGTGTTGGGCGAGGTGTGCACGACCATATGGAATTCCTCGGTGACCGTGCGGATGCGCTGCAGGATGCGGCGGAGCAGGATGCCGAAGTCACGAATGCCGCCGCTCTTCGAAAAAGCAGTGCGCTCGAACGAGGAATCGTGCACGCGCGGCAGGATCCAGGTTTCGTACGGCACGCGCGGCGCGTACGGACACAGCGCGACATATTCGCCGCGCATTTCGACCACGCGCAAGCCTTGCCGCTCTTCCTGGCCGATGATGTCGCAGAAGACGCAACGCTCCTTCTGCTGGTAGTAGTCGCGTCCGGCGCGCAGTTCGTAGAGGACGCGGCGGGGGACGAAGGTGGTAGCGGTCAATTGCGATGTGGGGTGTTCGAATTCCTGTCCGGAGTTGGGACCGAAGTTCTTGAAAAAGCTGACGTACTTGATGCGGGCATCGCCCTTGAGGTCCTTGGTGCGTTGGGCCGCGAGCCGGAGGAACTGCTCGATCTCGCCGTCGCTGGCGTTCCACAGATTGCGATCGTGCTTCGGGTTTTCCACGAGCACCTCGTGAGCGCCGATGGAGCGCATGCGGTCGTATAGGCCGTCGCCACGGCGGGTGGGATCGCCTTCGATACGGTAGAGCGGTGTGGGATGCACTACAGAGCGCGCGGACCAAGGCACACCGTCGCCATCGGCGCGGGTGGCGATGACTTGCAAGGGCGAGGCCGCGTCGGCGCAGAAGCGGCAGGGAGCATCGGCAGAGCGCGGTGGGGCGTCCGGGACATCGTCGCCGGTGATCACCCACGAACGCGTGATGGGATCTTTGCGAAGTTCCATGCGGTAAGGAAAACACCCGTGGAAGCGCGCGTCAACTGCGATCTCCGCCGTCGAAGGCGCAGAGGCGCTTTGTTATAATCCGCGCACGAAGCCGCTCGCAATGACCGAGACGTCCACGCCGTTGATGCGGCAGTACGCTGCCATCAAGAAAGAGCACCCCAACGCTCTCTTGTTTTTTCGGCTCGGCGACTTCTACGAGTTGTTCTTCGAAGACGCGGTCGTAGCGGCTCGCGAACTGCAGATTACCCTCACGTCGCGAAACAAAGAAAAAGGAATTGCCGTCCCCATGTGTGGCGTTCCGTACCACGCCGCGGAAGGCTACATCGCCAAGCTGATTCGCAAAGGATTCAAGGTCGCGATCTGCGAGCAAATGGAGGACCCGCGACTGGCGAAGAAGCTGGTGCGGCGCGAAGTGACGCGAGTGGTCACGCCGGGGACGGCGGCGGACTCGTCGCTGAGTTCCGAAGAGAACAATTTTCTGGGGGCGGTGGGGCAGGTGGGTGATCGGGTGGGATTTGCGGCGCTCGATCTTTCGACGGGCGAATTTCGCGCGACGGAGTTTCAGGGGACCGATGCGGCGCGGAGGATCCAGGAGGAGCTTTCGCAGCTGCGGCCGAAGGAGCTGTTGTACGCGTCGTCGGCGCCATTGTTTGAAGGGGCGGCGGGAGCGCCAGAAAGCTTGTCGCCCGTTGGGCGACCGGACTTGCGAGACCCTTCGACTGGCTCAGGGCAGGCAGCCCGCCGCTCCACGAACTACGCCGAGACGCCCCTCGACGACTGGGTGTTCGCTCCAGACCACGCGATTCCGCTGCTCGAAAATCACTTCGGGGTGATGTCGCTGGAGGGCTTCGGGCTGGCTGGGAAGCCGGCAGCGGCCTCCGCGGCGGGCGCGATTCTTTACTACGTGCGTTCCACCCAACGGGGAACGCTAAAACACGTCGACCGCATTGGCTTCTACGAGCGGCAGCATTGCCTGGTGCTCGATGCGGTCACGGTGCGGAACCTGGAGCTGATCGAGCCTTTGTTTGCCGGGACCGACGCCGGGGTCACTTTGTTTCGCTCGATTGACGCGACGGTTACGCCCATGGGCAAGCGGCTGTTTCGCGCGTGGATGCTGCGGCCGTCGATTGAGCGCACGGAGATTGACGCACGACTCGATGCCGTCGAAGCGCAGGTCAAGAACACGGTGGCGCGCGAAGATTTGCGCCGAGCGCTCGAGGGCATTCTTGACCTGGAGCGACTGCTGAGCCGGGTCACGCTGGAGACGGCGAATCCCCGGGACGTGTTAGCGCTGGCGGCTTCCCTGGGTCGGATACCGGCCGTGCGGGCTGCGCTCGCCCGGTTCGATGCGGAGCGGCACCATTCGCTTCATGGTGCGATGGATGAATTGGCGGACTTGCGGGCGCGGATCGAAGACACGATCGTGGCCGAGCCGCCGATTTCGCTGAGCGATGGCGGTGTGATCCAAAGCGGGGTCAATGCCGAACTCGATGAACTGCGCGACTTGAGCCGCAACAGCAAGCAGTATCTGGCGCAGATCGAGCAGAGGGAGCGGCAGCGGACTGGAATCGGCTCGTTGAAGGTAAAGTTTAATTCGATTTTCGGATACTACCTTGAGGTATCCAAACCGAATCTCCACCTGGTTCCGGCGGACTACGAGCGAAAGCAGACGCTGGTCAATGCCGAGCGCTTCACGACTCCTGAATTGAAGGAATACGAGGCGAAAATTCTCGATGCGCAGGAGAAGATCGTCGAGATCGAGCGGCGCATGTTCGCCGAGTTGCGGACGGCGATTGCCGCCGAGGCTAAGCGCATCCGGCAGACGGCGCTGGCTCTCGCTGAGGTGGATGTTCTGGCGGGGCTGGCGCACATCGCGGCCTTACGCAACTACTGCCGGCCGGTGCTGGATGAGTCGGGCGACCTGGAGATTGTCGAGGGACGCCATCCGGTCATCGAGCAGTTGGAAGTCGCTGGCGGCAGCGAGCGCTTTGTCCCGAACGACCTTTACTTGAATTCCACGACGCACGCGGTTCTGGTGCTGACCGGTCCGAATATGGGCGGCAAGTCGACGTATTTGCGGCAGGCCGCGCTGATCGTGATCCTGGCACAGATGGGGTCGTACGTTCCGGCGCGGTCAGTTCGGCTGGGACTGGTGGATCGGGTGTTTACGCGCATCGGGGCGAGCGACAACCTGGCGCGGGGGCGGTCGACGTTCATGGTGGAGATGACAGAAACGGCGGCGATCCTGCACACGGCGACGCCGCGGTCGTTGATCCTGCTGGATGAAGTGGGGCGCGGCACGGCCACCTACGACGGCCTGGCAATCGCGTGGGCGGCCGTGGAGTATCTGCACGCCCACACACGAGCGAAGACGCTTTTCGCGACCCACTACTTCGAGCTTACGGAGCTGGCGAACCTGCTCTCGGGCGTGAAGAACTATCACGTGTCGGTGAAAGAGACGGGCGGAGGGATCGTGTTCCTCCGAAAGGTTGAGCCCGGGGCGGCGGACCGCAGTTACGGAATCGAGGTTGCGAAGCTGGCTGGACTGCCGAACGAAGTGATCGAACGGGCGCGCGCGGTGCTGGCTGAGCACGAGAATGCCGAGCGGCAGTTAACCGGGCATCTGGCGAGCGACGAGTCGCGCCAGGTGCCGCCAACACAGCTGACCATCTTCACTCCGATTTCGCAGCCAGTGCTGGAAAAGCTGCGCGAAGTTGATCTCAACCGTCTGACGCCTTTGGAAGCTTTGAATTTGCTGGCGGAGTTGAAGAAGCAGGTCTAACCACAGAGGACACTCAGGCCCACGGAGGGCGGATCACAACGAAGGCACACAAAGGGAAGGGTCACGGCGGGATCGGGCAGTTGCTCATCGTCGGCTTCGACGGGACGGAAGTGTCTCCCGGGCTCGCTTCCCTGCTCGAGCGCGTTCAACCGGGCGGCATCATTCTTTTTGCGCGTAACATCGTGAGCGCGGAGCAGACTTACAAACTTCTCAAGGATTGCCAGGCGCTCGTCTCCTACCCCCTGTTCCGATGTGTGGACCTTGAGGGAGGAAAAGTAGACCGGCTGCGGAACGTGATCGGGCCGGCTCCAGCGCCGGCGGAAGTGTTCGCCACCGGGGATCGGAAGTTGTTTCGCAAGCATGGACGGGTAATCGGCGAGAACTGCCGGGCCGTCGGATTTAACGTGGACTTCGCTCCTACCGTCGATCTGGCGTTTGAGGCATCGAAGAGCGTGATGAGTTCGCGGGCGGTTTCGGCGAACCCTGGAGAGGTGATCGCCTACGTTCGCGAGTTTCTTGCCGGGTTAGGTGAGGCGGGCGTTCTGGGCTGCGGAAAACATTTCCCCGGGCTGGGAGAAGGAACGCTCGACAGCCATCATGAATTGCCGGTGATCGAGAAGTCCTTCAAAAAGTTGTGGGCAGAGGACCTGGTTCCTTACCGCACCTTGCGTCGCCTGTTCCCTTTTGTGATGGTGTCGCATGCGGCGTATCCGGATGTGACGCGGGAACCCACGCCGGCATCGCTTTCCCAGAAGTGGATCACGGAGATTCTGCGCAAGAAAATCGGCTATCGAGGATTGATCGCGTCCGACGATCTGGAGATGGGAGGGGTGCTGGCGGCGGCGCCAATTGAGAAGGCAGCGGTGCAGCACATTCGTGCTGGCGGAGACTTGTGCTTGATCTGCCACCAGGAGGAGTTTGTAACGCGGGCGCACGCAGAGCTGGCGCGTGAGGCAGAGAACGACCGCGGGTTTGCTCGGCGCGTGGCGGAGGCGGCGCGCCGGGTCTTGGCATTCAAGAAGAAATCGACGAAATTGGGGCGGTGGGTGAATCCTCCAACACCGGAGATTGTAGACCGGCTGTCGCGGCGGCTCTGGGAGTTCAGCGAGCAGGTGCGGTTGGGAGGACTGTGAGCGTTCGTTCTTGCGCAAGCTTTAGATTCTTTCGCCCCTGCGGGGCTTCCGTCCGAGCCTGCGCTTACCCACGGCTTACGCCGTGGGCTTCATTCTTTCGCCGCTTCGCGGCTGGGGAGACGGGGCATTCTGCTACCCGTTCTCTTCACATCTCACCGTCTCATCAACTTTCAGGTTTCGCCACGGACGGGTCACGGCCCTCGGAGGAGGTTCGTGTGCTTTCCCGGGACGGGGCTCCTGAGTATGCAGAGGCGGCATCGTGATCGTCGCCGGCGTGATGAGTGGGACCTCCGCCGACGGCATCGATGTCGCGCTGGTACGGGTGAGTGAGGCTGGACACCGGGGCGCAACTTCGGGGCCTCGCCAAATTCCGTCGTCAGGACGCAGGCGCGAACGGCCCAGGCTTGAAGGGTCGCTGCGCTTTCAACTAGTCGGACACGCCGCCGTTCCCTACCGGGCCACGGTGCGGCGGGCGGTGCTGGCGGCGATGAACGCACCGCGGGCGAGCGTCGCCGATCTCGCGCGGTTGAGCTTTCTGCTGGCGGAGCTTTACGCCGACGCGGTTGTGGACACGCAGCGAAAGTTTCGGGTGAAGGCGCAACTGGTCGGCTGCCATGGGCAGACGCTCTACCATCAGGGGGAACCCGAGCCATTCCTCGGCCGCAGGATCGCGGCAACGTGGCAGACCGGTGAAGGCGCAGTAATCGCGGTGCGGTTGGGCGTGCCCGTGGTCTCCGACTTCCGCCCCGCTGACATGGCGGCCGGAGGAAAGGGCGCGCCGCTGGTTCCCTTCCTCGACTACCTTCTCTATCGGGATGCGCGCGTCGGACGGATCGTGCAAAACATTGGGGGGATTGCGAACCTGTCTGCGATTCCTCCCGCAGCATCGGCCGGGCATGTCGTCGCGTTCGACACAGGACCGGGCAACATGGTGATCGACGCAGTTACCGAGCGGCTGTTCCACAAGCCGTACGACCGCGACGGGCGGATCGCGGCTTCTGGAAGTGTGAGGAGCGACGTAATTGATGGAGTCTTGCGGGAGCGGTTTTTTCAGAGGAAGCCGCCCAAAACCGCCGGTCGGGAGGAATTCGGCCGCGAGTTCGTCCAGACATTTCTCAGGCGCTGCGGGCAGCCCAAGGCTGACGTGGTCGCCACCGCAACCGCTCTTACCGCGCGATCCATCGGAGAGGCGATTCGACGGTTTGTGAGACCGCTCCGGTCCTATCGCGAATTCGTAGTTTCGGGCGGTGGGGCAAACAATCCGACCCTACTCGCGATGCTGGCGAATGAACTGGCGCCCCTTGGCCTTTCCCTTCGGCTCTCAGACGAGCTTGGGTTACCGTCAGCGGCGAAAGAAGCCGTGGCGTTTGCTCTGCTCGCTTACGAAACTTGGAACGGACGGCCGTCGAATGTGCCTTCTGCGACGGGAGCGAAGCGGGCGGCGATTCTGGGGAAGATTTCGTATGTTTGAGCTCGGCCTCACGAGCCGTCTTCGCCGCTGCGCGGCGAACGCCCAGACGTGGGCGTCTGGGGCTACGTGGGCTGGGATGTCCCCGCGTGTGCGTATCTTTCTGGTCGTTGCATGTCTCCTGCTTCTGCCCTCCTGCTCGTCCAGGTCCGACCCCCATACGCTGGTGATGATCATCGAGAGCAGCCCGACGAATCTCGATCCGCGGGTGGGCGTCGACGCGCAGTCGGAGCGCATTGACGAACTCATGTTCGACGCGCTGCTGACCCGCGATGAGCATCTCAATGTGCAGCCGGGCCTGGCGGAACGATGGGAGAACCCCGATCCCCTGACCTTCATCTTCCATCTGCATCCGGGCGTGAAGTTCCACGACGGCCGCCCGCTGACCTCGCGGGATGTTAAGTGGACGTTCGATTCCCTGCTGCAGGGCAAGATTCGCAGCGCCAAGACCAGTTCCTATCGGCTCGTGGATCGCATCGAGACTCCCGACGACTCCACGGTGATCTTCCGGGTCAAGGAGCGGACGGCGACATTGCTCTGGAGTCTCTCGGAAGGGGCGATCGGCATTGTTCCGTACGGCAGCGGAGACGAGATGACTCGCGCCCCGGTGGGCTCGGGACCGTTCCGCTTTGTCAGCGCGGAGCAGGATCGAGATGTTGTACTGGAACGCAACCCGGACTACTGGGGCGAGAAGGCTCACTTGGAACGCGTCCGTTTTCTGGTGGTTCCTGACATGACGACCCAGGCCCTTGAGCTGCGCAAGGGGAGCGCTGACCTCGCGATCAACGCGCTGACGGCCGACATGGTGATGACCCTGCAACGCGAATCGAAGCTTGAGGTTTTGCGCGCTCCGGGAACAACGCTCGCCTACATGGCGTTCAACCTGCGCGATCCCATCATGAAGGACGTTCGCGTGCGGCAGGCGCTGGCTTACGCGATCGACCGGGGGCCGATCATCGACTACTTGTTGCGCGGCTTTGCGCGCCCCGCGGCCAGCACCCTGCCCGTGCAGAGTTGGGCTTACACCAGCGACGTACAGACGTACACGCACGATCCGCAGCGGGCCCGTAAAATCCTCGATGAAGCTGGGTACAAGCCGGTGAACGGCGTCCGCTTTCACCTGGCGATGAAGACTTCGACCGACGAGAGCACGCGACTGATGGTTGCCGTTCTGCAGCAACAATTGCGCGAGGTCGGGATCCAGCTCGATATCCGGACCTTCGAGTTCGCAACTTTCTTTTCATATGTCACCAAAGGAGTCTTTCAGCTCTATTCCTTGCGTTGGGTGGGAGGCAGCAACGAAGATCCCGACATTTTCGAACATGCTTTTCACTCCGGCCAGTTCCCGCCCAAGGGCGCGAATCGCGGCTTCTATAGCAATCCTGTGGTTGATGCGCTGATCGACCAGGCGCGCATTGAAATGAACCAGGACCGGCGGAGGCAGCTCTACGGCGAGGTGCAGCGCATTCTGGCGGTAGACCTGCCCTATATCAATCTGTGGTATCTCGACAATGTTCTCGTGCACACCAGTCGGGTCAAGAATCTCACCGTCAGCCCGCGCGGGAATTACGATTTTCTGAAAACGGCGGAGTTGGCGTCGAACTGACGCATGTGAGCGAGGTGACCTTAGAGAATGAATCCAGTTCGTCGACCCCAGCGCCTAAAGGCGGGTTGACAATTAGGCTCTTACGGTGCGCCTGGAGGCGCACCCTGACACGAATCCATTCTTTCCGCGGCCAACGGCGCCACGCCTACCGCAGGCTCTTTCGACTCTACGGGCTCGCTCAGGGCAGGCTGCTCGCCGCTCCCTTAACTGGTTGACGCTTTTCTGCGTGGTATCCTCAAAAGTTCTCCGAGGAAATCATTGCGCATACTTTTTATTGGTGACATTTTTGGCCGGCCGGGCCGCAATATCGTAAAAGAACGGCTGCCTGCGCTGGTGAGAGACCACGCCGTCGACCTGATCATTGCAAACGGTGAGAATTCGGCGGCCGGGTTCGGCATCACCCCTCAGATCACGGAAGAACTGTTCGAGTTGGGGATTGACGTCCTCACTTCCGGCAACCACATCTGGGACAAGCGCGAAATCGTGGACTTCTTTCAGATGGCCGACGGCAACCCCCATAGCCCCTCACGCCGTTTGATCCGACCCGCCAACTACGCCCCTGATCTGCCGGGGCACGGAGTCTATGAAGGACGCAAAGGCTCGGTGGCCTATGCGGTGATCAATCTGCAGGGGCGGGTGTTCATGGCGTCCAACGATGACCCGTTCCGCATGGCCGACCAGTTGCTCAAGAACATTCAGGCCAAGGTGATCCTGGTGGATATGCATGCCGAAGCCACTTCGGAAAAAGTTTCTCTCGGCTGGTATCTCGACGGACGAGTGACGGCGGTGGTCGGCACCCACACCCACGTGCCTACCGCCGACGAGCAGGTGCTGCCGAATGGAACTGCGTACATCACCGACGTGGGCATGACGGGGCCTTACGATGGCGTGATCGGGGTAAAGAAGGAACTGGTCGTCGGCAAGTTCCTGAACAACATGCCCGTACGGTTTGAGGCCGCCGCTGGCGACGTGCGCTTGTGTGCCGTTGTGATCGATGCCGACGAAACGAAGGGACGGGCACGCAGTATTGAAAGAATAATGGTGAAATAGAGGCAGGGTTCAGAGGTTCAAGGTTTCAAAGTTGCAAAGTTTTCAAAGTCCCGCGGGTGGAGAAGTTGGATATCCAGAAGCCGAATGGCTTTCGCTGGAAAGAGGCGGACGCTTTCCTGTTCGACATCGACGGGACGTTGTTGCTTTCCCGCGACCGCATTCATCGATACGCTTTGCATCGGGCGATGCTTGAAGTTTACGGCCTGGAGGCCACGATCGACGGGATCGTCTACCACGGCAAGACCGACCCTGGCATTTTACGAGCGGCTCTGGAACGAGGCGGGATCGACTCGCAGACGATCGACCGCAAGATGGCGGGGGCGTTGCAGGTCATGCGCCTCGACGCCGCCGAAAAAGCAGGGGAATTCAACCCAAACGTGCTTCCGGGCGTACCCGAAGTGCTGGAACTGCTGCGGACCGAGGGCAAGCTGCTCGGAGTCTCGTCCGGGAACCTGGAATCCATCGGGTGGCTCAAGCTGAAAGCAGCCGGGCTGCGCGATTTCTTCCAGTTTGGCTGCTATGCCGACGATTGCGAGCTCAGGGAACACATCTTCCGCAAGGCCATGGCAGAGGTTCGGCACCGCCTGGGACCGCAGGCGACCGTGTGCTTTGTGGGAGATACGCCGGACGACGTGTGCGCGGCTCGCCGCGTGGGTGGCCAGGTGATCGCCGTGGGCACAGGAATCTTCAAAGTGGAGGACCTGGGCCCGCTCGGGGCGGACGCCACGGTGGCCTCGTGCGCGGAACTCCTCACCCGCTAGGCTCGGCCCGTCACTCATCCCGTTAAAACCAAAGGTACTAAGCTTGCAAGAATCCGGGTTTCGGGCGTTCTCATCCCGGGTACAATCAAAACGATGCGCGCCTGGCAATCTATCCTGGCAATTTTCCTGACAGTTACCGCCTCGTGGGGTGCGGACCAGCCTGCGGCGGTCCCGATGAACTGCGCCAGCGGCCTGCCGAGAAGCCCGGAGTGCTTGGTCACGCCAAAGTCCCGCAAGGAGGCGAAGCGCGCTTTCGAGCGAGGCGTAAAGCTGGAGAAAGCAAAACGGCTCGAAGAGGCGCTCTCGGAACTGGAGCGGGCCGCGGAGCTGGTTCCGCAAGACGTGGAATACGTGACTTTGCGCGAGATGGTCCGGCAGGAACTGGTGTATGAACATACGCAACGTGGCAACGACGCCCTGGCCAACGGCCAGCAGGTGCAGGCGCTCGGCGAGTTCCGCACGGCGCTGCACCTCGATCCCACGAACGAATTCGCCCGCCAGCGACTGAACGACTCCCTTGGGCCTTCGGCCCCGCAGGTCCGGCAACCTCCGCGAGTGGTGGCGGAATCGAACATGATTCGTGTCGCCCCTAAGGACCAGCTTCAGAGCTTTCATTTCCGGGGAGACTCGCGCTCGTTGCTGACTCAGATCGCCAATGCCTACGGGATCGTGGCGACTTTCGACGATTCCGTCATAAGCCGGCAGCTGCGTTTCAATCTGGAGAATGTCGATTTTTACACCGCTATGCGGCTGGCCGGTATTGTTACCAAGACGTTCTGGTCACCGCTGGAAGAAAAGCAGATTCTGGTGGCCGCCGAGTCCGCCGAGAATCACCGCCTGTTCGACCGCATGGGTATGAGGACCTTCTATGTCCCCGACGCCAGTACCCCGACGGAACTGACCGATCTGGTTAACGTGCTGCGCACGCTGTTCGAACTGAAGTTCGTCACCTCGGAGCCGCAAAACAGCACCATCGTGGTGCGCGCGCCCGTGAATGTGCTGGAACCGGCGAGCCGCTTCATGGAGGAACTGGGTTCCGGGCATCCGGAAGTCATGCTCGATGTCCGTGTCTTCGAGGTCAGCCGCACGCTGGTCTACAATTTCGGCCTGCATATACCGAACCAGTTCAACCTTTACAACATTCCGGTGGAGGCCCTGGGCCTCACATTGGCGGGCGGGCAGAGTATTCAGGATCTGATTAACCAGTTGATCGCCAGCGGGGGCATCAACCAGGCCAACAGTACTGCCCTTTCCGCCCTGCTGGCCCAGATCGGGGGTAACGCAAGCTCGATCTTCAGCCAGCCTCTGGCGACCTTCGGAAATGGGCTGACGTTGATGGGTGTCAGCCTTGGGACGCTCAGTGCCACGCTCTCCATGACTGAAGGCAACTTGCGTTCGCTGCAGCACGTAACCCTGCGAGCCGCGCAGGGGAAGGATGCCACGATCAACCTGGGAACGCGCTATCCGATTGTCAATGCGACCTTCGCTCCAATTTTCAATACTGCCGCGATTTCGTCGGCCATCCAGAACAACTCCTTTGTCGCTCCGATCCCCTCGTTCACTTATGAAGACCTTGGAATGACCTTGAAAGTGAAGCCCTACATTCATGGCGAATCGGACGTAAGCCTCACGGTCGACATGAAGGTGCGGTCGCTCAGCGGAGCGAGCGTCAATGGTCAGCCGATTATCGGCAATCGCGAATATACGGGCAGCATCAACGTGAAAAACGAACAGGCGGCGGTGGTGGCCGGAGCGATCAGTTCGACCGAACAACGCAGCCTGAGCGGCATTCCGGGAATCAGTCAGATTCCTGTGCTCGGCCACGTCGCGAGCACCAACACCAAAGAGAAAGATTGGGATGAGTTTCTGGTGGTGATAACACCGCACATCATCAGCCTCTCGGAGACTCCGGACTCGATGATCTGGATGACCGGAATCAAGTAGAGCTTCCTCTCCTGGTTATTGCTGTTTTGTGGCGAACTCCACCAACCCCTTCAAGATTTCCATCGGGACCTGCGCCACGTTGCCAATGCGGCGGCCGCTGATGAACAGCGTCGGGGTCCCTGTAACGCCCACCGCCTGGCCCAGGGCAATCGACTGGTCGACGCGGGTCTTGGTATCCGGCCTCACCGCACAAGCGGCCATATCGGAGCCCTTCACTCCCGATTTGTCGGCGATCGCCGTCAGCTTCTCGTCGGCGTTGGACTCAGTGATATTGGCCTGCTCGGCGTAAGTGCCCTCGACAAACTTCCAGAATGCATCGTTCGACGCGCGGCCCACGCAGTCGGCGTACCCGGCGGCCTTGGCGGCCCAATTGTGCATGGGCAGGGGGAACTGCTGGAAAACAAAACGGGCGCCGGGCTCCTCGGCGAGCAATTTGTCGACCGTCGGCTGCGCTTCCTTACAGTGCGGGCACTGCAGGTCGCTGAACTCGACGATCGTCGCCGCCGCTTTCGCCGGACCCTTTGACGGGCCATTCATACTCTTCAGCAACGCTTCGTGTGCCGGGGCATAGGGTTTGGCGCCAAACGGCAGGATTTCGCCGGTCATCGCATGTTTGCCGTCGGCGGTCACATAGAGAGTCATTCCGCTTTGGCCCTGCGAGTTGGTCACGACCACGTTTACTTCGGCGAGCCCCTGCGCCACAGCCGGCTTGATCGAGGCGACCTTCCAGGTGATGGTCGAGTCATAGCCGAAGGTCTGCTGCATAAAAGCATTGACGGTATCTTCTGAGGGCAAGGGGTCGACCGTCTTGACCTGGGCGAGGCTGATGCTGGCGACCAGCGCGAACAAGGATGCGAGAATCAGTGAGCGATGCATGCTTTCCTTTCGGACTTGGAATCTTAGGTATTGTTCAACACGCGGGTGACTCGCGCAAGCAGCGTTATTCCTCCGACCTGGCGGCGATCGGGAACCGGCGTCCGTACCCGAAAGCCTTGGCGGAAATCTTGATGCCTGGCGCGGCCTGCTGCCGCTTGTACTCAGCCCGATCCACCATGCGGATCACGCGCTTCACCAGGTCGAGGTCGAAGCCCCGGGACTGGGCAACCTGCGCCGCGGACCGTGAGTCCTCGACATAGTCTTCCAGGATGGCATCGAGCACGTCGTAGGGGGGCAGGCTGTCGCTGTCCTTCTGGTCGGGACGCAATTCCGCCGAAGGCGGTTTCTCCAGGCTGGCCTGGGGAATGACCGGACGGCGTGAATTGACGTAGTGGCTGATTCTGTAGACGAGCGTCTTCGGGACGTCGGAGATCACCGCCAGTCCCCCCACCATGTCGCCGTAAAGGGTGCAATAGCCGACCCCAAGCTCGCTCTTGTTTCCAGTCGACAGCACGATGGCATTGAACTTGTTCGAGAGCGCCATGAGTAATGTACCCCGGGCGCGGGCCTGAATGTTTTCTTCGGTTACGTCTTCTTTCAAGCCGGTGAACACTCCACGTAAAGTCTGCCTGTAGGAATTGCAGATTTCGGTGATGGAAAGCAGCTCGAAACGGACGCCGAGGTTGCTCGCCAGGGAGCGCGCGTCTTCGATCGAACCCGGGGAGGAATAGGGCCCCGGCATGCCGACGCCAACGACATTCTCGGGGCCGACGGCCTCCGCGGCGATGGCGGCGGTGAGCGCGGAATCGATGCCGCCGCTGAGGCCGATGACGACCTTCTTGAAGCCACACTTACGAACGTAGTCGCGGGTGCCGAGAACCAGCGCGCCGAAAGCACTCGCCTCTTCGCCTTCGACCTGTTCGTGCAGCTCGCCTTCGAGGGTCGCGGAGTCGAAGTAGACGATGTCCTCCTCGAAGGACTTTCCCTGCGCAATGACCTTGCCTTCGCGATTCAGAACCAGGCTGGACCCGTCGAACAATAGGCTGTCGTTTCCCCCAACCTGGTTGACCATGACCACCGGGATCTTGTCGTTGCGCGCAATGGTGGCGAGCATGTCGCGGCGAAGTTCCCGCTTGCCCAGCCAGAAGGGCGAGGCTGAGATGTTGAGAACGAAATTACCCCCGGCCTTCACCAGTGCATCGATCGGATCAACCCCGTACAGGCGCTTGTTCCAGAAATCCTTGTCGTTCCAGGCATCTTCGCAGATGGTGAGCGCCATGCGGTTCCCGCAGAAGTCAAACAGGTCCTGGTGGCGGGCGGGCGCGAAGTTGCGCATTTCGTCGAAGACGTCGTAGGTCGGGAGCAGCATCTTGGACTGCAGGAAGGCCAGTCTGCCGTCGCGGAGCAGCGCGGCGGAATTCATTACAGACTTCCCTGTCTCGGCGTGGGCGGGGGTTACAAGACCGCAGATCACGGCGATGCCGTCGGTCTCGGCTGCAATCCGGTCGACCGTCTCGCGATTCTTCGCAACAAATGTGGGCCGCTCCACCAGGTCGCGGGGGGGATAGCCGCAAACGGAAAGCTCGGGAAAGAGGATCAGCCCGGCTCCGGCGGTCCGTGCCTGACGGGCATACTCGATAATCTTGGCGGCATTGCCGGAGAAATCCCCCACCGTGGGATTAATCTGGCCGAGAGCAATTTTCACTCTTCCAGTCTAAAGCCCGGCAGGGACTGCCGCCAAGTTCGAGGGAAAAGCACCGCGGCAGGACAGGCCTTCAGTTGGGGCCATCGGTTGGACTGGGGCTATTGACTGGGGGCGGTGGCGCGGGGCGGTCCGCTCCTTCGGGGGCGTTCTTGTCCGTTTCTTCTCCCGGACGATGCAAAGTAGGTGCCGCGGCAGGCCGGGTCGGCTCTGCTTCCTGGGCCACTTTGGTCACCGGCTGTATGTCAACCTCTTTGTCGGTCTTGACGAGTTTCTTTCCGTCGACCTGCATGATCTCAAGACGCACGACTTCGTCGCCCATGAAACGCACGAACTCGACGTCCTGGGGCGGATCGCCATAAATCCACTCTTCGTACTCCGCTTCCCCATCGCGCTCCCGGACCTTCTTCGGCGGACGCCCTTTAGCGTAAGTCACCATTTCGCGATTCATGCCGACCAGAACATGATGATTCAGGATCGCGTCCTTCACCTTTGGGGGGACAGTCTCGAGATACGCTTCCTGCACCGACTTCGACTCGAAATCCAGCACCGGGCGGAGCAGTCCTTTCAAGTCACGACCGGTCATTTCAGGGACGTATTTGTCGAAGTACACGTCGACAAAAGAACCACGGGCATTGGCATTTTCATCCGAGGGAGCGATGGGTGCAGTGCCCCCATTCCCACCGACACTGATGCGCTGGTACCACTTTGATTTCCGGATGGGCCCGCCGTTGATTTCGATGTGGATGAAGTTGTCCTTGAAGATGACTGCGCTGATGCGAGCGGCATCGCCCGACTTGGCGGCCGGCCCCCACATGGCTAGAGCCTGTTGCAGTTCCTCGCCGCTGGGACTGACTACTCCATCCTTCAGCTTCAGACCTTGGCGGCCCATGGGAAAAGGCGCGCGCACATAGACCAGTTCAGCCGTCAGCAGCTGAACCAGTTGGACGCGGGTTTGCTTGGAGATCTTGGGTGCTTGGGAAAAATCAGGAGTGGGATCTTTATCGCCCGCTGACGAGGCAGTCACCAGGGTAGCCACCGAAACCAACCCAACCATGATGCGGCTGAACTTCATCGGGCCCCCAACTTGCCCTTATTATAGACCGATTCGGCCCTGCCACAACGGGCGCGAAAGTCGTCTACGAGGCGAAGCGCAGCCCGTCACGCGCCAGTTGAAGCGGCAGTACACGTCCGCCGTTGTCGCCAATCACGGTCGCAACCCGGCTGGCCGCTCCTTTCTCGACCAGAAAGATAACGCAGCCGCCGCCGCCCGCGCCGCAGACTTTCGCGGCCAGACCTCCGTGCCTTCCAGCCACTGTGATGAGTTTGTCGATGAGAGGGGTTGTGATGCCCGGAGCATTGCTCCGGCGTAACCTCCACTCGTCTCGCAGCAGGCGCGCGACGTCGTCCCATTGTGCGTGCAGCAAAGCCTGGTACATGGCGCGGGCAATCTCCGCAATTCGCTCGAAGTTGCGGTGCACCCGTTTGTCCCCGTTGATGTGCGCCTTGAAAACTTCCCAGTTGTTAATCCCGGACTGCCGGGGCGCGCCCGTGTAAGCAAGCACAAAGCGGGACTCGATTTCCTCGGGCGAAACCGGGACCGATTCGCGGTGAATGCCGTCGGCGTTCAGGTGGATGGCGCTCACGCCTCCGTAGAGCGCCGGATAGTAATCTTGGCAGCCCGTCGGGACGTTGATGATCTGGGCCTCGATGTTCTGCGCGATAACGCGCATCTGCTCGAGCGTCAGGTTGCGATCCGTAAAGCGCGCCAGGGCCGCGGTGGTCGCGATCATCAGGGCGGATGACCCGGAAATACCGGCACCCGCCGGCGATTCCGAATCGGTTTCTACGAGCAGGCCCTCCTTGGGCGCAAAAAATTGCAGGAGCCGCGCCGCCAGGGGAAGCCGGAAACGGCGAGCGTGCCTGAGTTCGTCGAAACTCGTAAAACTTTCCTCCTGGCGCGTGTCAAGCGAACGCAGTTGGATTCTCCGCCCTTTGAGGGGAGTGATCCGGCAACTGGTCAGGATGTTGACCGCGAAGTTCAGAGTCAATGCCCCCGGGTGAAACAAGTACAACGGCCAGAGGTCGATGGTGCCGCCCGCGAGATCGGCGCGGCACGGGGCCAGAGACAGGATGGTGCCCTGCTTCTCGAAAATGCGGGAAGACTCCATGGACAGGTTGTACCACGTGCAGAGACGGACTCAGCGCGCGGAACCCAGACAATAACGACCCGCTTTGCGCGGCTTCCAGGTTGACGGTGACGGCCAGGGGGCGGGTAATCGGAAGGAGGTTACCTTGGTTACGGCATGGCACGTAAAACGCTTGCCCCATGCGGATTTTCGGGCCTAAGGTATACGATCTATCGTTGACAACTAGCTCCATTTATCAGAAACTCGCGGGAAGGAATTTTTCTGGTCGTTTCGTCAGTCAATTCACAACTCTGGCCGTTCGCTACGAGGAGTTTTGCGCATGGCTGATCCATGGGTTAGGCCTACCTCCCCAGGTCCCCCGGATCCTGGTGTTCCCTCTTGGCCCGAAAACGTATCTCGTTCCAGCCAAGGCCCCTCTCCGGACGACTACCTTCTCATTGACCGCTTGCGGGAAGACGCGCAGCAGGGACGGATGGATTTGGACAGTATTCTGTCCGAAGCCACGCATGCGGCGCGCTATTTCACCGACGCCTCCGGAGCGGCCCTTGCGCTCTGGAGCCAGGGAGTCGTGATCTGCCGGGCACGATCCGGCGACACCGCGCCCCCGCTCGGTTCCAAACTGGATATGGAGTCGGGCATCTCCGGCGAGTGTCTGCGCAGCGGACGGTCCAAGCGTTGCAACGACACGCTGACCGATCCCTTGGTCGACGCGCAGGTCTGCCAGGAACTCGGGATCCGTTCGCTGGCGGGTGTCCCCTTGCGCGGGGAGCACGGCGTAGTCGGGATTCTGGAAGTATTTTCGGATCGTCCGTACGCCTTTTCCGATGCTCACATCACGCTGCTGAAGCAGCTGGCGCAGATTGCGGTCACCGGGCGTTCCCGGTCCGTTCCTGCTGCGATCGCTCCAGCGGGGTTGAAACGTCCTGCTGAGGCCAACGTTGCCCAGCCCGTTCGCCCGCTGCAGACGAAGCCTATTCCGCCTCAGGGCGCGTCTCCGTTCAAGCAGCTGGTTGCACGAATGAAAGACGAGGAAGGTCAGCCCCTGCGCTTGGCCGCGGCCGGCGTTTTGCTGTTGCTGGTGGTAGGAGGTTTTTGGTGGATTTCGGCGCGCCACAAAGGTGCGAATCCGCCGCAATCGGTGCAAGCAGCGACCAGCAACCCAACCGTCGTGACTGCGGGTCCGCCCCTTGAGACCAGCCTGGAAGTCACTCCGTCGTTTGGGAACGCAGGACACCGGACGGGGGCAACGAGTTCACGGTCGAAGCCGTCTCCCGATATTGCAGCCCGCGACCTGGTGCGCCGGGCCTCGAACTCCGAAGTCATGGATCGAACAGCGCCCAACGAGGAGAAGCCGCTGATCAGCGTAGCGGCTATGCCCAAACCGGCGAGCGACGACATACCGACTCCCGAAGCTCCGGGACTGGTGCCGGGGACGTCGGGCGCCTCCGTACCGGAGAGCGTCCTGAACAGCCGTCACGATCTGCCCACCGTGGCACTGCGCATGTCGCAAGGCGTGACCGGTGGGGCACTGACCAAACGCGTCTCCCCCACCTATCCACAGCAGGCCCGCTTGCTGCGCATTGAAGGTGCGGTGCAGCTCGACGCCACCGTTGGGGAAGATGGGAATGTCCACGAAGTGAAAGTAGTGAAGGGCGATCGAATTCTTGCCGCGGCAGCCGTCACGGCCGTTGAACAGTGGCGCTACCAGCCCTTTGAGCTGAATGGAAAACCGGTTCTCATGCACACCCAAGTTACCATTCAGTTTAAGTTGCCCTGAGGCTGGTGGTTGTCACCGCGCGTTGTCTGAGGTTGTGGAGCGTGAGAAGAGTCACGCGAGGTTGAGCACCTGCTTGACCGAGCCTCGCGACTTCTGGATTTTCTCCTGCAACAACGTAATCGCGTAGATCAACTGCTCGGGGCGCGGCGGACAGCCCGGGACGTAGACGTCCACCGGGATCACCTGGTTCACGCTCTGCACCAGCGCGTAGTTGTTGAAGACCCCACCCGAAGTCGCGCAGGCACCCATCGAGATTACCCATTTGGGCTCGGGCATTTGTTCCCAAAGCAGACGAATGACCGGCGCCATTTTGTTGGAGACGCGGCCGGCGATAATCATCAGGTCGGATTGGCGCGGGGACGGTCGAAATACCTCCGCGCCGAAGCGGGCAATATCAAATCGCGACGCGCCCATCGACATCATCTCGATGGCGCAGCAGGCCAGGCCAAACGTCATGGGCCAGATCGAACTCTTGCGCATCCAGTTGACGGCCGAGTCGAGCGTGGTCAGGACAGTGGGGGTCCCGTAGGTCAGGTCCTTGACCACCCTCTTGCCATTCTCTATGGTGACGTAAGGACCGTAATTCAATTCGCCGTTCATATCACTATTCTAAACTACCCACCCAGCACTTGGCGAAGCCCCAGGGGGTTCGTGATGCTCGCGCGCTTCAGCTTTCTTGATCACCGTACGATCAAGGTTACGACCGCGCTTCCTTGCTGATTCGCGCTGGAGTTTAGCGCCGTTACGGTGATGGGATAGGTCCCGGTCGGGGTTCCGCCTTGCAATGTCGGTGGCGGGGTTGACGCGCTGCCACCTCCGCATCCCGCCAGCACCAGCAGAAGCGCGAGGCTGGTCAGTCCACAAGCCAGCCAACGTTTGATCTCGTTTCCCTTCCTACGACGGAGTCCGGTCACCGCCAGTGCGAGAAAAGGCACCGTCATTGCGTGGAGCGGCAGATTCCCACTGTTGCTCGCGGGCGGAACCGACGACAGCGTCGGAGCCTTCGTGGTAATCGTCAGTGTGACGGTCGCTGAGCTGGCCAGCGTGGGAGGCGAGAAAGTGCACGCAGCCTCGGCCGGCAAGGTGCCGCAGGTAAGGGTCACCGTCCCCGCCGGAACGGACATCACTGAGAAGGCGAATGTACCCGGGTTACCGGCCTTGACGGTGCTGCTGCCCTGGATCAGGGAAATCGAAACCGGAGGCAGAATCGTGGTTGGATCGGAGACGGTGTTGTCGGTGATGTTGATCTCTCCTCCGCCAGAAACGGTAGCGGTGTTGGTAACGGAACTCGGCGCGTTGTTCGCCACATTTGCTGTCACTGTGATGACGGGATAAAAGAAAGTCAGAGGATCATTTCTGGTGCAGGTCAGCGTGCCCAAGGTGCAGTTCCAGCCCGAACCGCTGATGGCGGTGGCTTTGAGGCCGGCGGGAAGTAGGTCGGTCGCGGTCACGGTGCCTACGGGTTGGAGCCGCGCCGTTATTGGCGACGGTGAGGGTGTAGGTGACGCCCGTCTGCCCTTGCGCGAAATTTCCATTGTGAAATTTGAGGATGGAGAGATCGGGCCACGGGTTGATGGTCACGGTGTCGCTGGCGGAGTCGTTGGTGGTGTCCAGTTCCCCACCCCCGGAAACTCCTGCGGAGTTGGTAAGCGACGATGGAGACACGCTGGATACGGTCACGGTTAAGGTGATCGGTGGATAGCTGCTGACCGGTCCCGCGGCCAGAACATCACTGCGACTGCAGCTCAGAGTCGCCACCGTGCACGCCCACCCGGTGCCGGTCATGTCGGTGGCGGTGAGGTAGACAGGCAGACTGTCTGTCACCGTCACCATGCCCGAGGTGGGAGATGGGCCGATATTCAAAACGGTCAGCGTAAACGTAGCCCCGGTTTGTCCCTGGGTGAAGTTGCCGTTATGGCTGATCGTAACGATCAGGTCCGAGGCGGGTTGCGTGATGACCGTCACGTCGCTAGCGGTGTCATTGGCAGTGTTGACTTCACCCCCGCCGGAGACCGTCGCGGTATTCGTAACCTGTGACGCCGCATTGGCGGCGACATTCACCGTCAGCGTGATCGGCGGATAAACGGCGCCCGGTGGTTGGGCGTCCGTCCAAGTGCAGGTCAAGGTCGGTAGCGTGCAATTCCAACCGGCGCCGGCGATGGCGGTGGCAGCAAGGCCCGAAGGCAAGGAGTCCGTGACGGTCACCCGCCCCGTGGTCGTTCCTTCGCCCACATTGCTGACCGTCAACGTGTAGACGGCTGCAATCTGCCCCTGGGCGAAGCTGCCGCTGTGGGTAACGGCAATCGTTGGATCGGGCAGCTGGACGATGGTCGTTGGGTCGCTCGCCGTGTCATTGAACGTATTCACTTCACCGCCACCGGAAACCGTGGCGTTATTGAAGATGGACGCAGGAGCGGCATCAGAAACGTTTGCGGTCAGCGTAATGGCAGGATAGTTGGCGCCTGCGGCGAGGACATCACTGCGGGCGCAAGTAGCCGTGCTCAGAGTGCAGGCCCACCCTGTGCCGCTGATCGCAGTCGCGGTCAAATCGGGAGGCACAGTGTCCGCCACGGTCACCAAGCCGGTGGTCGGCAAGTCGCCGCCGTTGCCGGTGATGATCCGATAACTCACGCCGGTCTGGCCCTGGGTAAAGCTGCCGCTGTGAGTCTTGACGATGGTCAGATCAGCGTTGTGATTTACGGAGGCGGTGGCGCTCGCGTTGATCGCAGGAGTTTGGGTGTCGGTTGCGGTGATCGTCTGACTGCCCAGCGAATTCAGCGTTATGGAAAAAGTATGGGTGCCCGCGTCGGTGGCCGGCACAAGGGTGTAATCGGCCGGAAGCACAGCGTGTGCGTCGGAGCTGGTGAAGTGAACCGTGTCGCTATACAGATTTAGCAGCGCGTTGCTGGGACCGGGCGGCAACGCGCTTGCGGTCACGTTGAAGGCCTTGCCGGGGACGGCATTGGTCGGCGCCGCCAACTCGTAGCGCGCGGGCGCTGTCGTGCATGCGTTCTGCATGTTCGACCATAGCTGCTGGATGGTGTATGTGTTTGCGCCCACCGTGATCTGCGCCTGTTGTTGATTGCAGCGGTCGCCAACTTCCTCCCCGGTGGTGTCGCTAATCCAGGCAAGCGGCGGCGCGTAGCCGGTGGCGCCTCCCACATCCACATCGGTAACGGCTTCGGCAATTTCGTGGCTGGTGGCGGAGGTGAGATTGTCAAAGGCGGTGCTTTGGCCGCAGCCTCCGGTGGAGCATCCGCTGGTGGGGCCAAAGTCGGGGAAAACCCCGTAAGGCAACTTAGGCTCGAGCGGGCTTACCAGACTTGAGTGATAGGCGCAGAAACCGCCGCCCACGCAACTTTGCGAGTTACCGATTGAGATGTGCACGCCGGGCGGAAAGTAGATCAGGTAGAGGGTGTTGAAGTTCCCCGTGGTGTCAGTAACAGGCGCCGGCAGATTGGGCAGCTGATTGACCAGTTCGTCCTGAATTTGCGCGTCGGTGAGCGAGCAGGTCGGAGGCGGATTCGCCGCGCTCCCCGGACACAGCGAAGGCGTGATCACGTACTTCCCGTCGAAGACGCCCCGCCCGATCAGCTGGTTGCTGCCGGGCGCTCCTCCCTGCCCGGTCCGGTTCAGCGTGCTGTACTCACTCAGCAAGTCGTAGTAGGTGCTGTTTGTGACGTCGGTAAAGAACTGCTCGAGGCCGTTGGTGGAGCCTGTGTTCACGAACGATCCCCAGAGAATCTCCACTACGTGGATGTTGGCGATGACTGGGCCGCCCCAGTACGGGAGCACAGGCTCGGTTCCCGGCGCCTGCGGCCGGACCAACTTCGCAGGGGGACCAAACGGAACTATGTGCATTGGGCGGGTTGGAGGGTGTACTGACTTGGGAGCCGGGTCCGGCGGTTGACTGCCAGTTGCCTGCCCGAAACACCGGGCAGTCGCCATCAGCAGGAGAATTCCGGCAATCCGATTCAGGCCAGACCCAGGGGGAAGGAATTTCCTTCTGCGTGCAGGGCGGGGCAGATCAGGCAAGGGACCCGGACAGCTCTTCCAATGTCGTTCCATCCCTGGCAGCCTTACGGGTTCAGTACCACTTTGCCAAACATTTGGCTCTTTTCCAGGTATTCGTGCGCCGCACGGATATCGCGCAACGGAAAGGTCGAGTCCACCACCGGTTTCAGCTTGCCGGCAAATACGTGCTTCAGAACTTCCCGGAGTTCCCCCATCGTCCCCATGTAGGAACCCAGCAGGGCCAATTGCCGGGAAAACAGAAACCGCAGATCGATATGGGCGTCGAACCCGGTGGTAGCGCCGCAGGTGACAAGAGTTCCGCCCTGCTTCAACGCTTTGAAGCTCTCGTTCCAAGTGGCGGTTCCCACGTGCTCGATCACGATGTCCACTCCCGCCTTGCCCGTGAGCTTGCGCACTTCGTCGCCGATCTTCTGCTCGTAGTGGTTGATCACGTAGTCTGCGCCCAGCTCGCGCGCCTTTTGGGCCTTTCGTTCATCTCCGGCGGTTGTGATCACGGTGGCGTTGAACAGCTTGGCAATCTGGATAGCTGCGATGCCCACGCCCGAATTCGCGCCCAGCACCAATACAGTTTGCCCGGGACGAATGGCGGCCCGCCCGGTCAACATGTGAAACGCTGTCACAAAGACCAGTGGGACGCTGGCAGCTTCGTTGAAGCCAAGGCTGTCGGGTATCGGAATGACGCTCGCCGCCGGAACGGCGATTAGTTCGCAGTCCCCGCCGTCGACTCCATTTCCCAGAACCGTGAACTCGCGGCACATGTTCTGGCGTCCGGCCACACACTGCTCGCAGTGATTGCAGAAGTGCATCGGAGCCACCACCAGGCGTTGCCCCGAGTGCAGATCGGTGACGTACTCGCCCACCTCGACAATCTCGCCGGCGATGTCGCTCCCCAGAATGTGCGGCAGTTTCACCCCAGGCAGCCCCTTGCGGACCCATACGTCCAGGTGATTCAAGGCGCAAGCCGTGACCCGAACCAGCACCTGATCCTTTCGCGGCTTCGGGTCGGGCACGTCTTCGTAGCGGAGAACTTCCGGACCTCCGAATTCGTGGATGACGACAGCTTTCATCGAAGCACTCCTTAGATCCAGGGAATCGGGCTAATCAAGCTAGCACATCTGTCAGCATCTCTCAGCCGTCGCAGGGCCCGCCACGAGCCGGGTTTGACTTGCGCCGGGAAAGACCGAATAATCAGCGCGATGGACATCTACGAGGAGATCGTCAAGCTGCGGCGCGAAGGACGCCGAGGCGCGGTGGCGACCATCGTCAACGTGCGCGGCTCGATTCCCTCGTTCGAGACGGCCAAAATGCTGGTGCGCGATGACGGTTCGATCGTCGGAACCATCGGCGGGGGCTGCGTCGAGGCCGATGTCTGGCAGGCCGCTCGACAGGTGATGGAAGAAGAAAAACCGCGAACGCTGACCTTCAACCTGAATCAGAATCCTAAGTACGACACCGGACTGGTCTGCGGGGGCACGCTGGATGTTTTCATCGAACCTGTCTTACCTCGCGCATTACTTTATATTTTCGGTGGAGGCCACGTATCTGTAAACCTTTATAGGGTAGCGCAGAACGCTGGTTTTGACGTGATCGTGGTCGACGACCGCGAGGCCTACGCGAATCGCCAGCGTTTTCCGGAGGCCCAGCAGGTGATCGCCGAAGATTTCGACCAGGCGATGGCCAAGCTTTCGCCGCCCAAGTCGGCCTACATCGTGATCGTGACCCGCGGCCATCGCGACGATATGCGAGTGCTGCGCTGGGCGGTCCAGACCAAGGCCCGGTACGTCGGCATGATCGGGTCAAAGCGGAAGACGATTGCGATCTTCAGCGAGTTGGAGCGGGAAGGCTTGTCGGCGGTGCTATTTGACCGGGTTCACGCCCCCATCGGATTGGATATTGGGGCTATTACTCCCGAAGAAATTGCTGTTTCTATCACGGCGGAGCTGATTGCGGTGCGCCGCAATGTGGAACGGCAGCTCCCGCACATGAGCTGGTTTCATCGCCGGACCGCCGGGCTCGAAGACTCGCAACCTGCCCTCGACGTCGAAGAGGAACCCAAAGACAAAGTCTAATCGCCCTCGCTTACTGAGTTCCCTTTCTGCTAATCTTCGCGGGATGAGTCGGGCTTTGAGTGTATGCGGCGTGATCCTGGCCGCCGGGGAATCGAGCAGGATGGGCACCGACAAGGCGCTCTTGCCTTGGCCGCCAGTGGCTCCGGGCCAGGTTCCCGAGGGAACTTTTCTCTCCGGTGCCATCGCGTCGCTCGCGTTGTCCACGGACCTCACCATCGTGGTCGCGGGCAAGAACGAATCCATCGTGTCACCCATCGTTTATGCCAGCGGGGCTGGGATCGTGGTCAACCCTGCGCCAGAGCGCGGCCAATTCAGTTCCCTGCAGATCGGGTTGCGAGAGGTACTGAACCGGGGCCGGGACGCGGTGATGGTGACCTTGGTGGACCGGCCGCCGGTCGGCGCCCGCACGGTTGAGAAGCTGCGGGAGGCGTTCGATGAAGCCAGCGCTCGCTACAAGTGGGTCGTGGTACCGAAGTACGCTGGCAAACACGGCCATCCCATCGTATTTTCGCGAGAAATGATCGAAGCCTTCCTGCGGGCGCCGGCAACCGCGTCGGCACGCGACATCCAGCACCAGAATCAGGAGCACATCGAGTACGTCGAGGTGGACGATCCACTGGTGGTGGTCAACATCAATACTCCGCAGGAGTATGCCGCCCTGCAGAGCATCGTGCCCCTACTCCGCGACTGAACATTCGTTACAATTTCAGCTTCTGTCACCACCGGCCGCAGCCGTCGTGCGCAGGGCGTGTTCTAGAGGCGGTGCAAAACAAAATAAACAGAGACGAGCCTTTGTCCACATTTATGCCTACCGATCGCACCAATGTCTTCATCGATTCGATTCTTCGCCAGGAACCTCAACTCGCTGTCTTTGACTGTGACGGAACCCTTTGGTCCGGGGACGGCGGCGAGTCATTCTTCGCTTGGGAACAGGCCGAAGGGCTGGTTCCCGAGGAAATTATGCGCTCGATGCGGGCGCGGTACGCCGACTACAAGGCCGGCAACGTCGCCGAAGAAATCATGTGCGGCGAAATGGTCACCATGCACAAGGGGATGATCGACGCCGAGGTGCAGCGCGCAGCCACGCGGTTCTTCGATTTGACCTTCGTCGACAACATCTTCTCCGAAATGAAGGAACTGGTGCGCCGGTTGCAAGCCCAGGGCTGCGATGTGTGGGCGGTGTCATCCACCAACGAATGGGTGATCCGGGCGGGTATGCGCCATTTCGCGATTGCGCGAGATCACATTCTGGCCGCCGCGGTGGCAATCGACAACCGTCGGGTTACGGACCAATTGGTGCGAGTGCCCAGTGGAGGTGGCAAACCGAAGGCGATCCGTGAGGTGGTGAAACGCGATCCCGATGTCGCCTTTGGAAATTCGCGCTGGGATCTCGACATGCTCGCCATTGCCCGGCGCCCGATTGCCGTCAATCCCAATGCAGACCTTGAGGAAACAGCGCGGCAGCGCGGGTGGAACATTTATTTTCCTGATGGGACGCAGCCCTGATTTCCTGCTTGACCGGTCGGTCTCACCTGACCTATGTTCGTAGGAAATTCGGTCAACGCGACTGTCTCTTCCCCGCAAGAAACGCCACTCGCAGACCTCTGGATAAAACTGTCGCTTGGGGAGGCTTTATGGCTAGTTGGAGCTCATGGGGCGAACCAGAGAGATACTGCTGGGTCGTGATTTGCAAGAATCACAAATTTCACAAGCAGCAGAATCTTTTTAGCGGCCACAAGATTCCCCTGGGCGAGACCGACGCGTTTACGCCTCCCCCAACGCTCGATTTCCGTTTGAGTGTGCGCTGCGATGAGTGTGGACAGGAGTCCCTTTACGATCCCTCAGAGTTGGTAAGGTTTCAGATGGAGCTCGGCGCGGATTTCAAACCGCACCCACTGTTCACTTAAGGCCGGGCGTTCCGGCTCTCCTTGGAAGCGGTCATCATCGATCCGACTGCGCCAGCTTCCTAAGCAGTGCAGCAAGGGCATCCACGGCAAGATGCGTGGCGTGGGTCGAGGCCGCCGGCAGCCCACCCAACTTCTGGATCAGGTCTTCCCTGCGCAGCTTTCGAGCCTCGTCGAACGTTTTTCCGCTCACCAACTCCGTCAGAGCCGACGCGCAGGCCATGGCTGGAACACAGCCCTTCGCCAGGAAACCAATTTCTTTGATGCGTCCGGCTGCGGTTTTTGCGCTGAGCTGGAGAACGTCTCCGCAGGCAGGGTTCTCAATCTGAACCACCGCGTCCGCGTCTTCTACCGCTCCCGGGTTGCGCGGATTCTGGAAGTGGTCGAGCACCTGGGAGGAATACATCGCCCACATTCTAATGCACCAACGCGACCGCGCTCTTCCTCCGAAGTCGCCCCGTTCCGGTGCAACTCGATCCGGTTCCGCGTGGCGACACCTCGTTTAAGATGAAAGCTGGGTCCCAATGGCTTCGAATTACACCCCAAAGCGTGTCGTGAGCCTGCAGCCCAGCGCAACGGTCATCCTGAACGCAATCGGGCAACTGGACTCGCTGGTCGCGTGCACGAAGTATTGCGTGGAAGTCTGTCCGGAGGTGAAGTCCGGACGCATCATCCTGGAGGATTCGTGGACCGCGAAAGCTGGCCCGATTATCGCGGCCCGCCCGGACCTGGTCATCGCGGCCGTTCCCTACCAGGAAAAGGCTGTGGCGGAAATCCTCAAGGCGGGCGCCCGATTTCTCGGCCTTGCTCCTAAATCGCTCGCGGACATCTTTACCGACATCTGCGCCATCGCGGGCGTCATGGGAGTGCCGGATCGAGGGGAAAGCGTGGTGTCGGCAATGCGGGCGGAAATCGACCACACACGCGATCAGACAAGGGGCTTGCCGCGGCCGCGCGTTTTCTGCGAGGAGTGGGGCAAACCGTTGATTGCTTCGCAGGGGTGGGTGGCGGAGCTTGTCGATGCTGCCGGAGGCGCATTCCTGGGCAAGCCCGGCGCCCAGTGTTCTCCTGACCATGTGGCTGAAAGAGATCCTGACGTCTTGATCGCCGCCTGGTGCGGCGCGGGCGACCGGGTTCCGCTGGAGAAGACTATCCGCAACCGGGGATGGTCCGGCCTTCGTGCCGTGACCCAGGGTCGCGTGTATTGCGTGCGCGACGAATTCCTCAATACGCCCGCCCCCACTCTGATCCTTGGACTACAGGCTCTTGCCGCTGCCCTTCACCCGGAACTGTTTCCACGAGTCGATGGCTTAAGGTGTATCACCGACGTATCTTCTGAGACACGCGTCGAGAAGGAGCCCGTAGTCTAAAATCGCAACATGGAAGTTTCGGCCGCGATTCAGGAAGTAAGAGCAGAAATTGAGCACTTAGCGGCTTCAGTAACAACCGCCCAGGAATTCATGTCGGAACTGGTCGCGCTCCTGCATAAACGCATGTTGAAGTACAACTGGGTCGGGTTTTACATGCTGGAGTACGGCACCCAGCCCCCGGTTCTGGTGCTGGGACCATTCCAAGGCGCGATGACCCCCCACACCCGGATTCCCCTGAACCAGGGAGTCTGTGGGGCCGCCGCTTCGACCGGAAAGACGATCGTCGTCGACGACGTCTCCAAAGACGCCCGTTACCTCGCGTGCTCCCTCGAAACCAAGTCGGAAATCGTCGTGCCCGTCGTTGTGCAGGGCAAGGTGGTGGGTGAACTCGACATCGACAGCCACTTCCCGGCGGCCTTCCGAGCGGCGGACCAGGAGTTCGTCGAATATTGCGCCGCGCTCGTCGGCCGAATGCTCGAAAGATCCCCCGTATGAGAGTTGAGAAAGGAAAAGTACGCGCCCCGGAAATCGGGCGCGTGTGGCTGAACTCTTCGCCTCTCAGCTTCCGCCAGTTGCGCGGACGGGTGGTGCTGGTCGACTTCTGGGACTACACCTGCGTCAACTGCATCCGAACGCTGCCCTACGTCCAGGCTTGGCATGAACGCTACGGCGGCAAAGGACTCACCGTGATTGGCGTGCACACGCCGCAATTTACCTTCGCGCAGTACGAATCGAACGTGGAACGAGGAATTCGCGAATTCGGCCTGACGTATCCAATCGTCATCGATAGCGACCGCGAAATCTGGAAGGCCTTTGCGAATCGTTACTGGCCAACCAAGTATTTGCTCGATAAGGAAGGCTATCTGCGATACGCGCACTTCGGTGAAGGCGCTTACCGGGAGACCGAAGAAGCGATCCGGGAGTTGCTTCGCGAGGTGAATCCGGCCTTGGCACTCCCGCCTTTGATGGACCCGGTGCGGGCGGAGGATCAGCCGGGCGCGGTCTGCTACCCCCCGAGCCCGGAACTCTACCTGGGCCACGTTCGCGGACGCATCGGCAACGAAGGCGGCTTCAAGACCGACGCGATCGCCGACTACATCCTGCCGGACGACCTCAAAGACAACTGCTTCTATCTCAAAGGCAGCTGGGCTTCCACGGCGGAATACATGGAGTCCGCCGGCGAGGGCGAGCATCTCATCGCGTTGAAGTACGAGGCGTCCGAGGTGAACCTGGTGATGGCCGCCCCCCGGGGCAGTTCGTGTGACGTTCTGATCCGCCAGGACGGCAAGCCCCTGAGCCGATCCCAGAAAACTGCGGACACTCGTTTTCGCACCGTCGACGGGAACGAGGAGAGTCGCGTCACGGTGCAGCAGGCTCGTATGTACTTCCTCGTCGATAACCACGATTTCGGAAGCCACGTGCTCGAGCTGCGTTGTCCGGCCGGCGTAGCCGCTTTTGCCTTCACCTTCACCAGATGCGTGGACCCCTCCCAAGTGGCGGCTCCCGCCGCCGCCGTCGAGTCTCAATGACGAAGCGGGTGGTAGCGGCCCTCATCGTCAAAACCGGGAAGATCCTCATCTGCCAGCGGACCAAGCATCAAACTATGCCGCTCAAGTGGGAATTTCCCGGGGGCAAGATCGAGGAGGGCGAGCAACCGCGCGACGCCCTCCGGCGCGAACTCGACGAAGAACTGGGCATCGATGCCACCGTCGGCGACGAAGTAGCGCGCATCCGCCACGAATACAAGAGTGGCAACTCGGTGGAATTGCGCTTCTACGTGGTCTACGAGTTCCGTGGAGAGCTGGAGAACCGAATCTTTAAGGACATGCAGTGGGTGGAGCGCAAGGACTTGCCTTCCTTCGATTTCCTCGAGGCCGATCTGAAGCTCGTGTCCGACGTAGCCGCGGGAAAGATCCTCTAGAAACACAAAAGGCATCACGTTCGTGATGCCTTAAGGCCTGCGACCCGGCCTAATTCTTTGAGCCGTCGTCCCGCTTCAGCACCGGGTGGTCGTCGTCGCTATCGCTCGGCTGCGCAGCCCGGCGCAACTCAGGATTTTTATCTCGGGAGTCATCCAGCTTGCGGCGGTTCTCGATCTTGGCCAGACGCGCTTTCACGTCCTGGAATTCGGAGGTGTCCACCTTGTAGGAAGCCTGTGCAGGAAGAAGCTTTTCGATCTCCTCTTGAGACTTCTCGACCCGGTCCGGAGTCTGGGGATGGCTGTCGAAGGCTCGGGAGAGCGTGCCGGGCTTCTTCTTCTCCTGGGCTTCGATCTTCTCAAAGAACGCCGTAAACGACTGCGGGTCGTAGCCGCTCTTGTACATATACTGCACGCCCAGGTAATCGGCCTCAGCCTCAAAGCCGCGGCTGAACTTCAGGAACGCCACCGGCAGGGCCAAGCCGGCGGCTTCCTGGGCCGCCAGTCCACCGAGCCCAGGGGTCATGATGATCAAGGGAATCGTCGCCAGCTGAGCCAGGGTTCCCCGCGTCTGCTCGCGAGCGATATGGCAAGCCGCCACGTGCGCGATTTCGTGCGCCATCACGCCCGCCAATTCCGACTCGTTGTCTGCCGCCAGGATCAGCCCCGAGTTCACGTAGAAAAAACCGCCAGGGAGCGCAAACGCGTTGATCGCGTCCGAGTCGATGACCTTGATCGTGAACGGAACCTTGGAATCCGAATTCCGGACCAGGTTTTGCCCGACGCGGTTCACGTACTCGGTAACCACTGGATCCTTAATCAATTTTGAAGTGGAATCGACCTGCTCGGCGTACTGCCGGCCCATGTTGATCTGGCCTTCCACGCTATACCAGTTCCCGACCCCTCGGCCGCAACCGACGTTGCGATTGCCGATGGCGTCGAGATCGTTGATGCCGCCGTCATGCTTCAACTTCACCGGCGGGCTGGTAGAGGGTTCATCCGCGGGCGCAGCCGATGCCAAAGCGCTGCAGAACAGGAGGGTTGCGATTGCGAGCCCGGCGGTGAACAGATGTTTCATGGCAGAGTACTCCTTACGAATACACGTGGCCCGTTTGGTTAGACGCAGAAACAGCGACCAGGGTTACCCCGTATGGAAAGCACCCCTCGGGCTTGCCTTTTAGTGTACGCCGATTGCTAAGTCCTTATCCAGATAACACCTGTAGGCCTTAGCCGCTACCGCGAAGGGTCCAGAACCAGGCGATCGTCAGTCCGATCATGATCACCGTGGTGGCCCAGGCGATCACGTTAAAGAGCCGGGAATTCACGTAGTCGCCCATCAGCTCTTTCTTGTTGATCAGCAGGAGCATAAAGATCAGCACGAAGGGCAACACGACGCCGTTCACGACCTGGGAAAGGATGGTGATCTTGACCAGGGGCAGGTTGGGGGTCAGGATGACTCCCGCTCCAGCAGCGATCAGGATGGTATAGAGCCAGTAAAACACCGGCGCTTCGCCGAATTTCAAGCCGACGCCGGATTCGAATCCCAGGCCTTCGCAGACGGTGTAGGCAGTCGACAGGGGCAGGATCGAAGCGGCAAACAGCGACGCATTAAACAGCCCCATCGAGAACAAAATGTAAGCATAGTCGCCCGCGAGTGGGCGCAAAGCCTGGGCGGCGTCTTTAGCGTCGGCTACGTTGCGGTATCCGTGCGCATACAAGGTGGCAGCGCAGGCCACAATGATGAACCAGGCCACGACGTCGGTAAAGATGCAACCGGTGATGACGTCAAGTTGGGAGGCCTTGAGCTGGCGCTTGGTAACGCCCTTTTCGACAATTGACGATTGCAGGTAAAACTGCATCCAGGGTGCAATCGTCGTTCCCACCAGGCCGATGACCATATACACGTAGCCTTGCTGGAACCACGCCGCCCGGGCCGGAGGTTTGACGGTTGCGATCAGGGCCTCACCCCAGGCTGGTTTGGCAAGGACTCCTGCGACAATGTAGGTGATGTAGAAAAACGAAGCCGCCAGAAAGACCTTCTCGACAGTCTTGTACTGGCCCTTGACCACGATTAGCCAGACAACCACCGCGCAAATCGGGACGGTGTAGTACTTGGAAAGCCCAAACAGCTCCAGGCTGCCGGCGATCCCTGCGAACTCGGCCACCACGTTGCCGAAGTTCGTGATCAGGATGCCAATCATCATGAAGAACGTGATGCGGAATCCAAACTCCTCCCGGATCAGGTCGCTCAGGCCTTTCCCGGTGACCGCTCCCATTCGCGCCGTCATTTCCTGGACCACGATCAGCGCCAGGGTGATGGGAATCATCGTCCATAAGAGCCGGAGGCCGAACTGTGCGCCCGCGGACGAGTAGGTCCAGATGCCGCCGGCATCGTTATCGACGTTCGCGGTAATGAACCCCGGCCCAACCACGGCGAGGAACAGCAGGATCCGGGTCTTCCAGCGTCTCAGGAACCTCATGGGCACAGTTCACAGACATGGGAGGAGCAAAGACCAGACAGAATAAACGGACCTGAGAAATCTGGGTAGGTGAAATCTAAGATTCTGCGTCGATGATGGTCACCGCCGGGGTATTCGAACTGCACGACGCGCGTCTCTTGGAGAAGGACGATTCCATGGCTGCAAATCACTTCCCCAGCCACGACCTCCGAAATCGGGTGAGTCTTAGAGTTTTGCCTGGAGGAAGCTGATCACGTCGTCCGCGGTGATGATTCCGGTAAGTTTGTTCTGGTCGTCCGTGACCGCGACCGACAGCAGGTTGTACTTGTCGAAGAGCTCCGCCACTTCCTTGTCCGAGGCGTCCGCATGGCAAGAGATCAACGGTTCCTGGGTCAGGGCGAGCAAGGGAGTCGTTGGGGAGGCAAGCACGAGTTTGGCCAGCGGTACCGCGCCCGAAAGCGTGTTACGGGAATCGACCAGAAAGATGGTACTCACGGTCTCGACGCCGCCCTCAAAATGGCGCAGGGCTTCGACCGCGTCGGAGGCGCAGGCCCCAACCGACAGCGCGATGTACACCGTCGTCATGCGGCCCGCGGCCGAGTCTTCCTTGAATTCGAGTAGTCCGGAGAGCTCGTCGCGCTCGGCGGGGGCCATTTCTTCCAGGATCTTCTCGGTTCTTTCCTCTGGCAGGTCGCCCAACAGGTCAGCCGCCGCATCGGGCTGCATTTCCTCGACGATTTCAGCGACACGGTCGGAGTCGAGCGACTCTACGATCGCCTTCTGCACCTTGGGTTCGACTTCGCCCAGCGCTCCCGCGGCCACCCCTTCGTCCAGGGTCTCAAAGACCGCTTCCCGCTCGTTCGGGGCAAGTTCTTCCACGATGTCGGCGATGTCGGCAGGGTGCAACCTGGCGAGTCGTTCGTGGGAAATCTTCAGCTTTACTCGCCGCGCAGGGTCGGTCTCGATCAGATCGACGAAGTCCCAGGGGATACTCCGCGGCGGGATCTGGTTCAGAAGCAGATGCAAGGCACTAAGAGGGACTACTCCCTTCAGTAAGCGCCGCACCGCACCGCGCGCCCCCACGTCTACCGACCCCACCTTCAGGACCGGCCGCCCTCCGACGGACTCCTGCTGCAGGTCCACGTCGTTCACCCTGACAACTTTGCGGCCGTGCACGTCGATCACCTGCTGGTCCAGAAGATCGCGCTCCATCAGGAACAGCCCTTCCGTTCCGTTGGGTGGGATCCAGTCCGCCAGCGCGGTCGAAGCCCGCACGCCCCCGTTGATGGAGGCGACAGACTGCAGTGGCAGGACCCGGTCGCCGGCTTTGGTGATGACGATCAGTACGGAAATTCGAACGCGGTCTTCCTGCGGAGCCAGGGCTACCTCTCGCACCCGTCCGCAGGGCTTGCCGGCGGAGTCCCTCACCGGAGCGCCCAGCAATTCCGTGAGTGCGAGAACGGTCATGCCAGCGAGAATACTCAACCGCTGATAGAGAATCCAGATAGCAACTGAATTTTTTGTTACTTCCGGTGTCCAAAGAACCGAGGGACTCCCAAATCAGCACTGTCACGGCCCCCGTTTGCAAGGCCGCGTTGACAATTACCTAAGGGAAGGGCAAACTACCGGATTCGCTGCCAGGCCGCTTCCCCTCTTGCACCGAGGCCCGGGGCACGAAGGGATTTCGCATCCGCAAGGGTTCATAGCCGACTTGCCATCATGAGCGCACACCGGGTTTCGTACACGCTGGATTCGACGCTAGACACGGTGAATAGCGCCGAAGAGACGGCCAGTAAGATTGCGACGGAAGCCGGTTTTGACGACGAAGAGGTCATGAAGATCGCTATGGCAGTGCGCGAAGCCGCGGTGAATGCTGTCCTTCACGGCAACGCCTACGATCCGGGCAAGAAAGTTACGGTCGCCTTTGAGCGAACCGCCCAGCACCTGGTCATCACAATTCGCGACCAGGGGAAGGGGCTCGATTTAAACAAGGTCCCGGACCCGTTGGCGCCTGAGAATCTGTTGAAGACTTCTGGACGCGGCATTTTTCTCATCCGCTCATTCATGGATGAGGTGGAAATAAACCCGTCCCAGACGGGTACCGAAATCAAACTTATCAAGCACGTCCACGGCACCGCCGGGGACGGCAAGGAGGCTTCCCAGTGAGCATGAAGACCAGCAACCGCCAGGTCGACGGCGTAACCATCGTAGATTGCAGCGGCCGCATCACCCTTGGTGAGGGCAGCGTAATTCTGCGCGACACGGTGCGCGACCTGCTAGGCAAGGGCAACAAGAAGATCCTGCTCAACCTCGGCGACGTGAACTACATCGACAGCTCCGGCATCGGCGAGCTCGTCAGCGCCTATACAACCGTGAAGAACCAGGGCGGTGAACTCAAGCTGCTCAACCTGACCAAAAAGGTGCACGACCTGCTGCAGATCACGAAACTGTACACCGTGTTCGACGTGAAGGACGACGAAGCGAGCGCGGTAAAAGCGTTCGGCAAATAAGCTGGCAGTAGAGTTATGTCTCGCGAGGCCGGCGCCTGGCGCCGGCCCCCAGCCGCCTGTCCACTTTCCCATTCAGGGACGTTCGTCTCAATTCCCCTGAGCGGATCCCTGCCCCATCTCCGCGCTCCACCCTAAAATTGGGATGTTTTCCGTCCCATGCGCAATATCAGGCAGCTTTCGCCTTTCCTGCGTCCCGTCGTCCTCATGATCGTTCTGCGGGCCGCCAGTTTCGCGCAGTGTGTTCCTTTCTCCAAAGCCCGCGACCATATCGGTGCTACGCGCTGCATCACCGGAAAAGTAATTCGCGTGCAGCAAGGCAACGGCGGCGTGCACTTCTTCGATTTTTGCGAAGATTTTCGGGTCTGTCCCTTTACCCTGGTTGTCTTTCCGAGCGATCTGAAGCAAGTTGGGGACATTCGCCGGTTGGCGGGACGGCAAATCGAGATCGAGGGCGAGGTCAGAGGCTACGACGGCCGCGCCGAGATCGTGCTCAAGCGAATCAGCCAACTGCGCGGCCACGCCGCAAAAATCCCGCCCCTGCCCAAGGAATACGACGTCGAGCGCCACGGGAACTACAGCGCCGGAAAGTTTCATACTCCCAAAGCAACCAAGCAACCTACCCACAAGAGACAGTCGGCACCGGTGAGCATCGAGGACCCAAGTCAACCCATGTCGCCGACCGACTAGCTGTCCCGGTTCACACCAGCCCTTTGCGCAACTCCTCCAGCGGATACTTCGTTCCTCGCCAGGTCACGCCGTCATTCCACAGCGTCAGAAACATCGAGCGCAGCAACGTGTAGGTGAAAAGAGTTGTGCTGATTGGGTGCAGGAAAAAGTAGTAGGCAGGAATCGACGATTTAGTAGACATGCCCACATAGATCAGGAACATGGAGCCTAGGGCTACCTCATACGGAACTCGGGCCCACCCGTGGACCAGCCACACTCCCAGGAATGGGCCCAGATTCAGAAACAAGAGAGCGAAAGCCGAGGCCACTGCGCGCCACCACTGAAAGGACAAGATGGCGAAGAAATTCTTGGTCAAGTTGTTGACGACCCCCATGGCTCCAATGGCCCAGCGAATCGTGATCAAGTCGTCGCCGAATACGTTGCGCTGGGCGAAGCGGGCGTTCTTGATCACCTTGCCCAGCTTCATGTCGTCCAGCACCTCCATGCGCAGTGCCTTGTAGGTGCCCACGGCGTCATAGACGTTGCGCCGTACCATGTTAAAAGCGCCGACGCCCATGTGATCTTTGGTGTCTGGATCGGCCACCCTCCAGGGGCGGTGGCCAAAGGTGAACAGCGCCTGAAAGAAGGCGATCATCATGCGCTCCCCTGGGCTCTTCATGATCATGCGCGGGAAGACCACAACGTGGTCCGCGCTTTCCGCCTCCGCATAGACCAGGGCACGGCGCAGGACATCGGGCTTGTACAACACATCGGCATCGGTGAACAGCAGCCAGTCACCCGTGGCACGCTCCGCAGCCGTCCACATCGCATGCGTCTTGCCCAGCCACCCGGGCGGAAGTTCGGCCACGTGGATGGCCTTCAGGCAGCCATGTGCCTCGGGACTCGCTGCCACGCGCTCGATGATTTCTCCGGTGCGGTCTGTGGACCGGTCGTCCAACACGATCACTTCGTAGTTGTCGTAGTCGAGCGCCAGGAGCTGTCTTAAGCCCTGCTCGATGGACTCCTCCTCGTTGCGGGCCGGTACGATAATGCTGACGCGGGGATTGCCGCGCGGCCGCCCGTCCCAGGGCGGCAGTGAGATGTCAGCAACTTTCGGAACTCCGAGCGCAGCTTCGACAATGCGGGAGAACCAGGCTAGGCCCAGGATCACGCCTGCGATCCAATACAGATACGCCATCCCTAATGAGCTCCGGACGTGACGGGTGGACTCGCCGCACTGACAGGCGGGGCAAACTTCATACCGTAAAACAGTATCGCAGAGGAGAGTGAGATCGCGATCACGGGAGCAATGAACGCTGTCCGCATGGAAAAATGGTCCGACATGTACCCGATTAATGGAGCCGACGGAACATCGCCCAGAAGGTGGAATACGAAGATGTTCGCCGCCAGTGCCATCGCGCGCACGTGCGGCCCAACCGAGTTGATGATGGCGGCGTTGAGCGGTCCCGTGTTGAGCAAGAGGAAGAATTCTGCCGCGAACATGCCCGCGATCATCACGTTCCCGCTGCCGAAAATCGCGAGACACATGGCCGGGATGCCCAACGCGAGACTCACCGCCGAAACGATGTAGTGCGCCGCCTTGGTCCGTCGCAAGAGCCAGTCCGAAATCCACCCGCCTGCTAGGGAGGCGACAATCCCGTTCACGATCGTGCTGGCTCCGAACAGGATGTTGGCCTGCGTCAGCGTGTAGCTGTGAACCCGGTGCAGGAAGGTTGGGAACCACACCTGCAGTCCCCCCAGGGCAAAGGTCATCATCGCCATGCCGAGCGTGGCGGTGACGAATGCGGGGTTGCGAATCAAGCTCTGCAGCAACGCCCACGTCCACTTCAAGCCATGAATCAGGACACCGATGATCCCGGACGGAGCATCCGTGCTCGCCTCCGATGGCTCGGGAATTTTTCCCGGCTCATCGAACTGTCCCAACGGCGGCTCCGGAACGAACAGCAGCAGAAACGCTAGCAGCAAGCTGGGCGCGGCTCCCACGTAAAAGGGCACTCGCCAGCCGTACTTGGGACCGAGCACGCCGCCGACCAGGAAACCCAACGCGCTGCCCACGGGAATGGCGAGATAGAAAATGCCCATCACGCGGCCGCGCTTTTCTTCGGAAAACATGTCGGCTACGAAGGTCGGCGACAGGATCACGAAGCTCGCCTCTCCGATTCCGACCAGGGTATGGCGGAGCAGCAGTTCGTCGAAGTTCTTGGTGAAAGCGGTAAGCAGTGTGGCGCCGCTCCAAATCACTGCCCCCACGATGATGACGGTCTTGCGCGAGAACCTCACCGACAGCGGGCCCATGAACGGCGCCGCGATCATGTAGAAGATAAAGAAAACGCTGGTCAGCAGCCCGTACGCGGCGTCACTGCGCGGAAACTCTGCCTTGATCAGATCTTGCACCGCAAATAACACATTGCGATCGATGTAGTTCAGCAGGTTTAGCGCGGTCAGTAGCGCAAGCGCGGTTTTCGGGTAGAGCTTCTTGTCGTGCACAGATCGAGCGAATCTAACACGGCGCGGCGCGCGTGGGCTACTTGGCTATTTTGGGTCGCGGCCGCCATTACGGCCGCTTGTACTAGACAACAAACAACTCCGGATTCTCCGTCGGCCCATCCAAATGCCCCACCAGTTTGTGCTCAAGTCCTTCCCGTGAGGGCGTGAGTTCCTGCCGCAGACGTTCCATCTCCTGCTCGCTGAGCGGAGCAAAGCTTCGCGCCGTCTCGGCGTTGTGATCGAGCATCTCCAGGCGCGGCATGCCCACTACCGCCGTTGTCACGGGCAGGCTCATGGAATAACGCAGCAACGAATTCATCTCCGCCTTCCCTCCCCCTGTGCCCAACAGAAATTCCTGCCCGGTCACCTTCATGGCAATCACGCCCAGGTTCTTCTTGTTCGCGGCCGGCAGCGCCAGTTCTTCAAAGTGACCGTTACGAGAAGCATTTAGGGCCATCTGCACGCAATCCAGATCGTGGCGCTGGATCGCCGTGGCCAGCACTTCCCCGTTGGTGTGGCTGGTCATCCCGATGGCACGCGTCATCTTTTGCTCTCGCGCTTCGAGCAAGCCCTTGAGCGCTCCATCGGGCGCCTCGATTTTCGCCAGGTCCTCGGCCTGGCCGAGGCTATGGATGTGAACCAGGTCGACGTGGTCCGCGCGCAGCCGCTTCAGGCTGCCCTCCAGCCGCCGCATGAATTCGTCACGGGTGCGGTCTGGAATCTTCGTGGCCAGCCAGACCTCCTTGCGCCGCGACGCCATCACCTGCCCGACCCGGCTTTCGCTCTTGCCGTCTCCGTATGCGAATGCCGTGTCAACGTAGGTGATGCCCAGGTCAATCGCGTGATTCAGCGCGGCCAGTGCTTTATCTTCCTCCTGGTACATGAGGAACCGGCTGCCGCACCCGAACGCCAGGATCGACACCTTAGCGCCCGTCCGCCCAAGCGTCCGCGACGCAAGAGAACCTGGTGTTGGATGCGCGTGGGCAACATCTTTGAGCAGCCAGAAACCCGTGCCGGCCGCAGTTCCGAGACCGATCTTCTCCAGAAATTTTCTCCGCGAGAGGTCTTTGCTCATGGTCTCCTCCTGAGAGTTCCGCGATGGTTACTTCTTTCCCTTAGGCCTTGGCCAGCGCGCGATCACGACGGTCGAAATTCCTCCGCGCGGCCGGAAATCTCCCTTCACTTCCGCCCACACCGGCTTTGCCCAGCGCACGACATCTTCGAGCACACGATTGGTGATGTTCTCCTGAAAAATGCCGAGGTTGCGGTAGCTTTGCAGGTACTCCTTCAGGGACTTCAATTCGAGGCACAATTTCCGCGGCATGTAGCGAATCGTGATCACCCCAAAGTCGGGAAGCCCCGTCTTGGGACAGACGGAGGTGAACTCCGGATCGTCAATCACGATCTCGTAGCCCGGAAACTGGTTGGGCCAGGTTTCGATCTCCGGGAACTTCGCGTCGAGCCCGGCGGCGGCGTGCTCCGCCGTATAGCGCGGCTGCTTGGGCATAAGGGGTATTGTAACGGGTGGCCTTAAACGCACATCAAAAACGCAGGTCCGGTCAGCCCGGTAGGCTCACCCCGCATCTAACTGGGGCGTAGCAAACCTCGGATTGCCGTGCTCGGGATCGCTTCCCGGTGGTAAATTGTTGGTTATACAACTCTCTTCATGACATTGCTGGACAAGGACAAATCCGGGTTCTTCGGACGGCATCGCTGGCTGGTCATCTCGCTGGGGGCGGGCCTGGCGGTCATCCTGCTCGCTTCGTTCAACTCGATGCGCGATGATGTAGTTCCCATCCGCGCCGCCACCGTTGAACGCGGTTCCATCCGCAGCGTGATTTCCACCAATGGCAAAATCGAACCGGCACAGAATTTCGAAGCGCACTCCCCTGCGAACACCACCGTTCGCCGGCTTTTCGTGAAGGAAGGCGACCACGTCCGCAAGGGACAGCTGCTGCTTCAGCTCGATGATGCCGACGCCCGCAGTCAGGCTGCACGGGCACAGGCACAACTCAAGGGCGCGCAGGCACATGTTCAGGCAGTCCAGCATGGAGGATCGCAAGAAGAAGTTCTGACCCTGCAAGCCCAACTCATCAAAGCGCGCACGGATCGTGACGCCGCTCAGCGCAGCCTCGAAGCCTTCCGCCGCTTGCAGCAAAAAGGTGCGGCCTCGGCCGGTGAGTTGAAAGAAGCCGAGAACGTACTGCAACGCGCGCAAGCGGATCTCGATCTCCTGCAGCAGAAGCAGAAAGACCGCTACTCGACGCCCGAGGTCGAGCACGTTGACGCGGAAAAATCCGAAGCGCAAGCGGCGTATTCTGCGGCGGAAGATATTCTGCAGAAGTCAAACGTTATCGCGCCCTTCGACGGCGTCGTC
>CAZXKO010000096.1:0-10769 GCA_964641665.1 uncultured Acidobacteriaceae bacterium
CAAGATGCACAGCGGCAACGGGGAGCACGACGAAATGGATCGCCGTGCGATTGCTTGCTTCGACCAGGCTCTTGCAGATGTCGGACTAGCCGACGACGGTGCGCTGCGACAAGTGCTGCACGACTACTTCGCTTGGGCGACTACGAAAACATGTCCCGCTACCACCAATCCGCCGATGATGTGCCTAACGGCCTCAGCATCCCACACTGGTCATGGGACGGACTCCAGGTGTAGGACTCCACGGAACGCGATCCAGACGGTCTTATCGGAAATCGGCTCCTCGTGCTGCAGCCGACGAGTGCGGGTGGGAAACAAGCGATGTCGCACCGCTGCCCTGGCCATCCGGCAAAGAAGCTTTCTTTCTGGATCCAAAGGGCAGACTTTGTGCGCCAATACCAGAAAATCGACAATTTCTGGCTTCCGCAAAGAGATAGGACATTTGTTGACGTGACTTTATGGCAAGAAGGTTCTGACAATTGATCACCGAGACTACAGCATCCACCATTCCGTCGTTTCGAATGGGTCAATATCAAGCGAGAGCACGGAAAGTTTTGGAAGGCCGTTTTAGGCACTTCTCTGTTGCCGGCGGCATGTTTGCTTTTGATCTTGCAGCCACATTCTCCGGCTACTTGAACTGGGAGGTGAAGTTTTGATAAAAGACTCTACTAAGGTGGGCCCTACTTCATCCGCGGTTGGGACATAGAACAACTGGGCAACTGCTTCACGAGCTGTCCGCATCCCAAGCGCGGTTCTTTGCCCGATCCGGCGCCTACGGAACTCCCTCGCAGCAGTTCCGCCGGTGTAAGACTTCGAACCTCCTAGCCAATTGTTGGAGTTCGGATGCTGTACAGTAGCAAGCCAGTCGTAGCCGGGACACCTTCTCATCCCGGATGTATCCCGCCTTCTGCGGAAGTCGCCCGATTGCGACCCAATCGGCGATTCTTCCACTACCCAACAGTCCTGTTCACAGCCACGCCTCAAATTTCATACACCGCCGGAGGAACCCAATGGCGACGAATTTCGTCCAGATTGAAAACGACACGGAAATCAAGCAGCGATTGGAAGCCGAGCGCATGCGCTTGCGGAAGATTGCCGGACTTGACCAGCCAACCCACTTCCACCGTCCGATCGAGCGAGCCTTTACGGCAGAAGAACGCAGCCGTGTGACCATTCTGTTCGGCGGCTTCACCTGGAAGCACGAAGATCTGATTCGCGCAGTATTCCAAGGCTGCGGATATCGCTGCGAAAAGTTGCCCGTGCCCGATGTGCCGGCTTTCCAGATCGGCAAGGAGTACGGCAACAACGGACAGTGCAATCCCACCTATTTCACGGTGGGAAATCTCGTGCAGTATCTCCAGTTTCTGGAAAAGGAAGGCGTTCCGCGCCAGGACATTCTTGACAACTATGTTTTCTTCACTGCGGGTTCCTGCGGTCCGTGCCGCTTCGGCATGTATGAGGCCGAGTATCGCTTCGCGCTGAAGAACGCCGGCTTCGACGGCTTCCGGGTGCTCCTGTTTAAGGACAGCGACGGGATCAAGGCCGCCTCGGGCGAACCGGGATTGAAGTTTACTGTCGACTTCGGATTCGGCATGCTGAACGCCATGCACCTGGGCGATGTGTTCAACGATCTGATCTACCAGATTCGGCCGTTCGAAGTGGATAAGGGCGAGACCGACAAAGTATTCCGGGAGGCGGTGAATGGGCTTTGCCATGATCTCAAGAACCGTCACTCGTTCGAAATCGAGCAGAGCGCGCCCAACTGGGCAAAACCCACGTTCAAAAGCAACAAGATTCTGCGCAACACCGTCAACGTGTTCGGGAAGATGCACGAGCACCTCTGGGGCAAGGACTACCTCGATGCCCTGGCCGCGGCCCGCAAGAAACTCAATTCGATCCCAGTGGATCGTACGAAAGTGAAGCCGGTGGTGAAGGTCACGGGCGAGTTCTGGGCTCAGATCACCGAGGGCGACGGCAACTTCCACATGTTCGAATTCCTCGAGCGGGAGGGTGCGCAGGTGCTGGTCGAGCCGATCGCGACCTGGGTGGCCTATTTGATGTATCAGGCGAAGGCGCACGCCAAAGCCAAGTGGCCGGCGAATCGTCCGTACCGAAATCCTGAATGGTGGGAACTGAAAAAACATTTGGCCAATGATCTGGGATTGCGCAAGAAGTTGATGGGGCTCGGCGTCGGCGAATGGATGTGGAACGGCCTCTATCACCGCACGATCAAGCATCTCGGCGGGGTTACGCATCACCTTGTGCCGCAGACGGAGTTGGCCGAAATGGCCCATCCCTTCTACAACCAATTTGCGCGCGGTGGAGAAGGACATCTTGAGGTCGGGAAAAACGTCTACTACACCGTCCACCGGCTGTGCCATATGGTCTTGGCACTCAAGCCGTTCGGGTGCATGCCGTCATCACAGTCCGACGGAGTTCAGTCGGCAGTCATCAATAAATTCAAGGACATGATCTTCCTTCCGATCGAAACGTCGGGCGAGGGCGAGGTGAATGCGCACAGCCGGGTGCAGATGGCTCTTGGTGAGGCGAAGGTGAAAGCCAAACTCGAGTTCGAGGAGTGTTTGAGGTCTACCGGCAAGACTATGGATCAAATTCGGGAATACATTGCCGAGCATCCTGAATTGAAGCGGCCCTTCTACCACATACCACATCGCGAAGGTATCGCAGGCACAGCGGCGCAGTTCATTCTGCATGTTAGCGATCGGATGGACAAGAGCAGCCGGTTCTGGCGGCGTACGCGTGTGCCGGGCATTGCTCTCCCCAAGGCTGCTTAGCCGATCTGGCCGGCAGTGCGTTTGCGTCCGCCGGCCCTTATTTACCGCTGAAACCTGATCGGAGAATTGAATGCACGACCATCTTGCAGGAAACGAACAGAAAACACCCCAGCTACTTCAGATCGCCGCGGCTCCCTATCAAAAGCCACACGACCATCACACCCAGTTCCTGGTCGGCCTCGATGTTGGCTCGACCACCGTGAAGGCGACAGTGGTCGACGCCGCAGCCGACCAGATTCTCTGGCAGGACTACCAGCGTCATGAAACCAAGCAGCCGGAGAAGACCCTGGAATTCTTGCGCCGGATGGAGGCCGAGGTCGGGATCAACCGGCACAACACGCGCATGTTCATGACTGGTTCCGGTGGCGGCGGCATTGCCGAGCAGATTGGCGCGAAGTTTGTGCAGGAGGTCACGGCCGTCTCACTGGCAGTCGAGAAGCTCCATCCGGAAGTGTATTCCGTGATCGAGTTGGGCGGACAGGACGCGAAGATCATCGTCTTCAAAGACGACGACGAGACGGGCCGCAAGAAGAAGATTCCGTCGATGAACGATAAGTGCGCCGGCGGCACTGGGGCCGTCATCGACAAGATCAACGCGAAGCTGAAGATTCCCACCGCAGAACTGGTCGTGCAGGGCTACCACGGCATCAAGCTGCACAAGGTCGCCGGCAAGTGTGGCGTCTTCGCCGAAACTGACATTAACAGCCTGCAGAAAGTAGGGACACCACCCGACGAATTGATGGCTTCCCTGTTCGAAGCCATCGTGCTACAGAACCTGAGCGTGTTAACGCGCGGCCACACGCTTCGGCCTCATGTGCTGTTGCTCGGTGGACCGAACAGCTTCATCAAAGGCATGCGCGAAGCGTGGCAGGCGAACATTCCGCGCATGTGGCAGGAGCGCAAGGTTGCTATTCCCGATGGAGCCAAGCCTGAAGACCTGATCAAGGTCCCGAACAATGCGCAGTACTTCGCTGCGCTGGGCGCGATCGAATTCGGCAAGAGCGAAGACGATTGCGTCGGCTGCTACCAGGGTTACGAGAAGCTGGTGTACTACATCGAGTTCGGCCGGCGGGAGGAAAAAGCCAAGTCTGGAGCCAAGGGTCTGGTTTCGAAAGAAGGAGAACTCGACGGATTCAAGGAGGCCTACCGCCGCAAGAAGTTCACGCCAGCAACGTTCCAGAAAGGCCAGACCGTCGGCGGTTTTATCGGCATTGACGGAGGGTCGACTTCCACCAAGGCCGTGTTGCTGGATGAGCGCGGTGACATTCTGTGCAAGGCTTACCAACTCTCAAACGGTAATCCCATCCAGGACACGATCGAGATGTTCGAGAATCTGCGCGGGCAGGTTGAAGCGCAGAACGCAAAGCTGGAAGTCCTGGGAGTCGCCACCACCGGCTATGCCAAAGATATCTTGAAAGACGTGCTGCATGCTGATGTGGCGTTGGTCGAGACCGTGGCTCACACCGAGGCGGCACTGAAGTTTTATGAAGACCCACACGTCATCGTCGACGTGGGCGGACAAGATATCAAAATCATCATTCTGCACAACGGCCGTGTCAAAGATTTCAAGCTGAATACGCAGTGCTCGGCGGGCAACGGATATTTCCTGCAATCAACTGCCGAAGGATTCGGATTGGGCGTCGAGCAATATGCCGACTTGGCGTTCTCGGCCCAGTCCATGCCGGTGTTCGGCTACGGCTGCGCGGTCTTCATGCAGTCGGACATCGTGAACTTCCAACGCCAAGGCTGGCGCGCCGAGGAAATCCTCGCAGGTCTGGCAGCGGTGCTGCCCAAGAACGTGTTCCTGTATGTCGCCAGCATTCCCAATCTTGCGGCGCTGGGCACGCGCTTCGTGCTGCAAGGCGGAACGCAGAACAATATGGCCGTCGTAAAAGCGGAAGTGGACTTCATCCATAACAGCTTCCGCGCGGCTGGCAAGAAACCCGAGATCATCGTCCATGAATTCTGTGGTGAGTCCGGCGCGATTGGAGCGGCGGCCGAGTCTCTGCGGCTGTGGCGCAACGGCCAGCAGACCATATTTGTCGGTTTGGACGCGGTTCGCAAAATCCAGTACCGCACCACGCGCAACGAAGCGACGCGGTGCAATTTCTGCAAGAACAATTGCCTGCGCACATTCATCGACATTCGTACCGCTCCCAAAGATGAGATGAGTTTCGTTCCCATCCAGAAGGTGACCAAGGTTCCGCTGATGCATGGCGAGCAGCGCCTGATTATTGCCACCTGCGAAAAAGGCCTGGTTGAAGACGTCAACGAGATGAAGGACATCAAGGCAGGCCTCGACGAAATCAAAGACAAGCATCCCAACTTCGTCGATATCGCAGCCCACGAAGTCTTCCGCCCGGTAAATGCTAAGAGCGTGGCCGACCCCGTTCCGACGGCGAATTTCTGGAACAAGGCCGCCAAAGAACGTATTCCCCTCATGGAAAAGCGTAAGAAGCTTCGCGTGGGGATTCCCCGCGTCCTCAACATCTACACCTATGCGCCGCTCTTCAATGGATACCTGGAAAGTCTGGGTGTGCAGCCGGAACATATCGTCTACTCCGACTACACCAGTTCCGATCTATATCGGGCGGGAGCGAGCCGGGGTGCCATCGATCCGTGCTTCCCTGCCAAGATCGGCATCTCTCACGTCTATAACCTTATCCAGGAAAAACATCGCAAGAAGCCGCTGAATGTCATCTTTTTTCCGATGTACGACGTGCTGACTTCGCCCCTCGTCAAAATCGTCGGCGCGAATGCCTGCCCGACCGTGACTGCAACGCCGGAGACGGTGAAGGCCGCTTTCACAAAAGAGAATGATGTCTTCGCCGAACACAACGTCAAATACCTGGATCCGGTCCTCAACTTTGCCGATCGCAAACTGTTCGCCCACCAGATGCTCGAGGCGTGGCAGCCCATCCTCGGGCTATCGCAGGAGGAAAGCGATCGTGCGGTTGAAGTCGGTTACAACGCGCTGGCTGACTACGAAGCCGGCATCCGTCGAAAGGCTCGCCAAGTTCTAGACCAACTTGAGCGAGAAGACCGCATCGGCATCGTGATGCTTGGTCGGCCGTATCATCACGATCCCGGACTCAATCACGAGATCATGGAAGAGTTTCAGAAACTGGGTTATCCCATCTTCTCGCAGAACACGCTACCTCTGGATGAGGACATGCTGGAGCGGCTGTTCGGCGACGAAGTGCGCGCCGGAGTGATCACTCACCCACTGGACATCGGCGATGCCTGGAAAAACTCGTACTCCTGCAGCACCAACCACAAGGTGTGGGCGGCGAAGTTCACAGCGCGGCATCCGAACCTGGTAGCGCTGGAAGTTTCCAGCTTCAAGTGCGGGCACGATGCGCCCATCTACGGTGTCATCGAGGGAATCATCGAACAGTCTGGCACGCCGTACTTCTGCTTTAAGGACCTGGACGAGAACAAACCGTCGGGCTCGATCAGAATCCGTGTCGAGACCATCGATTACTTCCTGCGGAGGTATCGCGACGAAGTCATCCGCAAGCGCAAAGCCGCGGAGGAAATTGATGCTCAACTAGCGGCGTTAGAAGCGGAACTTCGCGGGCCGATTACATCGCCGTCAACTGCATACCTGCTGGAGGTGCAACAGATGGCAGCCGATTGATTGTGGTTCCGGCCCACTCGATTTCCGCGCCCAGAATTCGATTGCTGTTTCCTATAAAACGCCTTTCTGCATTTCTTAGGTCCATTTCTGCGAACGCACCATCATGATCGGCAAGGCGCGTTCTAGAGCCGCGCTGAGTTGCGCTCGTGGGCCGAAGTGATCCCATTTTCGGTGGTGGGAGATCCGCAGGCGAATGGCCAGCGGGGGTATGCTCACGCTACTGGCGGCAGTCCCATCGGCACACAAGTCAATTTCCTTTACCATCACAGGGTCCAGCCATTTCTGACGAGCGGCGGGGGATTTTTGTACTTCGACCGGCGTATGTTCGGCGCCACTCAGTTCAATTTCACCGCCCAAGTTGCGGGGGGCGTGCAAGTATTTACTTCGAGGCACCGCAGCGTTCAGTCTGGCTACGAATATCATCACATTTCCAACGCCAACCTGGGCCACATCAACCCCGGCATTCACAGCTCGGACTCAAACAGATAGCCCTTGCCGATGGCCGACGTTCAGTGATCAGCGGCGGTCCGTCATGCTCCTTGGATATCCCACGGCTCTCGATGGAATTCTGGCTCGGGCGGGACCAGAGACTCTCCAGTCCATCGCCACCGCATCCAACGGTGACTCAAAGCAGGTGATGGAGGGACTGGCCCGTCGTCACCTGATCAGACCCATCACCACCCAGGGGCACATCGGCGACGTACTGCCTGACAAGATCGTCTATGACGCCCAAACCACCTCGGGCGGCTCGGGTGGCCGCTTTTCAATGACGAGGGCAAAGTAATCGGAATTAATTTTGCCATGGTGCGCGAGTTCGGCGGCTCGAACTTCGCCATTCCTGTTGGTTACGGGAAGTCACTTCTGAAACCATAATCTCGCCATAGATTTTGCGGTAGTTGGTCCTACTCATCAGTCCCGACTTTGCGCTGTCGGACTTGCTTCAGCGACGACGTGGTACTGAAGGCTTCTGCTTCTCCCTTGAAGTTAAGGCGCAGAAGCCACCTCTAGAAGTGTGGTCGGCTAACCTTACCTTGGGATTACTTCCCGCTTGCTCGTCATCCGTTCCAAAGGATTCGCTTTTCTGACCAACTCAGAGTGCGAGCGGGCCCAAGTCACAACTACGACGCTGAGTTGCTGTACCAACGCAGGACTCGGAGAGCGCGCAATGTGTTCCAGCGGCTTGCACACCCGACATCCGTTTCCATCCCCAAGGGGATAGGCTCAGGATGAAGGAGGTCGAGCGGCCATCGCCCGTTCTGGTGGCGGCGCTCGATCACGGTTTCGATGGCTTCACGGACCCGGCCGTCGGGTTTAACTCCTGCATTCCGCAGATATTCGAGTCCGCGCAAGACGTCGTAGTGCCAAAACGTCGGGAACGAGAAGCGGAGCCAGCGTTCGTCGATGACTTCGCCGGTTCGAAGCGAGCGGAACATGCGGCGCTCGAGCAGATAGTTTTCGCCCCTCTTGCGAGCCTTCGTGACGGCCGCCGATTTGCGCCCTGCCCGTTCGTATGCGAGCAGTCCCTCGAGCACGCAGATGGTGGTATGGAACGAAGAGCGCCGGCTTTTCGGGCGTTTTGGCGAAGGTTCAACCGCCTCGCAGTTCCAGCCGCCATCTTCGAGTTGGTCGCGTAGGAGTTGATTCGCCAGCCCGTGATTCGGTTTGTTGAAATACGCACCGATAGCGAGGATTCTGCCGTTGATGCAGGGCTCCGTTTCACCGTGAAGGAAAGGCCGGTTGTTGAGCGGCTTAAATACGAGCCGCTTGCCGACGCGATCGATCATTCTGCGGGCCTGCTTGCTGGCGGGGTCGAGACCGAGGTCCATCAACACGACGAGACTGTAGAGGGTAACAAGTAAGCCTCGGTCCTCCTGAGGGCCGCCCCAGTTGCCAGCGGGAGATTGGCGGGCGAGAAGTTTGGCTCCCCATCCTTCGGTTGCGATGCGAGACCGCTCGGCTGCAATCGCTTTGGGCGCTTCATCGGTGAGGTCCCTCGTGACCTGCCAGCGGATGGCCGGGTCGGAATCGAGGAGCCATTTAAGGTGCGCCGGGCGGGGTGCGTAATCACTTAGGCGCATTGGTCTCTTATAGCACGGGATTTCTAAGTTTTGACCGGTGCGCCGAACCGCACTCGCATTGGCTTGTGCAAGCCGGGTGCCTGGCCGCAACCACCTCGGGGAGGCGAGTCGGTTCTGGGTCCGAGGTCGTTATCATGGGCTGACTAGATCCCTTCCGCCCCTTTTCGCGCAATCTGGAAACTTAATGATGTCCCTTATTCTCCATGGACACTAGCCCGAGGACTGTCCTCCCGGCCCCTGGCTGCTGCCCGTGACCCCTTCTCCGGGCGAGTGTTCGCGGTGCGCAAGTAGTTCCCTCCGGCTTCATCGTAAAGAGTGGAACGACGCGGCCGAGCGGCAACAACTGGGTCCGCCACATTGACTGCGACAGGTGGCTCCGCGGCTGGCCGAGTCACCGCGGGCTCGTGCCATCGGTCGGCCCATAGAACAAGGCTCGCGGACGCGAGTTGCTGGCCGGACCTGCCGAAGACCTTCGCTTCGACCGGGATCGAGGCCCCGTGTTTGAATTTTTCCGGGATCGGGGTGGTGCTGAGAGCGCAAAGGGCTCCCTCCACGCGCGTGCAAGGCAGGCGCCACCCTGTCTTCCCGAAGTAGAAATTCAGAATGTCAGCGCGCGGGTACGTGAGCTGGTTGGGCAAGATATAGGCTTCGCCAATGCAGCTTTCGGCGAAGCTGGGTAACGTCTCGAAGTTTCGGTCCGGCCAGGGCGGCTCGAAACGAAAGTCGTATAGACGCACTCCGGCTCTCGCGCACCCGGCAACCCCAATCGTGCTAAAGCTCTACTCTTACAGGGCCGAAGTCTCCCGAACCCTATTGCTCGTCCTCATCATCGTCTGAATGGGGCACGAACTCTAATCCGTGCGGACCCTTCAAATTGCTGACGAATGGGCTTGTGACACCCGTGTGCATGTCGATCACCGTGAGTTGATTCAAACTGCCGACAGAAGCGACCAGTGTGCCGACCCGAACGTGATCCACCTCAATCTTGAGGATCCGGTTGTTGCTTGTATCCGCCAGATAGAAGGTCCCTTCCCTGGCGGTAGCGAAAACCGCATCATCCAGGCCGGAAACGGCGAGGCCCGTGCTTGGATCTAGCAACTGCAAGAAGCTGACCGACTGATCGGGTCTTCCCGGTTTTTCCACAAAAATTAGCTGACCGTCCGCCCCACTGGAGAGCATAAGGTCTCCGGTTGGCGTCAGCTTCAGAGAATCAGAGTCGGTGTCGGTGGTGGGCTGGTTCGCCTGTCCGGTCGCCAGATTCGTACCGGTTGCGCCCATCGTCAAGATGGGGGTAACGACGAGGGGATTCGATCCGTTCTGCAGCAGCTGAATCGTCGGATCCGTGGGAGCCACTGGATTGGTATAGCTCAGGAATACCTGTTCACCGCGGAAAACGACATCGTCGTAGCCTTGCGTAGCCGATTTGACCGCGTAGGGAATTGGGCCGGAGACGGTGTGCGTTTTCGGATTGATCGCGCTCAGAGTGGAATTGCCGTCCTGGTTCTGCAGGGCCCATACGCGTCCGGATCTCGAATCAACTTTTAGGCCGTCAACGGAACCAGCGATGGAATACGTGTGGCGCACCTCGCCGTGCAAGTTGTACTGCACGATTGTGCTGCTGCCGCTGAGGCCGGTGCTGTCGACGCCGTTGGTGTAGCTCACCCATACGGAATTTCTGCTCAAAGTGATGGAGTCGGGTCCCGTTGCATTGACCGCGGTTCCGGTCGCGAACGTCGTAATCCGGCGGATGTGCTGAGCGTAAGCCGACGAGGCCATGGTCAGCGCAATGGAAGCGATCGCAAACCGCGCGATTCGTTTGGCGACAAGGTAGTTCATATTCCCTCCAGCGCGCTACCCTAACAGCCGCTTATTACGGGAATGTGACAGAAAGACAACAGATCTATGAATTTGTGAATTCGACCGCTTCGTATGAGTCGATTTCAGACTTCGGAAAGGCCCACCAGACGGGCTTTTCTGCCCTATCGCCATCCTCCGCCACGTCAAGCAAATGGGAAGCCCTGACCCGCGTGGTGAAGTTATCGCGGAGCCACTGGTTCAATAGACAGTCGCTGGCGGCGGCTTCATACCCGGCCTTAATTCAGGCCAAGCACCCGTTCTCGAATGTGCCTCGGGCTTTTCTGACGTGTCCGTGGCCAAGACGCGACTCCTCCAGGGCAGCACGTCTCAAATCACAGGCCTGTCGAAAGGCGTGCACCACTTTCAATGCTGCCTTCATCCCTGGATGCGCGTAACGGTCGA
>CAZXKO010000097.1:0-75278 GCA_964641665.1 uncultured Acidobacteriaceae bacterium
TGCGAGCAACGAGATTAATATGATCTCCGCAGATTTGGACATGCAGTGAACCATTGTTACACGCGTGATGTTAGAGCGACTCTGGATTCTATGCGTTTCGCAAAGTAGAAAGAAGTGAGATCTAGCCATTGTGCCGGTTCCCGAGAATCTATTTCCAAGTCTCACCAGCTGGCATTCCCCTTTCCCGCCTTTTCCGCTACCATGGCTCGTTTGTCCAACCACCCTCGAGACCAACATGGCCGACTTTTCTCTTCGTGTCAACGGGAGCGAGCGCAAATTCAGCGTCTCGCCCGAAACGCCGCTTCTCTGGGTCTTGCGCGACACTCTGCAACTTACCGGCACCAAGTTCGGATGCGGCGCGGGGTTCTGCGGCGCGTGCACGGTGCATGTCGACGGGGCGTCCACGCGCTCGTGCTCCACGCCGGTTTCGCAGGTCGCCGGCAAAAACATCACGACCATTGAGGGACTCTCTCCCAACAGCCAGCACCCGCTGCAGGCCGCGTGGATTGCCGAGGAAGTGCCGCAATGCGGCTATTGCCAGAGCGGGCAGATCATGGCCGCCGCCGCGCTGCTGGCGAAGACGCCGAACCCCACCGAAGAGCAGATCACGACCTTCATGTCGGCGAACATCTGCCGCTGCGGGACGTATGAACGGATCCGGCGCGCCATCCAGCGGGCCGCCAACGGTGGAGGTGCGCGATGAGCCCACTCTCCCGCCGCGAATTCATCGCCGCCGGAGTCGCTGCCGGCGCTGGCCTCGTGATCGGTTTCTATCTGCCGCACGGCTCAAACGGCGCGGGCCAGGAGTTCTCGCCGAATGCATATTTGAAGATCACGCCCGAGAACAAGGTCATCGTCGTGGTCGCGCGCTCGGAGATGGGCCAGGGAGTGCGCACTTCGCTGCCCATGATCCTGGCCGAGGAACTCGAGGCCGACTGGAAGCAGATTCAGATCGAGCAGGCCGGGGCCAGCACGCTCTTTGGCGACCAGACCACGGGCGGCAGCGCCAGCGTCCGCACCACCTGGGACCCGATGCGCAAGGCGGGTGCGGCCGCGCGCGAGATGCTGATCTCGGCAGCGGCGATCGAGTGGGGCGTGGCGCGAGCTTCGTGCAAAGCGGAGAACGGCGCGGTGCTCCATCCGCCTTCAAACCGGCGTGCGGCCTACGGCGAACTCGCGCACCGGGCGGCGACGCTGCCCGTACCGACCGACGTCCCCTTGAAGCAGGCCAAGGACTACAAGATCGTCGGCAAGCCGCTCCCGCGGCTCGATACGCCCGCGAAAGTGAATGGCACGGCGGAGTTCGGCATCGACTTTCGCCTGCCCAACATGAAATTTGCCGTGTTGGCGCGCTGCCCGGTCATCGGCGGCAAGGTGGCCAGCTTCGACGACAAGGAATCGAAGAAGATCGCGGGCGTGAGCTACGTCGGCAAGATCACCGACTCGTCGATTGCCGTGGTCGCCGACAGCGTGTGGGGAGCCATGGAGGGGCGGCGCGTTCTGCAGGTCAACTGGGACGAGGGTCCCAACAAGGATCTGAATACTGCCGCGATCATGGAATCGCTGCGGCAGGCGGCCATGAAGAAAGGTGTGCCGCTGTATTCGGTTGGCGACGTGACTAAGGCCGCCGGCAGGGGCATCGAGGCGGCGTACGAGTTGCCGTTCATGGCGCATGCTCCGATGGAGCCCGGCAATGCTACCGCTCACGTTCAGGGTTCGAAATGCGAGATCTGGGCGCCCACGCAGGTTCCGCAGGATGTGCGCGACTCGGCGGCAGCGGCGATCGGTCTCGACCCCGACAACGTCAAGGTAAACGTGACGCTCATGGGTGGAGGCTTTGGCCGCCGTCTGGAACATGACTACGGAGTAGAGGCGGCGCAAGTCTCCAAGGCCATCAACGGTCCGGTGAAGGTGATCTGGACCCGCGAAGACGATATGCGCAACTCGACGTATCGTCCGGCGAGCTATCACAAGCTGAGTGCGGTGCTCGATGGTCAGGGCTGGCCGTTAGCGTTCACGCACCGACTGGTCGCGCCTTCGATCAGCGCGCAGAAAGGGCAACCGGGAGAAGGCGGTGTGGACCCCGATCTCAAGGATGAGGCTGCGCTCATCTATTCGTTTCCGAACGCGCTGGTCGAGTACGTCCAGACGGAGACACCGGTCCCGCTAGGCTGGATGCGATCGGTGTATGCGCTGCAGGTCGGCTTCGCAAATGAGTGTTTCATCGACGAGCTGGCAACGGCGGCCGGGAAGGACCCGCTGGCGTACCGTCTGCACCTGCTGGCGAAGGACGAGGACATCAAGCACTTCGACGCGACCTGGCGCACGGCGCGCATGCGCGGCGTGCTGCAACTCGCCGCCGACAAGGCGGGATGGGGTAAGCCTCTGCCGGCGGGGCACTATCACGGCATTGCGTGCTTTGGATGTTTCAGCACGTACATGGCGGAGGTGGTCGAGCTTTCGATGGAGCCGGGGCAGCCGCGAATTCACCGCGTGGTCGCCGCCATCGATTGCGGGCAAGTCGTGAACCCGAGCATTCTGGAACAGCAGATTCAGGGTGGGGTGATCTACGGGCTCAGCAACGCTCTGCGAGCCAAGATCACCGTGGAGAAGGGACGGATCGTGCAGGGAAACTTCGACGATTACGCCCCCATCCGCATGAATGAAATTCCGGCGGTCGAGGCACACTTTGTGGAAAGCACGGAGGCGCCCACGGGGGCGGGGGAGCCGCCCATCCCGCCGCTGGCTCCGGCGATCTGCAATGCGATGTACGCGGCGACGAAGAAGCGATTCCGGGCGTTGCCGATTTTGAGTTGATGATGAATGTTTTTAAAGCTTTTGACCGCAGAGCTCGCAGAGGAACGCCGCGGAGAGCGCGGAGAAAGGCTCACCGGAAATTCCGCCTCGCACTCTTGACTCTCGCTCTCGTTTTACAACTACCGCAGGGAACATTCGCACAGAATCCCCAAACGACGGGAGTCCCGGCGCAGCGACTCGCCAAGCTTCGCCACGGCATCAACCTCAGCGAGTGGTTTGCCCAGGTCTACGACCCGAAGGGCTACACCAAAGAACACTTTCAGTCGTGGAACACAGCACGGGACATCGCTCTCATCAAGGCGATGGGCTTTGATCACGTTCGGCTGAGCGTGAATCCCGAGCCCATGTTTCGCCACAACAGTGCCGACCAGATTCCCGCCGACTATCTGAGGTATCTCGACGATGCAGTCAAGATGATCCTCGACCACGATCTTGCCGTGGTGATCGACATTCACCCGGAGAGCGACTTCAAGGCGCGCCTCGCGCACGACGACTTCGTTGAACAGTTCTCGGATTACTGGCGGGCGCTGGCGCGGCACTACGCGAATCTCGATCCCGAGCGCGTGTTCTTCGAGATTCTCAACGAGCCCGAGGTCAACGACCGTTATCGCTGGTACGGCATCCAGGCGAAGCTGGCGGTGGCGATCCGCGAGGGCGCGCCGCAGCACACCATCATTGCGGCGGGCGCGCAGTGGTCGGCCGACGACCAGTTGCTTTTCCTCGAGCCGCTGCGCGATCCCAACGTCGTTTACAACTTCCACTTCTACGAGCCGCACATCTTCACCCACCAGGGAGCGACCTGGGGCGTGAACAACTGGCATTTCCTGAAGGGGCTGCCCTATCCGGCAACTCCCGCTGAGGCCGAGGAGGCAGCGGCGCAGGAACCGGATGCCGTGAATCGTCTCTATGTGGTGCGGTATGGGCTCGATCACTGGGGACCCGAACGCGTTGACGCGGAAATATCGCAGGTCGGCGCCTGGGCCAGGCAACGTGGAGTTCCGGTGGTGTGCAACGAATTCGGCGTCTACCGCAAGAATTCCGATCCCAAGGAGCGCGCCGCCTGGATTTCTGACGTCCGCACTGCGCTAGAGGAGCACGGCATGGGCTGGACCATGTGGGACTACAGCGGAGGATTTGGAGTGGTGACGAAGAAACCCAACGAGGCCGCAGTGCCGGACGAGATCACCGTGAAGGCGTTGGGCTTGCACATGTCTAGCGGCACGCCGTAATTTCAGGCCAGACAAATGTCGTTAGTACGCTCCCAGCCACTTGACGGGCAGGCGCGCTGCCAGGGAGTTGGCGAGCGTTTCGTCGGCGGTGACGAACTGCGCGTTGGAGGACATGGCGAGCGCTACGTAGAGGCAGTCGGATAGCGTCCGTCCGGTCGAGAGCGCAACCGGCAGGGCTTCCGGGAGCAATCGTTCCGAAGCGACAGACGGGAACCTGCGGCTTCGAATGGCGTTCATGGCTTGCAGTGCGGTGGCCGATGTGAGTCGCTGCTGCCGCACGGCCTCCCGGAGCAGGTCTCCGAATTCAGCCCAAAAGACGTCAGGCACAACGAACCTGATCTGCCCCTGCGCATAAAGGTCCAGCAACCGAAGAGCCTCGGGCACAAGTTCCTCGCCCTGCGGGGGAAGCACCCACTTCGCCGCGACGCTCGCGTCCACGACCAGCGTGTTCATCTCTGGTGATCCTCACCCAACACTTCTTCGGTGCGCGGAAATGCTCCCTTTGCAGAAGTACCTTGCGCGCGAAATCGCGCCAGCTGCTTCAGAAACTGCCGGCGCCGTTTCAGTTCTTCGGTCGTGGGAATGTTTTCTGAAAGAAGCGACAGAACCTCCGCGGCGATCGACTTGCGATGCTGGCGCGCCCGGGCCCGCAGCGCCTCGTACAACGCGTCCGGGACATTTTCGACGTATAGTGTTGCCATAGGCGAGGTCTAGTATATACCTAGGCAGCATCCATGGCAGGCAACGGGTGTATGCAAGAAGAGCGGTGACGCGCGCAGCGGGATTGCCGGAAAGCAATGCCGGTGGCGGGCATCCCTGAAGCCGGCCTGCGTTCTCGTGGCAGACGCCACCGACGACCTCCTCGGCCGATGTTATCCTAGGCATACCCCCCACGGCGAGGCCGCAATCCTACATGACTGACCCCAACGTTCCTGATTCTCAACCCACAAACGAGTCGACCGAGTCCTTCAAGGACGTTCTTTCCCAGTACGAAAAAAGCCATGTGCGCAAGCCCACCGAGGGCGGGCGCGAAGGGACGGTGATTGCCGTCTCCGCCGAGTCGGTGTTCTTCGATATCGGCTTCAAGACGGAAGGCATCATGCCGCTGGCGGCGTTCCAGGGGGCGGGCGAAACGGTGAAGCCCGGCGACAAGTTTCTGGTCAACGTCAGGGGCCGCGATCCCGAGGGCTACTACGAACTGGTGCGCGGAAAGCTGGCGCGGCCCACCGACTGGACGTCTCTCGAAAAGTCGTTCAACGAGAAAGCCACCATCGCGGGCACGGTCACGGGGCTGATTAAAGGCGGCTTGAGCGTCGATGTGGGCGTGCGGGCGTTTCTGCCGGCCTCGCGCAGCGGCACGCGCGACGCGGCGGAACTGGAGAAGCTGGTCGGGCAGGAGATCCGCTGCCGGATCATCAAGCTCGATGTCACGGACGAAGACGTGGTGGTCGACCGCCGCGTGATTTCCGAAGAAGAAGAGAAAGTCACGAAGGACCAGCGCTACGGCGAGGTCAAGGAAGGCGCGACGGTGAAGGGCACGGTGCGCAGCCTCACCGATTACGGCGCGTTCGTCGACATCGGCGGCGTCGACGGCTTGCTGCATGTGTCGGATATCTCGTGGCAGCGGGTCGCGAAGCCTTCCGATGTGCTCACGGTCGGGCAAGAGGTCGAAGCCCGCGTGCTCAAAATCGATCCCGGGAAGCGGCGCATTTCGCTGGGCCTGAAACAGCTGCAGCCGCATCCCTGGGACGGGGTGGGCGAAAAGTACAAGGTGGGCGAGCGCGCGCGCGGCACCGTCACCCGCCTCACGGATTTCGGCGCGTTCGTGGAGCTGGAGCCGGGCGTCGAAGGGCTGATCCACATTTCAGAGATGGCGTGGGGCAAGAAAGTGCGCCGGCCTGACGATGTGGTGAAGCCGGGTGAGACGGTGGAAGCGGTGATTCTGGGCGTAAGCGCAGGCGAGAAGCGCATCTCGCTGGGGCTCAAGCAAGCGCTGGGCGATCCCTGGGCCGACGCCGATCGAAAATTTCCGTTGGGCGCGGTGGTCGAAGGACCAATCACGCGGATCACCAAGTTCGGCGCCTTTGTGGAACTGGCCGAGGGCGTCGAAGGCATGATCCACGTCAGCGAAATCAGCGCGGAAAAGCGAATCAACCACCCGCAAGACGTTCTGCGACAGAACCAGGTCGTCAAGGCCCAGGTGCTCGCGGTTGACAGGGAGAAGCGGCAGTTGCGACTCAGCATCAAGCAACTGGTTCCGAGCGGTCTCGACGAATACATCGCCGAACACAAGGAAGGCGACATTGTGAGCGGGCGTCTGATCGAGGCTTCTGAGGGCCGAGGACGCGTGGAACTGGGCGAGGGCATTCAGGCCAAATGTCGATTGACTGCGGCGAATGCGGATCGCCCGGCCGCAGACGCACGCGGCTCGAATACCAACGCGGAGAAGGCCGATCTATCTTCCTTGAGTTCAATGTTGCAGGCGCGCTGGAAGGCGAGCGCTCCCACGAGCGCGGCCAAACCGGAGGCGATCCGCCCCGGCCAGATCCTCAAGTTCCGCATTGTGAAGCTGGACCCGGCGGCAAAAACATTGGAACTGGAATTGTCAGAGTAGGAGCGTCGTCCGCGAGAGCCCTCCTTTGCTTCGCAACGCCCCGCGGAGTATGATCCGACCCGTTGCTGCCGTCTCCGCCACAGAGCCCGAGCGTGGCAGGCTTCGCTTGCTAGACCGCGCTTGTCATTTTCAAGGGCCCGGACGGCAACTTCGTTGTAAGGGTAACGGTCTTTCCTGACAGTCGATCGTAGGGCAAGCTTCCACAAAATCTGAAATGCAGAATGGAGCGACTCAATGAAGAGAACCTTGGTGTGGTGTGCTGTGGCTTTGATGTCTCTGATGGTCGCGGTAGAAGCAAAAGACGACAAGATGGGCGGCGGAACCGAGAAGGCGATCGCCGCTCTCGAACAGCAGTGGGTCGACGCCGCCAAGGCGAACAACACGGACGCGCTCGCACCTCTCCTTTCGGACAAGTTCGTCAACACCGACAGCGATGGAAAGGTAACCGGGAAAGTCGAGACGCTCGCGCGTACCAAGGCGTCGAAGTGGGAGACCGACCAGATCAGCGACGTGAAGGTCACCGTATTCAAGGACACGGCCATCGCGACCGGAAGCTGGACGGGCAAAGGGAAGGACGAGAAGGGCCAGGCGGTCGATGCCCACGAACGCTGGACCGATACCTGGATCAAGGCGGCGGACGGCAAATGGCAATGCGTCGCCAGCGCCGGCTCTCCGATCAAAATGTAGGGAACACGGTTTGTGAGAGCCCGGCGACAGCCGGGCTCTTTTGGTTTCGGCTAGCAGCCATGGCGATTTTGATTTTGGAGGCGAGGTCGCAGATTCGGGTATTGCCGAGGTTTCGCAAGCGACTACGAGGTTCACTGAGAGAAGACTTGCGAACCACCGTTACGCCCTCCGCCGCCAATACCGACATCTCTAGGCCGGTCTCACTCGAACTGAGGTAAACATGGGTGGGCATGTCTTTCAGCGTAGAGGTTGAAAATGGGACCACCAGGACGGTATCGGCTCTCGGGTTCATATTCCGTGCGTCGGTGGAGACAATGACGACGGGCCGCCTCCCCTTTTCGGGATTGGGCGGCTCGGTGGGGAGCTGAACAAACCAAATCTCTCCCCGCAAAGGCGACCTTGACGTTGCGGCGATGGGTTATTCCTTTGGGAGCTGGGACTCCGCAAACGCGCCCCAGACGCGATTTTGCTCGCGATCTTCGTCGGTCAGCGAGTCGTAGTAGGAGCTGATGGAAGCATCCATTCGGATCCGCTCCGCTTCCCTTTTCTTCTCCTGGATCAGTTCCTCAAGGGCCGACGACGCTGATTCCCTACGCCTTTCTTTCTTCACCCGCTCGACGAATTCAATGGATTCGCGAGACAACGAATAGGTCTTCTTTTCCTTGCGCGCAGCTCGCCCAGTATGCAAGTCAAGAACGGCGCGCTGCCCTTCACTAGCTCGGCCCCCCCGAGACGGCAGGTACCCCAACCTTGACACCCCCTTCCACTCCCCTTTATCCTTAACTCTTGCTCCCTGGCGAACTTACGCCTCCGGGCGTGTTTCCGCGGGCCTTCGCGGTAGATCTAAAGGTGGGCGCGGAGGTTCCCGATGTTCATCGAAGTTGCTGAGCTAGAACTCCATCCTGTTGATTTTCAAAAGGAGTTCCCTCCCGATGCCATCGACCTGGGAGCGGACGTGCGTCAGCTCACGCCGCTCAGGACCAGCGGGCGGGCCCAGCTGGTGGAAGAACACCACGGGAAACGTCAGGTCATCAAGGACATCCGCCTTCAGGGCGAGCTGGCGACCAGTCTGGAGCTGCCTTGCGCGCGCTGCCTCGATCCGGTGGTCCAGAACGTGACGCGCGCGTTTGACCTCCTGTACCGGCCCCTGGGCACCGATGCCGGGAACGAAGAACTCTCGGTGACGGCGGCGGAAGCCGAGGTAGGTTACTACACGGGCGAAGGACTGGCGCTGGAAGACGCGCTGCGCGAGCAGGTGCTGCTTTCGGTTCCGCTGAAGGTGGTTTGCCGCGACGACTGCCGGGGACTGTGCGCGGTTTGCGGCAAGAACCGGAACACCGACCCTTGTGCCTGCGTCCAGCCGCTCGAAGATCCGCGTTGGGCGGCGCTGAAAGACATCCGCGAAAAGCTGGACCGGTGATGGAGCGGCGGCTTAGCGGGGGTAAAGAATCGTAAAAGTAACGGCGGCAATGCCAGGATTCGCGGTATAACGAAATTTGGCTGTGGCTCCACGCGGCCCGGCCCAAATGAGGAATTATCCATGCCTAATCCAAAACGGCGACACTCGCAGAAGCGCACCTCCACGCGGCGGGCGCACGATGCGCTTTCCAAGCACTCGCTCTCCGAGTGTCCGAACTGCCACGAGAAAAAGATGCCGCATCGCGCCTGCGCCAAGTGTGGGTATTACAAAGGGCGCGAAGTGGTTGAGGTCAAGGAAGCCAGCTAACCGTTCGCAACGCAATCCATGCCTAGCGTCATAGCTCTGGATGCGATGGGTTCGGATCGCGCGCCCAAGCCCGAAATCGAAGGCGCGATTCAAGCCGCTCGCCACTTTGGCACGCGCGTTCTACTGGTCGGCCCTGAGGATCGCCTCAAGGCTGAGCTGCGCCGCTATCGCTGGATCTCCGGTCTACCCATCGAAGTCGTCCACGCCAGCGAAGTCATCACCATGGACGACAAGGCGGTGCAGGCCGTCCGCACCAAGCGGGACTCCACCATCCGCGTGGGAACCCGGCTGGTACGCGATGGACTGGCCGCCGGCTTTGTGACCGCCGGCAACACCGGGGCGGCCATGGCCACCGCGAAGATGGTGCTGGGCGCACTGCCCGGCGTCGACCGGCCTGCGCTGGCCGCGGTGTTTCCGACCGCGCTCAGGACGGGTGCCATGCTGCTCGACGTGGGCGCAAACGTCGACTGCAAGCCGAACAACCTCGAACAGTTCGCCGTGATGGGCGAGATCTATTTCCGGTCGATGTTCGGAACGAGGCGGCCGAGCGTGGGGCTGCTCTCGATCGGCGAAGAAGAAACCAAGGGCAACGAACTGACGCGCGAATCGTTCCACTTGCTGAAGCAGCTCCCGCTGAGCTTCGTGGGGAACGTGGAGGGCCGCGACCTCTACAACGGCCAAGTGGACGTGATCGTCACTGATGGCTTTGTGGGGAACGTCGCATTGAAAACTTCAGAAGGCGTGGTCAACCTGGTGCGCGCGGCCCTGAAAGATGCGCTCAAGGAAACCATTACGCGGCAGGTCGGCTACCTGCTTTCCCGCAGCGCCTTCATTGATTTCAAGAAGCGTCTCGATCACACGGAGTACGGCGGTGCGCCGCTGCTGGGAGTGAAGGGCGTGTGCATTATCACGCACGGATCGTCGAACGCGAACGCCATCAAGAATGCGATCCGCGTGGCGTCGGAATTTGCCGAGAGCAAGGTGAACGACGAGATTGAAAAGGGAATTGCCGCCATCCGTCCGGTTACGGCAATAAGCAGTTGAGCGGGAACTTCGCGTAGCGGCTGCTTCTGTCTCGTCATTCCGACGCCGAGCGCAGCGGAGGCGGAGGAATCCGCTGGTTCTCGGGCCTGAAATCCTCTATGACGAATTCGATCGCGTTTTTGTTCCCCGGCCAAGGATCACAAGCCGTTGGCATGGGCAAAGAGCTCGCTGAGCAGCACGCCGTGGCCCGGCAGACATTTCAGGAAGCCGACGAGGCGCTCGGCTACGAGCTTTCCGCGCTTTGCTTCGAGGGTCCGGAAGAACAGTTGCGTCTCACCGAGATCACCCAGCCCGCCATCCTGACGGCGTCGGTCGCGGCCTGGCGAGTCCTGAGTGAGAAGGGCCTCAGGCCCGGATTCGTCGCCGGCCACAGCCTTGGGGAATACTCGGCTCATGTCGCCGCTGGCACGCTGGCCTTCTCGGATGCTGTCCGCACCGTGCGGAACCGCGGCAAATATATGCAGGAGGCGGTGCCCGTGGGCGTGGGCGCCATGGCGGCGATCCTCGGCATGGACGCGGAGAGGGTCGCTGACGTTTGCGCCGATGCCGCCGAGGGCGAAGTCTGCGAGCCCGCGAACGTCAATTCCTCAGAGCAGATCGTGATTTCCGGCAACACCGCCGCGGTCGAGCGGGCCGCTAAGCTTGCCAGCGAGCGCGGCGCCAAGCGGGCGGTCATGCTCCCGGTCAGCGCTCCCTTCCATTGTTCACTGATGAAACCTGCGCAGGATCGACTCGCGGCAGATCTTCAAGGCCTGTCCTTCCACCAGCCCGGCCCTGCGGTGGTCTCAAACATCGATGCCGCGCTTCTCAACGATGGCAACGCGAGTCGGGATGCGCTGGTCCGGCAGGTGACGGGATCGGTGAAATGGGCTCCGTCCATGCACCTGCTGATTGCGCGCGGCGCGGAGCGTTTCATTGAGGTGGGACCGGGGAAGGTGCTCTGCGGCCTGATGCGCCAGATCGACCGCTCGAAGACCTGCACGAATGTAGGCGACGAGGCGTCATTGCAAAAGACGCTGGAACAGCTGGCTCAGGCGCAGATCTGAACCGCGCGGCGGGATGTTGGCGCTTACGACTTTAGCTGCACGGGGACGGGCTAAACGTCTTGTCCTTCTTCTCGACGTAGATCTGCTCGTGCTCAGCGCGCTCGTTCACGATGACTTCCACGATCACGCCGCTGCCACCTTTGGGGCACTCTCCGGTTGCGTAGACTTTATAGGTCTTGATCAGTCCCCACTCTCCGCCGGGCCCCCAGTCGCGGTAGAAATCGCTGTAGGTGTACATGGAGTGCTGCTGCGGGTGCTGCTTCCAGGTCGGGTCGGCCATATACAGGCCGTAAGCCGTTTCATAGTCCTGCTTCTGGAGAGACGTGAAGAACTTATCGACCAGGCGCTGTTCGGGCCAGAATCGAAACTGGTACGCTAGAAATCCCAGCACCAGCAGGGTCCCGACAATCGAGACGATGCGAACCTTGCGCCGGCGCGATCCGGCCTCATCGTATTCCTTGGCGTCCATCAGCGTCATGCCTCTAGCATAACGGAAACCTTGAGCGCGCCAAAGGTTCCCGGAAAACCGGGGGATAACCACAGAGGGCACAGGGGTTCACTGAGGAATCGATGGTGCTGGCGCCTGCGTTGTTGCGATAGAAAGCGAAACGCAAGGTCCCTCGACTGCGTTCGGCTTTCGCCTCACTGCGCTCGGGATGACAGTGGGGTGGGTAACTGAAGTTCCCCCGTGACCTCTGTGTCCTCTGTGGTTATTCGCCTTTTACAGAGTCCGCTTGAACAAGGGCGTCGCGATCGCCAGCGCGACCGTCCCGAAGATCGCAAGATACATCATGTCCGGCACAATGGCCGTGAACCCGGACTCCTTCAGCAGCAGTCCTTTGAAGCCGTGCACGGCGTAGGTGAAAGGGTCTCCCTGGGCAATCACGCGCAGCCACGCTGGAAAGGCCTGCACCGGATAGATCGAGCCGCTGGGGAAGAAGAGCAAAGTGTTGAGGATCCCGAAGATCGCGCGCGGCACCAGCGGATCGTCCACCCGCACCATCAGCAGGAACATCATGGTGTTGAACGCGATCGAGGTCAACGCGATCATGACAAGCAGCCCGAGTATGGTCCCGATGTTGAAGATCGTGCCGACCCCGGCCAGCAACGATCCGATCACCGTGATCACCAGACCCGTCAGCACGGCCTTGATCGCTCCCGCCAGGTTCAACCCGAATACCATCTCGGTTTTCGTGATCGGCGTGACCAGGTAGCCTTCGTGCACGCCGCGGGCCTTGTCGTCGATATAGAGCATTCCTCCGCCGATCATCACCGACACGAACATGGCCAGCGTGATCGACCCCGGCAGCAGATACTTCATGTACTCGATATAGGGATACAACTCCACGATCTGAAGAACCGTCTGCTGCAGGATGCGGGGCTCGACGGTTGGCGTGTTCAGCGCGGTGGTGATGTCAGCCAGTTCCTGCTCCAGCGTCGAACTCATGAAATTGTCGCTGTTGTCGACGACCAGCGAGATCTGCGGATGGTTCTGCTCGTAAACCCGGCGCGAGTACTGCGGCGGGATGATGACGGCGCCGTGGATCTTGCCGTTACGCACGTCCTCCTGCGCCGTTTTTTCGTCGTCGTAGTAAACGGGGATGAAGGTTCGCATGTTAGAACGGACCGAGTCGAAGGCCTGGCGAATCTTCAGAGCCTGCGTCCCGCCGTCCTGATCGACGACGCCCAGCCGGGCATCGCGGATCTTGCCTCCGAACGCGTTGCCCAGCACGATCAACTGCACCAGGGGGAAGATCATCGACGCCAGCATCAGCGTCGGGGAACGAAAAAACTTGCGCATTTCGCGCTCGACAATAGCCATCATCCGGTTCATGGTTGTAACCCCGGGCGCTGCGGCATCGTAAAGCCGTAGGCCTTCACTAGTTCGTCGCGCAGCTGGCGCCCCGTGTAGTGGACGAACACGTCGTCGAGCGTCGTGCTCTCAACCGTCAACGACTTCAATGGAACGTTGGCGTGAACCGCCATTTCCACCAGCGCGGTCGTGGTGCCCGAGCCGTTGCCGGTGAGCACGCGATACATTCCGGCGCCCTCGTGCTGCACCGAAGTCACCTCCGGCAGATCGTGCAAACGCCGTTCCCAGTCCGCGGGCGGTTTTTCAAACTGCACTTCAATCACGTTGGAGCCTGGCACGCTCGCCTTCAGGGTGATGGGCGTGTCGAGTGCCACCAGTTTCCCATGATCCACGATCGCGATGCGGTCGCAGAGCCGGTCGGCCTCGTCCATGTAGTGAGTCGTGATCAGCACGGTGAGCTGACGGTTCTTCTTGATGTTGGTGAGCATCTCCCACACTGCCACGCGCGACACCGGATCCAGACCGGTCGTGGGCTCGTCCAAAAAGAAGATGCGCGGGCTGTGCACGAGGCCCCGTGCAATTTCCAGCCGCCGCCGCATTCCGCCCGACAGCGTCTTGGTCTGCGCGTCGCGCCATTTGGTCAGGTCGACCAGTTCCAGCAGCTCTTCGATCGATTCCTTGCGCCGCTTGCTCGGGACATCGTAGAGCTTGGCGTAGATGTTCATGTTCTCTTCGACGGTCAGGTCGAGATCGCTAGTGAGCGCCTGGGGGATCACTCCGATGCAGCGCCGCGCCCCGTCCGGATCCTTCTGCACATTGTGGCCCGCGATCACGGCCCGTCCCGCCGTGATCGGCAGCAGCGTGGTCATCATGCGAATCAGGGTTGACTTGCCCGCCCCGTTCGGGCCCAGCAGGCCAAAGATTTCTTCGTCCTTCACGTGAAACGTGACGTCGTCGACCGCGGTGAAGTCGCCGTACTTCTTCACGATGTTCTCCACGTCGATCGCGTTCTGCCCGATTTTCTCGGGCCCTTCGCATCCGTGTCCCGCGGCGGGACCATTCGTCGGCTTGAGGTCGGTCTTCATGGGCGCTGCTCCGCCGAAGCATTCTGTTTCGGAGACCCATTCAACTGGCTGGGCGATACCAGGATCTCAGCCGTCATGCCCGGCACGAACGCTCCCTTTGGGTTGTCGAGCCGTACTTTCAGTACGATCGTCCGAATGTCACGCTTGCGCCGATTCACATCACGCTGGGTGGCAAAATCTGCTTCCGCCGACTTGAAGAACACCTTGCCTGAGGTGATCGTTCCGCCCGGCAGCCGAACCCGCAAAGTGTCGCCCAGGCCGATATGGTCTGCCTCGGTTTCCGGAATCGCCGCCCGCACCCACGTGTCGGTGAGATCGACGATCGTCACGATGGGGGATCCGATGTTGAGGACTTCGCCTTGCCGCGCTGCTCGCACCGACACGGTTCCGGTCACCGGCGCGTAAATGTTGGTGTAGCCCAAACGGACTTCGGCCTGGCGCTTCTGCTCTTCCGCGTTCTTGAGGTCAGCCTGGGTGGACGCGACCGTGCTCAGCGCGGCGGCCGCCTGGTGTGTGCGGGCGATGGCCGAGGTTAGATCCGCCTCCGCGGCGCGCACCTGATCTTTGAGCGACTGCACGTTCGCTTGGGCAGCCGCGAGATTCGTCTCCGCTTGCACACGGTCCTGATCGGACGCTACGCCCTGTTTTGCCAGTTCGATCGTCCGGCGGCTGTCGCTCTCCGTGCGCGTCAGCGTAGCCTGCGCCTGCGTCAGCTGCGACTTCATTGATTGCAACTTCGCCTGCGCGTTGGCCACATCACTGGTGGTCGAGCCCTTGGTGGACTGCTCGGTGTACTGCACTTCCGAAACTTTCGAGCGCAGGCTCCGAATGGTGGCGTCCGCTGCCGCTTCCTGCGCCTGCAACTCCGCCGGATCGATCACGGCGATCAGATCGCCCGATTTCACCGGCGTGCCTTCATCCACCAGAAGCTTCTGCAGCCGGCCCTGGATCTGCGGGCTTACGATCACCTGGTTGGAGTCGACCGTGCCGATCAACACCAGGTCTTTATTGCTTGGCGTCGAGAAAAAGTAGTACCCCAGTGCTATGAGAAAAATAATCCCGAGCAGAATGAAGAAACGGTTGCGCGGATTCACTTGGATTCTCCTTCGACCGGCAGAGCCGTCGGTTGGAAGAGAGCTGCGGAGATAAAGTCGAGCACGGCGGCGCGCCGCGCGGCGAGCTTTTCCGGACTTAACGGGTCTTCGTTGGTCATTAATTTCAGAAAGGCGGCGCTGCTGAAATATTGCACCACCACCGCCGCCATCGAAGGGATGAACTGCATGGGATCGATTGGCCGAAAGATACCGGTGGCGATGCCTTGCCGGACCACCTTGACCATCGCCTCGAACATCGGACGCATGTAGAGCTTGATGATCCGCTGCATCTGCCCGCGGCGCGGCACGTTGAACAGTTCGCGCTGCACCATCTCACGGTGCGCCGGGTTCTCGGCCAGGTAATCAAAGAACGCCCCCACGTAGCGCAGGATCTTCTCGCCGGGCGGTATGTCGGCGGCCAGCACCGGCATCAGCCGCCGGTTACGCTCCTGAAACACGTGGTCGAGGGCAGCGCCGTACAGCGCGTCCTTGTCATGGAAGTAGTAATAAAGCAGGGCCTTGTTTACCTTCGCGGCCTTGGCGATCGCGTCGGTACGTGCGCCGGCGATGCCTTCGCGGGCAAACTCGCGGATCGCCGCCTGCAGGATGGCGGTGCGGCTTTCTTCTGGCCGCCCCCTCGATCCCAGCCGTGTTCGCGCGTGCCCGGTCGCCATGCGTATACCTTGAACGTCCTAGTTCAACAGCTCATCTCTTTGGATTAACTAACCAGTTAGTTAGATTATAACGAAGCCCGTTCGATTCAGCAAGAGTGGTTCCCCTGCCTCTTTTTCCTCGTGCGGGCCCTATTGTTCTCCTAGCGTAATCGCGGCGAGAAGTCCGTGAGGACGAGATATGTGGAGTCGATCTTTTCGACGAGTTTGCCGTTCTCTTCGGATTTGTCGCGGACGCTCTTCCACTCCGGGTCGTCCTGGAAGGATTTCCAATTGGCGGTGGCCGCTTCGCGGCTGGGGTGCTGCAGAATGTAGATCAGGGTGTTGCTCTTCTCGGGCTCCTCGATCGGTGTCCAGTACGCCACATTCTTGATTCCGTGTCGCTCAAAGAGCTTGGTGGTGCGGTCGCGGAAGCGCGCCAGCAGGTCTCCCAATTTCCCCGGGAGCGCGTGATAGATACGGAGTTCGTAGACCGCCGACGCGGTGTGGCTAGAGCTGGCGTTGTCTTGCTGCGCAGCGGCCCAAAGGGACGCCGGCACGAAGGTCGCCGCGGGAAGCGATTGGAGCAATGTTCGTCTTTTCACGGCAGAGATTTTAGCAGGCCTTTCCCTCGGTGTCGTTTTCTCAAGAAAGTGGATGGCGATTGGGGCACAGTTACAACCGGCCGGTGGCCGCACAGTTCCTTGCTTTATAATTCAGCGCTCCGAGGAACCCGCCATGTTGCCTGTCCATCGTATTCTCTGCCCGACCGATTTCAGTGGGCCTGCTTGCACCTGCGTCCGCACCGCCAGCGAGTTGGCCGAACACTTTGGTGCGGAGCTTCTCCTGGTCAACGTCGTCCCCGCCGTGCCCACCTTGCCGCCCGATCCCAACTACGTCTTCAAGATTCCGGAATACGAGCAATACCTCCACAAAGATGCAGAGAAGCACTTGCAGAAGACGCGCGACGAACTGGTTGGCAAGAACGTGAAGGTGCTGACACAGGTGGGCCATGGTTCGGCAGCGGAAGAGATCGTCCTGATCGCCAAGAATGAAGGGGTTGACCTGATCGTCATTTCCACCCACGGATCGACCGGGTTAGAGCGACTGGTGTTCGGTTCAGTGGCGGAAAAAGTCGTGCGGCTGGCGGAGTGCCCCGTACTGACCGTCCGGCAAAAGGAAAAAGCGGCGTGAGTCGGCCGCACCCCGACCAGTCCGACCCGTTCACTGTGATTGGAGGACCCCCCTTGACCACGCCGCTCTCTTCGAAGCTTCGCATGCTCGTACTCGTAGGGATGACTGCCGTCGCTACAACGGCGAGTGCGCAGGACACATCAGCGCCTGCCATGACACTGGTCGTCGACGAAACGCAGGCTCCACGGCGCATTGCTTTTGTGCACGAGGAAATTCGGGTGCGGCCCGGTCCCCTCGAGCTGGCGTATCCTCGCTGGATTCCAGGCGAGCACGGACCGACCGGTCCCATTCAGCGATTCGCAGCGCTCCGAGTACATTCCGGGAACACGACCCTAGCTTGGACGCGCGATCCCGAGGACATCTACACGATTCACGTTGAAGTTCCCGCTAACGCCGATCGGATAACCGTCGATTTTGATACATTGCTGGAAAATACCATCTCCGCCCATCAACTCCTGGTAGCGTGGAATACAGTACTGCTCTACCCGCGGGGGATCGACAAGCGCGAGTTAATGATCGAGCCGTCGGTTCTTCTACCTCCAAACTGGCAGCAGGGTAGTTCCCTGAGAGTTGCCCGTCAGGAGGGGAGCCGCGTGACTTTCGCGCCGGTTTCGCTTGAACGCTTGATCGATTCCCCGGTGCTCGCCGGCGAGTTCTATCGCGTTCTGCCGCTGACCTCGGCCTGGCCGGCGGAGCTCGATATCACCGGGGACAGCCAGGCCGCAGTCGACAAAGCCGATGACGCACACGCGGTGTCTCTGTTCAGCAAGTTGATCGACCAGGACCGGGCGATGTTCGGCTTCCGGCACTGGCAGACCCTGCACCTTCTTGTGTCGCAGAGTGAAGCGCGCCCCTTCGACGGCCTGGAGCACGAAGATTCGCCGTACTCGGGGGTCGGGGATGCTGGGCTTTCCAAGAAGGATCAACTCGAAAGGTTCGGATGGCCGCTCCTTGCCCATGAGCAATCGCACTCCTGGACGGAAAGTACCGGCGACCGGCGGAGCTGTACTCGAAGCCCGACTACCAGGGCCCTGAGCGGACTTCGCTTCTTTGGGTGTACGAGGGGTTGAACGAATATATAGGGATGTTGCTCGCCACGCGCGCCGGCTTCAACGACGCAGCCTACATGCGCGATTATCTTGGGCGGATCGCTGCGGACTATTCCCACGAACCGGGTCGCGCTACCACTCCTTTGGTGGATACGGCCACGGAAGACTGGGTTTTGCGCGCGTTCGACGTGGCATGGTTTTCGCTGCGCCGCGGACAGGATTATTACGATGAGGGTGCCCTGATCTGGCTTCGCGCGGATACGATCATTCGCGAACAAACGCAAGGAGGCCGGTCACTGGATGATTTCTTGCGCAGTTTCCTCGGCCAGCGTGACACGGAGCCGATCGTTGCCCCCTACACCCGGGAAGACGTGGAAGCCTCACTGTCGGCAATTTGTCCGTTTGATTGGCACACGTTCTTCGAGACCCGCGTTTACCAGGTCAACAGCAAGCCGCCGACCGAGGGTCTTGAGGCCGCCGGCTGGCGGTTGGTCTACAACGCAACCCCGAACAACGAACCTTTCTATGCCGATCTCTTGCCGATGAGTTATTCCGGCGACTATTCCATCGGGATTTCTGTCAGGAAAGACGGTACGATCTTCGACGTCATCGCCGGGACCCCGGCCTACGACGCGGGCCTCGGCCCGAACATGACGATTCTCGCGGTTGATGGCCGCGCTTACTCTGCCGACGCGCTCAATGAGTCAATCGCGCGTCCGAAAAACGGCAGGATATCCGTGATTGTTCGTAACTTCGACTCGGTGGAGACCCACGAGATTCAATACGCCGGCGGCGTGCGGTACCCACACCTGGAGCGAATTCCTGGAAGTCACGATTACCTCAGCGAGATCCTGGCGCCTCGAGGTTACAAAGAGCACTAACCACTGGCGAGTGGCAAGAGCGTAAAGGTTCGCACCATGGTGGGCCGCGGTTCTGCGGCCGAGGACTGAAGCGCTCTGGGCAATGCAGACGTCCTAGCGCGCCGTGTCGTCGTCAATCCAGTACTGGCGTCGGGAGTTTAGCACCAACTGCGGACGACTCTTGGTCTCAACATGAAGCGCATGCAGCCCGGGCGTAGGCGACGTCGGGCGGAAACTTAGTACATAGTAGTTGGGTACGTCGTTCGACACTGCGATGAGACCTGCCTTCAGATCCTTAGCATCGTGGAATTGAAAGAACTCGCCTCCGGCGAGCTGCGCGATGGATTCTGCGGTCTTGGTGCGCAGCGCATTGCGTGCGGTAAGAAAGGTCATGGTGGCCAGCCGAAGAGGCGGAGCAAGCTGGCTAATGCAGTCGAGCACCTGCTTGCTATAGTGCCCTTCGTACTCGGAATCGGCTCCATCGCGGCTGAAGCAGCCGTGTTCGGGACCTGGCTCGCTGCTCTGAAACTTTGATGCCTCATGGGCGACTACAGAGCGTGTACTGGAAAAACCGAAGCTGTACATCGCCGTATTCGTGTCGCTGATGAGGCGCAGAGCTTCATCGAGCCTTGTCTTACTGCCCTGGTCGATGGTTTCGCTGAGGAGCAGAATCGCACGGCGATAGCGGGTAGGCTGTGCCCGAAGCTGGGTGATGGCCAACACTATCCCATCCAGAATGGCTGCCCCCTGATCACCTTCGTTCAGCCTTGCAAGCTGCTGGGAGGCATCGGCTGTTCTTGGCGTAAAAGGCATGAGTAGGTGCGGCACACTGTCGAAGCCAATGATGGCGATGCGGTGTTCCACGTTGCCGATCAGCACGTCGAGGATCGAGTCTAGCTGGCGGTAGTCAATGAGATGTCGTGCTCCGGCACCCCCGGTTTCAACAACGATTGCCAACGCCAGCGGCTGCGAATCGGTGTCCTGATCGAGTATGAGGTGCTGCGGCACGCCGTTGTCGGTGAGAAGGAAGTCGTCAGCCCCGAGTTCAAAAACTACCTCCCCTCTCTTGGTTTTCACGAGGATCGGTACCTCCACCAAAGTTGAGCGCACTGTCAGTGTGGGCTGGGCTTTATCGCTTGGTTGCGCGCGTAGGCCGACAGCGGCGAGGCAGAGCAAGAGACATAGCGTGCAGGCAAACCTCATAACTAAGCCTTCATTATAAGAGCGACAGCACGCTCTGACGGACCCTGCTCGAAAGGTCTACTGACGGTTCACCCAGGCTTGCGAGTCCCAACATTTTCAGAAGATTGGGACATCAGTTGTCGAAATCAGGCGTAGCTGAGTTGAAAAAGGAACCAAGGTAGAAATTTCGATGAACTTTCAGTCTCTGTGGCGGACCAACATTTAACAGCTTACGAACCGATTTCCCAGACAAACGACCAAAAAGAGTTTTCCAACACCCACAGGCGATAGCGTTCATTGACCGTTCTGAGCGAAGGGGGATGTCACAGAGTAGTAGGTTGCGCGTGACGCTATCGTCGGACGCAGAGCAGCCAAGGGGTCAGCCTGAAGCGGTCAACGAGCCAAGTGCCTTTACCTTCCGCTCCCGCCCGCAATCGAAGGCACCAGCAGAATCTCATCTCCATCCTGAAACGTGTACGTCTGGCCGCCCAGAAAGCGGATGTCTTCCTCATTCACGTACACGTTCAGAAAGCGCCGGATCTGTCCTGTCTCATCGCGCAGGTGCGGTTTCAGGTCGGGGAACTGCGCGTCCAGCACCGAAAACAACTCGCCCAGGTTCGCGGCGGAGCAGTCGAGCTTGCCGACGCCCGCCGTGTGCCGCCGCAATGCTGTGGGAATCTGCACCGTGATCGACATGTTAGGCCTCCACCGCTTCGGGAACATCGAGCGTGTTGGAGAGGAAGCGCTCGAACTCCACGAGTTTCGGAGCAATCGCGGCCTCGGCCTCGTAGGCTCCAGCCAAAGCGTCGGTCGTCTTCAACCCGTTGCCCGTGATGCAGACCACAGTGGTTTCGTCCGGCAAGATGCGGCCGTCGCGAACCAGCTTGCGGGTGCAGCCCACGGTTACGCCTCCGGCGGTCTCGGTGAAGATGCCTTCCGTCTCCGCCAGCAGTTGGATCGACTCCACTACCTCGGGATCCGACACATCTTCCGACCAGCCGCCACTCTTGGTAATCGTCTTGATCGCGTAATGTCCGTCGGCCGGATTGCCGATGGCCAGTGATCGCGCGATCGTCGAGGGTTTCTGCGGCTCGATGTCCGCATTTCCGGCCTTCACCGCAGTCGAGATCGGCGAGCATCCGGTGGCCTGGGCGCCAAAGAACTTCACCGGCTTCGGATCGACCAGGCCGAGCGCGATCAACTCGTCGAACGCCTTCTTGATCTTCACGATCAGCGAGCCACCCGCCATCGGCACCACGACGTTATCTGGTAACCTCCAGCCCAGTTGTTCGGCGATCTCGAAGCCCACGGTCTTTGAGCCTTCCGCGTAATAAGGACGCAGGTTCACGTTCACGAAGCCCCAGCGATGCTCGTCGGCGATCTGCGAGCACAGGCGGTTGACCTGGTCGTAGCTGCCGGCAATGCGAACCACTTTCGCGCCGTACACCTGTGTGTTCAGAATCTTCGCGGCTTCGAGGTCGGCCGGAATGAAGATCCACGCCTTGAAGCCGTTGCGCGCAGCCTGCGCCGCCACCGAGTTCGCCAGGTTGCCGGTCGAGGAGCAGGACACGGTATCGAATCCGAAGGCACGCGCCTGCGACAGCGCGACCGCCACCACGCGATCCTTGAAACTGAGCGTGGGCAGGCAGACGGCGTCGTTCTTGACAAACACCTTGCGCGCGCCGATTTCCCGGGCCAGCTTGGGCGCGCTCAATAGCGGCGTGAAGCCTACGGGAAAGCTGGGCTGAAAATTCTCCGGCAGAGGGAGCAGCTCGGAGTAGCGCCACATGTTGGGAGGGCGTTGGGCGATCTTTTCGCGCGTGAACTCAGCGCGGACGGCGTCGTAGTCGTAGCCGACTTCCAGGGCAGAGAAACAGTCGTCGCAGATCGAGCGGGGCTGGTTACCCCAGGCCTTGCCGCACTCGCGACATCGCAGTTCGAAATGAGCCATCGGGCTACTCGCATTCTTGCGGGTAGCTTCAGGACGAGTCTCTCTGGGAATGACGGGTGTGGGAGAAAAGGTCCTGTAAAAAACGAAGACCTCTTCTCCGGGTAGGAAAAGAGGTTACGGGAAAACGGGAATAAAAGCCGCTTGCCCGAATCTCATGTTCCCCGTTTCCAGGAGAGAGTTGGCACCAAGCAATCGGGATATATGATCCCGATCCGGTTGCCGTGGCGTCACAGGGCTCGTCCCTCAGCCACTCTGCATGAAATTCAAGGTCTGCCCGGTGAGGGGCAAACTTGGAGATAGATACTACGCGTCACAACGGGGTGTGTCAAGCGGAGTGGGCAACCTCGCTCAGGTCGAGGGGCGTTTGGCATGTTCACCGCCCCATCCAGATCGCAATGACGACTACCACAACAATGCCAAGCGCGTAGCCGATCAGCTTCGCTTTGCCCACTCTCGTCATGTGCTCATCGAGTATGCCTGAGTCGAGTGAAGCCTGTCCGCCGATGGAGCTGCTGGGCCTGGCCTATGAAACGCGTCCAAGCGAGATCGACGAAAAGGCCATTCGCGATGACGACCCCGCCGAACTGACTCGCAAGCTCGCCGAAGCGAAGGCCATGAAGGTTGCGAGCGAGTATCCCGACGCAGTTGTTGTCTCGGGGGATGCAGTAGCCGCGCAGGGTAAGCAGATCTTTGAAAAGCCGCGCAGCCTCGAGGAAGCTGCGCAATTCCTGCGACAGCTCTCCGGAAGCACGTTCCAGTTTGTGACCGCGCTCGACGTCATCCACTCAAGACGCGGAAGTTGCTCTCGACGGTGGAAACTTCCGATATCACGTTCCGGCAATTAGTGGAGCGCGAATTCCAGGCCTATATCAGCAAGTACGCGGTGCTGACCTATGCCGGCGCATTTGAAGACGACGCGGTTCGGATGTTTGCCGAGCGCATCTCGGGCAGTTACAACATCGGGACGGCACTGCCGGTAAGTCGGTTGATCGTCTTTCTGCGTGAGCAGGGGGTGGAGATTTAAACCGCCGCGCTTCTGGCCGGCTGGAGGTCGTGTCCAAGCCAGGAGCACTCCATCACGGTAACGGCGTCGCTGTCGCGGTAGAATACAGCTCCGCCTTTACCGATCAACCCTCGAGAGGTGGCCCCATAGCATGCAGACCGTTCTTTTCGTCGGCATAGTCGTCTCCCTGCTCATTTACTACGCGATCTGGTACTGGGGCCATCGCGGTCATCGCATGATCGCGCGCGGGACGAAGACCCTCAACGCACTCGAGCTGGTTACCGCCTCCTATCGTGCAGGCGACTACCAGACGGCGCTCCAACAAGCCGAAGGCCTGAAGCAGGGGTTCTCGAAAACGGCGGAATACTGTTTCTTCCGCGGCACCATGCTGCATCAACTGGGACGGATTTCTGAGGCAGAGGCCAGCCTTCGCGAAGGGCTGGCGCTTGAAACCGAGGCGCGACGCCAGGCATTGGCCAGCAATGTTCTTGGTACCGTTCTGATGGATATGGAGCGCTATCCCGAAGCACTCTCCTGCTTTGAAGATTCGATCCGGGCATGGCTGGATCGGGGCACCGGTCACCGTGAGATTGCGGAAGTGTGGCTGCGGCAGGGACGCAATCTCCCCGAAGCGCTCACCCGCGCCCGCCGGGCGGTGGAGATCGATCGCGCATCTCCGGCGCTCAGCGCAGAAACGCACGAGTACAGAGTCGGAGAAGACCTGGCCCTGCTCGCCTGGGCGGAGGCAGCGAATTCGTCGAACATCGAACGGGTGGATGCCCTGCTGGCCGAGGCCTTCCCGTTGTGTGCCAGCGCGGCCAAGATGGTCCAGGCCCAACAGCACTATTACGCGGGACGAGCCTATTCGGCCCTGCAACTGCTGGAAAAGGCTGCGGAGCAGTTTCTGCAGGCGCGGACCGTTGATCCCCAAGGCCAGTTCGGCAGGCTGGCCGCCGCGATGACGCACCCTCCAAACTCAACAACCCCAGGCCCAACACCCAAGACCTAAGACCCAAGGCCCCGGGTTCGACGGCTGGGATAAAATTCACCCATGGCGCTCAAGTTCACAACATCTCACCTGGAAGATTCGCTTACGCTGTTCCGCTACTGCAAGAAGCAGGCCGAAGGCGCGATGGCGCAGGTCCCCGATGAGCAACTCTTCGCCGCGCTCGATCCGGAGATGAATTCGATCGCGATTGTCGTGAAGCATATGGCGGGGAACATGCGCTCGCGCTGGACCGACTTTCTCACCAGCGACGGCGAGAAGCCGGACCGCAACCGCGACAGTGAGTTCGAGGAGCCTCCGACGACGCGGGGAGCTCTAATGAAGATGTGGGAAGCAGGTTGGAGCTCCCTGTTCACGGCCCTGGAACCGCTCAAGGAAGCCGACTTAGCCCGCGCGGTAACGATCCGGGGTGAAGTCCATTCCGTGACCCAGGCGATTAACCGCCAACTCGCCCATTACTCCTATCACGTCGGTCAGATTGTTTTCCTCGCCAAGCACTTTCAGCACGCACAATGGAAGTCGCTCAGCGTGCCCCGCAACCAGTCCGCCAAGTTCAACCAGCGAGTGGCCGCGGGAGAAACCAGCCAGCGGTGATCGGTACAACAAGGCCAAAGACCCCGCAACTCTACTTTGACTGTTTGTCTCCAAACAACGTCTGGATACGCCCGTCACCGAGATCTTTTACGCGTCCCTGCAGAGTCTTCCAGCGGAAATAAATGTAAGCAGCGATGACAGCTGCACCCACGACAAATCCCAAGGTGTCGCGAAGAATCCCTTTCATACACTCTGTCCCAAGCCACCCTTCACGTCGGTACTTCTCCAAGAAGTTCAGGCCGAGAGCTAAGGCCCGAAGCCTAAGACCTAACACCCAAGACCCAACACCCGCATCCCCTACCTGCTGTACTGGTTTTTCTTCTTATCCGCGTGGCGCTCGAGGCCCAGTTGGATCAGCCGGTCAATCAGGTCGGGATACGATAGACCTGCCGCCGCCCACAGCTTCGGATACATGCTGATCGCTGTGAAGCCGGGCATGGTATTGATCTCGTTGACGTAGAGCTTGCGGGTCTTCGGATCCATCAGGAAGTCGACGCGAGCGAGGCCCGAGCAATCCACGGCTTGGAAGGCGCGAATGGCCAGTTCCTGCACCTTTTTCGCTTCGCCCTTGGTGAGCTTGGCAGGGATGATCAACTCCGAGCCTTCGTCGAGATACTTCGCGGCATAGTCGTAGAACTCCTTGACCGGCACGATCTCTCCGGCCACCGACGCCTGCGGGCGATCGTTGCCTAGCACCGAGCACTCGATCTCGCGCGCCTTGTGCTTGGAGCCGCCCACGCTCTGCTCGATGACGATCTTCCGATCAAATTTCGCCGCTTCATAGATCGCGGGGCCAAGCTCTTTCCGGTTGCGCGCCTTGGAAATCCCAACGGACGATCCAAGGTTCGCGGGCTTCACGAACACCGGGTACTTCAGCTGGCGATCGACAAGATTCTCGGCTTTCTTGTGGTCGGCGTCCCAGACGCCGCGCAGGATGGTCACGTGCTTCACGATGGGCAGGCCCGCCGCGTGGAACAAGGCTTTCATGATGTCCTTGTCCATGCCCGCGGCCGAGCCGAGCACGCCCGCGCCGACGTAGGGGATGTCGGCCAGTTCGAGCAGTCCCTGGATGGTTCCATCCTCGCCGAAGGTGCCATGCAACACTGGGAAAATCACGTCGACGTTGATGGCGCGATCGGAAGCCCGGCGCAGCGCGCTCGCATCGGTCTGAAATGGGGTAAGCGAGCTCGTCGCGCGATGTACCGGCTCAGGCGGCACGACAACGGCCTCGCCGCTCGCGAGCACAGCTGCGCCGGGCGTGGCCTCAGGATCGCCCGCGCGCAGATGCTTCGACTCATCCGGGGCCTTGCCCTGAAGCAGCCGCTCGGCGTCGCCCGCGGTCAGCCAGCGGCCATCCTTGGTGATGCCGATGGGCACGACCTCGTACTTGCTTCTATCGATGGCATTGACCACGGACGCGGCCGAGAGCAGCGACACTTCGTGCTCTCCGCTGCGCCCGCCGAATAGGACTCCCACTCGCAATTTTTTCATGACGATTTCAGTGTGGATGCAGTGGCTGGTTCGAGTCAAACATCGCCCGATAATCTTCTAGATTCCGGAGAACCCATGGCGAAAAGACCCTGTGCAAGGGCATTGGTTAGTTCTTCGTGCTCGCCTCTTGAACGAGGGCAATTTCGTGCTTGGCGTGGCATTCAGCCTGCGGGTCGTAGACTGCGGTGCCCGCGAACTGGTCTTTGGAAGAACGGAACTCCAGCGGCGGACGGCGCACGTGGGGCGGCAGCCCGGCGAAGGTCACCTTGCCCTCATTGTTGGTATACGCCTCGAGGTCCAGCCGACGCACTCCCGCAAACCCATATGCGATGTGAACCTTCACGCTCGCCGCCGCCACCGGTTTCCCGTCTTTCGTCACGGTGAGTTCTACGGAGCAAGGGCCAGCTCCTCCGTCCATCACGGGGACGGTTTGCGATGCCGCGGGTGAACCGGGAGGGGTAGAGGTCCCTTGCTGGTTGGACGGTGCCTGGGCCCCGGAAAGCACGCCACTCAATCCGGTGGCGAGAACGAGACAGGCCGGCATGGATCGCAATTTCCTCATGACGAGATCCAGAACAAGATTCCCACACTCGGGCTCGCCGCCCCTAGAGAATTTTCTTCCCGAACGCTGACAGCGAAAGTTCCACCGCGAGGTCGGCCGTCTGGTTGTGTTCATCGATGACGGGATTCACCTCGACGATCTCAAAGCTCAGCAGCCGCCCGTGGTCGGCGATGATCTCCATGGCGAGGTGAGCCTCGCGATACGTCGCACCGCCCCACACCGGAGTGCCCACACCGGGCGCGTCTTCGGGATCGATCCAGTCCATATCGAGCGAGACGTGATAGCCGGCGGTTCCGCGGCCGGCCATGCGCAGGGCTTCTTCCATTACGGCGCGCATGCCGCGCTCGTCGATGTCGCGCATGGTGAAGACCTCAACGCCGGCGCGGAGGATGTTTTCTTTTTCATGGGCGTCGACGTCGCGAATTCCCACCAGCACGCAATTCTCCGGCCGCACCTTGGGCGAGAAATTGAAAATGTTGCCTAGTTCCGCCGGCCCCAGCCCCATCAACGCAGCCAGCGGCATCCCGTGCACGTTGCCGCTGGGCGAAGTCTCCGGCGTGTTCATATCGCTGTGCGCGTCCATCCAGATCAGGCCGATCTTCTGATTCTGCCGGCGATAGAACTCAGCCACGCCAGCCACGGTGCCGGCCGCAACCGAGTGGTCGCCGCCCAACACCATCGGCACCTTCCCCGCCTCCAGCGTCTTCAACACTAGCTCCGCGCTCTTCGTGCACGTCGCCGTGATCTCCCGGAGATACTTGGCGTGCGCCGCGCCTTCTTTCTTCTGCTCCGGGATCGCCACCGCGACATTCCCGCCGTCTTCGACGACGTGGCCTATGGATTCAAGACGCGCTTCCAGGCCGGCCACACGCACGGCGGAAGGGCCCATGTCGACCCCACGCCGGGACTGGCCCAGATCGAGGGGAACGCCGATCACGCGGATCTGCCGCGGCGTAACGCTGCTGAAGTTTGCGTTGGGACTTGGAGACATAAGAATGTCGAGTTTCGATTGCCGATTTCGCAGCCTTGAGCGGGGCCTCGCCGTCCACCATCGACCGATTGCGATTTGTAAATCGCCAATCGGCAAATCGCCAATCGCAATTCTACCTACGGGTACAGCCGGTGCAACGTCCGCGGAAACGGAATCGTCTCGCGCACATGCTCGAGACCGCAAATCCACGCCACCGCCCGCTCAATGCCCATGCCGAAGCCGGAGTGCGGAACGCCGCCGAACTTCCGCAGATCGAGATACCACTTGAAAGCCTCTTCGGGCAGGCCATGCTCGTGGATGCGCTGCAACAGCAACTCGTACGAGGCCATGCGCTGCGACCCGCCGATGATTTCGCCGTATCCTTCGGGCGCGAGCACGTCGACGCACAAAGCAAGGTCTGGCCGCTGCGGGTCCGGCTCCATGTAAAAGGCCTTCACTTTCGCCGGATAGCGATGGATCATCAACGGCCGCTCAAACTGCGCCGAGAGGTAGGTCTCGTCGGGCGAGCCCAGGTCGCCGCCCCACTCGAACATGTTTTCGAGCGCGCCTTTGGCGAAGCCTTCCTGCAGACGCTCGACCGCTTCGTCATAGGTAATCCGCGGAAACGGGGCGTCGATCTTTTCAAGCTTGCCGACGTCGCGTCCAATGGTCTGTAAATCGGCGCGGCGTTTTTCCAGGCAGCGTTTCACGATGAAGCTGATGAACTCCTCGGCGAGCGCCATCAAATCGTCGAGATTCGCGTAGGCGATTTCGGGTTCGACCATCCAGAACTCGGTGAGATGACGTCGCGTCTTCGACTTCTCCGCGCGGAACGTCGGCCCGAACGAGTACACCTTACCGAGGGCCATCGCGGTGGCTTCGATGTAAAGCTGGCCGGACTGCGTGAGGTACGCCTGCTCTTCGAAATAATCCACCGGGAACAGCGTGGTCGTGCCCTCGCAAGCCGCGGGCGTGAGAATCGGCGGATCGGTGAGCGTGAAGCCGCGCTCGTCGAAGAAATCACGCGCCGCCTTGATGATCTCTGCCCGCACCCGCAGAATCGACGCCTGCCGCGGCGAGCGGATCCAGAGATGCCGGTGCTCCATCAGGAAATCGACGCCGTGCTCCTTGGGCGTGATGGGGTAGGGATCAGTCTCGGGAACTTTCTGCAACACCTGCACATTCGACACGTCGAGCTCGTACCCACCGGGCGCGCGCTTGTCGGCGCGGACTTTGCCCTCGACGATGACGCTCGACTCCTGCGTCAGGCCTTTCAGCGCATCGAACACCTCGGGCGCAACCGCGTTCTTGGGAACAACGCCCTGGATCTGGCCGCTGCCGTCACGAAAAATCGGGAACAGCAGCTTCCCGCTCTCGCGCAGGTTATAGAGCCAGCCTCGAATGGTGACCGACTGGCCGTCGAACTTACCGATTTCAGCGATGGTCGCTACGGGAGAGGACATAAGATCGATTGGTGATTGTAAAACGCGCTCACGCTGTTTCCAGCTTGTCGAACGCCGCTCCCATCTTCTCCAGCGGATTCACTTTCTCGTCGCTCTCGATTTCCAGAAGCAAGGGCGGCGTCTGCGGCGCGCTGCGCAACAGTTCCATCGCCTCTTTCCAGTTGATGGAGCCTTCGCCCGGCCACAGGTGCGAATCCTTGTCCTTCGCGTTGTCGTGCACGTGAGTGGAGCGCACGTGCGGCTTCGCGATCTCGAACGCCTCCGCCACATTGCTCATGATGTGCGCGTGCCCGAAGTCGAAGCAAACCCCCACATCCTCGAAGTGCGATGCCTGAATGAACTCCACCAGCTTGTCGGGAGTGGACAGCTCATTGGGGATATTTTCGAGCAGGATGCGCACGCCCAGCGGCTTGGCAAACGCCCGCAAGTGTTCCACGGATGTCATGGCTGCTTCGAACTTCCGCTCATCAAACGACTCGTTGCTCGTTCCCAAATGCTGCACCAGGAAGCGGAATGGAATCTGCTCGGCGATTTCGAGCGCGCGTTTGATCTCGTCCATGGCTTCAATGCGGCCGGCACGGTCGGTGGAGGCCACATTGACCGGAGGAGCGCCTGTGCGCCCGAATTCGTAATCCCCGTACAGCGGCGAGTGCACCGAATTCAACGGGATGCCGCTCGAGCGAAACCAGTCAGCGATCTCGCGCACGTGCTGTTTTCGGTTCGCGTAATCGATATGTTGACGGGCGGCGAAAATCTCGATGGCCTGCGCCCCGCTATTCTTGAGGCCGTCCAGAAGGCCGGGGTGCAACCGTTCTTTCACGTAGAGGTAAGTTGAAACCGCCTTTTGCATCGTGGCCTCTCTGCCCTACAAAAAGCTCAAAGCTCTAACCCAAAGCTTGCCCTAGAAGCCTACCGCTTTCCCGTTATTCCTGCCGTCGCTGGCACCCAGGCGTTCGCCCGTCTTCGGGTCTACCTCGATGCATTCGCCATCGCCCCAGAGATGTTCCATCTTAAACTTATGTCCCTTGGCGCGCAGGATCACCAAGGTGTCGGGCGATATACGATCTTCTGCCTGGATCTCATCGGGAAGCCACTGGTGATGAAAACGCGGTGCATTCACCGCTTCCTGGATATCCATTCCAAAATTCACCACCGCCATCAAGACATTCGCAATCGTGGAGATGATTGTCGGCCCGCCCGGCGATCCCAGCACCAGAAACAGTTTGCCATCTTTCAGCACGACCGTGGGAGTCATTGCCGACAGCGGACGCTTCCCCGGGCCAATCGCATTCGCGGGCCCCTGGATCAGCCCGTAGGCGTTGGGCACTCCCTGCTTCGAAGTGAAGTCGTCCATCTCATCGTTCAGCAGGAAACCTAGACCTTCCGCCGTCACTCGCGACCCGAAAGAATCGTTCAAAGTAGTGGTAACCGCGACCGCATTCCCCGCCGGATCCACCACCGAATAGTGCGTGGTGTTCTCCGGCTCACGCACGGGGGCGAGATCCAGGGGATGCGATTTCGCGTACTCCTCGAGTTCGTTGAATACGGCCGGCCGCTGCAGGTCTTTGCTAACGCTGGCGTGAGCCGGATCGATGGAATCCCGCCAGCCTGCGGCGTATTTCTTGGCGATGAGCTGCGCCACCGGAATCTTCGCGAAATCCGGATCGCCGAGGAATTCCGCGCGATCGAAAAACGCCCGCCGATATGCTTCTACCGCAAGGTGGATGGCGCTGGCCGAACCCGCGCCGAACTTGGCCAGATCGTAGCCTTCCAGAATATTCAGGATCTCCACCAGCGCAATCCCGCCCGAGGAAGGAGGCGGCGCGCTGATGATGTCGTATTCGCGGTAGGTGCCGCGGATCGGTTTGCGCTCCTTCACCTCGTACCCAGCCAGATCCTCGGCGGTCACCAACCCTCCGCCCTTGTGAATGCTGGCGGCTAGCTCGCGCGCCATAGACCCGCGATAGAACTCGTCGGGATCCTTCGCAATCCGTTCCAGCGTTCGTGCCAGCTCCGGCTGGCGAAAGGTCTCGCCTGGCTTGTAGTAGTTCCCGTCGCGCTGGAAGATGCGCTTGGACTCGGGGAACTTCGCGAGGTCATCGTCGCGAAAATCCTTCGCGTCTTCCCATGCGAGGGCGTAGCCGTCGTGCGCCAGCCTGATCGCCGGCGCCATCACCTGCGCCAGCGGGAGTTTTCCGTAATTCTTTTGTGCGTACGCCAAGCCCGCGACCGAGCCGGGCACGCCGATCGCCTTGTATCCGACGAGGCTGGCGTTCTCGATCACGTTGCCTTGCGCATCGAGATACATGTCGGCGGTGGCGGCCGCGGGCGCCTTCTCGCGGTAATCTACAAAGTGGGTGACGCCATCGGCCATGCGGATCAGCATGAAGCCCCCGCCGCCCAAATTCCCCGCCTGCGGATGCACCACCGCTAGCGCGAACCCAGTGGCCACGGCCGCATCCACCGCGTTGCCGCCCGACTGCATGATCTGGACGCCAACCTGTGACGCGAGTTCGTGAACACTCGCCACCATGGCGTGGGGAGCGTGCACGGGGCGCATCGACGCAGCCCGCCCTGCCCTCGCCAGTGAGACCACCACCAGCAGTTCAACCAGCAGGCTTTGACGGGATCGCATCAAATAGGAGTTTGTAGAAATGGCTTTAGCCGCTACGTTTGAAGTCTTTCACAGTCCGCAGCCAGCTTCCAGAGTCGAGCCCGGGGCAGACCTTTGAGGCTAGCCCAGTGCGCAAGAGGGAGTCAAATCCCCCAAGTTCACGCCGTCGCCAACTTCTTCTCCATATCCTCCAGCGTGATGTTCTTGGTTTCAGGATAGACGAACAGCACCACGAAGAACTGCAGCACCATCATGGCTGCAAAGAAGACAAACGGAGCGGCTTTCGACGACGCTGCGACGACGGGGAACAGGAACGAAATCAGCGCGTTCATGATCCAGTGGGTGGCGCTGCCCAGGCCCTGCCCCTTGGCCCGCACCGCCGTGGGGAAAACTTCCCCGATGTAAACCCAGATGACCGAACCTTGCGAGAACGCGAACGCGGCGATGAATCCGATCAGCAGCCAGAGCAGCCAGCCTTCATGGCGTCCCGACCAGAACACTGCAGCTACCCCCGCCAGGCACGCCGCGGTTCCCACTGATCCGATGAGCAGCAAGACCCGCCGCCCGACACGATCGATGATCGACATGGCCAGCATGGTGAACAGCAGGTTGGTTGCCCCGATGGCCACGGCCTGCAAGTCCGACGACACCTTGCTGAACCCGGCACGGGCAAAAATGTCGTTCAGGTAATAAAGGATGGCGTTGATCCCGGAAAGTTGGTTGAACATCGCGATCGAGACCGCCAGGAATACCGGGAGCTGCGTCCGGGCCGAGAACAGGCGCTCCTTGCCCTGCTGCTGTTCGAGTCGCAGAGCTGAAGCCATGGCTTCCAGCTCCGCGTCAATATTTTCTTCTCCGATTTGCTCCAGCACGTCGCGCGCCTCGGTCGTGCGGCCCATCATGGCAAGCCAGCGCGGGCTGCGCGGAATCCGGAACAACATCAGAAAGAAGAACGCAGCCGGCACCGCCGAAACTCCCAGCTTCCACCGCCACTCGGTGGCGCCCCCGTGCGTCAGGCCGACCACGTAGTTCGAGAAATACGCCAGCAGAATTCCACCCACCACGTTGAACTGAAAGAATCCAACCAGGCGGCCGCGCCACTGCGCCGGCGCAATTTCCGCGATGTACATCGGCCCCAACACCGACGAGCCGCCAACCGCCAATCCCACGATAAACCGCGCACCCACCAGCAACGACCAGGTCGGGGCAAGCGCGCAGCCCAGCGCGGAAACCAGATACAGGACGGCGAGCACGCGCAGGCTGTTGCGCCGCCCAAAGCGGTCGCCGGGAATGCTGGCGAGCAGGGCGCCCAGCACCGTCCCCCACAGCGCGATCGAAACGGTGAACCCCAGTCCGCTGGGAGTCAGTTCAAAGGCGCGCTTCAGCTGACTGGTGGCCCCCGCGATCACCGCCGTGTCGAACCCAAACAGCAGTCCGCCTAGAGCCGCCACCACCGTGCTTTTTACCAGTGTGGAGTTCAGCGCCATTCATCTTCTCCTGCCAGCGGCGCCGCGATGCCGGCGTTCGCATTGCGATAGATGTGTTCCGCCAGCACCATGGCGCCCAGCACTCCCGCGCGCTTACTCAGTTGCGGCGGCACGACGTAGTGGTCAATGTCATCCAATATCGCGCTCGCTCGAATGTAGCCGTTCAAGACCAGCGTCAGCTCTCGCCGCACTATCGGGAAAAGGTGCTCCTGCTGCATGACACCGCCTCCGAGCACGATTCGTTCCGGCGAAAGCGTGCAAACCCACGCGGCCAGGCCGAGAGCAAGATAGTGCGCCTCCAGCTTCCAGCCCGCATGATCCGCCGGCAGTTTCTCCGCTGGCATACCCCACCGGGCCAGCATCGCCGGACCCGAAGCGAGCCCTTCCAGGCAATCGCGATGATACGGGCAGCCGCCGGGATAAGGATCGGCTGCAAGGTCATGCGGGATCGGAATGTGCCCCATCTCAGGATGCACCAGACCGTGTATGACTTCCCCGTTGACGATGGCGCCGCCGCCAATCCCCGTGCCGACTGTCAGGTAAATAAAATTCGGAATGCCACGGCCCGCGCCCCAGCGCGCTTCCCCGGCCGCTGCCGCGTTCACGTCGGTATCAAACCCGACCGGCACTCCCAGCGCTCGCGCGATTGTCCCGGCGAGATCGTACTGTTGCCAACCCGGCTTCGGCGTCGACGTAATGTAGCCGAAGGTGGGCGACTCCTGACGCAGGTCTACCGGACCGAAAGACCCGATGCCAACGGCGCTCAAGCGCGATCCGGCTTCCGCGCGAAAAAAAGCGACAATCTTGTCGAGGGTTTCTGCCGGCGTGAGGGTCGGAAAGGTCGCCAGCCGCAGATCATCGGGACCGGTCCCGACGCCGCAAACAAACTTCGTGCCGCCCGCCTCAATGCATCCAAAGACGCTCACCCGCACCTCGCGCCGGTCAGTGTTTCACAACTGCCCATTTCGTGGAAGGAGTTCCCGCGAAGACCCGACTTGCGGAAAGCCAGTGGGATCAAGCGCCCACTTTGCGCCTGGGCTTCTTTCGCGCTGCCCGGACGCGCAGCTTGCAGCCCTTCTTCGGAGCCTTGGCCGCCACCATCTCGTACGATTTCGCAATGAGGTCTTTCAACTCGGGGTCGGCAAGAGCATCCAGCTGATCGAGCATCACCCACTTGTAGCGCCCTACGTACGGCGCTGGGCGGATGTCCTCGCGTTCCACGAGTTCCGCGAAGTCATCGGGCGTGCACTTGAAGCACAAGCGAGAATTGTCGAGCCCCAGCGTCACAAAAATCTTGCCGGCTATTTTGAAGCAGAGATCGTCGCCCCACTGCAGGTTCTCCGTCGCGCGCGGGAACGCGAGACAAAAGGCGCGGATGGAATCCACGTTCATGTCGATTTCCGATTTGCGATTGTCGATTTCCGATTTTCCTAGTTCGCCGAAAATCGGAAATCGCCAGCCGGCAATCCGTTAGCAGCGTTGTTTCAACCCACAACCGGAAAGCTCTTGATCACCGTAGCCTTGCTGTAGGCGATCCGAAACCCCAGCCGAACGCAGTTCCGCTCCGAAATGCTTCCGCCCTGGGTGACCACCACGATCAGTTCACATCCCGCTTCCGCGGCCGCTTGCATTCGCGTCTGCAGAAGGGCTGTCTGGATGCCGCGCCCGCGAAACTCCGGCAGCGTCCCCGCGCCGAACAACGCAAACACCCGGTGTTCCGCGACGATACGCCCAGCCGCGGCAGCCACCGGATTTTCGTCCACCGAGGCCACAAAGGTCAACGAACCCGGAAACCGGAACAGCGGGGCGAGCATCTCCGCGAACCCCTCCGGCGCGTTGCCCTTCTCGAAGAAACTGCGCGACACGATGTCTGAAAACAGTCCCGCTCCCTCAGGCTTCCCGGGCCGGATCGACACTCCCGCCGGCACCCGGACGGTCGTCCCCCCAGGTTCCAGCGGTAGGTACAGCACGTTGTTCAATTCCGCGATCCCGTATCCGCGCGCCTTCACCAACTCGAGCAGGCTCGGGTCGGTCAGCGGACAGATATCCAGTTGCGCCGGGGCGCCGTGCGATCGGTAGAACGCCTCCAGCCGGTCCAGATCCTCGGCCTTGACCGGACCATGGAAGCCCATTCCCGCCGCGTGCCCAATCGGCGAGTTCAGGCCCGCAAACATCATGTGACCGCCGCAAATCGGTTCGAACGCCGCCCCCATCTCCGGCCGTATCTCCTGGTACATGCGTACACAATCGACCTGCGGCATCTCCTCGGCCGATTCCAGTCGGCGCGCGAGTGCCTTGTCCACAAATTGCATGGGAAGAATCCTTTCTGGTTGTTCGTTGAAAGTGCAGGAAGGAGCAGAATCCGGACACCACGCCGCCCGGTTCTTACTCCAGAGCACAACCAGCAGAATTAGCGGACGGCAGTCATAGGCAGGCGGCTAGCTTACCATGAAGTTGGGAGTTCCGGCTGTGCACCGACGTTCGGGTAGTGGGCCAGTTTGAATTTCGTAACACCTTTGCCAGATAGAACGCTGCGATACACCCGCCAATACCCACTGCGAGCTTTAGCAATTCGATTAAGAGAACGAAACCCGCCATGACTCCCTGCATCGCTCTTTCGGCCCTGAATGTAGCTCACTACCGACGTTCGCGAGGCGTTGTGGAAAGCCCTTCTACACCTGCTCCCGAGCCTCACCCAGCGTTACATTCAACTCCATCTTCTGCTTCCCGCGGTAAATCGTGACCTTCACCATATCTCCGGCGCGGTGCGCATTCATCATTTGGGCCAGGTCCTGCTGATCCTGCACGTTCTCCCCATCAATCGCCACGATCAGGTCGCCGCCCAGCATGATGGGGATATTCCCCAGGTAGGCGCGCTCCGTCCCACCCCGCAAACCGGCGTGTTCGGCCGCGCCGCCAGGGGTGACTTTCACGACGAGCAGCCCGAAATCCACCGGCAAGCCCAACTGCTCCGCCAGCTCCGGACCGATGGGAATGGTCTGTACTCCGAGTGCCGGACGCCGCACCCGCCCCAGCGTCACCAGGTCGTTGAGCACGGCTTTCGCGGTATTGATCGGAATCGCAAAGCCGATGCCGGCGTTCTGACCGACGTTCGAGAGAATCATGGTGTTGATCCCGATCACCTCGCCGTGCCAGTTCATCAGCGGACCGCCCGAATTCCCCGGATTGATCGCGGCATCGGTCTGAATCGCCTCGTCGATGGTTGCGCCGTTCGGCTCTTTTACCGGACGGATCGAACTCACGATCCCGCGCGTCATTGTGCCCGCGAGGCCGAAGGGATTCCCGATGGCATACACTTTTTGCCCGACCTGCAGGTTGCGCGAGTCGCCTAAGACCGCCGGCGTTAGATTCGGGGCCTCAATCTTGATCACCGCCAGATCGTGCGCCGGATCCGTGCCAACAACGGTCGCCCGGAACTTCTTGCGATTGTGCATAGTGACTTCGACTTGCCGGGCATCCGCGATCACGTGGTAGTTGGTCAGGACAAGGCCCTTTTTGTCGATGACGAACCCGGAGCCCTGACCCTCCTGCGGCACCAATCCGTAAAAGAAGTCGAAGGTCACCGCCTTCGACGTGATGTTCACCACGGAGGGGATGTTCTTCCGGTAGACGAGAATGTTGTTCTGCTCTTCCGCATCCAGTGTCTCGTCACCCGCCGCTTCGGTAATCTCTACCTTGTTGGGCCGGCTGATCCAGTTGGCTGGGTGCATTCGACCCGACCGCCAGGTCGTGAAGTAGAAGAAAGCTCCCGCCAACACCACCGCCAACGCCACCGGCCGCAATAGCCTCATACATCCCCTTTGCGCTAAAACGCGCATTCCGACGTGTTCGATCTGTGCTGCTTCAATTCTAAACAAGGAACTCGGACTCGCGCAGGATTCCACCTGCCCCGTCGGGAAATCGAGGGTCGCTAATATCCCCGTGAGGGGAGGTACGCAAATTCACACTGCCCAGTTCGAAACGGCAAAAACCGGGCCGGATCAGCACATTCCGTGCCCAGTTCTTACGAAGCCCTCTCCGCTTCCGTCCGCAGTTGCGCCCACACGTCGCGAACCTGCCGTTGTGTGGCGTCGAGCGAGCCGGAGTTGTCGATCACGTGATCGGCCGCTTTGACCTTCTCTTCATCCGGCTGTTGCGCGGCCATCCTGCGCCGCACTTCCTGCCGCGCCGCCTCCACATCGATCTTGAGACGCTCGGCGAACCGCTGAACTCGCTGTTCCTCCCGGCACGTCACCACGATCAACCGATCAAAGCGACGGGCCGCGCCCGCCTCCAGAATCAGCGCCGCCTCCACCATCGCAATCGCGCGGTAGTCGCGGCGGCCCACTTCCTCCATCCATTCATCCTGCCGGCGAATCACCGCCGGATGCACGATGCGGTTCAGCTCCGCCACCCTCGGCGAGCCTCCACCGTGCGGTCCGCCAAACGCCGCCTCGGCCAGTGCCGGACGATTCACGCTCCCATCGGAATTGAGAATGCCCGTTCCAAACCGCCGCACCACTTCTTCGTAAACCGCCTGCCCCGGTTGCATCAACTCGTGCGCGATCTGGTCGGCTTGCACCAGATGCGCCCCCAGCGCAACGAACATCTCCCCCACCACCGATTTGCCGCTGGCGATCCCCCCGGTCAACCCGACTTTCAGCAAGCGCTCGCCTCGGTCACAGATGTTCGCGCGGGACAACTTCCGCCACGGAGGCACCTTTCGACTTCGCTCAGAGCAGGCTCCGGCGCGGAGAAAACAAGAAGGCCAGTCATGATTGGGCCCGAAACACCGACGTTAGTCCGCTCTCGCCATAGATCATCAATGAAAACCTGTCATCCCGACCGGAGCGAAGCGAGGTGGAGGGGCCTTGTGTTTCCGGCAATTGCTCCGCCCTCGAAATCATCTCCAACTATGCGGCTCGACCCGCGAAGCAACCCGAACCCCATCCGCCGCGACCATGCTTCCTTGTGAATCTCTCCGTGCCTCAGTGCCTCCGTGGTGAAAAAGCCGTCACCCCACCGGAACCGCCGACCCCCGCCGCAGCTTCGCTGCCCGGACCGTATTCGCCATCAGCATCGCAATCGTCAGCGGCCCCACGCCCCCGGGAACCGGCGTGATCGCTCCGGCCACTTCCGCGACTTCCGGATGCACATCCCCGAGCAGCGTTGACCCGTTCTTCGCGAACGCCGCTTCGCGCTTCTCGTTGCCCTTGAAGAAGCGTTCAAACTCGGCGCGATCCGTGACCTTGTTCATGCCCACATCAATCACAGTTGCGCCCGGCTTCACGAAGTCGCGCGTAACCATCCCGGCGCGGCCGATGGCTGCCACCACGATATCGCCCCGCCGGCACACTCCGGCCAGGTCGCGCGTTTTCGAATGGCACACGGTGACCGTGGCGTTGGCATTCATGAGCAACATGGCCATGGGCTTGCCCACGATGTCGCTTCGTCCCACCACCACCGCTTCCTGACCGGTGACCGCAATGTTCGACCTCCGCAGCAACTCCATCACGCCGCCCGGCGTGCACGGGACCAGTCCCGGCCGCTGTGTAGAAAGAAACCCGACGTTCATGGGATGGAATCCGTCCACATCCTTCGCCGGATCCACCGCCATCAACACCCTCTTCGCATCCACCTGGGGCGGGAGCGGCAACTGCACCAGGATGCCGTCGATTTCATCACGCCGATTCAGGTCCTCCACTAGCGCGAGCAACTCGACGGTCGTCGCCGACTCGGCCGGCGTATGCTTTTCGCTGTAAAGCCCGACTTCCTCAGAACTTTTCACCTTGCCTCGTACATAAATCTCCGACGCCGGGTTATGTCCCACTAGCACGACCGCGAGTCCGGGGCGCATCCCCGCCGCCGCGAGCATCTTTGCTTCGGCTGCGACTTCCGCCCGAATCTCGCCCGCGATCTTGTTCCCATCCAGAATCTTGGCCGCCATCCATCTCCCTCAGTTATGAAAGCCTTCGAGAACACTCATTCTAAACTGGCGGGGCGGATTCACCACGGAGACACGGAGACACGGAGAAAATGCATGCGGAATGTCGATGCGGAGATCACCAAATCCGTTTTGCCCAGTTCTCCCCCCTTTATGACTCCGTGGTGAACGACTTTCGGAGTACAATCTCCCGGTTATGATCCCCCCCGACCTCCTCGAAATCCTGGTCTGTCCCGCCTGTAAGAAGCCGCTCGTACTCAAAACCAACCCCGAAGCACTCAAGTGCGATGCTTGCAACCGCGTCTACCCCGTGCGCGATAACATCCCGGTGCTGTTGATCGACCAAGCCTTCAGTGACCCTTCCTGACTCCCGCTACTCTGGGAGTTTTTCCGCCTTCTGTAAGCAAATCGCCGCTTTCCGTCCCAGAACGACATCTTGTGTCATTACCCTGACGGTACTTCCGGAACCCCGGACGCCGGTTACCTGCTTTGGGTTGCCTGCAACTTCGTATTTCCACACGGGTTAATGAAACCAGAACGTCCTCTGGCACGTAGATAGATTCAGAGGCTGCTTACGGCATGGGAATTGCATGCAACATTTGTGGCAGTCGGTGAGTCTAATAGGCCAAGGACGTAGCAAGCAGGTCGGAGGTGAGGACGGCCATGAAAGAACGATTCACGAACACGGAGTTGGCGTCGCTGCGGAGCGATCTGCTGCAAGGTGGGATGATCGATTCCCGCGAGGCTGCCGAACTCTTGCAGGTTTTCCTGATGGGCCGTGGCTATGGGGTTTCTCCCCAGGCGGCTCTGGATGCTGCTGGTCGCGTCGAGATGGCCGGCTGCTCTTTGCCAGTTCTTCAGTACGAGTTGGAGAATCTGGCACTGGTCATGTAATTCAGCTTTGAAAAGCGGTGACTTTTCAAACCGGGCCTAGCAGTAAAGCGGTGACAAGTAGAAGCGGTGACGAACCAGGGAATTGACAAAATCTGACCGGACCTCGGAACTCAGTCGTTCCGATCAGGTAGAAACAGACAAGCCGGGCCAACCAGCCCGGCTTTGCTTTTGGGAGGCAGCTGTTAGCCTTTAGCTCTTAGCCTTTAGCTCATGCAAAGCCGAAATTTGGTTCGGACCTCCCGGATGAGTTTCCCCTGGAAGTCCCACGCGTTTTAGGTCCCGCAGAGAGTGTCGCCCCGGGGGTTCAAGCTAACGGCTAAAGGCTAAGAGCTAATCGCTGCCTTACTCGTACCGCAAACTTTCCACCGGATCGAGCTGCGCCGCACGTGTGGCCGGCAGCGTCCCGAACACCACCCCCACCAGCGACGACACCAGGATCGCGATAATTGCCGACAACCCCGAGATCGGAATCCGGTACGCTGTTAGAAAGCGTACCGAGAACGGAATCGCCAGCCCGATCACAATCCCGATAATTCCCCCCACCAGCGAAATCAGCACCGCCTCGGCCAGGAACTGGAACCGGATCTCGCGGTTGGTCGCACCGATCGCCTTGCGGATCCCGATTTCCCGAATGCGCGAACTCACCGTCGCCAGCATGATGTTCATGATCCCGATGCCGCTCACCAGCAGCGTCACCGCCGCAATCAACAGCAGGCCCATCGTCAATGCGTTGGCAATCTTGTCCCACACCGAGAGTAGTTGCGTCAGGTTGCTCACCGTGTACACCGATTCCGGCCGGTGCCGCGACCGGATCACCCGCTCGATCTGCCGCGTCGCCGAGACCACGTCATCAGGGCTGGCCACGGTGAAGAAGATCTGCTTCACCTCGGCGGTCTCGGTGAAGTACCGGCTCACCGTGGAGGGAATCACCATGGTGTAGTCCTGCACCTCCGATTGTCCGAAGGTGTCGACGCCTTCCTTGAATGTCCCGATCACGGTAAACGGCAAACCATTCAGCTTGATGACCTGCCCCACTGCAGCATCCACCGATCCATAGACTTCTTCCGCCATCTTCTGGGTCAGCACGCCCACTTTGTTGCGCGACTGGGAATCGCCCGCGTCGAAGAAGCGCCCGGAAAGCACGACCAGGTTGCGCACCCGCGCGTATTCCGGCGACGCGCCCATCACCGTGATGTCTTTCTCTCTTCCCGATCCCGCCGCGATGCGTTCACTCAGCACCACCAGTGGAGACGCGGCCGTGATGCTAGACACCTGCTCCTGCGCGGCGCGCATGTCGTCCACGGTCAGCGGGTCAGGAGCGCTCGCTGTGATGCGCTGCGACCCCCCGGAGTACTCCACGTAGATCATGTTGGCCCCGATGGCCTGGATCAACCGCTGCACGTACTGCTTCCCGGTCATGCCGATCGTGACAACGAGAATGAGCGACGCCGTCCCGATCACCATGCCGAGGGCCGTGAGTGTAAAGCGCACTTTGTTGCTGTTGAAGGTGTCGTAGGCGAAGTTGAGAATTTCGCCCAGCTTGACGCCGCGCCGCTGGAGCGACGGTGGCACAGGACGACGGCGGGCCGGCGGATTGCATGGCGGCGCCGAAGGCGCGGTTGGGGTTACGGTTGCCATCTCCAGATTAGATGCTACTCCTCAGTCCACGCGGCAGACTAGTAACGCCAAATTCTGGTACGGGCACACCAGCCCCGGGACTCCCGGCTGCTCCAGCACCACCCAATCGATGCCAAAACGCACCTGCAGCCGCTGGAAGTCGCGGGGGCCAAAGTGCTCCCACCCCCGTTGCGCCTGGACTTCCTCCTGCCAGCGGGCAGCCAGTCGCGGAACCTGGGTGGCCACAGCGGAATCCTTGGTCGCGTCGGCCAGTCGGCTCCGCTCCGCCAGCGCACGGAAGCCGTGGTAATCCTCACCCGGACGCCGCATGTAATCGGCGCCCAGTGCAAAATAACTGTCCATCGGCGTGTTCGCGCGAACCCACGTGAACGCCTCCAGCCACGCATTCCGCGACGCATGGCCCGGCCACTCCATATGCGCCGACGCCGGGTAAGTTTCTAGTTGCGCGTAGAACATTCCTGCCCCGAGCGGCACCAACAGAACCAGCCAGCGCCACCACTGCGCCCGCAAAACCTTCTGCCCCAGCACGCCGCCACCCAGCACCGCCATCAGTAGGTACAACAGATGCAGGTAGCGCATCGGCTGCAACGGCCACAGCCGCTCCAGGCTGCGCGGGGTCATCACCATCAGCGCCACCGCGAGTTGAAAGATTCCGTACCAGGCGATCCGCTGCGCCACGTGAGCCAGTGTCGTCCTGCCTTCGAGCTGTCCCATCCTCCGAAACCACCACAACACCGCGAACGGCGCGACCACGCCCAGCCACTCGTACCACTGCCAGCGCGCCAGGAAGTAGTAGTCGCGCGTCTCCGCCGCCGCCCGCCACGCGCTCGACGTCGGCTCGAAAATCCACCCCAGCGGCGCCAGAGCCAAGGTGCCCAGCACCGGCTGCGGCTGCCGCCACCCCAGAAACACGCAGAACGAAATTCCAAAACTCGCCATGATGGGGTGGATCGTCGCCGCTCCCGCCAGCAGCACTCCCGCCAGCACATACTTGCGATCGAGCGTGGCCACAATCGCCGCCAGGATCGCTGCCGTCGCCAGCGCCCGCGGGTGCAGATTCTGGTCCACCAGGTAGAGCCCGCTCCCGGCCACGGGCAGAGTCAACAACACCGCAACTAGCGTCACCGAAGCCCACTGCGTCCATGGCTCCTCGAAACAACGCCGACTGATGCGCAGGCATCCCCACAGCACCAGAAAAATCGCCAGGAAATGCCACGCGAGAATGACGACGCTAATCGGGACGTGCGTCATGCGGGCCGAACCAGCTACTACCTTGTCGAAGATCGTCGCCTGCAATTGCACCGCGAAGAAATCCGCGTCATGCGGAAAGAGCGGCGGGTTCAGATCGTGCTGGATGGCCGCGAGGTAGACTTCGTCGTCCTCGGCTCCGGGATGGTAGCCCGCGATGAGGACGCCCAGCACCGTCAGGAGCGCCAGACCAACGACATTTTTGATTATGGGATAGTTTTTCAAGCGCCGAGAACTTAGAATTGAGCTACATGCCCCTAAATGCCGTAAAGCTTGCGGCAGATGAGATCGAGTCTCCTGCTGACATTCAGGATGTTTTTGCGCCCGCCGCGCCCAAGGCCGTGGCGAAGCTTGCCGTCGTGGTGCCCACGCTGTGCGAGGCGGAGAACATCCGCATCGTGCTCGATCGCATCCGGCAGAGCCTCGACCCTCTCGGCTTTCCCTACGAACTGCTTGTCGTGGATGACGACAGCCGCGACGGAATCGACACCATCGTACAGGAAATCACCGAGACCGACCCGCGTGTCCGCCTGCTGGTTCGCAAAGGCGAGCGCGGCCTCGGCGGCGCCGTGCTCTACGGCTGGCAGCATACCGACGCCGAGATTCTCGGCGTGATCGACGCCGACCTGCAGCATCCGCCCGAACTGCTGCCGCAATTGTGGAAGGCAGTCGAAGCCGGCAACGACGTGGTTCTCGCCAGTCGCTACGCCCCACGCGGCGGCCTAGACAACTGGCATCCCGCGCGACACCTGCTCTCGCGCATGGCCATCTGGATGACTTATCCCCTGCAGAAGCCCGGCATCTCCGTAAAAGATCCGATGGCCGGATTCTTCATGGTGCGCCGTTCGTCCCTGCGCAACGTCGACTTCCACAACCGCGGCTTCAAGATCCTGCTCGAAATCCTGGTTCGCGCCGATGTGCGCTCCGTAACCGAAATCCCCTTCACTTTCGGCCCCCGCCGCGCCGGCGCCAGCAAAGCCACCCTGAGAGTCGGTCTCGACTACTTCGCGCTGCTGTTCCGGCTGTGGAGAAGCCGGTAGTTAAGAAGGCCTGGACAGACGAACCTGACGACACCCTTCGCGCTATCCCAACCCCAATTTGCTTCCGACGCAGCCCCAAAGGGGCGCCAGAGTATAGCCCCGGACGTAAGGCCGGGGTAGGCACCAGAAAAATACACTCAAGTCCCGTAGGGACGGCAGAAACTACCCGCTCCACTCATTCGGGCTCTTTGCAATGAGCCGGTTCATGATGCAAACCCAATCGGATAAGCTCTCCCTACCATGTTCCGCACCAGGTTCAAGAAGGAAATCGTGGCTGAGTTCTGGCCGCCTGCCCGGGCAGGCAAAAAGCAGAAGGTCATCATTCTCTGTGACGGAATGCCCTCGGTTCCACGAAAGCAACCGCTCGCCAGCTTTCTTTCCGCCAAGAGCTATTGGGTGTTCTATCCGCGCTACCGGGGCGCCTGGGAAAGTGGCGGGCAGTTCCTTGCAACCTCGCCCCACCAGGACATTCTCGACGTCATCGACGAGTTGCCGAAGGGCGTCTCGGAGTCCGCCTTCGGTCAGCGCTTCGCCCTCGCCCCCGACGAAATCCTTGTCATCGGGGGAAGCTTCGGTGGCGCGGCGGCGATCCTGGCCACGCTCGATCCGCGCGTGAAGAAAGCCATCGCCAATTGCCCGGTCGTCGACTGGAAAATTCTAGCCGCCTCGGAAAAGGCCGAAACCTCCAACCCGAGTTACGCTGACTACATCCGTGAGGCCTTCGGGCACGGCTATCGTCTTTCCGAGAAAAATTGGAAGAAGTTGGATACCGGCCGCTTCTACAACCCGGCGCATCACATCCACGAGATCGTGCCGTCCAAGCTCATGATGTTCCACGCCTGGGACGATCCCTACGTTCCCTACAAATCGGTTGCGCAGTTTGCCGCCAGGACCGGGGCAAGAATCAAGTCTCTGCGCCGCGGCGGACACATCTCCACCGATGAAACGGTTCGAAAGTACTGGCCGCTGATCAAGAAATTCTTTGACTCCCCCCCGGACAACTGAGACTTACATCGCCTCCGCACTGGGGTTAGGGTGACCTGCGCAGGAGCCCCGAAAGGCAACGAGATTGACCCCGCCCTGGTCGATCACCTCGAGTTCTACTTGCTGAACTACTTCAAGCCCGGCCACGGCCAGCAGAATGACGCCACCGAGGAAGGCCGCGAGGTCTTCAACAAGATCGGCTGCTCTTCCTGCCACATAACCAATCTGACAATCAACCACGACCGCCGGGTGGCCGACCTTGAGACCGTCTACGACCCCGTCAACGGTGTCTTCAATAGTTTGTTCGCCACCGGGACGCCCCTTCTCGTCACCAAGGATGACGGCAGCGGCCAGCCTCTTTTAAAGCTGCCTGCGGGAGGTTCCTTCGTGGTGAAAGACATCCTCACCGACTTCAAGCGCCACGACGTGGGCCCCAACTTCTACGAGCGAAATTGGGACGGAACTATTCAGACCCAGTTCATGACTCGTCCTCTGTGGGGCGTCGGCTCGACCGCGCCCTACGGCCACGACGGACGCAGTATGACCCTCGACGACGTCATCCTGCGCCACGGAGGCGAATCGCAGAAGTCTCGCGATGCCTACGCTGCCCTGCCGACCCGGCAGTCGGCCGCCCTGCAGTCGTTGCTGAACTCGCTCGTCCTGTTCCCGGCCGACGACACTGCTTCCACCCTTGACCCGGCCGTGCCGACCAAGCCCAACTTCCCGCAGCACGGTCACGGCAGCATCAAACTCACCGTACTGTTCAACGATCCGACTGATCCGGAATAGCCGCCGGGAGATTCCGTCAGCCGTGGGCCCCATCCTTGCGCGTTCCGTAGCGCAAGGGTGGGATTCCGCGACTCCGTCGAGCTTGCTATTTCAAACGCAACCTGCACGATTCGTGAGGAATCCAGCCCTTGGGCAAAGCCGACCTTCGAGTCGGATGGGATGGCTCCGCGCTGCTGTTCAAGCTGTCGAGAAACCGGCAGGCGGGCTATCGTGCACCCCGAGACGTCTACCTGCAATAGGAATAGATACCTCGACGAGAGTACCGGGATTGGCATTGCTCACTCGAAAGAGACCGCCGAATTCCATGGCGCGCTGCCTCATCCCTCCGAGACCGACTCCTATGTGGTCTGGCCGCAACTCCACAACCTCAGCCGCAACTCCTTTGCCGTCGTCACGAACCATGACCACGATGCGGCTTTCTTCGCGACTCAAGACTACCCAACTTTTGCTTGCACTGGAATGTCGGAAAACGTTAGTCAGACCTTCTTGCACGATTCGGAAGATTGCCGTCTCCAGCTCCGCGGCCAGCCGGGGAAAGTTGTGCGGCTGCACTTCCAGTGAAGTCTTGATTCCGCTGCGTTTGCCGACTCCGTCCAGGTACCACCGCAGCGCCGAGGCTAACCCTGATTCATCGAGCAGGGGCGGATGCAAAAGATACGAAATGGTCCGAACTTGCTGGATTGCCCGGCCAACGATGTCCCTTCCTTCCGCGGCTAGTTGAACCTTCGTTTGAACTGAGTGCTCATCCACGATCCGGTCGAACAGCAGCTTTGTGGCAGCGAGGTCCTGCCCCAGACCATCGTGCAACTCGCGCGCAATGCGGCGTCGTTCTTCGTCTTGTAGCGTCATCAGGCGGCTGGACATCTGCCGCAGCTGGGCGTTCAGCTCCTCCGTCTGCTTCGCCTTTCGTTGCAGCTCTACGAAGACACTGACTTTCGCGCGTAGCAGCTGCGGGACCACCGGCACGGAAATATAATCCACGGCGCCCAGGGTGTACCCCTTCAGCCGGTCCAGGTCGGTCAGGTTTACGGCCGACACAAAAATGATCGCGATCTTACGAAAGCGTGGGTGCTGGCGAATCAACTCGGCCAATTCGAAACCATCGATTTCAGGCATGCTGACGTCCAACAGCACGACGGCGACCTCGGTTTTGAGCAGCACCCCCAGAGCCTCTTTCCCGGAACTGGCCTGAATAAGATTTTCGTCCAGTTCGCGGAGCATCGCTTCATACGTGAGCAGCTTCGCCGGCTGGTCATCCACCATGAGGATGTTAACTTTTTCTTTCGCGCTCATACCTGGTTTTGCAACTGGCGGTGCGGATGGGTGGGGCAGGGGTTGGGCCGTCGATGCCGCACTTGCCCAGAGTCACTTACGGAGAGAGATTTCGCCTATCTCCTATGCGGCGTGCGTACCGGGGCCTGGGGGGAGAAGCTGCGCAACCAATTCAAGAATGCGTTCCTGTCTCTCGTCGAACTCGTGCCATTCCTTCTCGGTCAGTCCGCCGAAGGTCTCTGCTTCCAGCGCTTCGGTTTGCTGCGACATAAGCTTCCGCAGTTCGGCACGAATCATCTGTACTGCACCCACATCCACGACACACCTGCTCCGGCATCGCTTGCGCCGTTCTGGCTTGTAAATGCCGCTTGTTCAAAGTCTCCCCTGACCACCGGGCGCGACACATCAAGCTACGTCGATTTCTTGCCTGGAAGCCGCCGGGATTGCCTCAAGTGCCCAAACCGCCAGCTGGACGGTTTGGGCGGTGGTCCGCCGCCATTTCCCTCCCCCAGAGAAAAGCGAAAGGACGCGTGAAAATTACGTTGCTTCGACTTTGAAAGAAATACTGTATTGCCTGTAAGAATCGCACCGCGGAACCGTATTGCTTGTCGCTTGCGATGTGCCGTCCCGCGCCACTTCTGGGCCGCCCAGCGCGATGCATGCTGGCTTCGTATTTTCTGTTGCTACTTTCCGAATTTACAGGGTTTCCTGTATTTCAATCCTCGAGCGCCTCAGCTAGGATGCCTGCTCAATCCAAGCACGTTCGCTCCCCGCGTTGCTCGTTCCCCGGTCCTGGCCCACTCCACCAGGCCGACTCTCCAATGCGGGGTTTCTTTCTGCAAAAGCGCTCGCAGAAGCGCATACAGTCGTCCTTTGAAGTCGGCGTGATGGTCGTGCGGTCCACAAATCCTGAAGATCGTGTTCGTCGCATTCGAGAACTGTGTGCTCGAGCCGCAGAAACTGAAGACGCCGACGCAATAAAAGAGGTCGCGTCCCAACTGCGAAAGGAGTTGCATGAGCAGATCGTCTACCTGAAGGAGATGGTCGCCGTGTACCGAGGCTGCATCGCTTGGGAGGCTGAGAGCGACGAGGGCCGCGAGAGCGAATGAACATGAGACTCCGCGCTTGGTGCCGAGTGCCTCATCCTCGCCCTTTCTGTGCACATGTGTGGACCACCCGCCTTTAACAGCACGTGATCGCAGTCACGCGGACCAGTGATGCGCGCCGCAGCAGAGTGCACCGTATGATGCGAACCTGCCACACAGTACCCAGGCCGATTTTAGGGCACGCTCGACTCAGAACAGAACCGACATCGTTGCCGGACCCGAGTTGGATAGACATCTCTCAGGTGTCGCAAAGGTGCCGCACTCAGATGTAGAGGGTCATAAGCCCCGTGCGGACGCCACATCGCATCACGGCCACCGAATTTAGCGATTCGCTAAAGTACTTCCTTGACGCCTGCTGCGTGCTATGCGGAAACACTCTGTGCTGTTCCGCATGTGGAACTCCTATACGGCACGTCCGAGCGCTCTATCGGTTCACAACTCCACAACTGGCTGGTGCGAAGAGCGAGACCCGAGAGTCTGGACACGTTTGTCCCGTACCGTCCAGGATGTGAGGAGAAGCCGGAAAGACAAGGCTGCCTGCATTTCACACTGACCGTCTTTCCAAGGCTTCCTGAAAAGATGCAGCCAGACCTATTGCGCGCATCCAGGCGGTGCCGTATGAAAAACAAAATCGCATCAGCGACCCGCTCAACAAAGACGAGCTGGGAGGAGGCAGAAGGCTGGCTTGCCTGTCTTATTGTGTGGAGTGTCGGAATCGCCATGTTGCTGGCGATTGTGAGTATCTTTCTCAATCCAGCGGAATAGGGGCGCGGTTGCCTTCGGCCGAAACAACAGCACCCACCCGCCCCCTCACCACACCCTGCAAGTCTTCGCCGGCATCATAGGCTGCCCCGCCTTGCACCCGAACGCCTTCCCAAACTCCGGCGTGTTCACCAGCACTCCATTCGCCCGGAAGCGGTCGGGGGAGTGCGGATCGGTCGTCGCCACCAGCCGCTCCAGCTCCGGACGCCACACCGAGCACCAGTCCTGCGCGAAGCCCAGGAAGAACTGCTGCATCGGAGTGTAGCCGTCGGCCGACTTCGTGTTCATGTCCGTGCCATCCTGCGCCGCTCGCGCCAGGTAGGCCAGGTACGCCAGCCGCATCCCGCCGTTGTCCGCCGTGTTTTCGCCCAGCGTGAGCTTTCCGTTCAGCTTGGTGTCGCCCACGCTGAACTGGGCGTACTCATCTGAAATGCACTGCGCCCTCTGGTTGAACTTGTCCCCGTCTTCTTTCGTCCACCAGTCTTCCAGGTTGCCGTGCCCGTCAAACTGCCGGCCCTGATCGTCGAAGCCGTGGGTGATCTCGTGCCCCATGAACAGGCCGATGTGCCCGTAGTTCAGCGCGTTCGGCTGTGTGCCATCGAAGAAGGCCGGCTGCAGCACGCCCGCAGGAAAATTGATGTCGTTCATGCTGGGGTTATAAAACGCGTTTACCGTGGGCGTGGACGTGAGCCACTCCTGCCGGTCGAGAGGTTGTCCGATCTTCGCCAGTTGGCGGTGCGACTCAAATTCCGTTGCCCGCAGATTGTTTCCGTAAGCGTCGCCACGCACGATCTCTAGCTTCGAGTAGTCGCGCCACTTGTCGGGATAGCCCACCTTGTTGGCGATGAGGTGCAGCTTCTCCTTGGCGCGAGCCTTGGTGGTGGCGCTCATCCAGTCGAGCGAGTCGATGTCCTGGTCCATCGCCGCCTCGATGTCGTGAATCATCTGCACCGCCTTCTCTTTGCTTGCGGCCGGGAACTGCTGGTCGACGTAAGCCTTGCCGAGCGCCTCCGGAAGAGCGTTGTCGGTGCTGCGCACGCAGCGCTTCCAGCGCGGCTCCTGCTCGGGAATTCCAACCAGCTTGCGTCCGCCGAAATCGAATTTCTCTTCATCCAGCGCCTTGGGAAGAATCAGTCCCCCGAGGGAAGCGACCAGTTGCCAGCGCAGGTACGCCTTGGTCGTCGGCAGGTCTGTGTCGGCGATTACCTGGTTCATGCCCTTGAAGAAATCCGGCTCGGCAACGTTGATCTCCTTGAACGCCGGAGAACCGGTCGTCGAGTAGAACTGGTCCCAGTTGAACAGCGGCGTCACGGCCTGCAGGTCCTTGACCGGCTTCATGTGATAGACGTTGTGGGGATCGCGCTGCGACGTCACATCCAGCGAAACCTTGGCCAACGCCGTCTCCAGCTTCATGATCGCCGCCGCGTCACTCGCCGCCTGCTTCTCGCTCGACCCCAGCAGCTTCAGGATGTTCGTGACGTGCTGCACGTATTGCTTCCGGATCTCTTCATCTTTCGCGCCCGTGCGGAAGTAATAATCTTTCTCCGGCAAGCCCATGCCTCCCTGGCTCACCGCCGCGATGGTCTGGGTCGCGTCTTTGAAGTCCTGCTGTGACCCGTATCCCAGAAACGCGTTCACGTTGATCAACTGGTAGTGCGCCAGCAATTCCGGCAGCTGATCTTTGCTGGTGAGTCCGTTGATGCGGTCCAGTTCCGGCTGCAGCGACGCCAGCCCATTCTGCTGCACCGTCGCCTCATCCATGCAGCTGGCGTAGTAATCGCCAATCTTCTTCGTATTCGTGTCGCGCGACGGGTCGTCCGCCGCAGCCTTCTCCAGGATCGCGTGCAGCACCTGCCGGTTGTACTGCTCCAGGTTGTAGAACTGGTCGGAGTAGGGCGAGTCGCTCGGAATCGGGTGCAGCTTGCTCCAATGGCCGCAAGCGTACTGGTAGAAATCGACGCAGGGATCGGCGCCCGTATCCATCAGGCTCTTATCCAGCCCCGGAATGGGAGAGAAAGTTTGTGGCGCCGTGTCAGCCGCCTTGCCATTAGTCTGCGCAAACGCGAGGCCCGCGCAAACCAAAACCAAGAGAACCGCAAGAGTGCGTTTCGCTGTAAACACTTTTTTCCTCCGAAATTGGACGTGCCACCGCCCGTGGGGCGCCCCCCCTTTGCGCGTTCTGTGGGCAAAGGTGGGATTCCACGACTGCATCGACCTTGGGATTCTGACTGCCCGGCCCCGAATCGCCCTGATAAAACCTACCGCGCCGTCGCGCTTGTCGGCGGCGGCGCCGTCACCACCGGCAGCACCACCGTATCCACCATTGACGGATCGTCCCGCAACCGCACGTACAGCTCTTTCCCCTTAGGAACCGGGATCGGCAGATTCGCATCCATGAACCCATCCGGCACCGTCACAGGACTCGAAAAATCGGCATCCGTGCTTACCGAATCCACCAAGAACAACTTCTCCCCCACAGTACGCACTGCTTCTGCAGTAAGTTCACGCAGCGGACTTCTTTCAGCACCGGCACCCGCACCAGGTTCGCCAGGGGCTGCCAGTCGCCCTCGGTCCCGTCCGCACTTACCGCCCGGAACTTGAGCGCAAAGGCCGACGGCCCCAGGTGGCGCAACGGGTCCAGCACGCCCAGAATCGTCTTCGCGTCCTGCAGCGTCAGGTTCCCGTCGCCAATGCTGAGCAGCACGCGGAACGAATCATCGGCCGTCGCGACTTCAATCTTCTCCGCCGGAGGAAACGTTTCCGGCTCCTGCGCCTTCAGCGAGAAATGCAGCTGCGCGTCCTGCGGCAGCTCATCCGGGTTACCCAGCTTCACCATCGAGATCGGAGCATTCGGATCCAGCTGCACGCTTTTGCTCATCAACAACAGCTTCGGCCGTGGCGCCTTCACTTCGGCCGCCACCGGCAGCACCCGCCCATCCTTGAGCGTCACCGATGCCGACGCCGACGTTCCCGCCTGCAGCGGGTTGGCCGCCGGCTTCCTCATCGCCATGCGCAGTTCATCCTGCTGGTTGGCGCGCGAAACGTTCAGGGCCACGAAGCGGATGCCGTTGAGTTCGAGGCTCGTTACTTCATCCAGCCGCATGCCCCGCAGCACGCCCTCGCTATCTCCCGCGTGGATGCTGAACCGGTCCAACCGCCCCGCCTCGGCATACGTATGCAGCGGAATGCTGTCCGCGTCGCGCAGCCCGCATGTTTCCACCGCCAGGCTGACCCAGCCCGCCGGTTCGTCCTGCAACTGAACGTGGACTTCCAGTTCGTCCACCTTCGTCCGCTTCCACGAGGTCGAAAGCTCGTTGCCTTCCTGATTCTTTACGGTCACGCCGCTCACGCAGCACGCGTCCGCCGACTGCAGGTGCAGCGTATCCTGCCGCCCCACGATCAGCGCGCTCGCGTCTTTCGACGCGATCACCCACTTCGCGGCTCGTGGACTGCGCAGGAAAACGCGGCCCTTCGAACTTCTGGAATCCCCACACTCCGCGCACGCTGGCCGTGAATTCGTCTTGCAGGTCGGCCAGGTGCATGCCGCGCGTATTCACCACGAATCCGCCGCGCTCGGCGTCCGCCGTCAACGGCAGGCTCAGGCTTGTCCCCGCCTTCGTCTCCAGGTGCAGTTCAAAGTCGTGGCCCAGTTCCGTCGCAAACACCAGCGGAGCCCCTTCCACCGGCAAAACTAAGTCCGGATTCGCAATGCAGTACACCGCCTTCGCGTCCGCCGCTCGCAGCGGAGGCAGCACCGCCGATGCCACCGGCGGCAGTCCTACCACCAGCACCGACTTCGGATTGCGGAACGAAGGTGGATTGTTCAGCCGCAGCTTCAGCGCATTCTGCCGCGGCAAACGCCAGCGCGGGAATGTACTGATATTGCGTGGTGTGCGTTGTGCCCAGGATCCGCGCCATGTCGACCACCGCGCCGATATACGGACTGTAGTAGCCTGACCGCGCCACCGGCGTGTAGCCCACTTGAGCGACCAGGTCCACCTGCGCTCCTGAAGTCAAGGTCGAGAGCATGGTCTGGCTATGCGCGTCGTCGAGCACCAGCTGATCGGTGTTCTGCGTAAGGCACGGAACCTGTTGCGCGGTCGGCTTATCGAAACACTCCTGCTCCAGCTTGAAGTTCAAACTGCGCGCCAGCAACACCGTCCGCTCGTGCAGCTGGTCGGTCCCACCCGCGCTCGGTTCCCGCATCGCTGCCAGATAGTTCTCTAACCGCGCCCGGTCGAGACTGGCTTGGTGAAGGTCCTGTGCCGCGCGAACAAATGCACCCGGCTTGCCCCGCACCGCCGTGCGCAGCGTGCTGAACCCGCCGCCGGTCTCAGGCGCCAGAAACACAAGCGCCTCCTGCGCCTCGTCGGGCACCGTCACCCACACCCCTTCGTCGTGCGCTTGCTTGTTCCAGGTTTCTACTTTGGTGAACCAGTGGTCAGGCGGCGGGTTGGTGACGCCGCGCAGGAACGCGACGATCATGATGTAGTGCGCCGACTGGCTCTCCGGCAGATCAGGATGCACCCAGAGCCGGTCCCGTGGCTGCAGGTTCGGTACCTCCGAGATGGGCAGGATGGCCTCGCCGCGCCGCACCCTTACCTCGACAGGGGGACCCGCAAGATCAAATGCAGCCCCCTCCGCGAGGGCGCCCGTCACGAGCGCCAGGACCATACCAAGAAGGGCAACCGCGCCGCCCGCTGGCCAGCGACCGTCATGCAAGAGCTGTCGAAACTGCCGAACACACGACTGACCCAAACCGCCAGCCTCCATAGCACAAAGGATTTCAACCATTGTACCCAGCCCGCCCCCCCAAAGGGCGGATACCTCATTCGCGTGGGCCTCTGTCGGCAGAGCTCGTGCCTAACCATCCCGGGACGGCAGGCCCTGCTCCTCTTACCTCCCACCCGCCTCGCGCACCAGGCTCGCGATCGCCTGGCGACACGCCGATCGAAGTTCTCCCTCCAGGTGTTCCGGGACCGAACGTGAAATCAGCAGCAGCGCCGTCCCGTGGGCCACCGCCCACAGGGCCAACGTCAGCCGCAGGTGTTGTTCATCGTCGCCTTTGACTTGCTCGGCCAGCTTGCTTTGCGCCCACAGGAAACTCGGCCCGAATTCCTCCGCCTTCTTTGCTGCCGGGGATGCACCCAGCAGTTCATGGTAGTGGGCATGGTAAAGCTGATACTCCTGCGGGCGAGTCAGGGCAAAGTCCAGGTAACGCTCGAGCCCCTCTTCCAGCGACCCGCTCGTCTTGACCACCTCGTACAGTTCTGTTCGAAGCCGTAACAGCAGGGCCCGCAGAATCCCCTGGCGGCTCTTGAACCGACGGTAAATGGCCGGGGTGTTGGTCCGTGCGGCGCGCGCTAACGCTCTCATACTAAGCGTTTTATCACCGCCACCACGCCAGAGGCTCTGGGCCGCGTCAAGCACCCGCCGCTCTACCTCCGGATCAGCATGTCTGGGCATAACACGACACTCCACGACGGCGATTCCCATTGTAGGAATTATGTTGACAGCGTATACTTAACGATGTATACATAATCCAAGTATAGGCCCTCCCCCTGTTCGTTTGCAAAGACCCGCAGGGACCCAAATCAAAATTGAAGGAGTTGCTGGAGATGTATTCGTGGGATGACCCCGACGATCGGGTATCGATCGTCCAGATGAATGCAGACTTGCGTCACGCACAGATGGACTTGTTGAGCGCCGAGTGCGCCACGGAGCGTCTGCGTAGTCGCTTTTCGGTGGAAGACCTGGCCCGCCACGGCGAGAAGGTAGTTCTGCGCAAAACCATCGGCTCGGCGCTCGCCTTGAGTGAGTTCTACCTTTCAATTCGCAACCAGTTGCCGGCCGACATTCTGCCCCTCAGCGAGGCGCAGGTACGCGAAGCCGTGCGCTGCGTCGCCACCTACCTTGAGAGCCAACGTGAAGATTTCTTTTCCAGAGGAATCCCGCTGAAGGAAGCGCAGAAAGCGCTCCTGCAGCCGTTCTTCTCGCCCGCTCTCCTCGACCGCGTGCGAACCGTCGAGTTACACGGCCATCGCCTTCCCCCTCCCCCGTTTCATCCCGAAGCCCGCGCCCTCGGCCTCGAGCACCTGCCCGAGCTCACGCACATGACCTCGCTCACTTTTCTCGACGTGATCGTGTTCAACGATCTCATCATCGAGCGCAGCTTGTTTCACGGCCTAGTGCACACGGCGCAATTCCGGATTCTCGGCATGGAGCGCTACGCCAATCTGTTCGTCCGCGCCTTCCTTCGCACCAACGCCCACTACACCGTCCCGCTCGAAGCGCACGCGTTCGCACTGGAGTCCAAGTTCGCGGTCCGTCCCGACACCGCGTTTTCGGTGGAAGAACAGGTGCGGCTCTGGTTGCGCGAAGGACGGTACGAATAGGGTGTGGCCCACAGCCCCAAAGGACGGCTAGCCCATTCATTTCGCGCGTTTCTCAGAACGATTGGGGCCAAGACCCGACACAGCCCCAAAGGGCGGCAGAGTATTGCCCCGGACGTAAGTCCGGGGTAATCTCCCAGAAAATGTGGCCGAGTCCCGGAGGGACGACAGACGGCGGGGTCGCGGCGCGTGGCCCACACATTCGCGGCGTTTGGGAATGTGCAGGGTCAACCGGAGCTAGGCTCGCACAGCGCCGACTCCGGCTACTGCGTCTTCTCCGCGTTTTCGAGGAACGTCCGCAGTTCCTCGATATCCTCGGGCAACATGCGGCTGAAATGGATTCCGTTGCCGACCTGCGGGTCCGAGGTCACAACCGTGCCCGCCGCCAGCAGTGTGCCTTCCAGTTGCAGCTTCAAATCCAGTCGGGTGCCGACGGGAAATGGGAAGATGCTTTCGATGTAGCACCCGCTCAGGCTCAGATCGGAAGTCGCCCCGCGCAGAGGAGCGGCGCTGCCCTCGGTATAGATTTCCACCGGCACCCGAACCTTGCGCCGCGCAGACCCTCGACGCTCACTCTCCGGCGAAGACATTTTGTTCGTGGTCCTCTAGCGCCAGCCATTACGGCGGAAGAGTATAGCGTGAGAGCACGGCACCACGCCCGCGCGACAGCCGGCAAGATGCCGGCGCTACAATTCCAGCCACGCCATGTAGCCGTACAAATGACGACGCTGTTGGTCTGCCATGAAGGGAGCTACTTCGATGAGGATGAAGCTGCGGACTGGTCGCGTAGTTACTCGAATCACGATCGCGGTTGCCACGTTGTTCTTGGCGGCTTGGTGTGCGGGCGCTGACACCCCGGTGTCCGTGGCCAAGGTCAGCGACGGCGTGCTCTTGAAGACCGCGCACGATCAGGTTCACATCGCGGTGTGCGGGTCTTCGCTGATCCACGTCACCGCTGCCCCGGACGCCCGCAAGGCGAGTTCGCCGCAGCAGCCGTGGATTGTCGGGCCCTGCGCCGCCGGTGCGTTTTCGCTGACGCCGACTGAGAAGTTCTATCTGCTCAGCACCGATGCGTTGCAGGTGAAAATTTCGGTTGCGGCGGGCGGCCTTCAGTTCGCCGACAAAGCCGGGAATACTCTGCTCACCGAGGGCATCTGGTCGTGGACTTCCACCCGGCAATACCAACCCGTGGAACAGGCCGGCGGCCCCCTCTACAACCTGAGCGAATCTTTTCAGATGCCAGAAGATGAGGCCATCTACGGGCTCGGCCAGCATCAGACCGGATCGCTGAACAACCGGGGACTGGCGATTTCGCTGGCGCAGAACAATACCGACGTCGCGGTGCCGCTGATGATCTCCACGCGCGGATTTGGCCTGATGTGGAACACGGCCGCGCGCAGCATGATGAACAACCAGTTCCCACGTGCCGTCCGGTTCAGCGCCGAAGGCGTGGAAGGCCTGGATTACTACTTTCTCTACGGGCCCGAGGCCGATCCGATCATCCATCTTTACCGCGAGCTGACCGGTCACGCACCGCTATTTGGCGAGTGGGCCTACGGCCTGTTCCAATCGAAGGACCGCTACGAGACGCAGGACGAGCTGGTGGGCATCGTCAGCAAGTACCGCAGCGAGCACATCCCGCTCGACACCGTCGTGCAGGACTGGCAGTGGTGGACGAAATGGGGGTCGAGCAACTTCAACGACAAGTATCCGGATTTTGCCGGTGCGGTAAGCAAGATCCACGACCAGCATGCCCACGTGATGATCTCGATCTGGCCGAACTTCGACCCGTCGACCCCGATCTGGAAAGAGATGAACGAGCGGCACTTCCTGATCGACGAAAAAGGAGATTACGACGTCACCAGCCCCGAGGCGCGTGACCTTTACTGGAAGGTGCTGCCGAGTACGCTGGTGGCCAAGGGAGTGGATGCGTTCTGGCTGGACGCCTCAGAACCGGAAGCGGGCGATCTGGGCATTCCTCCCGGGCGCAAGCTCAGTTTCGGAGCCAGCTCGCTCTACACGAACATTTTTCCGTTCATGCACAGCCTCGGAGTCTATGAGCACTGGCGGCAGACCAGCGCGCAGAAGCGGAATTTTGTCCTCACCCGCTCTGCGTTCCTCGGGCAACAGCGAAATGCCGCGACCACGTGGTCGGGCGACGTTTACAGCAATTTCTGGGCTCTGAAACATCAGGTTCCAGCGGGATTGAGTTTCTCCATTTCCGGAATTCCTTACTGGACGACGGATATCGGCGGGTATGGTTTCCCGAACGGCGACACCAGCGATCCCAAGTATCAGGAAGTCTTCACCCGCTGGTTCGAGTACGGAGCGTTCTGTCCGATCTTCCGCATTCACGGTCATCGTGCCAACAATCAGAACGAGCTGTGGGCGTACGGTCCCGCGACTCCGACGCTGGTCAAGTTCGACCGGCTGCGTTCCCGGCTGCTTCCCTATATCTATTCTCTTGCGTGGCAGGTCACGAAAGACGACTACACCATCATGCGTCCGCTGGCCATGGACTGGCGCGGCGATCGCAAGGTCTGGGAGATCAACGACCAGTTCATGTTCGGGCCGGCGCTGCTGGTAAGTCCGGTGACAGACGAGGGCCAGACCGTTCGCCGCGTCTATCTTCCTGCGGCGCCCGGCTGGTACGACATCTGGACGGGCCAACGCGTGAGTGGGGAGCAGATAGTCGACGCCGCCGCACCCCTCGACCGCATTCCTCCTGTACGTGCGAGCCGGCTCGATTGTGCCGATGGGTCCGGAGCGCGAGTACGCCAGTGAGAAGCCGGACGCGCCGATCGAGCTGCGCGTCTATCGCGGCGCGGATGGCTCTTTCGTTCTCTATCAGGACCAGGGCGACAGCTACGCCTACGAGCACGGAGCGTATGCAACCATCCCGATCCGGTGGGAGGAGAGTTCAGGCACGCTGACCATCGGCGCGCGCCAGGGGAGTTTCCCGGGGATGGCGAGCCAGCAGAAGTTCCAAGTCATATGGGTCGATGCGAAGCACGGCGGGGGAGCAGAGGTGTCGAGCAGCATCGACAAGTAAGTCGTGTATTCGGGATCGGAAGTGCGGGTTACGTTTTGAGAATGTATCGGGCGGATGAAATCAAAGATCACCGTCGATCGGGTTACTGAGCGGCAGGCTGGTCCGGAACAAGAATCGCTACCCGTTCCGTTAGGTATACGCACAGGTCCAGCGGCCATCCTGAGATCTGCCGTTGCAGACGATCGAAATCGCGAGCATAGAGCGCCCGGTAAGCCTCCTCGAAGCCAGGCTGGTTGCCGGCCATGACCGTCATTACTCGTCCCGCTGCCTCAATCCTCTGGCGGGCCGCAGACTCGCCTGAGTCCCGCTTTCGGGCGTCGTCTACAAGACGACGCAGGGCTGCCGAAGCACCGCTTGGTTGAGCCTCCAGCCACGCCCAGTGACGTGGCAAAAGGGAGACCTCACGGGACACCACGCCTAATCTCGGCCGCCCTGGCCCGATTCGGGCCGGCTTTGGAAGGGCACGATCTAACACATCTTGGATCGATCCACGGAAGTCGAAGTCAGTCTGCTTGCCGGTCTGGTCGTGGAAAATCAGAAGATTCTCACCGGTCTTTTCCTCAGAAATTCGTTCGACGTGCGCCTTCGCCGTCTGCAGCAGATTCGAGAGCGAACCGGAGGCGATGCGCCGGTCCCCAACGAACGCCGTGTATGTATCGAAATCGTCCACGAATGCAATTTTACCCAGGATAAATTAATGTGTCAATATCACCCGGATAAAATAACCGCTTGTAGCCTGCCGTTACCACCCCATCTTCTGCCCCTTGTTCTGCTCGTCGAGCCACTTCTGCAGGGGCGCGAAGTATTCCAGCAGGGCAGCACCGTCGATCTGGCGGGTTCCGGTCAGGGCCACGAGCGCGTCAGGCCAGGGCTTGCTTTGACCTATGGCCAGCATCGCGTTGAACTTCGCGCCCGCTTCTTTCGAGCCGTAGAACGTGCAGCGGTGTAGCGGGCCGCTGTATCCGGACGCCTGGCAGAGAGCGCGGTAGAACTGGAACTCCAGCATGTGGGCGAGGAAGTAGCGGATGTAAGGGGTATTGCTGGCCACGTGATATTTGGCGCCCGGATCGAAATCGGCTTCGCTGCGCCCCACCGGAGGCGCCACCCCCTGATAATTCAGGCGCAGCTCCCACCAGGCTTTGTTGTACTCGGCAGGCTTCACTTCTCCTGAGAATACTTTCCAGCGCCACTGATCGATCAGTAAGCCGAAGGGCAGGAACGCAACCCGGTCGAGCGCCTGCTTGAGCAGGAGCGGTATGTCGGCGTCGGCGGATGGCACCTTGTCGAGCAGGCCGACTTTCTGCAGATACTCGGGTGTGATGGCGAGGGCAATAGTATCGCCGATCGCCTCGTGGAAGCCGTCGTTGGCGCCGCTCTGAAATAGCGGCGGCTGATCCTTGTATGCCCGCTGATACATGTTGTGGCCGAGTTCGTGGTGGATGGTCACGAAGTCGACGTCGCGGATCTGGATGCACATCTTGACCCGGAGATCTTCCTTGTTGTCGAGGTCCCAGGCGCTGGCGTGGCAGACCACATCGCGATCCGCAGGCTTGGTAAAGAGCGAACGCTCCCAAAAAGTTGCCGGCAGCGGCGCGAAGCCCAGCGAAGTGTAGAAGCGTTCACCGTATCGGACCATCTCCTTGGCATCAACCTTCTTTGCTTTCAGCAGTTCCGTGAGGTCGTAGCCGCGCGTGTTTTCCGGGAGCCCGAGCAGGGGAAAGACGTTGCCCCACTCCTGCGCCCAGGGATTGCCGAGAAGATCAGCGGGAATGGGGCCGTTCGGTGGCACCAGGGTCGCGCCATAGTGCTGCGACAGGCGCGCGCGAACATAGGCATGCAGAGACAGATAGAGCGGACGCACCTGGTTCCATAGCCGTTCGAGGTCAGCACTGAAAGCATCCGGCGGCATGTCGTAACCCGAGCGCCACATAACGCCGGTGTCTTTGAAGCCCATCTCGCGGGCACCTTGGTTCGAGAGCTCAACGAAACGTGCGTAGCGATCGCGCATGGCTGCGCCGACCTTGTGCCAGCCGACCCACACATCTTTGAGTTCTTCGGGATTGTGGCTGGTCGTCATGAGGCGTTCGATGGCCGTGATGTCGAGACAGTCATCGGGCTTGCGGCAGTACTTGCCCTTGCCATAGTCGGCGTCGAGGGAGCTGGCAATCTGGGTCAGCTCTTTGCGGAGCTTCGGATCCTTCGGAGCCGGAGCGGCGAGGGAGAGGCGCAACAGCAGGAATTTTCGGGCCAGGTCGGGAGGAAGGGTGAGCCCGTCGAAGCGCTTGGCCTGTTCCGCCAGCTCGGTGATGACGGCGGTGACCTGGTCGTTGGCGTCGGCGGAGAGGGCCTCAGTATCTTCGGTGATGAAATTCTCCTGAACCCACGCGGCGCGGGCGGCTTTGATGCCATAGTCGTTGAAACGCTCTTCGGCTTGCTTCATAAACTGTTCAGCTTCAGCCACGGTCGGCTGGGTTTGCGCGGTAAGCACAATAGGAACGAGCAGCAGAAAAAGGCCGACAACATATTTCATGAACACCTCACGATGAAAGGACATTCAGCAGATATTCGGCAGAGCACGGCGGGAAAAGATTATACGGGAACGCTGGTCGAGGAGTCTGCGACAGCTGATCCGGATTCGTACAAGTCCTCGACCGCCTTTTGCACCCGGTCCGACAGGGCTTGCATATCGTGGCCGGTGAGTCCAGCAGTAGAGATCGGCTCGCCTACCCGCATCTCCAGGGGACGACATTTGATGTGGTAGGTGTTCATCGGGAGCAGTTCGTAGGTGCCCACGAGGGCGACAGGAACGATGTCGACATGTGCCTTGATAGCGAGGAAGAACGCTCCCGGAAGGAAGGGCTTGATTTGTCCGTCGGGCGTGCGGCCTCCCTCGGGATAAATCACCAGGGGCGTGCCGGCTTTCAAACTTTTCAGCGCCGCGCGGATGCTACCGATGGAGCCCGCGGGATTCTGCTGGTCGACGCAGATCTGGCCGGAACGCTTCAGATGCCAACCGACGATCGGGTAGGAGAGCAGTTCTTTCTTGAATGCGATGCGGAACTGGAAAGGCAGATAGACGTAGAGAACCGGAATATCGAGCGCCGAGGCGTGGTTCACCGCGTAAACATGTGGCTTGGTGGTGTCGATCTTCTCGAGGCCGGTGACTTTCACCGGGGAGAAGATCGTCTTCATGATCATCCACGACCAGGCGCGGGCGAAGTTGTGCAGGATGCGCTCGGTGTCGCCGAAAAGCGAAACCGGAATGGAAAGCAGGCCGAGGACTACGGTGTACATCCAGATCAGTGGATCGAAGATGAGGTAGGAACGCAAGCGGCTCAGCATGCCGTAATGGGGCACGGGCGCGACCACGCTCTCGAGGGCTTCGGTCTGGGAAGCAACCCGAATCTCTCCGCTCTCGAGCTCCGGCGATGTGGTTCTTAAGGGCACGGTTCCGTTAGATGTGCACGCCGAGCGCGCGCATCGCGTCTCCTACAATGTAAATGGAACCAGTAACGACTACCAAACCCCGGGTTCCGGCGGCCACGCGGGCTTTTGCGAGGGCGGCGGGCACATCGGGGGCCTCGTCAATCTCGACGGCCACCCGGCGGGCTCCCTCGCGGATCTCGGCTGGGGTGGCGGAGCGGGGGTTGTCGGCGTGGGTGGCGATCACGCAGGCGGCGAGCGGGAACAGAATTTCAGCCATTTCGCCGACGGCCTTGTCGCGCATAGCACCGAAAACAAAGATCATCGGACGCTCTTCGTAAGTTGCAGAGAGCGTCGAACGCAGCGCCCAGGCCCCAGCCGGGTTGTGCGCGACATCGAAGACAACCTCCGGATGGTCCACCGTAGCGGGCACAACCTGGAAACGGCCGGGCCAGCGGGTCTCGCGAATGCCGCGCTCGATGCTGGCGGCCGAGATGGCGGCGAATCCCTGGTGGGTAAGCTCTTCGGCCGTGGCGATGGCCAGGGCGAGGTTGCGGAGCTGGTGGCGGCCCACCAGCGGCGTCTCCACCTCGATCTGCGTTCCCATGACCTGCAGCGGATAGCGCGAAACATATCCAGCTTTATCCCGCGTGCTGGGCAGCAAGTATTGCGCACTGTTGGGACTGACGGGCGGCACATACTGCACGGCGCTCACCGCTTTTGCTCCCGCATCGAAAATGGTGTTCCCGATGACATCGTTGGCATCGGGAGTCTGCGGGAGCGTGACCACGACGCCGTTCGGATGAACGATGCCAGCCTTCTCCCGCGCGATTTCGCGGATCGTGTTGCCAAGAAATCTCTGATGGTCAAGCGAGATGTCGGTGATGACGCTGACGCGCGGCTCGACCACATTGGTGGCATCGAGCCGTCCACCCATGCCGACTTCGAGAACGGCGATTTCGACTTTCTCACGGGCAAAGTACTCGAACGTGATCGCGGTGAGCATCTCGAAGAAGCTGGGATGCCAGGGAAGTTCGTTCTCCGTGACCAGACGTTCGGCCGTGCGGTCGACCAGGTCGTGGATGCCGGCGAAATCGTCATCGGCGATGGCAGCGCCGTTGATGCCAATCCGCTCGTTGATTCGCACCAAGTGGGGCGAAGTATATAGGCCGGTCTTGTAGCCGGAGGCCTGCAGGATCGACGCCAGCGTCGCGGCCGTGGAACCCTTGCCGTTCGTGCCGGCGATCAGAACCGCAGGAAACTTGCGCTCTGGACTCTCGAGCGCTTCGAGCAGCACGCGAATGTGGGCCAAGTCGAACTTATGCGACGGCGTACTGGCCAATTCATGGCCGAGCGCGTACATCCGGGCGATAGCAGTTTCGTAGGAAATCAGGTGTCAGGTCTCGGGTCTTGGGTGTTAGGTCTTGGGTGTTATCTCACTCTCTGGGCACGCGAGAACGCACCTTCGACGCGTACCTAGGGTATCAAGTTTGGGGCGGGCGTTTCGAGGGGCGGTCAGCCAGAGGGGTGGGAGTGGGGTCAAAGTGTGCGGTCCAGCGCTCGAGGTGCTACCCGTGCGTCTGTCCCTACGCCGCCTTCGCCATAAAATCCAGCGCGCGCGCCAAATAGGCCTTCAAATCGCGGCGGTGGACCACTGCATCCAGCATGCCGTGTTCCAGCAGGAATTCGCTGCGCTGGAAACCAGGCGGCAGCTTCTGGCGGATGGTTTGCTCAATGACGCGCGGCCCGGCGAAGCCGATCAGTGCGCCGGGTTCGGCGATGTTCAGGTCACCCAGCATAGCGAAAGAAGCCGTTACGCCACCGGTGGTGGGGTCAGTCAGGACCGAGATGTAGGGGACTTTCAGCTCGTCCAGGCGAGCGAGCGCGGCCGAGATTTTCGCCAGCTGCATCAGGCTGATGACGCCTTCCATCATGCGGGCACCGCCTGAGGCAGAAATAATGATCAGCGGGGTGTGGGTGTCCCCAGCCTTCTCGATGGCGCGGGTGATGACCTCGCCCACCACCGCGCCCATGCTGCCCCCGATGAAGGCGTATTCCATCGAACTCATGATCACCGGGCGGCTATGCAGCTTGCCTTGCGCGTTGATGACCGCGTCGGTCAGTTCGGTATCAGCCCGAGCGCGCTTGAGACGGGACGAGTAGGGCTTGAGGTCGACAAACTTCAGCGGGTCGGTCGAGGACAAATTGTTGTCGAAGATTTCGTATTTGCCGTCGTCGAGGAGCTGCGCCAGGCGGGTCCGGGCATCGATCCGGAAGTGCTTGTCGCACTTCGGGCAGACGTTCAGGTTCTCTTCGAGGTCTTTCTTCCAGATGATCTGGCGGCAGTTGTCACACTTCACCCACAGACCTTCGGTGCGGATCTTCTTCTCGCCCGAGGGGTCCAGCTCACCGGATTGGCGTTTGAACCAGGCCATAAAAGGCAGTCGCTAGTCGTCAGTCGCTGGTGGTCAGGAAAATCCCTCCAACGCGGATTGGGTGTTAGCCGTTGGGTCGTAGTCTTGGCTAACAGCTAATGGCTAAGAGCCAATAGCTGTCTTTCAGTACTCGATGCCGCGCTGGGCGAGAACCCCTTTTTCGTACGCGTGCTTCACCTGGCGCATTTCGGTGACGGTGTCGGCAAGCTCGACAATTGTCGGATGCGCGTTGCGGCCCGTCAAGATAACATGCACCATCTCGGGTTTCTTCTTCAGGCTCTCGGCCACTTTGGCGGCGTCGAGCATGCCGTAGCTGATGGCGTAGTTGATCTCGTCCAGGATCACCAGGTCCCAGTTCCCCGACTGAATCGCCTTCTCGGCTTCCGCCCAGGCCTCTTCCACCATGCGCGTGTCTTCCGGATCGGGTTTCTCCGTTCCGACCTTCACGAAGCCCCGCCCCATCTGCTTCATGACGAACTTGTCGCCGAAGGCCTGGACCGCGTCGAGTTCGCCGTAGTGCCACGAGCCCTTCAGGAACTGCAGCATCAACACACGCATGCCTTGGCCGACGGCACGCAGGCCGGTTCCCATCGCGGCGGTGGTTTTGCCCTTCCCCGGGCCCGTGTTTACGATGATGAGTCCACGGCGAATGTCCGGCATAGGGTGCCAAGCTTTGAATTGTACCTGTTCTCGGGAGTTCGGGCCCTCAGACCTCCGGCCGCGCAACTGGGAGTCAAAAGCAGCACACGTTTTTTTCCCGGGAACTGGTGCGTATGGGAATGCGTATGCATCCAAAGTACGGGTCCCCTCGCTTCTGGGTTCAATTCCGGAGGTCTCCGCATGCAACATAACAGCCATTTGCTGTTAGTCGTGGCCCTGGCATTCTGCTCCGCGCTCCCGGCCCGAGCCCGCGCGACTCGCCCTCAGACCAACGCCTCCGGGCCGCGCGACGAAGAAGTGATTCGTGAAATCGTAGACCTGGAGCGTCAGGCGAAAGATGCCGCCATCCACCGGGATGCCAGCTTCTCAGAGCGGACGCTTGCGGATGACTACGTGGCCATCAGCCCCTTGGGTCAAGTGATCAACAAGGCCGACACGATTGCTGCGCGCAAGACCGCCCAGCTCCGCTACGACTCGATCGACATCACCGAGATGGTGGTCCGCCTTTATGGAAACACCGCCGTGGTGACCGCCCGCGCCGACGTGCGCGGAAAAGAACTCGGAGAGGACTTCAGCGGACCATACCGCTTCACGCGAGTTTGGGTGCGCCGCAACGGGCACTGGCTCACCGTCACTTACCAGGCGACGGTCACGCAGTAGGAAACGGGCCGGGGGCGTGGGGGGCTGTTGGAATGGCTTTGGAAGAGGGCTAAGGCATCTGCAGCAGGTGGCGAACTTCTAGCCGGCGTTCCGGCACCGCAGCTGGCGCTTGCTCTTTCTCGTTGATCAACTTGGCAGCAATCTTCAGCGCTTCGATCTCTCTTCTGATGCGCAGGATTTGTTCCTCTTTCATGCGAAGCACTTCGAGAAGATTCTTCATGACGGGGGTCCTTGCTTTCGCGCGGAATTGGCGACTAATCATTCTGCCAACCCGGCACTCTAAACCGGCCCCCCTGTCATGGGTACATCACGAAAGGGCATGTTGGGCCTGCGCGACTCAGTGCCCAGTGTGGTAGGGATGCCCCTTCAGGATAGTGAAGGCCCGGTAGACCTGCTCCAGCAGGACCACCCTGGCCAGTTCATGCGCCAGGGTCATTCTCCCCAAGGAAAGGACGGCGCTTGCGCTTTTGCGGGCCTGGTCGCTGAAACCGTCAGCTGCCCCCACCACCAGGATGAGGGGCTGAGAGCTCCTATCCTGATGGTTCTGAAGGAATTGCGCGAACTCTTCCGACGAGAATTGCTTCCCGCGGGAGTCGAGCAGCACGATAGCGTGGGCTGGCCGGAGCCCGCTTTTGTGACCCATCTTCAAAAGGGCGGCCTCGTCCGGCAGCGGCAGGCCCTCGACCTCGGCATAGCGGGAGGTCCGCTTGAGGTACTCGTCAGTGAGGGATTGGATGGCGGGATCCTTGGTCTTGCCGATCCAGCCGATTTTGAGCTTCACGAGCAGGATTTAATCACAATTGCAGCACCCAGCGATAACGCGGGTTGTCGACGAGGCCACCTGCCTCGAAAGTCCGGGACCAATAGAACTGTCATCCCGAGCGCAGAGATGCGTCAGCCGAACGAGTCGAGACCTGCCCTCAGCGAAGCCGAAGGGGACCTTGCGTCCCGCTGGGGTCAACTCGAGAGTTTGCGACCGTCTTGATCTCCGCTCGTTACGCCCTCTTCCTCTTCGGAACCACGGCTGCGCTCCGCTTGCGAGCCACTCGCTTCGCCGGAGTCTTCAGATCCGGCGGCTCCAGCCGCTTGGCCGACTTCCATAGTCGTTCGAGTTCGTAGTATCGGCGCGCCTTTTCGGCGAACACGTGCACCACGAAATCGACATAGTCGAGCAGCACCCACTCCGCTTGGCGGTAGCCCTCGACGTGCGCCGGGTAGTGTCCCGCCCGCTTCAGGCGGAGCTCCACTTCATCGGCGATCGCCTGGATCTGGCGTGGGTTCGTACCGCTGCAGACGACAAAGTAATCCGTGAAGGCCCCGGAGCCCTTTTCCAGTTCGAGAATAGTGATTTCTTCGGCTCTCTTTTCCTGGCAAGCGGTGACCGCTTCGGCGACTTGGCGCTGGGTCTCGTTCGTCTTCATGCGGTGTTCGATGGTGGCCTCTACTTTGATTGTAACTGAGGATGACCGGTACACCACTTCTAGCGGCCGCTCCCGTATAGCCCCATTTTCTTGATGTAGTCAGCAACGGCCGGGTCTACGAATTTCCCGAGCGACTTGCCCGCGGCCGTGGCCTCGCGAATGGTAGTGGCCGAGATCGCCTGCTGCACGCCGTCGAGCAGACGAACCGTGGCTCCCTTCAGCACCAAATCTCCCCGCGCGGGCTGCTTCTCAAACGGTTTGGTCACGGCCGGTGCTGGCCGCAGCTTTTCGGGAAGAGAGTTGGCCACGTCCGCCAGCGAGTACCCCGGCCGACTAGCAACCACGAACTCGCATTCCTGGAACAGCGCCTCCGACTGGTGCCACTTCGCAATTTCGCGGAAAGCGTCGATGCCGATCAGAAACGCCAGCTGATCGCTTTTGTTCAACGTTTCTTTCAAGCGGTGAATCGTGTCGATGGTGTAATTCGGCGGTGGGGTGCTGCGAGGGCCCTTCTTGCCGGCTGCTTCGTCGGAAGGGAAATCCGCCGGCGCTTCCAGCAACGACGGAACAAACGCCTTCTCGCCCATCGTGGCCAGCACGATCATGGCATAACGGTGGGCGAAGGCCGTCAGCGGCTGTTTTCGTTTGTGCGGGGGAATGTTTGCGGGCACGAAAAGCACGCGCCCGAGGTTGAATCTCTCGCGCGCCGCCTGAGCCAGAGCAATATGTCCGCGATGAATGGGATCGAAAGTACCGCCGAATAGGCCGATGTTCATGGGTTCCTGACGAAGTGCCCCGTTAGTCTCCCGGTTTTGGCCGCGTGTTGCAAGTTCTTGTTCCTTTCGTTGCGGAAGAAGGGAAGGGTGGCATATCCTTGCGGTTCTCGCGGTACTTTCTGCCACTCGTCTCCGCGAAATTGGCCCCGACGTACCCCTGCCCCTTAGGACACGGGCCGTTTGGGCCACTCTCATGTGAACTGCTGTAACTCGCCGCTTTCTCTTTGCGGCTCTAAGATTTACTCGAATGCGACAGAACCTCCCCCTTCTTCGCACGCGCTTCATTCCCCCCGCCCGGGATCCCATCCTGCGGTACGGGGTCGCTGTGCTCAGCACGACCCTCGCCCTGATTCCTGCTCTGCTGTTTTCCGATATCGCGGAAAGCCGGCTGGCCGTTTTCGCCGTGGCCGTGATGGTCAGCGCGTGGTATGGCGGCTGGAAGCCCGGACTCGTCGCCACTTCGTTCGCGCTTACGGTAAGTGCGTACTACTCGCTCGCCGGAGAACACTCGCCCGCGGAGCTGCGCCGGGCCATTGTTCGCCTCGGCCTGTTCGTCTCGGTTGCGCTTCTGATCTGCTGGTTCAACGCAGCCTTGCGCGCCGCGCAGGAAGGGCTGCGGCGCTCGGAGAGCAACTTCCGTTCTCTGGTGACCAATGCACCTTACGGCATCTGCCGCTGCGACTCGCGCGGCCACCTGGTCGACGCCAATCCCGCGCTGGTCGCCTCCCTGGGCTATAGATCCGTGTCCGAGCTGACCGGCCGCAACCTGAGCACGCTCTATGCCGATGGCCAGCAGTGGTTCGTGCTCGCCGATCACCTGCGTCTGCAAGAGGACTTTCAGGGCTTGGTCGCCGAATGGACGCGTAGAGACGGCAGCATCACCGCCGTCCGCCTCTCCGGCCGCGCCATCAGCGACGAATCCAAGAACGTAACCTTCGAGCTGTTCACCGAAGACGTTACCGAGCGCCGCGCGCTCGAGCAGCAACTGCGCCAGTCACAGAAGATGGAAGCCATCGGACGGCTCGCGGGCGGAATCGCGCACGACTTCAACAACCTGCTGATGGTGATCTCGGGATACTCCGAGTTCCTCCTTGAGAGGCTGGGCCCTGATCCCGCGCTGCGCGGACCGGCCAAGGAAATCTCCAGCGCCGCCGAACGCGCCACGTCGCTCACGCGGCAGTTGCTCGCTTTCAGCCGCAAGCAAATGCTCACGCCTAAGGTGATCGACCTGAACGCCGTCGTCACCGAGAACCTTAGGATGCTGACTCGGCTCATCGGCGAAGACATCGACCTCGTCATGATCCCGGGCGTAGAACTGAGCCCGGTCAAGGCCGACCCGGGCCAGATCGAGCAGGTCATCCTCAATCTCGCCGTGAACGCCCGCGACGCCATGCCGCAGGGCGGGCGGCTGACCATCGAGACGTCCAACGTAACTCTGGACGAAGCTTACGCCCGACTGCACGCGCCTCTGCAGCCCGGCGACTACACCATGCTCGCTATCACCGACACCGGCGTCGGCATGGACAGCGAGACGCAATCGCGCATCTTCGAACCCTTCTTCACCACGAAAGGACTCAAGGGCACCGGCCTCGGGCTCTCCACCGTCTACGGGATCGTGAAGCAGAGCGGCGGCTATATTTGGGTATACAGCGAACCCGGTAAGGGCACGTCATTCAAGATCTACCTGCCGCACGTCACCGCCGAGGAGGTGGTGGCCGTCGCGCAGCCGGCAGCCGCCCCGCCCGCGCCGGAAGAAGCGCCGCGCGAAACGATTCTGGTGGTCGAGGACGAAGTGAACCTCCGCCGCCTGACCCAGCAATTTCTGGAAAACCAGGGCTACACCGTGCTCGAAGCCGCCGACGGCGCGGCCGCGGTGCAGATCTGTGTCGCTCACCAGGGCACCATTCACCTGCTGCTGACCGATGTCATCATGCCAGGCATGAATGGCCGCGAACTTGCACACCGCGTCTCGGAAATTCGCCCGAACATCAAGGTGTTGTACATGTCGGGCTACACCGAAAACGCAATCGGCCACAACGGCACGCTGGATGCGGGAATTACTCTCCTCCAGAAGCCCTTTACCCTTCACGCCCTGAAAGCCACGGTGCGCGAAGTGCTCGATCACACAACGCTCCCCCAGGAGGTCGCAATGTCTGCTCGTGCTGTGCTTCATTCCGAGGCCAAGTTGGCTCGGGACAAAGTTCCCCCCTTCCGCGCGCAGAGGTTCAATCTGCATTTGCCGCTGCGCTACCGCAAGTTGGGAGATCAAGGATGGCGGCAAGGAACGACGGATAACATCAGCCGTTCCGGGCTTCTCTTCAAAGCGGAGGAAGTCCTGCAGCCCAACGTGCAACTGGAAATCAACCTGGTCTTGCCCGCGGAAATTGCGGGACTCAGCCCCACCGAAGTCGTCTGCCGCGGAGAAGTGGTGCGCTCCGTGGATGTGGAAGAAGGCGTTTCGACGAGTCCTGCGCTCGCTGCCAAGATTCTGCAATACCACTTCCAGCACGGTTCTCGCGTGCAGGAGGCCTAGACACCACCAGGGACAGGCGCCCTGTCTGTCCGGCCGGGTGAATGCCCGGAGTAGAGCTCCCAGGTTCTGCGGTGCGTTTGTGGATTCCGCTCCGACGGGCGACCCCGCCCGTCATCCATGCTGCCCGCGTGGCGCAATCTTCCGCCTGAGAACATCGATCAACCAGAATTGTGCAAACTGGTGACACCTCCCTGACAACCCGCTCGCAGCTTCTGCCCTAGCATGCGCTAACTAGCTGGTCGGAGTAAGCATCGGTTCGGGCCAGCCATGGATGCCGCGCCGTGAACACTCCCCTGACTTTGTCGTCGTCCAAGGAGATTTCCGCATGCTCTCCCGTAAGTTCGCTCTCCCAGTCTGCCTGGCAGCGGCTCTGATGGTCCTGTCCACCGCGGTTCACGCGCAGTACAAGCTCACCAATCTTGTCTCTAACCAGTTCGGCGCGGCTCATCACGACGATCCGCTGCTAGTCAACGCCTGGGGGCTGACTTATGGTCCCGGGAGCCCCTTTTGGATCTCCGATAACAAAACCGGCTGGTCGACCCTCTACAACGGCGCGGGCGTCCCGCAGAGTTTGCAGGTGATCGTGCCCAGCGCCTCGGGCCGAGGCCCCGGCTCACCGACCGGGATCGTGTTCAACGGATCTTCGGATTTCAAGATCAAGAGTCAATCGACTTTCTTCCTCTTCGCCACGCTTGATGGAACCATCAGCGGTTGGGCGCCCAAGGCGGATTTCGCCGAGGCCATTATCGTGGTCGACAATTCGAAATCGGGCGCGTCGTACACGGGTCTCGCCATCACCAGCAACGCCAGCGGAAATTTGCTCTTCGCGGCCGATGCGGTGAACAACAAAGTTGACGTCTACGATGGAACTTTCAAGCTGGTGAAGTCGTTCACTGACAAATCCTTGCCCCCGAACTTCACATATTCGGCATCCAGGACATCAGCAACATTGTGTATGTCGCGTTTGCGAGACATCAACGGAGGCCCGGGCGGCTCCATCAACATGTACACCGAGGACGGAACCTTCATTAAGCACCTGGTGCAAGGCAAACCCCTGAACCAGCCATGGGGACTAGCGGCTGCTCCTGGTAACTTCGGCCCGCTCAGCAACACGCTGCTGGTTTCCAACAATACCAACACGGGGACCATTAATGCGTTCGACGGCATCACCGACAAGTTCGTGGGCGTGGTCCGGGATCAAGCGGGCAAGCCGATTCAGATCGACCAGCTCTGGGGAATCGAATTCGGTGGCGGGACGGCCAACAACGGCGCGACGAACCAGCTGTTCTTCACGGCGGGTCCAGACAATAATTTCGCCGGAACGTTTGGCGTGATTGATTTCAAATGAACGGTGGGATGTGATGGCGGAAGTAAGAAGGCGGTCTCCGGGGCGGCCTTCGGTTTTGCCTCTCAGTCGGTCTGGGAGTGCTTTTTTCGCTTGATCGGCTCCGGCAACAAGACTCCGCTTCGGTTTGAGGCGCCTGCTTGTCGCTGGTTCTGATGCTCCTCTGCATGGGGCAAGCAAGTGGGGAATAGCTACTCAAATCTGCTGCTGTCGATCCGCACTCGACGCCTGCAGACTCTCCTCGCGCATCTCTTCTACCTTCTCGGCCATGGCGTACTTCAGTTCGGCAATCCCTTTGCCCGTCACCGCCGAGATCGGAAACAACTCCAGCTTCTTCTTCTTGCAGTACGCCTTCAGCTTAGCCAGTCGGTCTTTGTTGGCGGCGTCAATCTTTGAGGCGACCATGATCATCGGCTTTTCGGCAAGGTGCGCTCCGAAGCTGTCGAGTTCGCCCAGAATGACCTCGACGTCTTTGATCACGTCCGGACGGCCGCTGGCATCGGAGACGTCAACCAGGTGCACCAACAAGCGCGTGCGCTCGATATGGCGCAGGAACTGCGTGCCCAGCCCCGCGCCTTCGTGGGCACCTTCGATCAGGCCCGGAATGTCGGCAACGACGAAGCTGATTTCCTTCTTCTTGTCGCCCACGACGACCACGCCGAGATTGGGTTGCAGCGTGGTGAAGGGGTAGTCGGCGATCTTCGGCCGTGCGGCCGAGATGCGCGAAATCAGCGTCGACTTGCCAACGTTCGGAAATCCCACCAGGCCGACATCGGCGAGCAGCTTCAGCTCCAGCCGGAAGACGCGTTCTTCTCCCGGGCGCCCGTCTTCATGCTCGCGCGGAGCCTGATGGGTCGAAGTCGCAAAGCGCGCGTTGCCGCGTCCGCCCCGGCCGCCGTGGGCGATGACGATGCGCTCGTCGGGGCGGGAGAAATCCCAGACTTTCTCACCGGTCTCTTCGTCGTAGACGATGGTGCCAACCGGGACCTTGAGCATCACGTCGACCCCTTCGCGGCCGGTTTTGTTCGAGCCTTCGCCGTGGCGACCGCGCTCGGCCTTGTACTCAGGGTTAAAGCGAAAATGGACCAGCGTATTGTGGCGCTCGCTCGACTCCATGATGACGTCGCCACCCTTGCCGCCGTCGCCGCCCGAAGGGCCACCGCGCGGGACGAACTTCTCCCGGCGAAAAGCAAGGCAACCGTTGCCGCCGTCGCCGGCCTTTACTCGGATTGTGGCTTCGTCGATAAACATCGAAGGCAGCTCTTGGGTGTTGGGTCTTGGGCCTTAGCAGAACCGTCGTTCGCTGTCGGTCATCGGTCCTTTCCCTCATCTGTGATCCCGAGCGGAATGAGGCGAAGGCCGAACGCAGTCGAGAGCTTGCCCTGAGCGAAGTCGAAGGGGACTTTGTGTTTCTCATGGCCCACTAAAGTCGCTCACCGCGTCGCCTCAAAAACAATAGCCCCTCGACCACAGGGGCTATCGGTTGCCGCCGGTTGTCAGCGGCTGATCTTAGTTCTTCGCCGTTTCGACCGGCTCGACCATCACATACTTGCCCATCGTGCCCCGGTCCATAAACTTGATGCGGCCGGTGATCTTCGCAAACAAGGTGTCGTCTTTGCCGCGGCCGACGTTCAGGCCCGGCTTCACGCGCGTGCCGCGCTGGCGCACGATGATGGTGCCGCCAGGCACCACCTGCCCGCCGAATGCCTTGAAGCCAAGCCGCTGCGCGTTGGAATCGCGCCCGTTTCGTGAACTTCCTAATCCTTTTTTATGTGCCATGGGAACTCCAGCTTTTAGTCGTCAGTCGCTCGTCGTTAGCCAAAACCGGTTATCGCTGAACGTGCAGAAACAAATTCCCGCCCGAAGAAACCAGCTACCTCTTTTTCTTGGGTGCCGCCTTCTTCGCCACAGCCTTCTTCGCCGCCTTCTTCTTGGCAGGAGTTTTTGCGCCCGCCTCTTTGGCTTCCGCCACCGGAGCTGCCTTCTTCACCTTGGGCTCTTTCTTCGGCAACTCGGGCGCCTTGAAAGACTGACCGTCGAACGCAATCTCGGTAATACGCACCGCGCTGAAGGCCTGGCGGTGTCCACGCAGCTTCTTGTACTGCTTCTTGCGCTTGTAATGAAAGACCAGGATCTTCGCGCCGCGGCCCTCTTCCACCACTTCACCAACCACGCGCGCCTCTGACTGCGGACGGGCAATCTCGCCTTCCGCCGCCGAGACCGCCAGCACGTCGTTGAACTCGACCTGCCCGTCGGTACCGGTGCCGACCTTCTCCACTCGAATCACATCGCCGGGCGCCACCCGGTACTGCTTACCGCCGGCGCGGATGACCGCGTACATACCTAGCCTCCGAAAAATTCCTCTCCCCGGCGCACACCGGCGCTGCGAGGGAACCCCATGATTTCGCTATGCTTGCTGTGTTTTGCCGCGCGGCGCTTTCTTCAGCCACAGCGGGCGGCCCAGAACGGTTCCGCAGTTACAGGCAAACCCAGCTATTGTAGCGTGTTGCGCGGAAAGCGGTCAAACGGAAAGCGTGTATTCACCACGGAGACACAGAGGAACGAGAAATTCTGCGGGGAATACGCTGCTCGGATCGCGACGACACATCCTAGGACATGTTGATTTAAGAGCCTACAAGGTTTTCTCTGTGTCTCCGTGCCTCCGTGGTAGATATTCCCCGGCGGCTCTTCGGAAAAGCGGCATTAGAACGCCTTCACAAAAAAGTACACCGTCATCCCGGCGCCGACCAGGAGCACAAACGCGCGGATCCAGGACTGCGGCAGCTTCTGCGCGTAGTGTGCGGCAAAGTATCCGCCGAGCGTTGCGCCGATGATCATCACGATGGCCTGCGGCCAGTAGATCGCGTCCTTCACCACAAACGTGATTACCGCTACACCGTTGATGACTCCGCCCAACAGGACCTTCAACGCGTTCATGGCATGAATGTCGGTCATGCCCAGGGCCGAGAGCATGGCCAGATTCATGATGCCCACGCCGCCGCCGAAATACCCACCGTAGACTGCAACCACCAGCTCAAACACCGAAGCCCCGACCAAGGCCGAAGGGGACGCGTCATGCGCGAGTCCCGACGGACGGCGCCCAGTCAGTTTTTTCCCGAAGGCGAACAAAAGCGTCGCGCCCAGCATCAGCCAAGGCAGCACCTGCATGAAAGTGTGAGCCGGAGTTTTCAGCAATAGAAACGCACCAGCCAGGCCACCGACCACGCTGGTCGCCACCAGCGGAATCATCACCCGCCGCGAAAGATTGTAGCGGCCGCGGTAGGCGCCCCCGCTGGCGGTCGTTCCAACCCACAACGCAATGGTGTTGGTGGCATTCGAAGGGATGGGCGGAACACCCGTGAACAGCAGCGCCGGGAACGCGACAAAGCTGCCGCCGCCGGCGACGGCGTTCAGCGCGCCGCCCAGCATTCCCGCGAAAAATAGCACCACCGCCGCATGGATGGCCAAGCAGTAGGTGTACCAGAAACAGAGGACAACTGTCAGCCTCTTCAAAACGGTCGCCCGCAGACCGGAGTAGAGTCGAGAAGGCGCAGTAACTTTGGTCTCCCGGTGGATGTTTGAGTTGGCTTTCGCCTCGTCTCCTCAGTCCGGTTTGACTTGCTTCTGTTTCCTGTTGCCGAGTAGGCCCGGGGAATTTCGCCCCGAGCCTCTC
>CAZXKO010000098.1:0-9885 GCA_964641665.1 uncultured Acidobacteriaceae bacterium
CGACCGCGACGTGAAGGAATCGGTGCTCAAGGCTGCGCTCGAGACCTATCAGAAAAAAGCCTACCTTGCGATGCCGATGAGCGATCTCTACTTGTTCGGACGCGTCCAGGATTACGGCTATGAGCAGGCCGAGGCCTATGCTGTCGTGGCAAGTCGTCACCATTTCCGCATCTGGAAGGCGCCGTTTCAGTGGAATGGTCAAGACGTCTGGGCGGGTGCCGGCACACATGACATCGGCTTCGAGAAGGATCAGCGCAACGGCAACGTGACCCACAAGATCGACCCCGCCGTCGACGGCGAGCGCGACAACATCGGTGCGACGTTACAGAAAAGCGGCAAGGTGAAGGCTTTGAACTACTATCTACCGCCCAGCCCCGTGCAGGACGCCCGGAACGCCACCGGCGGCGGATATCACTCCGACGGACGCCTCTTGGTCATTACGCTGAAATAGCTCACGGGGGGGAGTTTCCTACAGGGAATCTAAAGACTGAGGAGAGCTGCTGCTCCTGGCCCGAGGATTGTCAAAATTTTGTCACGGCTTGAAGCTCCGAGCCGACCCAGAGTTACAATTCCCTCCATGAAACCCCTGCTGCCTCGTGCCACAGCCATTCTGTTGATCGCCGTCATCTCGACCCCTCAACTCTGGGCCACCTGCGGCGGAGGAGGCGGCGGAGGAATGGGAGGGATGAGCGCGCCGGGGATGGGCTCCGGGCAGGGAATGCCGGCCGAGCAAGTCTACAACGTTCCCTGGCGCCTGCGGCGCCCTGACGTTCCGCCGGTGACCGACGGCCTCGTGCTCTATTGGTTCCCCTCGTCCGTGCAGGAAGTGCAGAGGTCGAGTCTGCGCACTTCGCGCGTCTTGTCTCTATATGCGTCACAGTGCATCTCCATGGAAATTGCGGATGCGGATTCTCCCCTCGGCCAGAAATTGATAGGCGCTGGCGCCAAGCTGCCGGTCGCTGTGCTGGCCACGCCCGCCGGAGAGGCAGTCGCCAAGATTGAAAATAAAGATGGCTACCTGCGCGCCGATCCGGTGGAGAAGGTGGTCGAAGGAGAGTTCAAGAGGCGGGAAAATTCCGTCAACCAACAAATCAAACAAGCCAAGGAGCGCGCCAAGTCGGGCGATACGACGGGCGCAATCCCGCTGTACCGCTCCGTGCTCGAGCAAAAGTGCCTGTTCCCGGGAAAAGCCAAAGACGCTGCCAAGGCATTGAAGAAGCTGGGCGTCAACGATGTGGGAGATATCTTGAATGCGCCGGACTTCTCCTCCCCGGTCTACGATGCCGGGGAAAGCGCCAAGATCGAGCGCACGATGCTGCGCGGTCTGACGGCCGAGAACGCCGCCCGGTACACAGAGGCCGAGGAACTCTACACTAAGGCCCATACCATGGACCGGGCCGATCCCACTCCGCTGCGGTATCTGGGCGAGCTTTATCGGCATCACATCGGAGATTGGGATAAAGCCCGGCAAACTTTTGACGAAATTCTGGCCATGCCCGCCGATCCCCTGGCCCGCGCGGTCGCTCTGCACGGCCTGGGCAAAATGACCATTCATGAAGGGCAGTTCAAAGAAGGCCTCGCCCTGATGGAGCGCTCGGTCGAGACCTTTCCCATCGCCCTTGCTTACCGCAACCTGGCGGTATATTGGAACTCCGAAGGCAACGCGGCAAGAACCGACTACTACGTTCACAAAGCGCTCGAACTCGAACCGGACGATGCCTATAACCTGGTGTTTGCGGCTGGCTTCATGGCGGCCAACGGGCACGGCGACGAAGCTTTGAAGATCGCCCGCGAACATGAGGCCATGCTGCCGGCTTCCTACAACTTAGCGGCGATTTATGCGCAGCTCGGCCAGCGCGAAAAAGCCCTGGCGCTGCTCAAGCGCCATTTCTTTTCGTATGAGCGCTACCAGGCGGTGCGCTCGAAGGAAATGATGGAAGCTCGGGTGGACGCGGTCTTCGCCTCCTTAATGAAAGACCCCGATTTCATCGCGCTTACCAGCGGCGCCGATGGCCGTCTTCCTTTGCCGCAGAGCCGAGGTATGAGTCAGGGAGCAGGCGCCGCTCAGTAGGCCGGGCAGATGTTCGGCCTTTCCCTAGCAGGTTAGGGAGCCTTTAGGCCCCCTCGCGCGTATGCGATGTTAGCTATCCGAGTGGTCGGAATTCCGTAGTGCCCACGAGATCTCCGCGCTACTGCACCTTCGCGTACTCCTCTTTCGCTTCTTTCAACAGCGGTACATCAGAATCGGCATCCTTCCACAGCGCGAGGAAATCCTGGTACGCGAGCCGGCTGTTCGCCCGGTCCCCTTGCAGGGCGTACGCCCTCGCTAGGCCAAGTTTGGCCAGCGACGACGCCGGGTCGGCATAGATGCTGCGCACCTCGAAAACTTTCTGAAACTCCTGGACCGCCTGCGCTCCCTGGCCGGCCTGGCGATATGCCATTCCACGTTCAAACAGAATGCCCTGGTTCGCGCGCGCGTACACCATCGCGCCATCCAGGAGATCGATGGCCTTCGCCGGCTGCTGGTTATTGATTTCGACCAGCGCCCGCACGCTGGGAATTCTCACGAACTGAACAATGGTGTCGAACGGGCGCGCAGCACCCACGTCGCTGACCAGCTTCAGCGCGCGATCATTGTCCTTCGCCAGCGCTAGCGCCAAGGCCACGCTCAGGGTGACGTTCGAGGACGGCGTGCCCTGCAACGCCCGATTTGCCGCATCCCTGGCCGGTTGCCGGAATCCAGCCACCGCCTCCCAGATCGCGCGCTGCGCCTCGATCCCTGCAGCCGCCTCCGGCAAGTTCGCCTGGCGCGCCACATCTTGGGCCCTCTGCAACTGCGCGCGCATCAGTTTGAACTGTCCGTGGCTCGCGGCCAGCGCCGCCCGCATCGCCGCCGCCGTCAGTTGCGTGTCGGCGGCACTCGCTTCCATCGCGCTAAGTTCGCGCTCCAGGCTCGCCGAGTCATTCTGGTTCCACGCTACGCCGGCCAGAATGGAATGCAGATCACCGCTTTTCGGTGCCCGCTTCAACCCGGTCAGAGCGATCGCCTTGGCCTCGTCCATGCGGTTCAGCCCGGCGTAGGCCACGGCCAGGTTGCTGTAGCCACTGATCGATTCCGGCTCTAGCTCGACTGCCTTTCGGCTGTTCTCCAGCGCATTCTCGTACTGGCCCAGCATGTTGTAGATGTTTCCGACGTTGTTGTAGGGAATCGAGTCGCGCGGGTAAGTCTGCTTGTAGAGTTCCAGCGCCGTGATGCCCTTATCCAGCTGTCCGCTGTCGGCGTAGTAGTGCGACATGATGTAAAGCTTCTCGCGCTCGCTCGCCCGGTCCCGCAATTCGAAAGCCTTCTTGCGGTTTTCTTCCGACTGCGTCGTTTGCCCAAGATTGTTGTAGACGGTGCCCAATCGGGCATACGCCATGGCAAAGTTCGGATCCAGTTCGATCGCCCGCTGGTAGTCGGGAAGAGCCGCCAGTTCATTCCCCATCGCATGCTTGGAGTCGCCGAGCGTCAGCGAATTCAGAGCTTCCAGCGACGAGGTCGTCGCCTCCGAGAGCATCTTGTCGTACCTCTGGATCGACGCTAGAGATTCTCCCAGCTTGCCACGCAGCTCCGAATCCGCCTTGTGCAGCGCGTTGAGCACTTCTTCCTTGTTGTTCGCCGTGGCCTGCGCAGTCCCCAGAGAGTCGCCGTTCGCCGCGTTCATCGCCTCCAGGGTGACCACATATTGGCTGCCCACGTTTGCGATGTTGCCCGTAAGCATCGCCTTGATCCCGTCCCGCTGGCAGATCTCGCGACCCGTCTCGGTCGTGATCCGGTCGTCGGGCGGGCGGCCCATGAACCGCAAGGTCTGCCGCACGCGCGCCTCCGGAAATACGTTCAGGTAGGGCGATTGCTCCAGGTCCACCGCCAGGGCTTTCTTCAGCGTGACATCCCACACCGGATCTGCCGTGGTGTTGACAAAGTCTGTCAACAGGATCGCGTCCCGTTCCGTGAGCGCGCGGCCCCGCTTCACATAGAGGAAGGCTCCCCCAGCGATCACGGCCGCCAGCAGCGCCAGCGCCGATAGGTACTTGCCCAATCTTCCCGTCGGCGTCGGCCGCAGGGGTGACCTCAACGTGGAGGATGAAGTCGCCGCCAGCGCGTTGGAGTCGCTGTCCCGCTTTAACCGCTTCAGATCGGTCCGAACTTCCGCGGCTCCTTGGTAGCGCAGCTCGCGGTCTTTCTCCAGCAGTTTGATGATGATTTCTTCGAGCTTCGTCGGCACATCCGGGTTCAAGCGCACCGCAGACACCGGAACTCGATTCAGAATCGCCTCAAACACCACCGCCGTCGTTTCGCCGCGGAAGGGAAGCGTGCCCGTAGCCATTTCGTACAGCACCGCGCCGAACGAGAACAGGTCGGTGCGCGTGTCCAGGCCCTTGCCCCGAGCCTGCTCAGGCGACATGTACGCCACCGTCCCCACCGTCGACCCCGGGCTGGTGAGCACTTCATCGTGGGCAGTCGCCGCCGTGCCAAGGGTGGTGTCGCCCAGCGGAGAGCGGGCGTCCCAGGTCTGTTTCGCGAGGCCGAAGTCGAGCACCTTCGCCTGACTGCGCTGCGTGACAAAAATATTTCCCGGTTTGATATCGCGGTGGATGATCCCCTTGGCGTGCGCGGCGTCGAGGGCGTCGGCGATCTGAATGGCCAGCTCGAGCAGCAGGTCCATCTCCATGGGGCGGCCCCCGATCCTGCGCTTCAGGGTTTCGCCCTCGAGCAACTCCATGGCGATGAAGTATCGCCCCTCGCATTGTCCGATCTCGTAGACCGTGCAGATATTGGGATGGTTGAGCGCCGAAGCCGCCCGCGCCTCGCGCTGAAAACGTTCCAGTGTGCTCGCATCTCTTTCCAATTCCGGAGGCAGGAACTTCAGTGCCACGTGGCGCCCAAGATTCAGGTCTTCCGCCTCATACACCACACCCATTCCCCCGCCGCCCAACTGGGATAAGACGCGGTAATGCGAGATGGTCTCGGCGATCACAATTCTGTACCTGTCAGAAATTAGTTAAATTATTGAGTATAAAGGATGTAGCCATCGCTATTACCAAAGATTTCTTCCTTAATTTCTCCTTATCGCCCAAAATTCCTTATTCGGACCATCATTCGGTTGGGATTTTGGAGGGGTGCATGGGGAAGGGTAGACCTAAGGGGGCGGTGGAAGCAAGAGCTTGTGTCATTGGGAAGAGTTGGTACATCCGCCTCTACTGCACTGCCCGAAAGGCGGCTGACGGGAAACTCGTACCAGTCACCTCAGCGGGCAAAATTGCTCACGATGATGACGGCAAAATCATCCGGCGGCAGTTCAATTTCAGGCTTGGCGATGTCGGCAAATTCAAAGCCAAGGGGGCGGGGCTAGGTTTGGCCGTGGCCCAGATCAAAGCGGACATCGAACAGGCTGAGAAGTCGATCGGCCTACATGTGGAAACTGAGCGACCTGATGACATGCTGGTCAGCAAGTTCTTCACTGACATTTTCATGCCGCATGCTCGGCAAGAGAAAGAGCTGAGCACCCAGTTGACCTACGGGCGGTACTGGACGGCTTACCTCAGGGAACACTTCAACGGAACCAAGACATTGAAGACATATCAACCGCACGTTGCGACCGACTTTCTCGAAAGTCTGTGCCGTCAGAAGAGATCAGAGAACACGGTCAAGCATTGTCGGAACATTTGCTCCGCGATTTTCGCCTATGCGACCGCGAAAGGGTACTGCGACCGCAATCCGTGGAGGGATGCCAAGAAGACCTCGACCGGTAAAGAGACCGAGGAAGGTATTGCGTACACAGAGAAGCAAATCGAGACGATCATCAACGCCCTATCGACAGCCACCTTTGAGCGAGAAGGTCGTGCTCGGTTCACAGCTGATACCGCTGAGATGGTTGTCATTGTCAGCTTTTACTGCGGTCTTCGTCCGTCAGAGATTGCAGGGCTGACTTGGGACTGTGTCCATATCGAGAACAATAAGATTGTCGTCCGGCAGGCCCATGTCTGTGGTGAGACGAAGAGCACCAAGACCGGGAAAGAGCGAACGGTTTTCATTCCCGCTGCATTGGCGAGCACTCTCAACGATCGATTGAGATGGTGGCGGAGTAAGCGGCCTGCTGACGGCTGGGTGTTTCCCAACGAGTCGGGGAAACGCCCCATCAACATGACCTATCTGAGCGGTTTCATCGCAGACGTTCTCGAAAAAGTTGACACGGAGTGGGCCGGGTTCTACGCGTGCCGTCGTGGCTTCGGAACTCGGATGATGCTCATGGGGTTGACGCCGACTGAACTTGCCCAAGCCATGGGGAATAGTGTCCCCGTCATCATGAAGGACTATTTCAAGGACAAGGATTGCAGGTTGGCGGCAGACGGCATGCTCAGAGTCGCGGATATGGAAAATCGACGTAAGCAGTTGGCACTGGAGGGGAAATGACGGACGCACCGCACAAACCGCAGATGATGGATATCGAACAGGCCAGCGAGTATCTCAGAATGCCTGTGGCCAAGATCAGGACGCTCTGTCAGGAACGTGCCCAAAGTCGGATGGGCGAGAACCGTCTTCCACATTTCCGAGTAGGCCGTGCCCTGTATTTCACGCAGTCAGCACTTATCCATTGGATTCAGAAGATGAAGAAGACTGGCGGTGCACAATGAAGGTCTACCAGTTCGTGCGTAACGATCGGCACGAATGCATCCTTTATGTCATCACTCGGGGCGAGGAGAGACGGGCTGTGCCCATGGTGATCTCCAGCGATCGAGTCGTCAGGTCACCAATATTTACAGCGGTGACAGCGATGTTTTGCGATTACTTCAAGGACGAAGACGGCGGCGACACGAAGGCCGCATGCCTTGCCCGTCTTGTCATGAACAGATTGGCTACACGATGGCAGGGCTGGACACTGACTGAGGCCGAACTCGGCTCGATGATCGCGGACGTGATGGTCACGCCCTACGAGTCGCTCAACATTGACGCCGGAAATCTGGCCATCGAGTACATCGGGGGACAGCGACGTGATCTCCTCCGGAAGATGCTCACGGGCGGCGGGGTCTGCTGAACGTCATGCACAGCAGAGGAAACCGGGCATGGATGATTCGGTGTGCGAGACCGATCTGACTAGGTACGACTCCAGCCGTTCCGGATCGCAGTCGATGAGGACTTGTTGCGGGTGGTCGAGACCAACGAATGACGATTCTCGACCGAGCCCACGCACCGAAGCCCTCATGGCCTCTGCCGTCCAACTGGCTGAGCGAATCATGCGAAAGATCGACAAGGTGTTCCCCGACGACTAGCGGTATACTTCTCTGCAGTTGCGTGCCTTGGTCGACGTCGAGGTAGGACATCAACCCAATGCAGTTTGTAGAGAATCAAGAGGAAGGGAGTGAGATGGGTTTGGCCGGCTTGGGCCAGCTCTGGTGACCACGCAGGCGACCGATGGCCTCAATCTGGAATCCCCGATTGGCTACGCTCACTACTGTGCCTGTTGAAAAAGGAACCAACACAGTAATTTCGTACGATTCTCCGTGATTTCGCGAACGAGCTATCAACCACTTACGAACAAATTTTCGCGTGATTTCTGCTCAAAAATAGTTTTTCAACAGCCACTACTATTATCGACAGTTATCGTCTCGCACCTTTCGCGTGGAGCAAAAGGTAAGCTGCCCGACGGATCGATTCCACGGCCTGCGAGAACGTGGCGTTGTTAATTGAGTGCGTCGGCTTTGTTTCGTTCGCCGTGATCTCGAATCGCTTGGGTTACTTGGTCGGACTTGTCGGCTACTAGATACAGGCTCTGCGATGGGAAAGCTATCTCGGCTCCTGCCTTCCGAACAGTATCCATGATGCCGAAGAGCAGCTCTTCCTGAATCTCGAGAAAATTGTTCCAGTCAGCGGCAAACACGTAGGCAAAAATGTCCACGTCAAGGGAAGAAGCCCCGAAACGCACAAATCGAACGCGCACGCTAATTGAATCGACATTGGCGTGCTCATTTAGCAGGCTGCGAACGCCAGCCATGAATGAGTGCAACTGCACTGGAGTTGTTTGATAGCGCAAACCAACCACCGGATGAAACAAGAACTTGTCCCGTACTGAAAGGGTTTCCAACCTCATATTCGCGATCTGCCCGTTGGGCAAACTTACGACAGTTCGATCTAACGTGCGGATACGGGTTGATCGAAGGCCGACCTCCACCACCGTGCCCTGGATATCGCCCAGGTTCAAAAAGTCTCCAACATTCACCGCGTGGTCGACGACCAGCGAAACGCCCGCGATCACGTTTTCAAGTGTCTTCTGGGCTGCCAAGGCAACGGCAATGCCGCCGACTCCGAGTCCGGTTAAGGTGGCAGTTAGGTTTACGCCGAAATGGTAAAGCGTGAACAGCAAACCAGAGAAGAGGACGATGCCGTCAATCAGCCTACGAACAAGACGCAATACAGCAGCGGATCCGCTCAAACTGCGTCGCTGCCCAACCAGGTAACGTTCGCCACTCTCGTTCAAGAGCATTAGCAACCACACGCACGCGACAACCACAATCATCAATGCTGTGGTAGACCAGAACTGCCGAGCCAAGAGGGGCAGAGGAAGCGTCGAGACCAGCCATCGGATAGCGAGGGCAAGAAGCAGCAAGCGAATTGGAGGCCGCAGTACTTGGGGATTTGGCAGATCGGCATTTCCGCGCAGCCGACGCCGCAACACACCCGCAGCCAAACTGACAACGAGATTCAATACGCCCGTCAGCCAGTAGAGGAGCGGCACCCCCAGAAAAATTGCCACAAACTCATAGAGGGGAATTTCAGCCACTCGAGTCGTAATCATGAAATTCGGTAAAAATCTCTCGAGGGCGGAATCATTCAGCTCCTGGAAAGCATCGGGAATCGAGGCCAGGGTCTTCCGGGAGAAAAGCCAGACTTTTCCCGCCTTTCCGCGATCTACGCGTTCGACCAGAATATCGAGATTACCGTTAGCGGTCTCTATTACCCCGATCAAGTCTTCGTCAGGCTTGAGCGGATCTCGTTGGGAACCCTCGGGCATATCGCTAATCTCGTTGAGCCGAGGGGGAAGACGACGATTGATGACTGCTGCAAGTTGGCTTGCCAGGGCCTCGGCCTCTGCACCCCGCAGGGGAGTATTCAGGTAGAGCGCAGCGAGTCCTGTGTTTCGGTTCCGTGCGGCGTTAAGTAAACCCAGCACTGTCCCTCGAGGTGTGCCACGACCTATAGTGTCGGCAGGAGACGCGGGTGGCGCTTCGGCGGAGGTAGACTTGGCAGGGGCAGCCTGGGACCACAGGGTTGGGCAAGACAGGAAAAGCAGAGAAAGTACGACGGCTCTACCCAGGTGCTTCGTGTAGTAATCTAGTGCTCTCATAGGAGTTCGGCGTCAAGCCCGCCGTCTCGGTGCGCTGCTGGAAAGCTTCGTTGAACCCTATCTCACGTAATTCCAAACGATAGCTCTGTGCACCCAATTCGATGGAGGTAGCGCCTTGCCGTCGGGCTACTTTAAACATGGAACAAGAGGTCGTAACACTGGCAGAAACGACAGGAACCTCTGACCGGGCGGCACATCTCTAGTCTCGGTGATTGTGGTTACCGAATTGCCACAAATATCGCAAAATCGCCATTACAGTGCGCCGGGATAAACCGGCATGAAGCAGAGAATGCAAAATTCTTACGAGTAAGGAATAGCGATCCGCTCGGCCCCGAGTTTTGCGTTGGGTACCGTGAGGTACACGACGAAGCGTAAACAGGGGAATAGGTGGGGTGGGCTATAGAGCTCCGAAAAGATGCAACCCGGACGCCGACGTCTTTGTAATGCGCGGAAGGCAACATGAACGGGGACGATAGCGCGAGTTCCCGCTCAGTCCGGCGTA
>CAZXKO010000099.1:0-35068 GCA_964641665.1 uncultured Acidobacteriaceae bacterium
CGGTGACCGCGTTCATCAACGCCGATCAGCTGGCGAAGGACGTGGCGCGGATCAACGACGCGGCGCGCGGCAAGTGGATGTCGATCATCGGCATGGCGCTGGCAGCGGCGCGCAACTACGATCCATTCCAGGCGCCCACGCATTTCAAGTTGATGGACCTGCTGAAGAAGTTTGACAAGAACTTCAATGCTACCGGGAAGAACTATGGGAAGGTTGGTCCGGACCGTACGATTGACGACGTCATGAAACGGCGGCAGGACCGGTGGAACTTCCTGTTCATCGCGGGGATGTGGTTCCAGGATCTGTTCAACTACGACTTCCGGCGGACGGAGCAGTGCATCATTCCGTACGCGACGCAGGAAGGCGAGATTTCGTTCTGCGCGTACAACACGGGCGTGGGCTGGCGGAACATCATCGAGAAGATGCACATGACGGCCACCCTCACCAAGTGGTACGAAGAGCATGGGCGGCACGAGATTTTCGCAGGCGGCAAGAAGGTGAAACTCGAGGACGTGAATCACTCGCTGGTGCTCAAGGACGAGATCGTGACGAACGAAGAGCAGCACGATCTGGACAAGCTGGGCATCGCGAAGAACGCGCGCGAAGAGAAACTGCGGGCGCGGGACGAGAAGCAGAAGAACGATCCGGCGTACAACGCGCGGATGGCCGCGCTGTACAAGGAAGTAGTGCTGAAGGAGAAGACGCCGACGTCGGAAGGCGGATTCATTCCGCTAGCGGCGTTGAAGACGAATGGCGGGATCGCTCCCGCGGCGGCTCCGGAAGCAAGCGAGCCGGTGTTAGGGGATTAGAAGGGCAGGTGTCAGGTTTCAGGTGTCTGGTGTCAGGTTTCAGGTGTCTGGTGTCGGGCGTCAGGTTTCAGTGTCAGGTGTCAGGCGTCAGGTTTCAGTGTCAGGTGTCAGGGAAGACCGCCGGGTTCCGGCGGTCTTTATTTTGTTGCGCAGGCCAGAGCGGGTGTTGGGGTCAGGTTTTGGGTGGACGCTCGGTGCAGTTGAGTTTAGACGCAGGAAGCAGATTCCTCCTTGCTCGCTGCGCTCGCGTGTCGGAATGACAAGCGTTGAAGGGGCAGCAGGCGAGCGGGGTTGCGGCGCGGGCGGGGTGGCGCGGGCGAGGCTTAGCGGGGGCTCCAGGTCATTTCTACCTTGATCGGGATTTCGTTTTTTACGGGCAGGGTCAGGAGGCTGGGGGGATCGATTTTGAAATCGGAGAGGGTGGCGGGGATCGTTCCGGTGGCACGGGTGTCGTTGCCTTGCTTGGTGAGCTGGAGTGGGACCTGCTTGTAGTGGACGGTTTGGCCGGCGAATTGGATCTCGAGGTCGGCGTTGACGGTGGTGGACGCCGCGGAAGACTCGGGCAGGCGGGTGCGGACCGTGATCATGGGGAACTCGGCGCCGCGGGTGACCTGCACCATGTGGATGTCGCGGTTGCTGTCGCCGGAGTCGAAGGATTTGACGGGGACGGCGATGAGGAAGTCGCACTGTCCGTCGTGACAAACGCCCTTGCCGCGAGCGGCGTGGCTGACGCCGTCGGTCTGATGGAGAGGGTGGGAGACGTGATAGGTGAGGGTGCATTGCTGGAGGAGCCACTGGTGGTCCTGGGCGAGGGCGGGCAGCGCGAAGAGCAGAAGTGCGAGTGATCTTCTTTTGAGCATGGGGGTCCTCAGAATTTGAGCGACACGGACAATAATGCGGCACCGAAGGCTCCGGCGGTCACGATGGCGACGGGGCCGTGGGCAGCGGCGAGTCCGTGGACATGTTCGCCGTTGTTTTTCTGCTGGTAGGCGAGGGCTCCGAGGATAGGCGTGAGAATCATGCCGGGGCCGTGAATCCAGGCCATGGCTTTGTGGAAGCGGATGGGGCCGCGGGTGGCGGTGGCTCCGGGAGCGCGGGGAGCGCGGATGGCGAAGTAAGCGCTGGTGAAATACAGGTCACCGGTTACCGCACCGAGCACCATGTGCACAGTGCGGTCGGTGTTGCTGGTGTTCCGGCCGCCCGCACCGATGGAGGTGACGACGGTGGCGATCAAGGGAGCCGCGGTAATCAGGCCGAGCTTCTGGTGGATCTTGAGCATGTGAGTGCGCTTGTCGAGGAGGGCCTGCTCCTTGGCGTTGCCTTGCGCCTGTTCCGGAGTGAAGCCGAGATCGGAGAGCGAAGGCTCGGTCTTGCTGGTGGAGGGCGCGTTGGGCAGATTGGCGGCGGGGGTCTGCGGCTGCGCCGGGGTGGCGGCGAGGGCGACCTTGAGGGTCTGGGCCGCGCCGGAGGTCAAGGTCACCTTCACGACTTGGGGGGCAAGACCGTCGGCGGTGACGGAGACGTCGTAGTCCCCAGGCGCGAGCTTCGGCAGGGTGAACGAGCCGGCGGTGTCGGTTTGAGAGTCCGTCGATTGCCCGGTGTTCAAATTCTTGACGGAAATTTTAGCCCCTGGGACGGCCGCCCCGGACGCGTTGGTGACGGTGCCGGACAAGATCGCGCCGGTGGATTGCGCGCGTGAGGGGTTGGTGATCGCGAGTGAGAGGGCTAGAAGTACGAAGTGAGGAAGGAACTGACGGGATTTGTGCATGACAGTCTCCTTGCAAACAGACAGCCGCGCGACGCCCCGTTGGGGATGAGAGTAGAGATGCGAGAGGCAAAGTGCAAGATGTATCGGGGAGGAGTTGAGCCTGTCAAAACCTTTAACCGCCCTTCGACTACGCTCAGGGCAGGCTCCGGGCGCAAAGACAGGCCGGTAAGGTCACGAAGAAAAACCTTCCAACCACAGGGGGCACAGAGGTCCACGGGGGTGAGGTTCCGGGAACTGTGAGAGTCTGGAAGGCGGGCTCATAATCCTCGGTCGCAGGAGAAGCCAACCTCAGGCGCTAAAGCGCGGCGTGTTTGGACAAGTCTTAGCGGCACGAGTGAAGAGGTTACGGAAAAGAGATTTCATTGCTGCCAGCGAACCTCAGCGGCTAAAGCCGGTATTGAGTGTAAGGGCCTTATGGCCCGGCTAGAACGAGCTGCCGAGTTTTTCTCCAGGCTCTGAACTCGTACCCTGCCCGTCTGTTGCAATCAGCTCTTTTCCCCGCAGTGAAGATGGACACTCCGCCTAACCTAATGCGCGGGTTTCGCGGCGGTCTCCAGCTCGTGTGCACGCTTGATCAACTTCTTGAGTTTACCCTCAATGGACGCATCACCGATGTGCTGGTCTTGCAGTATGCCGTCAGTATCGATGGTGAAGGTTTGGGGGATGGCTTCGACGGCAAAGGTGGCGGAGACGGGTCCCTTGAAACGGCCGTCGCGGTATTGCAGCCAGGCCATTTCGTTCTTCTCGACGAATTCCTTCCATTTCTGCTCGTCGTTGTCGAGGCTGACGCTCAGGATCACGAGCGGCTCGTCGTGAAACTTCTTCGCGATTTCGCGCATATGAGGCAGGGCTTCGCGGCAAGGGACGCACCAGGTGGCCCAGAAATCGATGAGAACGACCTTGCCTTTCATGTCGTCTAGGGAAATACGCTGGCCGTCCGCGGTCTTTACTGCAAAGGGTGGCGCCATGCGAGCACGGGCCATTTCAGGCTGGCCGATGAAACGCAGGGCGCGCTGGCGGTCGGGACTGTCTTCGGGCAACATCTTCACGAAACGCTCGAACTGAGCCTTAGCAGCGTCGTCCTGCTTCATAAAAGCGAGCGCTCTTCCGTCGGCAAAGACCGCGTCGGGGAAATTGGGGACCGCCGCCAGAGCCTTGGTGAATTCGTCGTGGGCACGAGGGAAGAATTCGTCCTTGCGTCTGGTCACGCCCTCGTTGGCGAAAATCGCAGCCAGCTGGAAGTGCGCGAGCGCCACATTTTGGTCGCCCTGGGCTTCGACGACGATCTCGGCAGCGGCCGTTTCGGCGGCCTTCCAGTCCTGCAGCTCGAGAGCATACTTGATAATTTTTCGCTGGCAGTCCTGGCAATGGCCACCGTCCTGCTTGTCGGCCTTCTTGAAGGCATCGATGGCCCAGTCGATCCGGCGCTCATGCAGGAGTTGAAGACTTTCCTGTAGGTCTTCTGGGCCTTTTCGTTGGTGGGACCTCCGGTGCTCACCTGGGCATGCAAAGGGGTCAGGGTGCAGGCGAGTATCAGCAGGATTCTGGTAAACGACATAGTGACTCCAGCCGAGCCAAAAAAACTACCACGAGTTGAGGAAATGCGCGGTGATTTTGGGGGGCGGAATCAAAAAGCTGCCGAGCGGGGCTCGGCCACCCAGACGAGGGCATCTGGGCCTACGTGGGTTCGGGCGCTCAGACGAGGGCGTCTGGGGCTACGTGGGTCGAGGAGCGGCGCCGCGGCGGGCGTCACGTAGGCTGCGGAACCGGGTTCAGGTAAGATACTTCGGCTCATGAATCGCGAATATCACAAGGGGTATAGCCAGGAATTGCACCGGGAGATGGAGATGCTGGTGTTTGGACATGCCGGCACGCCGATGCTCGTTTTCCCTACTTCCATGGGGAAGTTCTTTGAGTATGAAGACCGCGGGATGATCGGGGTGTTGGTGCCGAAGATCGAGCGCGGCGAGCTGCAGGTGTTCTGTCCGGACGGGATCGACGAAGAGAGCTGGTACAACAAGTCGGCACATCCGCGGATCCGGGTGCTGCGGCACCTGCAGTATGAGCGCTACATTCTGCACGAGCTGCTTTCCTATATGCGGTGGAGGAATCCGTCGGGACAACTGGTGGTGACGGGGTGCAGTTTTGGCGGGTACCACGCGGTGAATTTTGGGTTCAAGCATCCGGACATTGTGACCCATTGCGTGAGCATGGGCGGGGCGTTCGATATCCACCAGTTTCTGGATGGGTATTACGACGATGATTGCTATTTCAATTGCCCGCCGGATTTTCTGGGAAACATGAGCGACGACTGGTTTCTGAGCCGCTACCGGAAGATGAAGATTGTGCTGGCGTCGGGCGAGTGGGATATGTGCCTGGATCAGAATGTGAAGCTGGCGGCCCTGCTGAATGCGAAAGGCGTACCGAACTGGCTGGATATCTGGGGTGATCATACGGGGCATGACTGGCCGTTCTGGCAGAGGATGGCGGGGAAGTATTTTTAGGGCAGGTGTAGGGTCTTGGGTGTTGGGTGTTAGGTCTCAGGTCTGAGATCTGAGCCCGCGTGCGTGGTGGACTCTTCGAGCGGAGACTACGAAGGTTTTGAACGCCGGGGGGCCGAGGAGAAAAGCTTTTAACCGCTAAGGACGCAGAGAAAGGCCGCAAAGAGCGCAAAGAAAGGCTGGAGTTAAGGGGTGAATTGTCGGGCCTGATTCAAACCAGACGCCAGCGCTGGTGATGGTTTCCGAAACGCAAGGTCCCTCGACTGCGTTCGGGATGACAGGATTATTGGTTGATCTTTGTTGGCTGATCTTTATTTGCTGATCTTTATTGTTGATCGTTATTGGCTGATCTCTTTAATTTGTTGATCTTTATTGGGCTGATCTTAATTGGCTGATGGCTGATGGGTTCTAAGGAGGCGGATGGTCGCGAAACGGGTTGGCATCACGATGATGCTGTGGTTGGGGATCCTCGCACAGGGGCAAAACCTGGAGGAGGCGCGGCGGATTCAGGCGCACGTGTTGGGAGTGGACAGTCACAACGACACCATGCAGCGGGTTCTGATCGAGAAGGTGGACCTGGGGCAGCGGCTTCCGGATGGGATGATTGATCTGCCGCGGCTCGAGGAAGGCGGGGTGCATGTGCCGTTCTTTGCGCTGTGGGTACCGATGTACTACCCGGGAGCAGATGCGGTGCGGCGAACGCTTGAGTTGCGGGATGCGGCGCAGAGCGTATTCGACAAATATCCGGACAGGATTGAGCTGGCGACCAGCGCGCATGACATCGAGCGGATCGTAAAGCAGAAGAAGATCGCGGCGGTGTTGACGATTGAGGGCGGGCACCAGATCGATGACAACCTCGCCGTGCTGCGGATGTACCGGAGGATGGGAATTCTTTCGATGACGCTGACGCACTTCCGCAGCAACCACTGGGCCGATTCGTCTACCGGGAAGGCGGAGCACAACGGGCTCACGGACTTCGGAAAGCAGGTGGTGCGGGAGATGAACCGGATCGGAATGATCGTGGACATCTCGCACGTGTCGGACAAGACGTTTTATGACGCGCTGGAGGTGTCGACGAAGCCGGTGATCGCGTCGCACTCCTCGTGCTTTGTCTATTCCGATATTCCGCGGAACATGAAGGACGATATGTTCCGGGCACTGGCGAAGAATGGCGGGGTGGTGGGGATCAATTTTGGGTCGTCGTTCCTGAATCAAAAGGATGCGGAAGAGTTGAAGAAGCTGGTCGCCGAACACAACCAGATCGAACCAAATCTAGTGGGGGCGGAGCTGGATGCGTTCGCGGCCAAGGAATATGCGGATATGGGATGGGATAAGGTGAAGACGGGCGCTGCCACAGTAGAGGATGCAGCGGAGTGCATCGACCACATTGTGAAGATAGCGGGAATCGATCATGTGGGGATTGGGAGTGATTTCGATGGGATCACCAGCGTGCCGAAGGGGCTGGAGGATGTGTCGAAGATGCCGAATCTGACGGCGGCGCTGCTGAAGCGGGGGTATAAGGAAGACGATATAAAGAAGATCATGGGCGAGAATTTTTTGCGGGTGGTGCGGGAAGTGGTGGGGAACTAGTCGTTGGTCGTTGGCTGATCGCGAAGAACTTCTCGTTGCCGGTTGGAGTGTGGGGGAAAAGCTTTTAACCGCTGAGGGCGCGGAGGAAAAGCCGCGGAGGACGCAGAGAGGATCATCGGCCTTAAAGGGTAAGGTTGGAGCGGGACGTCCGCGGAGAAACGCAAGGTCCCCTTCGGCTTCGCTCAGGGCAGGCTCTCGACTGTGTTCGGCTTTCGCCTCACTTCGCTCGGGATGACAAAGGGTTGGTTGATGGTTGTTAGCTGATGGCTGATAGCTGAGCTGATGACTTTTATTGGAGTGGACATCATGAAAAGAATCGGGGTTTTGTTTGGGATGGAGAAGACGTTTCCGCCGGCGCTGGTCGAGAAGATTAACTCGATGAAGGTCGCGGGGGTGACGGCGGAGTTTGTGAAGATTGGTGGGGTCCGGATGGATGAGCCTAAGAAATACGATGTCATCATCGATCGGATTTCGCAGGATATCCCGTTCTACCGCGCCTATCTGAAGAATGCGGCGCTGCAGGGGACGATTGTGGTGAACAATCCGTTCTGGTGGACGGCGGATGACAAGTTCTTCAATTACGCGCTGGCCACCAAGCTCGGCGTGGCGATTCCGCCGACCGTGGTGTTGCCGCATCAAAAGCATCCCGAGGGGACGACCGATCAGTCGATGCGGAATCTGATGTATCCGCTGAACTGGGAGGAGATCTTTGAGTACGTCGGCTTCCCTGCTTTTCTGAAGCCGTATGCGGGAGGCGGGTGGAAGCATGTATATAAGGTGCATTCGCCGGAGGAGTTCTTCCATCATTACAACCAGACGGGCGACCTGTGCATGACTCTGCAGCATGGGGTGGAGTTTGATGAGTACTTCCGGTGTTATGTGGTGGGGCAGGAGAAAGTGCACATCATGCGGTATGACCCGAAGGCTCCGCATCACGAGCGGTATGTGAAGGGGAATCCGGCGCCGGACGCAGCGATGAAGGAGCGGGTGGAGAGGGATGCACTGACGTTGTGCCGGGCGCTGGGGTATGACCTGAACACGGTGGAGTTCGCGGTGGAAGGCGGGGTGCCGTATGCGATCGATTTCATGAATCCGGCGCCGGACGCGGAGATCACATCGGTGGGGCAGGAGAATTTTGAGTGGGTCGTGAAGGCCGTGGCGGAGATGGCGGTGGAGAAGGCGCTGCACGGCGAGAATCCGGTACAGGAGTTGCGGTGGGCGGCGTTTTTGCGGGGGGAGGAGGAGGAGCGGACGGTGGCGAAGAAGAGGGCGTAACTACCGTAAAAGCTTTTGACCGCAAAGGGCGCAGAGTAAGGCCGCGGAGATCGCAGAGAAGGGCTTTCAGCAGATCGCTAAGGACGTGGGCGGAGATGAGGGAGAAGGCCCAGAGGGGCCCTGATATTCGTTATACTAACAGCGCTGGGTCTACGGTTCGTGGTGGAAATACTTCGCAGGGTCTGTGGCGGAATTGACAGACACGGGGTCCTTCGACTGCGTTCGGCTGGCGCCTCACTTCGCTCAGGATGACAGCCACAATAAGGTCCGGGGATCAGCAAGAGCTCTCTGGACTCGAAAGACCGGGCGAAACGGCGGGCGCTGGCCATCCAAAGCTCGGGCGATACGAGTAGTTAGAGCGGCATGAAACCTACTTTCACGATCGGAATTGAGGAAGAGTACCAGACGGTCGATCCGGTTACGCGCGATCTTCGGTCGCATATTCACGCGGAAATTATTGAGAAGGGCAAGTTGCTGTTGCAAGAGCGCGTGAAGGCGGAGATGCACCAGTCGGTGGTGGAGGTGGGGACCTCGGTCTGCAACAATATTAAGGATGCGAAGGACGAGGTCAAGAAGCTGCGGCGGGACATGATTACCCTAGCCCGGGAGAATGGGCTGCGGCTGGCTTCGGCGGCGACTCATCCGTTTGCGGATTGGCGGGTGCAGGAGATATATCCGGATGAGCGCTACAAGAACATTGTCGAGGACATGCAATTGGTGGCGCGGGCCAACCTGATTTTCGGGTTGCACGTGCACATCGGGGTGGAGGACCGGGAGACGGCCATCCACATGATGAATCACGCGCGGTATTTTGTGCCGCACATTCTGGCACTGTCGACCAATTCGCCGTTCTGGTTGGGGATGAATACGGGGCTGAAATCGTACCGGTGCAAGGTATTTGACAAGTTTCCGCGGACGAATATTCCGGATTACTTTCCGAGCTGGGGTGAGTACGAGAATTTCATCAAGCTGCTGATCAAGACGGGCTGCATTGATAACGCAAAGAAGATCTGGTGGGATATCCGGCCGCATCCGTTCTTTAATACGATTGAGTTCCGGGTGTGCGATATTCCGTTGCGGGTGGATGAGACGATCGCGCTGGCGGGGCTGATCCAGGCGACGGTGGCGAAGCTCTACAAGCTGTATGCCGCGAACCAGGGATTCCGGCTGTACCGGCGCGCTTTGATCATGGAGAACAAGTGGCGGGCGGCGCGCTACGGGATCAACGGGAACATGATCGATTTCGGGAAGCAAACGCAGGTTCCGGTGCGCGACCTGATTCTGGAGTACCTGGAGTTTATTGATGATGTGGTGGACGAGCTCGATTCGCGGTCGGAGATCGAGTACGTTCACAAAATCATGGAGATGGGTACAGGGGCGGACCGGCAGATCCGCGTGTTTGAACAGACTGGAGATTTGAAGAAGGTAGTGGATTACATCATCGAGGAGACGGAAGTGGGCGTGGCCGAAGCGGCGGCCCCGGTTTCCGAAAAAAAGCAGGGTAATGAATAAAGTCAGTCACGCTAATCGTCCTCTAAATACTATCCCTTTTGATTCTGAACTGGCTCCGGGCGCGCGCAACGCGATCGAGGTGTGCTTGCGGGTGCAGGCGTCGGAGAGAGTCACGGTGATCACCGACGAAGCCAGTCTGGAGATCGCGGCGGCGATTGCTCGGGAACTGGAGAACGTCGGGGCCACATATCACGCGTTCGTGCTGGAGGAGCTGGCGGAGCGGCCGCTGGAGAAACTGCCGCCGGAGATTCTCGAGGACATGGAGACGGCGGACGTCAGCATCTTTGCGGTGCAGGCGCAGCGGAACGAACTGCAGTCGCGCATGCAGATGACGGAAGTGGTGAACCGGAGGAAGATCCGGCACGCGCACATGGTGAACATCAACCGGCGGATCATGCTGGAGGGGATGCGGGCGGATTTTCTGAAAGTGGACCGGATCAGCCAGAAGGTGGTGGACATGGTGCGGAAGGCGTCGGAGATTCGGGCGAAGACGCCGGCGGGGACGGATCTGGTGGCGAGGCTGAATCCTCCTTATAAGTGGGTGAAGACATCGGGGATTATCAGCCGGGAGAAGTGGGGGAATCTGCCGGGGGGCGAGGTGTTCACGACGCCGGGCGAGGTAAATGGGACGTTCGTGATTGATGGCGTGGTGGGGGATTATCTGTGCGCGAAGTTTGGGGATTTGAAGGGGAATCCGCTGACCATTCGGGTGGAGGGGAGCCGGCTGGTATCGGCGGAGAGCCGAAACCTGGAGTTGCGCGATGATTTCTGGGCTTATACGCATACGGATGAAAATAGCGACCGGGTGGGGGAGTTCGCCATCGGGACGAATGTTGAGCTGAAGGATGTGATTGGGGAAATACTGCAGGACGAGAAGTATCCGGGAGTGCATATTGCGTTTGGGAATCCGTATGGGGCGCATACGGGGGCGGAGTGGTACTCGTCGACCCACATTGATGTGGTGGGAAGGAAATTTGATATCTGGGTGGACGGCGAGCAGATTATGCGGGGTGGGGAGTTTTTGATTGAGTAACAGTCGTCAGTCGCTAGTCGTCAGCCAGGAGCCAGGGGCTTACGATTTTCTTAGAAAATTCCTGCCAGGCCTGACATGACGTCGGCTGGCATGGGGTCCTTCGACTTCGTTCGGCTTTCGCCTCACTCCGCTCAGGATGACAGTTCAACTTAACGACGCGGGCAGGAGTGCCCGCGTCACACTTATATCGCAGACTTACATTGCATGATTCTCTCCCTGCGGCAGGCGTTTAATTCGAAATATAAGGCGGAAAAGTATCCCCAGCTGCTTTCGCTTTTGGCGGAGCGGTGCGGGGTGGCGATTGGGTTTCGGGTTTCGGAGACGCCGTGCTTCATGCCCCATTCCCTTCTGGAGCAGATGGCTCGTGATGGGAAAGAGCTGATCCGGCAACTGGTCGAGAATCCGGAGTATCACGCGCGGTCTTCGGAGTCGATTCCGGCGGAGTTCAAGGTTCCGAACGAGACGCCGCATCCGATGTTTATCCAGGTGGATTTTGGGTTGGTGCGAGATGCGGCGGGCGAGCTGCAGCCGAAGCTGGTGGAGTTGCAGGCCTTCCCTTCCCTGTATGCGTACCAGCCGGTGCTGGCGCGGACGTTTATGGATGTGTACGGGCTGGATCAGGGGTTGCAGTTTTTGCTGGGGGGGCTCGATTCGGCTTCGTACTTAAAGCTCTTGCAGCGGGCGATTGTGGGGGATGAGGACCGGGCGAATGTCATATTGATGGAGATCGATCCGGAGCATCAGAAGACGCTGCCGGATTTCCTGCTGACGGAGAAGCTGTTGGGGATTCGGACGGTGGATATCCGGGCTATTAAGAAGGATGGGAACCGGCTGTACCGGGAGTCGGAGGGGAAGCGGATTCCGATCAAGCGGATCTATAACCGGGCGATCGTGGATGAGCTCGAGCGCAAGGGAGTGAAGCTGGGGTTTGATTTTCGGGATGACCTGCAGGTGGAGTGGGCGGGGCATCCGAACTGGTATTTCCGGATTTCGAAGTATTCGATTCCGTACTTGACGCACGCTTCGGTGCCGAAGACGTGGTTTCTGGATCGGCTGGAGACAGTTCCGGAGGACCTCGAGAACTATGCCCTGAAACCCCTGTATTCGTTCGCAGGGCTGGGGGTGGTAATCGCACCGAAGAAAGAAGAGATTGCGGCGGTGCCGGCGGAGCGTAGGTCGCACTACATTTTGCAGGAGCGGCTGCACTTTGAGCCGCTGATCGAGACGCCGTTTGGCGGGACCAAGGTGGAAGTGCGGGTGATGTACATCTGGGTGGATGAGTTGACGCCAGTGCTGACGATTCTGCGCATGGGGCGCGGGTTGATGATGGGCGTGGATCACAACCGGAATATGGAGTGGGTGGGGTCGTCGGCGGGATTGTACTAGAGGCAGTTCTCGGTTCTCAGTTCTCGGTTGTCAGTTGGAGGAGGAGAAGCTTTTAACCGCAGAGATCGCGGAGGAAGGCCGCTGAGGGCAGGGAGAGAACCCTGCTAGCACGCAGGACGGGTCGGACCGTGCGTTTCGTGTCTGGCGGTCGTACGGAGGGTCTGGCATTTGTCGGGGCCCTCGCAACCGGGGCATTCGCTCGTGCCTGGACTGTAAGACAATGTGAGTAGTGCTGTTAAGTCGTTTGCCTAGTTGACCGGAGGGCCTTCCGGGCCTAACATTGCCGACTGCGGGAATGGTCGGGTGCTCATGATCGGCGAGACGATCTCCCACTATCGCATCCTCGGGAAACTTGGGGGCGGTGGCATGGGGGTGGTGTATGAGGCGGAGGACACACGCCTGGGCCGCCGGGTGGCGCTGAAGTTCATTCCTGACAACCTGGTGGGGGACGCCAAGTCCCTGGAGCGGTTTGAGCGCGAGGCTCGGGCGGCTTCCCAGTTGAACCATCCCAACATCTGCACGATTCACGACATCGACGACAACAACGGGCATCCTTTTATTGTCATGGAGAAACTGGAGGGCGAGAGCCTGAAGCAGATGATCCATGGCAAGGTTCTGGACACGGACCAGATTCTCGATATCGGGGTGCAGGTAGCTGAGGCGCTTTCGGCGTCGCATGCCAAGGGGATTATTCATCGTGACATCAAGCCCGCGAATATTTTCCTGACGAAGATGGGGCAGGCCAAGGTGCTGGATTTCGGGTTGGCCAAGCTGACGACGGAAGCGAAGCTAGCCACGAGCACGGACACGGGCATTGAGGATTCGCTGACGGCGGTGGGCGTGATTCCGGGGACGGCGGTGTACATGGCGCCGGAGCAAGCACGAAGCGAGGCGCTCGATCCGCGCAGCGACCTGTTTTCGTTTGGGGTGGTTTTGTACGAGATGTCGACCGGGAAGAAGCCATTCTCGGGGACGAACATTGTCACGACGCTGGACAGTGTGCTGCATCAGAAGCCAGCCTCACCGCTGCGCTGGAATCCGACCTTGCCGCCGGAACTGGAAAACATCATCGGCAAGGCGATGGAGAAGGACAAGACCAAGCGCTACCAGAGCGCCGCCGAGATGAAGGCCGACCTGCAGCATTTAAAGAAGGAGACGGAGTCGGGGCTGAGCCGGACGAGCGCGAGACTGGTGCAACCGCTGCGGGCGGCCTCGAACACGTTTCAGCGGTCGGGCAAGCTACAGACTTACTTATTGCTGGGTATGGCGGGGCTGCTGCTGGCCGTGCTGGGCGCGGTGGGGGCATGGTGGCTGAAGCACCGGAAGCCTCCGGCCCCGGAGGTGGCCGCGAACACGATCGCGGTGCTTCCGCTGCAGAACATGACCAACGACAGCGGGGTAGACTACCTGCGCTTCGCGCTGGCGGATGAGATTGCTTCGGTGCTGACCTACAACCGCACACTCGATGTGCGCCCGACGGGCAGCACGCGGAAGTATGTGAGTGCGGACTTGGATCCGCAGCAGGCGGGACGGGACCTGCACGTGGCCGACATCGTGACCGGTCATTACATGAAGCAGGGCAACAAGATCATGGTGACGCTGCAGGCGGTGAACGTGACGTCGAACAGCGTGACCTGGCAGAGCAATCCGATCACGGCACCGAGCCAGGATTACATTGCGCTGCAGGATGCGCTGGCGAAGCAGGTGCGTTCTGGATTGCTGCCGACGCTGGGGCCGCAGAACGAGTACCTGGAGACCAGCACGCGTCCGAAGAATCAGGAAGCGTACGATCTTTACCTGCGAAGCGTGCCGATCGCACACGACGAAAAACCGAACAAAGAAGCGATTTCCATGCTGGAGCGTTCGGTTGGGCTGGATGCCACCTACGCGCCAGCATGGGAGATGTTGGGGGAGCGTTACTACTTCGACTCGCAGTATTCCAGCGGGGGCGATGAGGCGTTTCAGAAGTCAAGTTCGGCCTATGAACGTGCTTTGACGCTCGACCCGAACCTGCTGGCCGCGGCTGGGAACCTGATCATCAATCGTGTCGAGCGCGGGGAACTGGAAAAGGCGTATCAACAGGCGCGGGCGCTGGTGCGGAAGCGTCCGCAGAGCGCGCAGGTACACTTCACGCTGGGATACGTGTTGCGGTATGCCGGGATGCTGCAGGAATCCACAAAGGAGTGCGACACGGCGCTGAAACTGGACCCGGGCAATTACTTTTTCCGGTCGTGCGCCTGGGCGTTTCTGTATTCGGGGGATACGACGAAAGCGCGGGAGTTTGTGACGCTGGACGCGGGTTCGGAGTGGGCGAGCTTTGCCATGCCGTCGATCCTGCTGCGGGAGCGGAAGATCAATGATGCGCGGGAGGCGGTGAAGAAGATGCCCTCGGCCACGCGCTACCATCGGGACCTTGTGGAGGCGGCGCTGGGGTTGCGACCGCAGGAGGAACTGGACCGGATTGCGCAGGAGGATACCCGGTCCCTGGCGATTAACGACGATCCGGAGGCAGCGTACGAGCAGGGCGCGGTACTGGCGATGGTGGGAAAGAAGGATGCGGCGTTGCATATGATCCGGATGGCGATTGAGCAGAATTATTGTGCGTACTCGGCGCTTGAGAATGATCCGCTGCTGGACCGGCTGCGGGCGACGCCGGAGTTTGCGGATTTATTGAAGGCGGCGCGGTTCTGCCAGGAGCCGCTGCTGGCGCAGGGGAACTGAGGGGAGCTCACGCACTAAACGAACCGATCCGTGGTAGAGAAATCGTCAGGGCCGCAGGTACCGCAGAGGGACACGGGGGCCCTTCGACTTCGTTCGGTTGGGCGCCTTCACTTCGCTCAGGATGACGGAGTAAGGGTGAGACCCCGTTATCGCCCGGTTCTGGGCCGCACGTTGGCGAGGGCGGGACGCCCTCGCGACAGCCGGCGGGACGCCGGCGCTACACTTGGTTCTGCGAGAAACTTGCGTCCGGTGCATTAAGGAACCCATCTACTAAAAGACATGATCGATTCGAAGACCCTCCAGAAGGCGACGTGGCGTGGGTGGGCCCGTTGCGTTGTCGTTGGTTTCTTTTCTCTCATTCTTTTTTCCCGAACAAACGGCGAGGAGGCTGGGGAACGCGCGCGGCCGTCGGATCCCCTGCCACAGGATACGGGTGCAGCTGGGCTGCGGCTGATGCTGAAGCGGCTGAGCACGACCGCGCGGCTGCTGCATACCACGGCTCATCCGGATGATGAAGACGGCGGCATGATGACGCTGGAGTCGCGCGGGCGCGGCGATACCGTGGAGTTACTGACGCTGAACCGCGGCGAAGGCGGACAGAATAAGGTAGGGAGCAATCTGTTCGATGTGCTGGGAGTGCTGCGGACTTTGGAACTGACGGCCTCAGACCGGTACTACGGAGTGGAGCAGCGCTTCACGCGGGTGGCCGACTTTGGGTTTTCGAAGAACCCCGACGAAACGTTTCAGAAGTGGAATGGGCACGATGTGGTGCTGGCCGACATGGTGCGGGTGATCCGGACGTTCCGGCCGGATGTGCTGGTATCGCGGTTTCAGGGAACGGAACGGGATGGGCACGGGAATCACCAGGCGTCGGGGATCGTGTCGCGCGAGGCGTTCCGGGCGGCGGCCGATCCGAAGCGATTTCCGGAGCAGATTGCGGAAGGATTGTTGCCTTGGCAGGCCAAGAAGTTTTACTTCGACAACGTGTGCCCGTTCCGCAGTAACGAATGCGCGCCGGAGAACTACACGGTGAAGTTGAGCACGGGGGAACGCGATCCCGATCTGGGGATGACTTACATCCAGTTTGCGATGGAGGGATTGCGGCATCAGCTGTCGCAAGGGGCGGGCGGATGGTCGGTGGATGCGGGGCCGCACTATGCGTTCTACCGGCTGGTGGATTCGGTGTTGCCACCGACAGCGGGAAGAGACGGGCACGAGCAGGATTTCTTTGACGGTATCGATACGTCGTTGCCGGGGCTGGCGGGGCGGTTGAGGGCGGATGAGGGGAAGGTGCCTTGGTTGAGGCCGGGGTTGGTGAAACTGCAGGCAACGGTGGAGCAAGCGACCAAGGCTGCGGCGGACGATCCAGCAAAGGCGGCTACGCCTCTACTCGAAGGATCGCAGGTCGCAGGCACACTCGTCTCGCGGATCGCTGGGGAAAAACAACTGGCGGGTGCGGAGCGGCAAGAGTTGCTTGGACATCTGCGCTTGAAGCAGGAACAGTTTCAGGAAGCGGTCAACCTCGCGTTGGGGTTGAGCATGAATGTCACGGTGGATGCGGAAACTGCGGCGACGTCGGAGGAAGCATTCATGGCGGTGCCGGGACAGGCGTTCGGGGTCACAGCTCGGGTGCGCAATTCGGGATCGAAGACTGCAGCGATTCAGCAGATCGCACTCGATCTGCCCGCGGGGTGGCATGCGGAGTCCAGGTCGACGGGAGGGTCGGTATCGCCAGGGCAAGAAGTGACTGCGGAGTTCCGGGTTACGGTGCCGTTGGACGCGGCTTATACCCGACCGTACTGGCACCGGGATAATCCGGAAGCGGACGGCGTCAACACGGTGGATGAGCCTCGGTATGCGACGCTGGCGTTCCCGCCGGCTCCGCTAAGGGCACACGTGAACTATTCGGTGGACGCGCTAAAAAGCTCGCTGGGCGGCATTGTATCGGTGAGCTACAAGGATTCCACGGGACACGAACAAAGACGTGCGCTGGCGGTAGCGCCGCCGTTCTCGATCGCGATTGAACCGATTTCGCAGGTGATTCCTGTAGGCCATCGGGGATCGAGTGCCGTGAAGGTGGAGGTACGTAACGGCTTGCCCGGCGCAGTAACGGCCAGCGTGCGGCTGGAGGCGCCGAAGGGATGGCAGGTGGAACCTGCGTCGCAGGCGGTGGCGTTCGCGAAGGTTGGCGAGTCAACGGAGTGCGAGTTTACGGTCGGACCTTCAGCCACCCGCGAGGAACGCGACCAGCTGAAGGCCTCGTTGATGTACCACAACAAGGCATACGCCGAAGGGTACACAGTGGTGACGCGCGACGATCTGGATACGTTTTACTACTACCAGCCGGCGGTGCAGCGGGTGAGCGTCGTGGACGTGAAGGTTCCGAAGGAACTGAAGGTCGGCTACATCATGGGCGCGGGGGACGACATTCCTACGGTGCTGCGGCAGGTGGGATTGGATGTCACGCTGATTCCGGCGGAGAAGTTGGCGACAGAGGACCTGGGTAAGTATCAGACTATCGTGCTGGGGATTCGGGCTTACGATACGCAGAAAGAAGTGGCGGCGAATAACAAGAAGCTGTTGGATTTCGTTTCGGCCGGCGGGACGCTGGTGGTGCAGTACGAGGCCGACGTGGGGAACTTTAATGGGGGATCGTTTGCGCCGTATCCGGTGACGCTGGGGCGGGGACGGGTGTCGGTGGAGGAGGCGGCGGTGGAAGTGCTGGCGCCGCAGGAACGCGTGTTTCATTTCCCGAATGAAATTACGCAGCGCGACTTCGATGGATGGGTGCAGGAGCGAGGTTTGTACTTCATGGAGAAATGGGATGACAAGTTCACGGCGCTGCTGGCATCGCACGATCCGGGGGAGCAGGATCTGAAGGGCGGGTTGTTGCTGGCGCGGTACGGGAAGGGCGTCTACATCTATACGGGGTATGCATTCTTCCGGCAGCTGCCTGCTGGAGTGCCGGGGGCGGTGCGGTTGTATGTGAATCTGTTGGCGGCGGGGCGGTAGGCGGTGGCAGGTGTGGTCGGGGCTTCGTGGTTATCCGGCGGGAAAGCTTTTGACCGCGGAGAGCGCTGAGGGAGCGCTGAGGACGCAGAGAAATTCTTGTCGGCTTGGGGCCATCCACACTGCGCGAAGAGCTTTACCACGAAGGGCACGAAGGTGGCACGAAGGTTGGTTGCTAGGGCTTTTCTGAGGGCGGCCGCCCGTCAGTTTCAATCGGACAATTCATGCAGACCTCGAATCAGGGCGCGGACGTGCAGACTTCGAGTCAGGCTTCGCCACAGCTGATTCGGGGGATGGGGCTGGGGAGCGCGGTTGCGCTGAACATGCTCGACATGATTGGGGTCGGGCCGTTCATTACGATGCCGCTCATCGTGAGCGCGATGGGCGGGCCGCAGGCGATGCTGGGATGGGTGCTGGGAGCGGGATTTGCGATTTGCGATGGACTGGTGTGGGCGGAACTGGGCGCGGCCATGCCGGGTTCGGGCGGGTCGTACCGGTACCTACGGGAGATCTACGGGCCGAAGAAGCTGGGACGGCTGATTTCGTTTCTGTTTATCTGGCAGCTGTCGTTCAGCGCGCCGCTGTCGATCGCGTCGGGATGCCTGGGGCTAGCGGGATATGCGGCGTACTTCTGGCCGGGGCTGGAGCACGTTTACTTTTCGCGGACGGGCAACTGGCATCTTCCCCTGGTCGGCAATCTGCAAATGAGCTGGGTGGCGAACAGCGGGACCATGGTCGCGCTGGGGATTTGTCTGCTGGCGGTGTTGCTGCTGTACCGGCGAATCACCACGATTGGCAAGCTTTCCAAGGTGTTGTGGGTGGTGGTGATGGGAACGATTGGGTGGATTATCTTTGCCGGGCTGACGCACTTCAACACGGCGCGCGCGTTTGATTTTCCTCCGGGCGCTTTCACGCTGTCGCGGGGATTCTTTCATGGGCTGGGCAGCGCCATGCTAATCGGGACGTATGACTATTGGGGTTACTACAACGTCTGTTTTCTGGGCGACGAGGTCAAGGATCCGGGGCGCAACATTCCGCGGGCGCTGCTGCTATCGATTCTGCTGGTGGGCGGTCTATATATTCTGATGAACTTGAGCATCCTGGCGGTGGTGCCATGGCGGGAGATGGTGACGGCGAGCGGCGCCAACAGCGGGCTGTACGTGGTTTCGGTGTTCATGCAGAAGGTGTACGGGCCGTGGGCGGCTCAACTGGTCACGGTGCTGGTGATGTGGACGGCGTTCGCGTCGGTGTTCTCCCTGATGCTGGGGTATTCGAGGGTTCCGTATGCGGCGGCGCTGGATGGAAATTATTTTCGCGTGTTTGCGCGGGTGCATCCTGAGGGGCGGTTTCCGTACGTTTCACTGGTGAGCCTAGGAGCGGTGGCGGCGCTGTTCTGCTTTCTGCGGCTGGCGGACGTGATTGCGGCGCTGGTCGTGATCCGGATCATGCTGCAGTTCCTGGTGCAGGCGATTGGGGTGATTGTTCTGCGTATTCGACGGCCTGATATGCCACGGCCGTTCCGCATGTGGTTCTATCCTCTCCCGGCTTTGATTGCTTCGATTGGCTTCAGCTATATCCTGTTCGTGCGCGTGAACGCGCTTAAGGAAATCCGGTACGCGATCGTGCTTCTGGTTCTTGGAATTGCGATCTACCTGATCCGCGCGTGGAAACAGAGCGAGTGGCCGTTCGGCGCTGGCTCCGATCCGACCCTGGAGGGGGTTTCCGGTTAAATGGCCGAGATGGTGAAAACGCCCGCACCGGTGCCCCCGAGTTTGTCGAATGCGAGTGTTTCCGCGTGGGCGCCGCTGCGCGAGCCGCTGTTTCGGGCGCTGTGGATTGCGGCGATCGTGTCGTACATCGGTACTTGGATGCAGGCTGTGGGTGCGGGATGGATGATGACGGTGCTCACCATGTCGCCGCTGATGGTGGGACTGGTGCAGGCAGCGGTGGCGTTGCCGGTGTTTTTGGTGATCCTGCCAGCGGGAGCGCTGGCCGACATGGTGGACCGGCGGCGCTTCTTGCTGGTGACGCAGGGATGGATGGTGCTGGCGTCGGGCGCGCTGGGAGTGCTGACTTTGTTTCGCGTGGTGACCCCGTGGATTCTGCTGGGCTTCACGTTCGCGCTGGGGTTGGGCGCGGTGATGAACGATCCGGCGTGGCAGGCGATCACGCCGGAGCTGGTACCTCCGGAACAGCACGCGGCGGCAGTGGCGATGAATTCGGCGGGGTTCAACGTGGCGCGCGCGGTGGGTCCGGCGCTGGGCGGGATGGTGATTGCGTGGGCGGGATCGGGGACGGCGTTTCTGCTGAATGCGCTGTCGTTCTTCGGAGTGATCCTGGTGCTGTACCGGTGGAAACGCGTTCCCGCTGAGCGGGTGGAAACGGAAGCGTTGTGGGAAGCGATTGGCAGCGGGCTGGAGTACGTGCGGCGATCGGAACTGGTGCGGTCGGTGCTGATCCGGACGGGAGCGTTCAGCGTGGGAGCGATTGCGTTGCTGGCGCTGCTGCCGATTCTGGCGCAGCCGTTTGGGGCACAGGGGTATGGAGTGCTGCTGGGTTGTTTTGGAGTGGGAGCCCTGGCGGGGGCGACGATCTTGCCGCGCCTGCGGCGGAAGCTGTCGGTCGATGGGCTGGTCGGGACGGCGATCGTGGTGTTTGCGGGGATGACGTTTGCGGCGGGGCAGGCGCACGAGTTTGGGCTGCTGTGCCTGGTGATGGCGACGGCGGGCGGTGCGTGGATCGGGATTCTGGCGTGCCTGAACACGGCAGCACAGACGATGTCTCCGTCGTGGGTGCGGGCGCGGGCGTTATCCGTGTATTTGCTGGTTTTGCAGGGAGGGATGGCAATCGGCAGTACAATGTGGGGCGCGCTGGCGGGGCGGGTGGGGTTGCCGAACACGCTGGCCTGCTCGGCATTGGCGCTGCTGGCGGGGCTTTTGACGATCCGGCGCCACCGGTTGAGCGCGCAGCATTTGGCGATGGCACCTTCGGTGGTGAGGGATTGAAAAGCAGTCTCTAGTCGTCAGTCGCTCGTCGTTTGCGGGGCGTCGGTGGGACGTGGGCGTCAGGCTATCGTCCGGACAAAAGCCTTTAACCGCAGAGGACGCAGAGCGACTCCGCGGAGAGCGCAGAGAAAATGTTTAACACGAAGGACATTACGGTGGCACTAAGGATACGAAGGAAATCATAGACGGGATCGGGAGAACGGTTATGAAGACAATCCTTGCTTCCGGCTGTGGTTCGAAAGACAGCTTTAACCGCCGGACGCAGAGCGACGCCACGGAGAGCGCGGAGAAAGTCTTTAACACGAAGGACACGACGGTGGCAGTAAGGACACGAAGGAAACCATAGACGGGATCGGGAGAACGGTTATGAAGACAATCCTTGCTTCCATCGGTTTTTTACTCGCGGTGAGTGGGACCGCGGCGGTTGGACAGCAGATGCCGAAGCCGGAGGCTCCGCGCACCATCACCCAGGTTCTGGATCGGGCGTTGACCAACGTGGAAGAGGAGTTTGTGCCCGCGGCCGACGCGATGCCGGAAGACAAGTATGGATACGCACCCACGGACGGAGAGTTCAAAGGGGTGCGGACTTTCGCTGAGCAAGTGAAGCATGTGGCCGCGGACAACTACCAGTTTGGCGCAGCGATTTTGCAAGTGAAGCCTCCGGATACGAACGGCGAGGCGGGGCCGGCGTCGGTGAAGACCAAGGCGCAGATTATGCAGTACCTGAAAGATTCGTTTGCCTACCTGCACAAGGCAATCAAGACGATCAACACTGCGAACGCGACGGAGTCGATCAAGAGTCCGTGGGGACAGAGCACGATCACCCGGCTGGGGATTGCGACGCTGACGGTGGGGCATTGTTACGATCACTATGGACAGATGGCCGTGTATTTGCGACACAACGGGATCGTGCCACCAGCGAGCCGGGGGTGAGTCCGGTCAAAGCAAACCTCAGGCGCTGAAGCGCGACGCATTCTGAACTGCATTTGGCACGACTGAAGTCGGGCCCTTCCCTTCAAGAGAACAGCAGATTCCTCCTGCCTCGCTGCGCTCGCGCGTCGGAATGACAATGGGGCTGGCAGCAAATGGGCCGTTAGAGAACACAGGGGCCCTCCACTTCGCTTCGCTCCGGCCGGGATGACAGAGCTGACATGTTTCGCACATCTCCGCAGCAGATTCCTCCTGTCTCGCTGCGCTCGTGCGTCGGAATGACAAGGTGTCGTCAACCGCAGGGGATCCCCCTAGCACGGCAGTGCCATTTACGAGTGTGTGGCGCAGGAACTAGTCTTGGGTTTCCCCCGATCGAAAGATCTGAAATTCGGTGCACTGAGCGAGGAACCATGCGCTTGCTGCACGGGTCGAACAGGAGTTTGTCATGTCGAAATCAAGCATCGATCTGGTGGAAGAAGCCCGGCGGCGCGAGGTGGAGAACGAGATTCTGAGTTACTTCCTGGCGGTGGAATCGTATCCGGCGCGGGCAGCGCAGGAGCCGAAGGTGAGCTTCGAAACGCACTGTTCGAGCGTTTACGCGGAACTGGAGAGCGGGCAGGCGAACTAGGCGGGTTGGATTGGAGCCGAGGGGCGATCGCCCGCGGCAGAAGCCACAGGTTTATTCTGCGCGGCGCTTGAAATCCTGGCAGCGCCAGCTTTAGCGAGTGGCCGCGGGCCCTTTTTCGGCGATCGCGGTTAGGAAGAGTTCGGCTGTCAGATTTTTCTTTGCAAGATGCGCCGCCACCTGGGCGGCGATTTTTTTTGCAGGCGTTTTCGCGCGGGGATCCAGAAAAATCAGGACCGAGGGGCCTGCGCCGCTGAGCACGGCGCCGAGGATGCCACGCGTTCCGGCGAGCTCCTGCAGCGCGGGCAGCAGGGGGCAGAGCCGCGCGCGGTAGGGCTGGTGAATGCGGTCGCCAAGAGTGGCGGTGAGAAGTCCGGGCTTGCCTTGCGTAAAAGCGGCGAGCAGAAGCATGGAGTTTTGAATATTGATCACCGCGTCAGCGCGCGAATATTGCGGCGGCAACACGCGGCGGGCCTCTTCCGTGGACAACGGGGCGGGGGGAACGGCGAGCAGCAGCGGCCACTTCCCTTTCGGACGGATGCGGGCGATCTGGGCTTCGGCTTCTCCGGACATACGTGCGATGGTGAGGCCGCCCATCCAGCAGGCGGAGGCGTTGTCGGGGTGGTGCTCGCGGCGGGAAGCCTCGCCGACGACCTGGGCGTCGGTCCAGCGGAGTTTGCCATAGTGATCGGCGAGGGCGATGCCGGCGAGGCGGGCGGCGGCGGACGATCCGCAGCCTTTGCCGATGGGGATGTCATTGTGGATGGTGAGGGCGAGGGGTTCGGGGGACTTGCCGTTGTTGTAGAGGACCTCGCGGTAGGTGGTGAGGATGAGGTGGTTGTCGACTTTGCCGCAGATGTCGGCGTCGCGGCCGGTGGCCTGAATGGAGTCGTGGAGCGCGGGGCGGGCTTCGAGTGTGAGGTGGAGATCGAAGGCGAGCGCAGCAGCGTCGAAGGCCGGGCCGAGGTTGGCGGAGGTGGCGGGGAGAGTGATTCGGAAGAATGCGGGTGATTTAGTTTTCGGCATTCGAGTGTTGGGTCCGGGTGTGAAGTCCTGGAAAAGACTTTAACCGCAGAGAGCGCAGAGAAATGGCCGCAGAGAGCGCGGAGAAGTTCGCGGCAGCGAAATGCATAGGTCCTTCGCTGCGCTCAGGATGACAACGCGGGGACGGCGACTCGCGCCGGTAACGAACTGCGGCGGGATGCGCAGTCATGCGTTTTCGCCCTTGGCTTCGAACTGGTCGAGCGTCTTCAGCACGGCGTCAACAGTGGCGTCGAGGACGAACGGGGCGCGCTGCTGGGGAACTAGCGCGGTGGCGTCTTTTTCCTGCGCGGTGCCAGTGAAGAGATCGCCACGGTGGAACTTCAGCGTGAACTCGGGATCTTTGAGGACGTGGCCGGTTAGGACCAGGACGACGGTTTCGTCGGGCTGGACGAATCCTTGTTGGACCAGCTTTTTGAGTCCAGCGAGAGTGACCGCGGATGCGGGCTCGCAGCCTATGCCGTCGGAGCCGATTTCGGCTTTCGCCATGGCGATTTCGAGTTCGCTGACTTGCTCGACCATGCCCTGGGTTGCCTGCACTGCGCGCAGCGCCTTTTTCCAGGAGGCAGGATTACCAATGCGGATGGCAGTGGCCAGCGTGTCGGCTGCAGTGGGAACGAGCGTCTTGCCGCCATGCTCGCGGATGCTGCGATAGAACGGGTTTGCGCCTTCAGCCTGGATCACGGAGAGCTTGGGAAGGCGCGGGATGAGGCCGAGGTCCTTCATCTCGAGCAATGCTTTTCCGAGGGCGGAGGAGTTGCCTAGATTTCCGCCGGGAACGATAAGGTGGTCGGGCGGCTGCCAGTTGAGCTGTTCGAGGAGTTCGATGGCGGCGGTTTTCTGGCCTTCGAGACGATAGGGATTCACGGAGTTGAGCAGGTAAATGGGCCGGCGCTTAACGAGTTCGTTCAGCACTTTCACGCAGCCGTCGAAGTCGGTGCGGAGTTGGCAGGTGACGGCGCCGTAGTCGAGCGATTGCGAGAGCTTACCCCAAGAGATTTTGCCGTCGGGAATGAGGACGAGGCTCCGCATGCCGCCGCGGGCGGCATAAGCAGCCATAGAAGCGGAGGTGTTGCCGGTGGAGGCGCAGGCGACCCAGCGAAACCCTTTCTGGCGGGCGAAGGAGGCGGCGGTGGTCATGCCCGTGTCTTTGAAAGAGGCGGTGGGGTTCATGCCCTGATGCTTGGCCTGGAGGGCGCGAACTCCAGCGGCGCGGGCACAGCGCGGGAGATCATAGAGGGGGGTATTCCCTTCCCGCAGCGTGATGGGGTCGTGGCCGGGCTTGAGGTTTGGAAGCAATTCGCGGAAGCGCCAGACGCCGCTGGTGTCGGCGGGAGCGAGCGAGGACTTGCGGTCGCGCCAGAGATCCTTGAGCGCTTGGGCAGTGTAGCCTGCGGCCTTGAGTCCCTGGGGAGTCTGCCAGCCGGGGAAGGCGACTTCGAACAAGTTGCCGCAGTTGGGACAGCGGAAGTCCGCGGCGGCATGGTCGGCCTCGTGGCCGCACTGGATACAGCGCAGGCGGGAGGCGGCTTGGGTTTCGGGTAGCGTTGAGTGGGTCATGGAGCCTGGGTTGTTGGGTGCGCCGTGTGGCGCAGCAATAGCGTAGCATCTGCGGGCGTTCGCGGGGATCACTTGAGGTGAATCTTTTGGGTTCGTGGCGGCCGAAGAGCGGAAGCAAAAGCGTTTCACCGCAGAGGTCGCGGAGAACTGCCGCCGAGAACGCGGAGAGAAGCGATTCCCCAATGATCGTGGGGATCGAAAAGCAGATTCCTCCGCCTGCGCTGCGCTCGGCGTCGGAATGACAAGATTTTGGGAACCTGCGCTTTGGGAAGTGCGCTTTGAGACTTGCGCTTTGGGGAACTGTGCTATTTGTTTTCCCGGCGCAGGTATTGGTCGGTTTTGTTGATCCAGTCGGCGCGCGGGGGATGGAAGATGTCGAGGTCGACGGTGTCTTCGAGAGCCTCGGCTTTGTGGGGCATGTTGCGGGGGATGGTGAGGACTTCGCCGGCGTGGACAACGATTTCCTTGCCGTCGATCCAGAACTTGAGGGCGCCTTCGAGGATGTAGCTGAACTGCTCGTTGTAGTGGCTGTGCAGCGGGATGATGCAGCCTTTTTTCATGAGGACGCGGGAGACCATGATTTCGCCGCCAACGACGAGCTGGCGCTGCAGGAGCGGGGTGAGGTCTTCGAGTTCGACCGTGCTCCAGGCGACGTGTTTGAGGTCGGCTTTCTTGGAGCGCTTCTTGGCTACTGTGGCGGAGAGCTTAATGGATGGGCGGCGGGATTTCTTTTTGGCTGCTGTGGCGGTTCGTCCGGGTTTCGGCATGTTGAATCCTTCGTTGATCGGCGTAGACGGTGGCGAGGGCGAGACGCCCCTTCGACAAGCTCAGGGCAAGCTCTCGCGACAGCCGGCAAGATGCCGGCGCTACAACGGGCTTCCAAAGACTACGTAAAGGCACTCGCAGAGTGCAAGTTTTGTTTCTGCAGACTACAGAGGTTGACGCTTCGCGCCTGGGACAATCCGCAGGCTGTGAAACCCGCGGTCACAGGCCTTTGTAGACTCCGCCGTCGACCAGGATTGTTTGGCCGGTGATGTAGGAGGCGCGCTCGGAGGCGAGCCAGACGATGGCGTCGGCGACCTCGCGCGGCTCGCCGACCCGGCGCAGGGCGGATTCGGAGGCCCAGGCGTCGAAGAGTTCCCGTTCGGATTTGCCGGAGGCGGCGGAGCGCGCTTTGGCCAGTTGTTTCAGGCGATCGGTGGCGGTGAAGCCGGGGGCGACGTTATTGACGAGGATTCCGTCTTTGCCAAATTCGTTGGCGAGACTCTTGACCAGGCCGACGACTCCGGCGCGCACGGCGTTGGAGAGCACGAGGTCGGCGACGGGCTGCTTCGTCGTGATCGAGGTGATGGTGACGATGCGACCCCAGCGGCGTTTCTGCATGTGGGGGATGACTTCGCGGGCGAAGTAGACGGCGCTGAGAAAGTTGGCGTCGACGGCGCTGCGCCAGTCAGCGGTCGTGGTAGCGAGGAAACTCTTGGCAGGCGGGCCGCCGGCGTTGGTGACGCAGATGTCGACGGTGCCGTAGCGGGCGACGACGGCTTCTACGAAACGGTGCACAGCATTGGAGTCGGTGACGTCGAGGGGCTCGGCGAGAACTTCGGCGTTGTGTTGCTGGCGAATTTTGTGGGCGGCGGCGGTGAGGGTTTCGAGGTTGCGGGCGCACATGGCGATGCGGGCGCCTTCGGCGGCGAAGGCGTGGGCGGTGGCGAGTCCGATGCCCTGGCTGGAGGCGGCGATGATGGCAACGCGGTGGCGCAGGCTGGTGTCCATGGCGGGGGATTATAGCAACGCTGTCTTGTTTGGTTGCGAGGGGCACTGGGAGCGGGTTTTGCTTGCCCGGCGAGAGAGGGGCGGCTTAAGCTGGGGGCGCGTGGGAGTGGGCTGAAGCGTATCAGAGTGCTGGTCGAAATTCGTGGTGGAAAAGCCAGTCGGGGCCTGTGGTAGTGCAGACACGCACGGGGTCCTTCGACTTCGTTCGGCTGGCGCCTCACTTCGCTCAGGATGACAGTTTTTAAGGCTCAGGATGACAGGTTTTAGGGAGTCGAAAGAATTGGCTGCCTGACTCTCGGCGCCTACTTTCTTTGAGGAGCGTACATGAAAAAGCATTCGCGGCATCAGGAGACTGAGGCGGTACGGGGCGGGACGGAGCTGCATAAGAAGAATGGGCCGCTTTCTACGCCGATTTATCAGACGTCGACGTTTGAGGTGACCGACAACGAGCAGCAGTTGCGGGCCACGCATACCGACATGTTTTACACGCGGTATGGGAATCCGACGAACACGGTGGCGGAGTCGGCGATTGCGGAGCTCGAGGGCGCGGGCTCGGCTTTGCTGTTTGCTTCGGGGATGTCGGCAATTTCGACGTCGATTCTCGCGCTGGTGAAGAGCGGGGATCATATTGTGGCGCAGCGCGATATCTATGGCGGGGCGACGAAGTTTCTGACGCAGTGGCTGCCGAAGTTTGGCGTGGACACGACTTTGGTGGACACGACCGACTACGAGCAGCATGCCCGGGCGATGCGGCCGAATACGAAGATTCTGCATCTGGAGTCGCCGACGAATCCCACGCTGCGCGTGGTTGATCTGAAGCGGGTGTCAGCTCTGGCGCGGGAGCATGGCGTGATTACCCTGATCGACAGCACGTTTTCTACCCCGATCAATTGCCGGCCGATCGAGTACGGGATTGACCTGGTGATGCATTCGGGGACGAAGTATTTTGCGGGGCATTCGGATTTGATTTGTGGCGTGGTCGCGGGACGCCGGGATCTGATCGAGACGATTCATGCGACGCGGACGACCGTGGGGTGCAACATGGATCCGCACGCGGCGTGGCTGTTGCTGCGGGGGATCCGGACGCTTGCGCTGCGGGTCGAGCGGCAGAACGAGAGCGCGTTGCGAGTGGCACAGTTTCTGAAGGGGCATCCCAAAGTGCGGAGCGTGAGCTATCCGTTTCTGGAGGGGCATCCGCAGCGGGCGCTGGCGATGGAACAGATGCGGGGCGGCGGAGGCGTGCTGAGCTTTGAGGTCGAGGGCACGGGTGAAGATGCCCGCCGGTTTTCCGAGACGCTGGAGCTCTTCACGCTGGCTCCGAGCCTGGGAGGAGTGGATTCGCTGGTGACGATCCCGGTGATTACGTCGCATGCGATGATTCGGCCCGAAGAGCGGGAGAAGATAGGAGTGACGGAGCAGATGGTGCGGCTGTCGGTGGGGATTGAGAATGTGGAGGATCTGATTGCGGATCTGGAACGGGGGTTGGGGGTGGTGCCGGCGCCGGCGCGGGTGAGAGAGGCGCTCGGGTCTCGGCACTAGGCTGGAGGTTCGGTTCTCAGTTCTCGGTTCTCGGTTCTCGGTTTGGTGCAAGGAAGAATCCCGGCGCTCATTTTCGCGCCGGGATTCTTGCTTTCCCCTTCTTCAAGGGCACCTCTTGGTCGAACGCTTAGAAGACGAACTTCAGACCTAATTGCAAAATGCGTGGGTTGTGGGCTGCGGCGGCACGGAGGAATGGGCTGCCTTGATTTGGCGAAGTGGCGCTATCGGGCGGAAGCACGCACGTGGGATCCCCGGCCGAGAAGTTGGCTCCTCCGTAGCAGGTGGCGGTGTTGGTGGGACTCGAAAACGGGCTATTCCCGCCGGCCGAACCTGCGCCTCCGCCTAACCAGGCAAACTGGGTGTGGTTAAAGACGTTGAAGGCTTCGGCGCGGAATTCAAAGCCCACGCGCTCGTTCACAGCGAAGTGTTTGAACAGGGCCATATCGAAGTTAGTGCGGCGCGGGTTGGTGAGGCTGTTGCGGCCTTCGTCGCCGAAGGTCAGGCCCCGCGGGGCAACGAAAGCGGCTGGGTTGAAGAACGCCGGGCCGAATCCGGGGTTGGCTACCTGCACGACGCCGGACTGGGGGTCGCCGACGCGGTCGGGCAGCGAGGGCACTCCGTTCGCGGCGACGGTGTTCGAGACGCCTGCGTTATCTCCGGGGACACCACCAAAGCCACCGTTGGTCACGGTGAAAGGAGTTCCGGTCTGAATGAGGGTGATCCCCGACCATTGCCATCCGCCCAGGAGGCTGTGGGTCAGACCCGGGGACTTGAAGAATGGCAGGTCGTAGACGTAGCTGAGGGAGAAGGTCTGGCGCTGATCGAAGTTGGAGCTGGCGCGATAGGCCTCGAGGTTGTAGGTGTCGGGGACGGTCAGGTCACCGCCGGAGGAGGCGTCGTCGATCGAGTGGCTATACGTGTAGGACAGGTTGAACAGAAGACCACCCACGGCTTGGCGCAGATTGAGTTGAAATGCGTGGTAGACGGAGGAGGACGTCTGATCTTTGCGTGTAATGCCGGCAACGCCCTGGTACGGACGAAACGGGTTGGCGTTGATCCCGCATACCGCGATGGCGGCGTTTACGGCAGGACTTAGCACGCCGGATCCCGCGTAAGGGATCGCGGTGCCGGTGGGAGTTGTGCCGTCACTGGGGACTCCGTAGGCGTCGGTATTGTTGCCGGCGCCGCACTCCGTGGGAGTGCCGTTCGACTGGGTATTGACGCCCATGGGTTCGTGGAGGCCGTACGGGTTATCGCTCAGAGGCGTGGAGTGAACCTGGTTGAGATCGTATTGCCGGCTGAGGTGGGTGCCCTTGCTGCCGACGTAGCCCATAGTCAGAACGGTGTTCTTGAGAAGGCTGTGCTGCACATCGAGGTGCCACTGCTGCACGTAGGGCCAATGGATCTGGTCAGGCAGAGAAATCACGCTGAGCGGAGTGAGAGCCCCTCCGGTTTGAGGAACGAGGTTGGAGTAGCCGCCGATGGAATTGATGGAGACGGTGAGCGTGGCGGGGTTCTGCGGTTCTAACGCGCCGGTTCCGGCCTCGTTGGCGTTCATGTGTTCGAAGAATATGCCGTAGCCGCCGCGGAGGGCCCAGCGGCCGTCGCCTTTGGGATCGAAGGCAAAGCCGATTCTCGGGGCGGGATTGAACAGGTGACCCTTAGTGCAGCCTGCAGGCTCCTTGCCGACTCCGCATTGCACCCATCCGTTGAACTCGTTGGCGCCAGTCACGAGAGTTCCATCGGGGTTCAAGTTGCTGGCTCCAGCGATGTAGGCGGCGGGATCCCAATTCCAGGCGTTGTGGTGAAGCTCGCGCTGCGTGCCAAAAAGACTAAGACGCAAGCCCAGGTTCAGCGTGAGTCGCTTGGTGGCGTGCCAGTCATCCTGGAAATAGGGCTCGAAGATCTTGTAGCGGTTGTAGGTCTTCAGGACGCTTTTTTGTTGCTGGAACTGGGAGATATTTCCCATGAGCAAGTCGGCGAAGGGGTTTCCGGTGGTGACGGCCGAGTTACCGGCGTCGAAGCTAAGCAGGCCGTTGGTGGACACGCCGGGCTGAGGAATCTCGTTCTTCTGGGCGGCGGTGAAGTAGGCCCCGAACTGGAGATTGTGGGTGCCGACGATCTTGGTCACGTTGTCGCGGTAGGTGTAGGTGGGGTTGGAATTCAAGGGACCGTTCGGGATGTAGCCGGGATCCTCGGAGAGGCCGTTGAAGGCGCCGCCGGCGAGACCGATGCCGGCGATCTTTCCGCCACCACCGTTCGGGAATAATCCAAAGCTCATATTGGACGGGCGCTGCCAGGGACCGACGAGAGTGAGGTTGATGTGATCGGTGGTGTAGCTGGCCACAAATTCGTTCAGGAGCGTGGGGGAAAGTGTCGCGGTGAGACGCGCCACCATGCCGACCGAGGGACCGTTGAAGTTGGTCTGCAGCGTCGGGAAGCTGGTGCCTCCGGTCCACAACGGATTCGGGTAGATGGTGGACCAGGAATCATGGATGTAGCGAAACATGCCGCGCACCTGGGGAGTGAAGTTGTGATCCACGCGGATCAATTCTTCCCGCCAGGTGGTGGGCGAGATCGGGAAGGCCTGCCAGGTTCCGATGCCGTTGGCTTCTGAAGTTGGGGCCGGAATTAATTGCTCGAGCGCGTCGGCGCCGTTGGCGGTGTCGATGGGGACTTGGTAGTTCGGGAACCAATTCGGGGAGGAACCCGGAGGCATCAGGGGGTTGCTGCTGCCGGGATTTGTGACCGGACAGTTGGGGAAGTTTTGAGCTACGGCGGGGTCGTACGGCGTGCCGGCGGCAGGACAAACGTCGCTAAAATCGCCGCCCCGTTCCAGCGTGGTGGGGACGCGGGTAGCATTGGTGGCGGCGGGAGTGCGTTCGCGGCGCCACTCTTGCGACCAGAAGAAAAATGTCTTGTCCCGGTTCTTGTTGTAGAGGTCGGGAATGTAGACGGGACCGCCGATGGTGTAGCCGAAGTCGTGTTTCTTGTACTCGGGGACAGGGTTGCCGGCGTTGAAGTAATTGTTGGCGTTGAAGGCATCGTTGCGCAGGAACTCGTAGGCGTTGCCGTGGAAGGTGTTCGTCCCCGACTTGGTTTCAACTTCGACCGTACCGGAACCATTGCGGCCGTACTGGGCGCCGTAATTGGAAGTAAGAACCTTCACTTCTCCGATGGCTTCCAGGCTGGGGTAGACGTTCATGCTGGTGTTGGAGCCGTTGTCGAGATTGTCGCCGCCGTCGAGTTCCCAGTTGTTGTATTCCGTTCGACCGCCGTTGATGCTGTAGGCCACGTTTCCGTTCACGCCGACCTGGGCTTCGTCCTGCCCGGACTGGTTGGTCACTCCGGGGGCGAGTGTGACCAACTGGGTGAAGTTGCGGCCATTCAGCTCCAGCTGGCTGATCTCCTTACCGGTGACGATGCCGGAAACGTCGGAGGACTGGGTCTCGACCTGAGCCACCGTAGAGCCCTCGACGGTGATTTCGGACGTCGCGGCACCCACTTGCATGGTGATGTCGACGCGAGCTTTTTGCGCGACGCGCAGGATGACTCCCTTGGCTTCAAATTTCTTGAAGCCGGGCGCGGTAACGGTCAGGTTGTAAGTTCCGGGCGGGAGAGCCGGCAGCGACCATTCACCCTGGGCGTTGCTGACGGTGGTGCGGTCGATGCCATGCTCGGTACTGATCACGGCGACATTGGCACCGGGTATAGTGGCACCCGTCGGATCGGTGACAGTCCCCGTCACCGTGGCGGACTCCTGCGCGAACAGGCCGAGCGCGGTGAACAGAACCGACAGAAGAACGGCGAAGAGAACCAGGCGGACTCTCATAGCGACTCCCAAGTTGGGTTAGCGGAACGACCGGCGAAAACAGCTACGTCTGAAAATCGGACGGGGGGGCGCGCATCCGGTCCAATCCCCACTGAAAAAGCACGGCGCGCACTGCTCTATAAAAAGCGTTTATTAAAACGGATGAATAGTGCTTTATATTGATTTTCACTGTCAAGCGAAAAATGCCTGTAGGGCAAAGCGGAGGGATCGTTTACAGCAGGCTGCGGGTGGATTCGCGCACGACGAGTTCGGGTGCAACCTTGCGATGGGTGGCGGAGGTTTCGCGTTTTTCGAGGGTGGCGTTGATGCCGTCGACCACGATGCTGACCGCGGTGGCTCCCATCGATTCCATGGGTTGGCGCACGGTGGTGAGGGGCGGCGTATAGATAGCGCAGGTGGCCACGTCGTCGAACCCAACCACGGAACACTGCTCGGGGACACGGATACCGGCCTTGGTCAGGGCCCGGATGGTGCCGAAGGCGGTCAGGTCGTCGAAGGCGAGGATCGCCGTGAAGGGGCGTTTCTGCTTGAGGAGATCCTCGGTGAGTTTGTATCCCGCTTCAAAGCTGGAAAGGGGGTCGCGAGATTCGGGCAGGTCGACGACCAGGCGCGAGTCAATTTGGAGGCCGCTTTCCTTGGCGAAGTTGCGGATTCCCTTCCAGCGGGGCGCGCTGTCGGCCAGGGCCTTGGGGCCGCGAATGAAGGCGATCTTGCGGTGGCCGAGCGAATAGAGGTGTTCGAGGGCGAGGTGGGCGCCGATTTCGTTATCGACGATCACGGAACTGATGGCGTCGGTCTTCAGTTCGCAGCTGATGATGGCGGTGGGAACGCTGCTTTTCTCGAGGTCGCCGAGCAAGTTGATGTCGAGGAAGAGCCAGTTGGCGAGCAGGATCAGGCCTTCGACGCGGCGGTCGAGCAGCATTTCGAGATAGCGCTCGAAGCGGCTGCGTTCGTTGTGGGCGTCGGTGAGGATGGGGAGGAAGTTGGACTGGTAGAGCGAGTTCTCGATGCCGCGCAGGATGGGCGTGCAATAGGGGTCGACGATATCGAACACCATGACGCCGACGGTGTGGCTGCGCTTGCTGCGCAGGGAGCGGGCGAAGAGGTTGGGACGATAGCCGAGTTTTTTCGCGGCGCGCTCGATGCGTTTCTTGGTGGTGGCGGGGATGTAGCGGGCCAGAGGCGCGTCGTTCAAGACGATGGAGACGGTGGTCGAGGAGAAGCCGCTTTCCTTGGCTACGTCGCGGATGGTAACCGTTGAGCTTTTTTCCATGAGTACGAAACCGTTCTGGCGCGGCTGAAGGACTTGCGGAACAACTGGGTCCCTGCGAAGGCTAACCTCAGGCGCTAAAGCGCAGCCTATTTTCGAGGCCTTGGGTGGCGCGAGTGAACTCGTGCCCTTACGGTTCTCGTTCGCGGGGACCTGTTCTGCAGGCGGTGAGGAAGGCGAGGGCAGGCTGCCCTCGCGACAGCCGGCAGGATGCCGGCGCTACAAAATGCCAGCACTCATCGTTTCCGCCGTCTTAGGGCAGCTTCCAGCTTCCCTTCCCGACTGCGCTTGTCATTCCAGCCGATGCTGGCGGACACTACAGGAGAGTGCAAGCGCTGTCAAGAATCGGAGTGGTGACGGCCGCGGTGGTCGTGGCGGTTAGCCTGGCGTTGGCGGCGAGCGGACCACAAGCCGCGCAGGAAAAGCAGGGGGCGGGCGGGTCTTCAGCGGCGGATCCCGGACAGGTCTTCGCACAGGGACAGGCGGCGCTGGCACAGGGTGATCTCGACCGCGCCGAACGCAGCTTTCGACAAGTACTGGCGCTGGATTCGAAAGCCGCGGCGGCGTACGCGAACCTGGGCGTCATTTCGATGCGGCGGAAGCAGTGGGAGGCGGCTCTCACGAACCTGAGGAGAGCGGAGAAGCTTGCGCCGCAGATGGCGGGGATCCGGCTGAATATCGGGCTGGCGTACTACCGGCAGAACGATTTCTGGCACGCGATCCCGGCTTTCGAATCGGTGGTGAAGGATCAGCCGGATTCGGTGCAGGCACGTACCCTGCTGGGGCAGTGCTACTTCTTCACCGAGCGCTGGGTGGAAGCGGTGGATGTGCTGGAAGCAATCTGGGCGCAGCAGTCGAGCGATCTGAACTACCTGTACGTGCTGGGCATCGCGGCCGACCGCGCCGAACGCAGCCAACTGGGGGACCGTGCCCTGGCGCGACTGGTCGAGGTGGGCGGAGACTCGGCTGAGGTCCACCTGCTACTGGGGAAGGCAAAGCTGAACGAAGAAGCGTATGACGACGCTGAGAAGGAACTGACCGCGGCGGCTCAGGCGGATCCCAAATTGCCGTTTGTTCATTTCAACCTTGGGTTGCTGTACAGCAAGAAGGGCGACTACGAGCGGGCACGGGCGGAGTTCCTGAAAGACATCGCGCTGGAACCGGACGTTGCCTTCAATCACAGCGAACTGGGGAACGTATATTTCCTGATGGGGAACGACGCGGAAGCGGAGAGGAGCTATCGGCGGGCTTTGGAGCTGGAGCCGCGCATGCTGGAAGCGCACCTGGGATTGGCGAAGATATACCAGCGCGAGGGGCAGTACGAAAAAGGGCTGGCCGAGCTGGACGCGGCGGCGAAGCTGGATCCCGAGTCGTCGCGCCTGCATTATTTGCGCGGACAGATTCTGATCCGGATGGGGCGCAAGCATGAGGGCAAGCAGGAACTGGACGCGTCGGTGCGGATCAGCAGCGCACGGCGCGAGCAGCGGAGGCAGGAACTGGAAGGGGAGCCGATCCCGAGCCCGGAGTTGACGGAGGCGGGCAAGTAAGCCGCTAAAGCCATCCATGAGAGCTTGTTGTGACTCTGACTAGCGAGCCGCCGCAGTCGGCGTTACCCCCGACGCCGGGTCGGGTCGAAGGACCCGCAGCTGGTGCATGATCGAACAAGCATTCTTCCCGCCCGGGTGTTCTGAGTGTCAACGCAGCGATTTCGCGCGGATTTTGGCGAACAAACGGCGCAAGCTTGTGCAAACGCCTGTGCCTGTTGAAAAAGGAACCAACACAGTAATTTCGTACGATTCTCCGTGATTTCGCGAACGAGCTATCAACCACTTACGAACAAATTTTCGCGTGATTTCTGCTCAAAAATAGTTTTTCAACAGCCACGCCTG
>CAZXKO010000100.1:0-52036 GCA_964641665.1 uncultured Acidobacteriaceae bacterium
TCACGGCCCGATCTTCGGTAAAACAGCCCAGCAATACGCGCGGGAAGCAAAGATAGCCCAGCGCAAAACAGCTCATCACCGTCACCGACACCCCGATGCACAACCATCCGGCTACTCGCGCGTGTTCGGGCTGCCCGGCACCGATGAACGTGCCGACTCGCACCGCCGCCGCGTAGGAAAACCCAAGCGGAAACATGAACGTGAACGCAGCCATCATCAGGCTCTGGATCTCGCCATCCGGTTCCTTAGCCAGCATTTCTCCCAGCTTGGCGATGCCATTGGGCATCGCATCGCCACCGACGCTGACAAAGAGATCGGCGAGTTGAGCGAGGCCGATTGCAGTCTTGCGTCGTGGTTCTGTTTCCCTCGCCTCCAGACAACCGATGTAATTGGCAAGAATCTTCGAGGCCAGTTCCTTGTCGGAACGATCGAGCAGCAGTTCGACAAATTGCCGGATGTTACGCGGCGGCACGCAGGCCGCCTCTCCAGAGAGCAGAACACTTTTCTTGCCGGCTTCCGGAACTTCAGCCCAGAACATGCGATCGAGAATGTCGGCGTGGGACTCGACCAGAATGCCGGCCTTGGACATCTTGTCTTCCTGGACGCGCAGGATCTGGCGCAGCGTGTCCATCTGCCGGCTCATATGCTCCAGCATCTGGTGCACCGCATTCACTTTGACTTCACCCTTCTGGTAGCGCTCCAGGGCGAAGCGAATCGCCATGTGCTCGGCAGCTTTCATCAGCAGGGGAGTGTCATTGTCCGTCTGGACGTTGCTGGCCAGGCTCTCGAGGAGTTGCTGCAGGTTGACCCGCGTGTTGGGGTCGGCATTGCCCAATTCCTTCTGAAGATCTTCAGGCCCAACATTTGGATTGGTTGAGACCTCGCCAAAGCGAGTGAGCAATCGGATGGCTTGAACCACTTCCTCTTCCTGGAGCGGCACGGTCTTGCCATCCCAAACCCCAGTTCCGCTGCCTCCGCCCGTTCCCGAACCCCCGCCCCCGATTTTGACGGTCGGCACGGTACCGATGGGTGCTCCCCCCGGCTCGCCGCCTCCCCCGCCTTTGGCGCCTTCGGCCGCGGCGATGAGTTGGAGAAGCTTCTGGGGATCATTCAACCACTGCTTGAACTCTGGTCCGAGTGTCTGCGCGGCAATCTGTGCAGCAATCGTCACGTCGGCAGTGGCCGGGTCGGCGGCGACGAATTTCACTTCATTAATCCTGATGGTTGTGCCGCGCCCGTCGCCGAGTGTCTCTTTTATCTGTTTGGCGACGTCTTGCGCCTTGGAGCCTCCCACGGCAAAGGCGCGCACCAGGCGCGCGAAATCCTCAATCGTGACCTGTGTCGAGAAATTGATGCTGGCAAGACCGGCAGTAGTGAGCAATTGGGCAAAGCTGCGCTCCGCCTGCCCGCTCTCGAGCGGAATGCCGTCGAGCAGAAGCTGGTTGCCTGAGACTCCCAGCAAAAAGCCTTGGTCGCCGGCCTTGGGCACGGCCTGCTGCAACTCGTTCCACGCTGTCTCGAACTGGGTTTCCGTACGTTTATGCTCAAATCCGTATAGGCGTACGTATTTCACCAGAATGTTCAGACTGTGGACGAAGGCGCTGGCGGAGGCGCTGCGGCTCGCTTGCGATGTGCCTGGGATCGAGATAAGCCACTCCCATACTTCTCGATTTCGACTCCAGATTAATGCGTAAAGTAAGACTGCGCACGTTACTGAGGTAATAGGCTTTCTGTCATGCGAGAATAGGATCTCGGAGCAACACCGGATAACCACTTGGACCCTCAAACCGCAGCCACTCCGTCGCCCAAACCTCAGGCTCCAGTGGGCTTTGCCTACTGGATGCATCGCGTCCTGGAGGAGTGCCAGCGGGCCAGGGTGGACCTTGCGCCGGATCCGGTGCATGACCTTCGTGTGGCCCTGCGCCGCTGTCGGTCCATGGCCGACGGCCTGATGGCGATCGATCCCGATTCTTCGTGGAAAGCCATGAAGAAAGCCGGCAAGCGCCTATTCAGCAGTCTAGGCGAGCTGCGCGACGTGCAGGTGATGATCGAGTGGGTGCAGCAGCTTGGGTCGCCAGACGACCCCGAAACCCGTGCCCTTCTGGATCTGCTGGCTGGGCGGGAACGGAGCCATAAGCTGCTCGCTGCTGAGGCGGTGCAAGGCTTCGACTTTCGGCAGTGGCGCAAATGGAGCCGGGAGCTGCCCCGCCGAGCCAACCGGGCGAAGCGGGGGAGCGTTGTTTTCAAGCATCTGGCTTTGGAGCGCTGGACGGAGGCCTACGACCTCCATCGCCAGGCTTTGCGCAACCGCTCCCAGGCCTCGTTTCATCAGTTGCGCATCGGGATTAAACGCCTTCGTTATATCGTCGAGAACTTCCTGCCCGTGCAACACGAGCTTTGGAGCGCCGACCTGAAGGAATTACAGGATCTACTAGGCGACGTGCATGACCTCGACGTCCTGTGGATGACCGCTACTCAGGTGAATGCATTTGCCGGACCCGAATCGCGCCAACGCTGGCATGGGATCGTCCTGGAAGCGCGCGAAAGGCGGATCACGCGCTATCGCGAGCGCATGGTGGGTCCAACTTCGTTGTGGCGGGTCTGGCGGGCGGAACTTCCGCAGGGAGAAGAGGTCCGGGCTGCGGCCACATTGCGGCTGAAGCTGTGGGCATCGTTCCTAGACCCGGATTTCGCTCATTCCGAGCACGTGTCCGTCATAGCCGGCCAACTCTTCGACGGACTGCAGAAGCTTGGGTTCACGCCTTCGGATTTGGCTCCGAATGCCCGGTCTATACTGCTGGCAGCGGCCTTGCTGCACGATGTCGGAAGGGCCCGGCACGAGAAAGGGCATCATAAGACATCGTATCGCCTGGTTCGCCGGCTCCCGGTTCCTCTGGGGTGGCAAACCTCCGAACTGCAGTTGGCCGCGACTGTAGCGCGCTTCCACCGTGGAGCTTTGCCGCAGGGTTCCCAGAAGAGTGTACGAGACCTTGCGCCCGGGCAGAAGACACTGGTTCGCTACCTCGCGGGGATTCTTCGTCTTGCGAACGCTCTCGACGTGAACCGAGACGGCCAGGTAAAGCGACTCATGTTGGAAGAAGGGAAGGGAACGTTGCTCATTGCGGCCACAGGCTACTCACCCTGGGCTAGGTCGGCGGAGGAAGTTGCCTCCGCTCGCCACCTGCTCGAGGTCGTGCTACGGCGGCCGATCCTGGTGAAGACGCTCAAGCCATCCGTGCTCCGTGCTGCCTGAGCCTTAACCCGAGGAGCAGGCCTGGCAACGGAAACCATTCTGACACTCCCCCCGTTCTTTATCTTCCAGTACAAGCGAATAGGGTGCTGAAGTCATGACGCACGCGTTACTGGTTCGCAAAGCGATCAACTGGTTGCGCCGTTACGGATGTGGCGTGGTGCTCTCCGAACAGGCCTGCATCAGCGGCGAGATGCCGGATGCGATTGGATGGAAGCGGGCCTGCCATTCCGTTCTGGTCGAGTGCAAGGTTTCGCGTGCCGATTTTCTCGCTGACCGAGCCAAGCCCTTTCGCCACAGACCTGAGACCGGTGTCGGCAGCGAGCGCTTCTGCCTGGTACCGAGAGGTCTGGTCGTTGTGGACGAGTTGCCCGCTGGATGGGGGTTGCTCGAACATTACAACCGAAAAATCGAGGTGATCCGTCCTTCCCGCAAGAATCTCAGGAGTGACGAGGGCTTCCGCTGTGAAATGAATTTGCTGCTGGCGAGCTTGCGCCGCGTCGAAGTCCGCATTGAGCCGCAAACCATCACCGAATTTCTGAAGTGGCAGAACCGCATGGCGGAGTACAACCGCGGCCGATATCCGGAGGGAGTGAAACCTCCCGAACAAGAGCCCAATTCGTACCTGCAAGTCGACGCACGGGACGTCGATCCACAGCCGTCGACCAGCGCTGCGGGCCTGACTCCGAAGGCGGGCGTTGTCTGAGACGCCCGGGTCGGACCTCCTTGACACAACTATTCCCAGGATCACTGCCCGGGCGGGCCAGAAATTGAAAACCGGCCTGGTTAGACCGGTTTCAGAGCGCCGAGTGGCGATGCGGTTACATCGGCCCCGGCGCGACTGGCGGCAAGGGGTGGCTGGTCTGGTTGTGGCCAGTTTCGGTTCCCCGAACTGCACTTGCCTCGCGCCAGCCGATTTCCCAGTCGGTGCGAGAACTCAAATGACAAGTGTTGCAACCACCTTGCCGTTCTAATGTGTCAGTCGATGAAAACAATGCAATAGATTGACACATAAGCACTTGTACTAACTGGCGAGGCTTCGTTGGGAGGTTTTATTGGGTTGCCTTTACTCAACCCTTTGCACAGTTTGACAAAGAAAGCAGCACACGCGCCGCTGCGTCGCTGGTAGGTTCCGCCTAAAGTTCGCGTCGCCCCTCCATCGCTTTCAGCATGGTGATCTCGTCGGTGTACTCGATGTCACTTCCCACCGGGATGCCGGTCGCAATGCGGGTGACTCTAAGCCCTTGCCTCTTCAACTGCTGCGACAGGTAGGTAGCGGTCGCTTCTCCTTCGACGGTCGGGTTGGTCGCGATAATGACCTCATCGATATTGCCCGACTCTACCCGCCGCATCAGGTTTCCGATCCGCAGTTGCTCCGGACCCACGCCGTGCAGAGGTGACAAGGAGCCATGCAGCACGTGGTAGGCGCCGTTGAAGTGCTTGGTCTTCTCGATGGCCGCAATGTTTGTTGGCTGTTCCACTACGCACACGAGGCGCTGATTTCGGGTCGGACTGCTGCAATAGACGCAGGGGTCGACGTCGGTGATGTTGTTGCAGACGGAGCACAACTGCAGGCTGGCCTTCACGTCGCGCACCGCAACCGCCAGCGCCTCCGCATCCTCGTCGCTGGAGCGCAGGATGTGAAAGGCGAGCCGTTGTGCACTTTTGCCGCCGATGCCTGGCAGCTTTTTCAGTTCATCGATGAGCCGCGTCATCGGCTCGGCAAACTTGGACATAGATTGAACAAAGTAACTTCGGAACCGATTCGCCCTGCAATTTCGGAGCAAACATCAATTGAAGCTGCGGAGAAAAACTGGAAGCGTGCGGGATGCAAAGTTCCCGAATCTCACAGCCCCGGCAGCCCCATTCCGCCGAGCATTCCTCCCACGGTCGACTGCATGGCCTGATCGACTTTCCGGGCCGCTTCGTTCACCGCCGCTGTGACCAGATCCTGCAGCATTTCAATGTCCCCAGACTTCACAGCCTCGGGGTCGATTTTCAAGCTGAGCAATTGCTTCCGCCCGTCCATCTTGACGCTCACCGTCCCGCCGCCGGAAGAGGCCTCCACCACGGTATCCTGCATCTTCCGCTGCAGTGCTTCGTACTGCTGTTTGGCCTGCGACATCAACTGCTGGAGATTGAACCCACCCATGACCACCTCGACGGCGTTGAGGCTGACTCCTGAGTCCAGGAGATGCCTTACTTCCTGTCCCGCTGATCAATAATCGTCCGAATTTCGGCCCCGAATTTCTCCTGCAAGCGCCTCACGATCGGATCGTCCTCCGCGCGTGCACGTCCGCCCTTAGGTGCCGACGGCGAGCGCACCGGGGGCGTCTGTGGCGCGCCTCCGGGAAGAACCTTCAGCCTCATCGGCTTTCCCATCGCTCCACTTGCGGTCGCGATTGCCAGCCTCTTTGCGTCCGCACCCAATGACATATCGATGATAGTGGCCGAAGTTGCGGCCCGAATCACCAGATCGTTGCCTTCGGTCGTCCACTCGCCAGTTTCTAGCATGGAAACCAGCATGCGATGGCCCGCTTGTCCTAACGCGTTCAGCACAGCGCTGCGCACCTCATCGAGGCCTTGGGCGGGTTTCTGGGGTGTCGTCTCGGCGATCTCCGGTGCTGGGAGTTGCTCCGCAATCGCATCGGGAGCGGCGCTGCCCATGATTACCGGAGCCGGGGCACCCGCGCTGGTCACCATACGTGGACCGGTAGCGGGTGCAGCTTCCGCCGCCAGTTCGGGCTTCGGGCCGCCCTTCCGCGCGGAATCTGCCGCGAAGGGTGACACTGCGCTAGCGCGAGTTGTCGCTGGGGGAGGGGAATTCCGAAGGTCTGCGGCAAAAGCAGGCTTCGCTAAGTTCCGTACCCCAGTCGCGGCCGCACCCACCCCCGCAGCCTCGGTTAGCAACTGTTCAATCGGCAGCAGTCGCTGGGCGTGGGCCAGCTTCAGTAGACCCAACTCCAGGTGGAAGCGCTGCTCTTGCCGATACCCGAGTTCTCCGTGCGTCCGCAGCATGATCTGAAGATAGCGTGCCAGGTCCTCTTCGCTGAACAATTCAGCGACCCGGGCGACGCGCGACCGCTCGTCGCTTGAGACTTGCAGCAGAGGTGAGTCTTTCCCGGCGACCTTGGCGACCACGGCGTTGCGAAGAAAGCGCACCAGTTGACGGGCGAAGTGCGCGGGGTTCTGGCCGTCGCTGATCAGCTTGTCAGCCAGCTGCAAAACTTCCTCGCTCGAACCGCGCGCTACAGCCTGCATGACTTCTTCAAGAACTCCCGAGGGAGCGGCCCCCACCAACTGGCGCACGGACTCCGCCGTAAGCCGGCCCGTGCTCGATGCAATCGCCTGATCCATGATGGAGAGCGCATCTCGCATGGAGCCATCCCCGGCCTCGGCCAACAGAGCGAGGGCATCCTCGTCGGCTTCAATCTTCTCCCGGCCGATCAGGTCGCGCAGTTGCCCCAGAATTTCGTCGAATCTCACCGCCCGGAAACTGAAGTGCTGGCAGCGGGAGCGAATCGTCTGTGGAATATCTTCCGGCTGGGTCGTCGCCAGCATGAAAACCACGTGCCCGGGCGGTTCCTCCAAAGTCTTAAGGAGGGCGTTGAAGGCCGCGTCGGTGATCTGGTGCGCTTCGTCGAGGATGTAGATTTTGAAGCGGTCGCGGGCGGGCCGGTATCGGGCTGCCTCGCGCAATTCGCGGATCTCGTCGATGCCCCGGTTCGTGGCCGCGTCGATCTCAATGACGTCCACGGAGTTGCCTGCCCGGATCTCTACGCACGACTCGCAAACGCCACACGGTTCCGGCACGGGGTGATCTTTGGACCGGCAATTCAGGGCCATGGCCAAGATGCGCGCTACGGTGGTTTTGCCGATCCCCCGGTGGCCGCTGAAAATATAGCCGTGGGCCGTTCGCCCCTGCTCGATGGCGTTCTTGAGCGTCCGCGTAACGTGTTCCTGGCCGATGACTTCGGCGAAACTCTGCGGACGGTACTTGCGCGCCAGAACCTGATAGCTCATGGAAGAGAAACCTTCATTATACGTGATGCGCTACCGGTTCACGACCTTCGCAGCGGCCCGTCTGCCGTGTTCCGTTGGCTTGAAGCTCTTGCACAAGGGACCGCAAAGCGGTAGTCTTCTCGGCGAACGTCGTTCTTAAAGCAGAAGGAGAGCTCTCCCCATGCAACTCAAACTTACTACTCGTAAAGTCAATGACATCCTGGTAGTGAACTGTGACGGCCGTATCGTCTTCGGGGAAGAATCGGCGGAGCTCCGCGACACCGTCAAGAAGCTGCTCACCCAGCAAAGGCAGATCGTCCTGAACCTGGGCGGCGTGACCTATATCGATTCGGGCGGGCTGGGCACGCTGGTGGCTCTCTATACCACCGCTCACAACGGGGGCGGCGCCATCAAGCTGTCCAATCTGACCCAACGGGTTGGAGACCTGCTGCAAGTCACCAAGCTGCTTACCATCTTCGAGGTTTTCGATACCGAAGAGGAGGCGATCCGGTCCTTCCCGGAGGGCGCGGCCGCGTAAACCCACACCGTCGGCCGGGGATGAGTTCCGTCCCCGGCGTTCTTTCAACATGACATCGACCATCGTGTTTCTGCTCGGCTTGCTGGCCGCTGGGAGCGGATTTGTGTCTCCGCCGGTCGCGTTGGCGGCTGGACTTGCCTTCGGGCTGCTTTTCCGTCATCCGTTTCCCCAGCCATCCGCGCGTGCTTCCAAACTCCTGCTGCAGTTTTCCGTGGTTGGCCTAGGGTTTGGGATGAATCTGCACGAAGTGATTCGCGCTGGGCGTACTGGCTTCCTGTACACCCTGTTAACCATCGCCTTCACAATGATGCTGGGAACCGCGCTGGGGAGGGTTATTCAGGTTAACAAGACGTGCTCGTACTTGATCTCGACCGGCACTGCGATTTGCGGGGGCAGTGCCATCGCAGCAGTCGGTCCCATCGTGGGGGCCACCGACGAGCAGATGGCAGTTTCTCTCGGCACGGTATTCGTTCTGAATTCGGTCGCTCTGCTCACCTTCCCTGCGATCGGAGCCCTGCTCAGGCTCAGCCAGACGCAGTTCGGCTTGTGGGCGGCGCTGGCTATCCACGATACCAGTTCAGTAGTCGGAGCGGCCACGAAGTACGGTGCGGCCGCGCTTCAGGTAGGTACGACTGTCAAGTTGGCTCGAGCCCTGTGGATCGTTCCGCTATCCCTTGCGACGGCAGCCAGAAGAAAGGCCAAGGCTCGCATCCAATGGCCCTGGTTCATTGGTTTCTTCTGTCTGGCCGCGGTCTGCAATACCTACCTTGCCGCAGGCAACGCCGAATATGGCATCCTGAGCCAACTCGCGAAGATCGGACTGACCGTCACGCTCTACCTCATCGGAAGCGGAATCTCGATGGCCACACTGAAACAGGTCGGCCATGCACCGTTGTTGCTGGGAGTGGCGCTGTGGCTCGTGGTTTTGCTCGGCTCATTGGCCCTGATTCGCTCGGGCCTGATTTCGCTATAGAGGCCGGGACCCGGTCTTTGCGAACGAGAGTTCCCAAAGATAAGAAAGGCCTCAACCAACCTTCGCGGAGGGCTGAGGCTCTTGTTTGCGGAAACGATGCTTGAGTCGACTCGCAGTGCAGGTCAGTTCAGGTCACTCAGCTCCAACTGGGACCATGCACCGCCGCCGCTCGAATTGTCCAGGATCAGGATCGTCCGTATCTGGCCTGCAGTGAAGGTGTAAGTTGCATCCAGCAAGGGGATCGGGTTCTGCGTGCCGGCCTGCGTCATGACCACTTCGTAATTGCCGGCCGCAAACGAGAAGTAGGAAGTTGCGTTCCCGCTTCCGGTGGGGGAAAACGCGAGGTTCTGCTTTTGAGGAGAAAGCCCCGAAATCGATCCAGGAGGCGTGACGATATAAAGATCAACGTTCCCCGAGGTCGGCGAGGCGTGGATGATTCTCAACTTGAAATCGCCTGACGCGGGCGCCGTGTTGTCATCGGTATATGCAGCAAGCGCGATCGAACTGAACGGGTTGATCGAGAGGAGTGTGGTATCGCCGCTGGCGAACGATACCGTACCGCTGAAGGCCGGGTTCGTGGTCGTACCGCTCAGGAAGATCCCGACCGTGTGGGAGCCCGAACTCACCTTCTGGTAGGTCGGGGTTTGCCCGAAGCCGATACTGGTAAGAACCGTTTTCGAGTCAACCTCAACGTCTACGTTACCCGGAGGCACCGTGGCGGCCTGCACGTAGCGAAAACGCGAGTCCGTGGAACTACCACAACCCACGGCCAGAAGAGCGGCACCCACGCAAATCAGTGCCACTCCGAGCGGAAGAACTCTCAGCAGCCTGCCTCTCATCATCGAGCTCCTGGAACAAGATTTTAAACAGGCACGCCCCCGCCCTTGCACCCAAATGTGATGCAGATTCTAGCCAATCGGATGTCTCGGCGACCGGAAATCGCGTCGCGGAACCACAAATACTATCAGCATGATCGGGACCCTTGCGAGCATCGCGATAAGATGGAATGTATAGGATTCCCTCATGCGTGACCGGATCGTGAGAGCCATTCAGATGGTGCCACGCGGTCACGTGTCGTCCTACGGGGCCATCGCGCGAGCCTCTGGCTTCCCCGGCGCCGCGCGGCAAGTGGCCTGGACCCTCCATTCCTCCGTTGGCCTGCCTTGGCACCGGATTGTGGGGGCAGGGGGAGAAATCAAGCTTCGCGGGGATTCAGCGATCGAGCAGCGCTTGCGGCTGGAAGCGGAAGGAGTCACCTTCAGCGGACGCCGCGTAAACATGCGGCTGCATGAATTCAGATTTCCGCGGCGCGAGAAGAGACGTCCTCAGCCGAAGAGTCGAAGAAAAAAGAGCCGCTAGCCAATACCCGTCTGCGCTCATCCCTTCGGTTCCGGGAACTCACGGGGTTTTGTAGCATTCATCGATTTCAACTTGGTAGCCTGCGACCAGGCGATTGGTTTCGTTGGCCATGCCCACCACTGCCATCAGTTCCTGGAACATGGCGTCGGTCATCCCTTTGTTCCTCGCGCCCGCCGTGTGCGATGCGATGCAATATCCGCACTGGTTGCTCACGCTGACGGCCAGGTACACCAGTTCTTTGGTCAGCGGATCGAGTGCTCCTGGGGCCATGATTTGTTTAATGTCCTCCCAGGTGCGCTTCAACGTGGCAGGGTCGTGAGCAATCGCCTTCCAGAAGTTGTTGATCCAATCCGTCTTCCGCGTGGCCATGATGTCGTCATAGACGGCCTTCACGGCGGGTGGTGCATCCTGGTATTCGATAAGTCCAAGCGTCGACATGAACAGGCTCCGGTAAGAGATCGTTGCACAGAGGAAGGACCACACGAAGATAGCAGCCAACGGAGCGAGTCGTCAGCCGATGCCCGTCGATTGACTGCGTCAAGCATCCAATTCGCGGGCCCGTCCTATTTCGCCGGCGGGAGTTCGCCTTCCATCAGAGTTCCCAATTTTTCTGCTGGACAGCGCAGCCCGACGAAGAACTGCCCGAAAAGTGCATAAACGGCGCTGACGTGATCGAAACGCATCTCGTAAATCAGCTTCTTGAAGACCATGGGATCGTCGGCGAACAGATCGACGCCCCACTCCCAATCGTCAAAACCGATCGAGCCCGTGATGATCTGCCTCACCTCGCCCGCGTAGCGGCGCCCCACCAGCCCGTGTTCGCTCATCTGGCGGGCACGTTCTTCGATGGGCAGCGTGTACCAGTTCTTGTCTTCGCCCCGCTTGCGATCCATGGGATAGAAGCAAGCGTAGCGATTCGCCGGAATCGCCGGGAACAAGCGTGGGCGCATCGCCTCTTTCTGGCGGTCGAGAGTCTGCTGAATCTCACGTTTCCATTCGTCGGAATGCGGCTCGATCCCGCGCTCAATCAGGCTTTTGTAGACTTTTGTCGTCGAATCGTAGAGCCCCAATTCGATGACCGACAGGTACGAGGTGGTCGGTTCCCAGTATTCGCTGAGGCGAAGTTGGGCTAGTTGCAGTTCCGCGCGGTTCAAATCATCGAACGAGTTGCGGAAGTGGACGAGCATCAAGTCACCCTTGTGCCCGATCAGGGAGTAGAACGCCGACTGCCCTTGAGAATCCTGCTCCATGCGGGTTAGAACCGGGAGGGCCTCACTCACAATCTCCCGCCGATCAGCTTCCCGGAGTCCCCGCCATGCAGGCCAGCGAACCCGCATCATCTGGTGGAGGGCACTATAGCCTTCGATCGTGAGCGGTACGGCCGGGATTTCGAGCGCGACCGCCTCGCCAGGAACAGGTCTGGTAATTGTCATGTACGATCCTCAGTGGAGACCATTGTACCCGCCGTCTGTGGGAACGTGGGAGTCTCAAAAGGGCGCAAAGAGTACCGGTGGGTGCCCTTCCGCAGGCTGTCCCCGTTTACAATGCTGCCATCCTCCGAGGACAACGTGAAGGCATGGTGAATCTCCTCCTGAAGTGGACCTTGGTCATCAGCTGTCTCGCCGCCTGGGCCCTCGCTCAAAGCCGCACCCTCTGGGTTGTTAAGGAACCCGACTCAATCGTCGCTTATGACCCCGTCACCTTCACCCCGAAGCAAACGGTCAAAGTCCCCGAAGATGTCCTGAAGGCGGCACGAATCCTCCAGATCAACCACGAGGGACAAATGCTGTTTGCGCCGAACACAGACGACCCCTCCCCCGACGTCGGCAAGAATGGCGAAAAATTTTGGTTCTACGATGGCCATTCGTCGGCAATGCTGGGAAGGGAAATTATCCGCATTAGCGGCCGCTCGGGCTCGAACCAGAAGGTTACCGAGAACTCGCCCTGGCCGTTTCTTTCGATCTACGGTACGCATTTGTTCTGGTTCTCAAACCAGTTCAACAAGCTGGTTCGTGACAACGTTGAACTCTCCGTTTCCACCACATTCCACGCGTGGCGCTCCGACCTGACAGGAAGGCAGAAAGAGGATATTACCTCCTTCGATTTTCCCGAGTGCCGCTGCACCACGGGTGCGTGCACCGAGACCTGTCCTGAAGTCCGATTCTGGGTACCCGACGATGGAGTAGGGGACTACTTTGTTCTCACCCGTCTGATTACCGGTCAAACCGAGACCAAGTACCTGAGCAGCACTCTTTACCAGCAATCGTCTAGCGTCTGGTCTCTCACGGATCTGAAGCAGCCTCTACAGCGAGTTCTCGACATGGCAGAACACGGCTCGGTCATCCTCAGCGCCGTTCTCGACACCGGGTGTTGTGGGTGGGAGAACCAGAGTAACGATCAGACTGTGCTTCTAAGCTACGGCAAGACGAGCGTTGTTTTCGACGAGCGTGAACAGTTTAAGAATCCCGACTACGACGTCAGCTTCTTCTCTGAGAACGCCAAGCTGTCGCCCCAGGTTGGCTCGGTGGCCATGACGATTGAGGCCAGCGCGAAGTCCAGTGCTCCTATTCAGCTCTCCGAACAAGGCGAAGCAAACCCCGCGGAATCCCAGCGGATTCATAAGGCGTTGCTTGACCTGCCGGCCGTGCAGGTGGTGAGCGCGATCGAACCGAGCAAACGCCTCGCTTTTTTGCCTCACGCCCTGTTGGTGGGATGGCTCAGCGAAAGAGAGATTCTGATCGTCGAGAATCATTTTCTGGTGGCTTACGACATCGCTTCCGGCGCGCGCAGGAAGTCCAACATCAAGGTCGAGGACTCCTCTTCTGCCTTTGTGCGCTGACTCCTCGCCGACAAGGAGTGCGCTAGTCCGACCACCGCTTCGGCTTTCGGTCCCAGCGATGCGCCCTCAATATTTCGAGCAAAGTTGCCTCCAGGGGCGCGGCGCCGCTCAATGCAATGTTCTGACGCACGTGGTCCAACTTCCTCATGCCCACGATAGTGGTGCTGACTGTCGGGTTGGCCAGGATGAAGCGCAGCGCCATTTCCGGCAGAGTCATGCCAGCAGGCACCAACTGCTTCAGTGTCTCGACTCGCGGTAGGGTTGCCGCAAGGTTCTCGGGGCCAAAATATCTCGAGCGCCAGTCCGTCTCCGGAAAGCGGGTGTCGGCCGTCATCTTTCCGCCCAAGCTGCCTTCATCCAAGGGGACGCGGGCAATCACGCCGATCTTCAATTCCTGGCAGGCCGGGAAGAGGCGGTCCTCCGGCGCCTGGTCGAAGATGTTGTAGATCAACTGCACGACGTCCACCAGGCCTGTCTGCAATGCTTTCAGGCCGTTTTCGGGCTCCCACCGATTCAGGCTCAGCCCGAATGAGCTGATCCACCCATCGGCTTTGAGTTTCTCCACGGTGCGGCGGAACTCGGGTGCCTCCGTCCAGGTATCGTCCCACACATGAAACTGGAGCAAATCGATGGTGTCGACGCGCAGCTTCTCCCGTATCTGTTGCGTATACTTGAAAACGTGATCGGCAGGGAAGACGTCGGTATACGAGTCCTTCGCAGAGGCAGGCCACTTCAGGTTCTTGGGCGGTATCTTGGACGCGGCATAGATCCGCTTGCCGGAATGCTTTGTGAGAGCCTCACCCAGCAAACCGTCGCTCTTGCCATTTCCATATGCCCAGGCCGTGTCGAAGAAGTTGCAGCCCAGATCGATTGCGAGCTGAATCGCTTGTCTGGACTCCTGATCGTCGGACCCGCTCCAGCCGCTTATCCCCCATAGGCCTTGAGCAATTTCACTGACTTCGAACCCGGTTCGTCCGAGGGTGCGATATTTCATCGATTTTCTCCGAGAAGTGCGAAAAATACGCGCCGGGGTTGCCGCAACCAGATTAGCAGACGCCCAGGAGAGAAAAAGCGCTGCGGAGACTCGATCAGCGCTTGCGTGGCCAGATGATCGAACTCCCCCGGTTGATCGCGTAGACCACCGATAGGACCAGAAACGACGCTAGAAGCAGCACTAGCGATGTTCGCGCCGCAGACGAGTAGTCGAGCGCCTGCACGTTGTCATAGATCGAAATCGAAACCGTCCTCGTCACGCCTGGGATATTACCGCCGACCATCAGGACCACGCCGAACTCACCCAGAGTGTGCGCGAACGTCAAGACCAGTCCGGTGAGCAGGCCGCTAACCGACAGTGGCAGCACGACGCGAAGAAATGTCCGCAGTTGGGACACGCCCAGCACCGAGGAAGCGGCCAGCAGCTTTGGGTCAACCGAGGCGAAGGCCGCGGAGACCGGTTGTACCATGAAAGGCAAGCTGTAAACGATCGATGCCACCACCAGCCCTTCGAAAGTAAAGGGCAACCCGTGTCCCCAGACCCAGCCATACGCTTTCCCGAGTGGGCTTCTCGGGCCCAGTGCCAGAAGCATATAAAACCCGAGAACCGTCGGTGGCAAAACTAGCGGCAACGCCACCACAGCTTCCACCAGAAACTTCCAGCGCCAGCTTGAGGACGCCAGCCAATAGGCGATCGGCACTCCAATCGCCAGGAGCGCCGCACAAACCACCAGGTCCAACTTGATTGTGAGAAGAAGAGCTTCCCAATCCATGGTTGTTCCGCCTGAAAGGCTCGTCAGGACCCGTTCCCGCGGCTGGCGTCCGACGGGACAGTCTGCGATGTTATTTCGATCTCTGTCATGCTCCAGCTGAACGGTTCCTCGTGAATCGTGCGCTGCGTCACCACCTGATCCGCCAATCCCAATTTGTGGAGGGATTCCTCAGCCTTTTCCAGATCGCCTCTCGCATCTTCCGAGAGGATAACGATGCGCCGACCCAGTGGTGGCGCTTTCGGTCCTACCTCCGGGAAAGACTCGCTCTGCAACCGATACGACCACCCATACGTGGATGCTACCGATCTGTACAGGCGTCCCAGCTTGCCGTCTCCTTCATACCAGAAGAACAGATTGCCCTTGGGATCGAGTTCCTGGATCGCGCGCACGCTGTCGACGATCATTAGGAAGGCGTGCTCTTGGAAAGCCGGATCGTCCGCCCGCCCCCTCCTACCCCACGTCCGCGTGCTGCTCGCCGCGGTCAGCATGGCAAGGCTGACGCACAGCAGGAGCACTCCTAGAAGACCCACATGCCTTGTCCGCTTTCCGATCACGGCCACCCCCGCGATCCCGGCGAGAATCGGAAAAAGGAAAGGGTAGCGCTGCAACTCCCATATCAGCGGCGAGTTCACAGGTATCCAGAACGGCAGCAACGACAGGAAAAGAACGCAACTCGACAACAGGAGGAACTGCCGACGGCTGAGCTTCTGCAACACGGTCTGTGTTTGAGAAGCGAGAGCCAGGAAACTCGCCGGGATCAGATAGCTCGCATAGAACGACAACTGCAGCACCGGCTGCCGGATTAACTCCCAGAACGTCATCATCGCCACGCTAAGAATTAGATAGCGTTGCCAGAACAACGCGAACGACGCATTGGGGATGGATAGGGTGTTGTCCCTTCGCCGCAGACATACAATCGCGCCCAGCAGCGCAATCATTGGCAGCACGAGCCAAGTGGCTTGCGCGAGCCACCGAAACGTAGAATCGTGATAAGGATTGTGGTTAACAACGAGCTTGGCGGCCATTCCCATCGAATTGACGAAAAAAAGGAATCGACCGTTCACCACCATGTTGAACGTGCCTAGGATGGCAGTGACCCCGGCGAATCCCCATGCGAATGGCTTCCATGCGGCTGGCACAGGCTCCCGCCGTTGTTCACGACGCGCAAACTGGTAATAGCCGAGCGCCAGGGGCGAAAACACTATCAGGAACAGCTGAGCATAGAGGGTCAGCGCGCCTAGGGTGCCCACCGCGACGAGCCACGGGCGAGGATGCACGGATTTGGCGGTGTATGTAAGAGCGCATAGCGTCACCAGCATGTAAGTGATGCCCGCGCCGTCCACGTAGTCCCACCCCATGCTTCGCAGGAAATAGGCATGGCATGCCATCAGCAGGGTGCCCAGAACCGCGGCGCGTGTGCTCACCGTGTGCTTCAAAATCAGGTACAGGGAGACGGTAGCCGCGTAGAAGAGGGCCAGGTGCAACACATAGGGCGCGACCAGAGGTGGGAAAGCGTGATAGACAGCCGCTCCGGGAAGGATCCACGAGAGTCGGGTTGTGAAATATGCTCCCTTGAACGTCCGTAGGTGTTGGGTCAGGTCCAAAAAATACCCGAAGTACACCCAGGGATCGATGAATCCATACGAACTGGCGCTGTACGCGAATAGCCACGTGCGGTCGAACCGAAGAATCATCCACGGCAGGCTGAGGATAAGTAATAAGCCGGCATCGATTCGCGCTAGCCGCGCTGCTTGGGGCGAGCGAGCCTCAAACGTGCCCGCGGGCCGAGACCTTGCTAACGAGTCAGCAGCCGATATGCCTGATTGAGACGATGCCTCGCTGATCGGTTCGTTCATACCGAACTTGAGAAGTGCTGCAAAACCTGCTTCTGCCACCCACGCCGACGGCGTCACCTTACCACACGTCAGCGTAAAATAAACGGTCTTGCCTGATCCCGCAGAATTCGACAACCTGCGTGTCGTCCTGGTCGCCACGCGCAATCCGCTCAACTTGGGAGCCGCGGCTCGCGCCATGAGCAACTTCGGATTCCTCCGCCTGCGGGTCGTGAACCCCTACGAAGTTGCTTTCCGGGAGGCGCGGTCGGCCATCGGTGCCTCGGAACTGCTCGCCCGCGCCGAGGAGTACAAGGAAGTCGCTGCAGCCGTATCGGATTGCAGTCTGGTGGTCGGAACCACGGCGGTCCGAAGCCGCGAGGTACGTCATTCCCTCCGCCCGCTGAAGCAGGGGGCTCGCCTGATCCATAAGGAGTTTCGATCCAGCCGGGTCGCCCTTTTGTTCGGTTCTGAAAAGGTGGGTCTCTCCAACGAGGCGCTCAGCCACTGCCACTGGCTCCTGCACATACCTACCCGGGAAGATCATCCATCAATGAACCTTGGGCAGGCAGTGGCAGTGTGCCTGTACGAGCTTGCGCGAGACAGCCGCTCTTTCCCTGAACCCGCGAAACTGCAACTTGCTTCCGCGGACGAAGCCGAGCGCCTAACGTCCGTCCTTCTGGAGGCTCTCCGGACCAGCGGCTACTTCCATCCCGAATCCGCCACCTTAACGGACACGAAGGTGCGCCGCCTCGTCCGTCGCCTGAGATTAGACGCCCAGGACGCGGAAGTCTGGGTCGGCATGCTGCGGCAAATACTCTGGAAACTTCGTTCTGGAAAGTGATTGTTCTTGCTGCTCATTGAAGGCCGAGGGATGCCGCAATCCTCTTTCCATATTCGCGCGCTTTCGGAACGACTTCGTCTTCTTTGACAGTTAGCAATTGGTGATCGCGCATCACCACGCGGCCGCCGATCACGACGGTCTCTATGTCGTTGCCCTTCAGGGCGTAGGCGAGTTGAGCATAGACTTCGTACATGGGCACGGCATTGGGTCGGTCGAGGCCGATCACAATCAGGTCGGCCTTCTTCCCCGATTCCAGGGAACCGATTTCTTTCTCCATGTGAAGAGCTCTGGCGCCTTCGATCGTCGCCATCTCTACTACGGCCTTCGCGTTCAGAGCCAGCGGATCCATCTTGGTGATCTTTGCCAGCTTAGCCGCCAGGTCGATTTCCTCCATCAGGTCGAGATCGTTATTGCTCCCCGCCGGACCATCGGTCCCCAGTCCAACCGCAATCCCGGCAGCGCGCATCTCGGGAACGCGCGAAACGCCGCTCGCGAGCATCATGTTGCTCGAAGGGTTATGCACGCACCCGACCTGGCGCTGCGTAAGCGTCTTCCGGTCCGCATCGTCCACGAAAATGCAATGTGCCGCTACCACTTCCGGCCCCAGTATGCCGATCTTATCCAGGAACTGCACTGGGGACAGGCCATTCTGCTTCTCGCTGTCATCCCATTCCTTTTTCATCTCCGCCACGTGGATCAGAATGGGAGCGTGATATTTCCGAGCGAGCCCGGCAGCATCCTGCAGAGTTTTTTGCGAACACGTATAGATGGAATGCGGCGCCACCGCTGCATGAATCAGGGAATCACCATTCCACTTCTTCAGGAACGTATCCGTATATCGAAGCATCTCGGTTTCGTTCTTGTTGTCGGGAGCAGGGAAGTCGATCCAGGTTTCTCCTAACACACCTCTCATGCCCGCCGCTTTTGTTTCTTCCGCGACCGCATCTTCGAAGTAGTACATATCCGCGAAGGTCGTGACGCCGGAGCGAATCTGCTCGGCCGCGGCCAGTCGCGTCCCCCAGCGCACAAAATCCTCAGTGACGTTCTTTGCCTCCGCCGGGAAAATGTATTTTCGCAACCAGTCATCAAGTGTCACATCGTCGTGCAAACCGCGAAACAGAGTCATGGGCACGTGGGTATGTCCGTTGATGAATCCGGGCATGACCAGCTTGCCGCGGGCGTCGATTTTCACCAAACCCGTGAATTCGGCGTTGATCGTAGCGCTTGGACCGACTGCCACGATCGTGTCGCCCTTCACGGCGACGCTGCCGTCGTCGTAAATGACCCTGCCCCCGTCCATGGTCACAAGGAGCCCGCCCGTAACCAGCAGATCGACGCGCTGTTTTGCCGGCACGGAATTTTCCTGCGACAAGGCTGCAACACTGAGAAAAATGACTAAGGCGAGACTTCCAGACCCGAGAAGGTTGGATTTCATGCGAATGAGCTTATGGTGACTTCATCGGTGATGCAAAGATTTCTTGGTTCCGCGAATGTTGGAAAGAAAGGGGCTGTAGCTGCGGCTACCGACAGATTTCGGAGCAAGGTGCTGTCCTACTTTTCCATCAGTAGAACCTTCTCCGCGTTGTCGACTTCGGTGAACTTGACCTCGATCACCTCACTCATGGTCGTCTGTACCAATCGACCGACGAAGCTCGCCTCGATAGGAAGTTCGCGATGGCCGCGATCAATCAGCACGCAGAGTTGAACCCGTCGCGGACGCCCGTGCGAGAAGAGCGCGTCCAGCGCAGCACGGATCGTGCGTCCAGTAAACAGGACGTCATCGACCAGGATGATGCTTTTGCCCTCGACATCGAAGCCGATCTCGGATTTCTGGACCACCGGTTTGGGCCCCAACGTGGACAGATCGTCGCGGTAGAACGTGATATCCAGAGTGCCCACCGGAACTGAGGCCCGTTCCACACGCTCGATGAATTTGCCTAGTCGCTCCGCCATGGGCACTCCGCGTCGGCGAATGCCGACCAGTCCAAGCCCTTCGACGCCTCCGTTTTTCTCGGCGATCTCGTGCGCTAGTCGCACCAGGGTGCGTTCAATCTCGGAGGCAGACATGAGCTGCGCCTTCTGGCGCAGTCCGGACTTAAGGGCAGAAGTCTTGGAGGTCATAATCGGGTGCATCATACGCGGGCACGGCGGGAGGGGCAAGGCCGGTCTTGACATCGAAGATCTGGGTAGCTGGGCTTCTACAGTCTTCGCACACTCCCATTGCGATCAGTAAAGCATGCCGGCGATCGAGGCGGACATCAGATTCGCCATGGTACCCGCGAGCATAGCGCGGACGCCGAAGCGTGCCAGGTCGCCCTTGCGGTTGGGTGCGAGCGCTCCGATCCCACCAATCTGGATTCCGATGGAACTGAGGTTCGCGAACCCGCATAGCGCGAAAGTGGCAATCGTAAATGAACGCGGATCGAGTACACCGCGCTGTGGCCCCAGCAGCGAGAATGCTACGAGTTCATTGAGCACCATTCGCGTTCCCAGCAGATTCCCAATGATCGGGCAATCATGCCACGGGATACCGATCAGCCACGCGATCGGCGCGAACAAGACCCCGAATATCTGTTCGAGGCTCGACGGAAACCAGCCCGCTCCGACGTGCAGCAACCCGTTGTGAATCGCTCCCAGAATGCCGTTGGTGAGCGCAATGAGTGCCAGAAACGAAATGAGCATGGCAGCTATGTTCAAGGACAGGTGTAGCCCGTCGGTGGTGCCCCGCGCCACAGCGCCTAGCAAGTTTTCACTCTTTTCCGCAGCAATTTCCTCCTCGCTCATCACCACTCGCCCGGCGGTTTTTGGCTGCTCAGTTTCGGGCACCAGCATCTTAGCCATGAGGAGAGTGCCGGGCGCGGTCATGATCACAGCGCTGAGCAGGTGCTTAGGATCGATGCCAAACGCGATGTACGCCGCCATGATTCCGCCGGAAACATGCGCCATGCCGCTCGTCATCACCGTCATCAGTTCCGACTGGGTGAGGTCTGCCAGGAACGGTCGGATCGTTAAGGGCGCTTCCGTCTGCCCCATAAAGATGCTGGCCGCCACATTCAGCGATTCAGCGCCGCTCGCACCCATGACACGGGTCATCAGCTTGGCGACTTGCTTGATGATGAACTGCATGACTCCGAAGTGGTAAAGAACTGCGAAAAACGCTGCGATGAAGATGATTGTCGGCAACACCTGGAAAGCGAAATAAAAGCCCAGCGACGAACCTTGCTTCCCCAGTTCGCCAAACACGAACTTCGATCCTTCGAACGAATAAGCGAGAAGCCGGTTTACGGCAGCCCCGGCCGCCTGGAAGAGGCGTCGCCCTGCATCCACCTTCAGCACGAAGATCGCGAACGCGATCTGCAGCCCGAGTCCCCATGCGACGGTCTTCAGGCGAATTGCCTTCCGGTTCGTGGAGAAGGCATATGCCAGGCCCAACATGGTCAGAAGCCCGAGAATTCCGGTGAAGCGTTCCATTCAGTGTTTCTCCCCGGATTTAGTAATTACGCGATGAACCAGGGGTCGCCGGCGCGCCGGAGGCGCATCCCCGATCTGGTAGCTTTCCTGCAGCAGAGTTCTGGCCCGCGCCCCGCGAGTCTCGGAATTGTCGTGCACCGTGCACAGGGGCTCGCCTTCAGAAACCGGGTCCCCGACTTTCTTATGCAAGACGAATCCGACTGCCGGGTCGACCGAATCTTCTTTCCGCTCCCGGCCCCCGCCCAGAATGACGCACGCAGTTCCGGCTTGCTCACACTGAATCGCGGTTACGTACCCGCGCCTTGGGCAGAGCACGTCTGCTTTGTGCTGCGCCTGAGGCAGACGTTCCGAATCGTCAATCACGCGAGTATCGCCGTCCTGCAGTTCGACCATCTCGCGAAACCTCTCCAACGCTTTGCCCGAATCGATCAGTTCTTTCGACAACTGCTTCCCGGCCTCTACCGTCGCCGCGCGATCTCCGAGGAGGAACATCCATCCAGCCAGCTCATGGCAAAGCTCCCGTAAGTCCTCTGGACCCTGGCCGCGCAGCACGTCGAGCACTTCCAGAACCTCGAGCGCATTGCCGACGTAACATCCCAGCGGTTGATCCATGTCGGTGAGCAAGGCGGCTATTTTCTTTCCCATGCGCTCTCCGGTCTCGACCATCAACTGTGCGAGATAGGCGGCGTCCTCTTCCTTCTTCATGAATGCGCCCGAACCCGTCTTGACGTCGAGCACCAGGCCGTCGATCCCCTCTGCCAGCTTCTTACTCATGATGGACGCGCAGATCAGGAATGGACTTTCGACCGTGCCAGTTACGTCGCGCAGGGCGTACAGCTTCCGGTCCGCGGGCGCGATCTCGGCAGTCTGGCCGATCATCGAGCAGCCGCAAGTCTCTAGGACCCTTCTGAATCGGGACACCGGCAAGTTCACGTTGAAGCCAGGAATCGATTCCAGCTTGTCCAGCGTTCCGCCCGTGTGACCAAGGCCTCGTCCGCTGATCATCGGGACGGTCAGCCCGCCCGCAGCAGCCACCGGAGCCAAAACCAGAGAAGTCTTGTCCCCCACGCCGCCAGTGGAATGCTTGTCGACTTTACGAGAAGGCAGGTCGGAGAAATCCAGCACCTCTCCCGAGCGAAGCATCGTATCGGTGAGCGCTGCGGTTTCGGCCCGGGTCATCCCCTTCAGCAGCGTCGCCATGAGCCAGGCCGACGCCTGGTAGTCTGGGATCTCTCCTCGGGTATAGCCCCCCACCAGGGCTTCAATCTCCGCGCGCGACAACTCCGCCCCGTCCCGTTTCTTGCGGATTACGTCAATCGCTCGGATCGGCGTGACCGTCGTGAAAGTTGCACTCATTTCAGGCGGAATCCTTCGGGCAAGAGTTCCGTGATGTGCGAGTGCTTCTCGCCCTTCGCCCCCTGATAAAACACGGTCGCGTCGGGCCCAAATTCATAAATCACCTGCCGGCACGCGCCGCATGGGGAGCAGGGCACGCCATGGTCGTTGGCCACTGCAATCGCGCGGATCTCCAGCTTGGGACCCAGTTGCGCGACTGCCGAGAAGATTGCCGTCCGCTCCGCGCAGTTTGTCATGCCATAGGATGCGTTTTCCACGTTGCAGCCGGAGAAGACTTTGCCACTCGTGGTCAGTAGGGCGGAGCCCACTCGGAATTTGGAGTAAGGCGCGTAAGCTTTCTTCATCGCTGCCCGCGCCGAGCGCAGCAGGCGTTCCCGTTGCTTGCCAGCGACTTCTTGTTTCCTCATAAATGTCGAAAAGAGCAGACCCCAAAACGAAAGTCCAGAATTGCGCGCCTGATTGTAAACCTGATGCGCCCATTGCTGAACTGTTTCTTCGAATCGGGTGCATCGAAGTGGAGGGGTGAGGGCAGGGATGTTGGCGCCCGTCCTCGAAAAAGGCTAGCGTTCCGAGCCTTTCGCTAGGCGCGCGGCTTCTTGTTCTTCGGCCGAGGCTTCTGTATGGCGATCAGCCAGGCCGTAAACTTCGGCCAGGCGGCGATGGGGCTCCGCTTCTTCGGGGCGGAGCTTCGCTGCTTCTTCCAAATACCGGAGCGCCTCGGGATACTTCTTCGCATCTCTGCTCTTCGCGGCGAGCCCGAGGGCTGTCATGTACAACAAACCCGCGGTTGACGAATCGTCCGGATTGAGTTGGTGTGCGTGTCGTAGTGCCTGATATCCCCGAACGTCCTCTCGCAGCTTCAACAGGACGGCTCCGTAGAGGGAGTTGAGAGGAAACAGGTCCGGCCAGCGCTTGAGGGCGCTGGCGAGCGGCGCCCGCGCCGCTTCAAACTGATTGAGTTGGTAGTAGGTGAACGCGAGGTTGTACTGCATCTGGGGCGACTGCGGTTCAAGTTCCGCAGCGCGGCGCAAGGGCATCAAAGCGTCTTCCAGGTCGCCGTGCTGGCCGTAGATCGTGCCCAGCGCCGTCAGTTTCTTCGCGTCGTTGGGATCCGAGAGCTGTTCGCAGACGGCACGAGCCTCTTCCCGAGGGCCTTGGTCCAGTTTTTGAGAGCACTCCATTTTGAGTTTGCTCTCATCGTCCTCACTGCGGCGCAATTCCTTCGACCGAGCCATGGCCTTGCGCGCGTCTTCCTCGCGCCCCTCCTTGCGATACACCACGCCCAACTGATACTGGACGCGAGAGTCTTCCGGATTCAACTTGCCGGCCTCGCCCAACCATTTCTCCGCTGCTTCTAAATTGCCCTTCTTGAAGTAGGCGAACCCGAGGTAGTACGCCGTGTCGGGAAAGGGAGGCTTGGCGGCCGCTCTCCTCAAATTCTGGACTGCCCCGTTGAAGTTGCCCTCTTCGAGATCAAGCCTGCCCAGGTAGTAGGAAATGTTGGGATGGTCTCCAACATCACTCTCTACTGACTCAAATTCATGGCGGGCTTCCTGGAATTTGCGAGATTCAAACAACGCGACTGCCATGGGAAATCGGGCCCGCAGGGCGATGGTGGGGTCAAGAGCCAACGCAGCTTTAAATTCGCTGACCGCGAGATCGTAGTTGTCGCCCTTCAGGGCTTCGTAACCCTTGCCCAGATGCGCTTCCAGGGTGTCGTTCTGTTTCAGCGTGGGGCTTTCTTGGCCCACCGCTGGAAGTCTCCAGGCCAGGATAAGTAGCAGGACTCCCAGGATGAACTCATCTCGTCTCCGAGTTTGCTTGTTCCTCATATCGCGCCGCGGGCCATCATTATAGTTGTCGGCCCCCACACTTCATTGGCAGCATGCGAGACCCGACAAATTGTCAGGGTTGCGCCAGTTTTGGCGTACAATGCCGCGCATGACGATCGTGTCCCACTGCCTTGTGTTCCTCGTGCTCACAGCGCTGGTTATTCCTGCGGCAGCGCAGGATGTTCAGAAGCTCGACCCTTCGCTCGATCAGATAGTGGCACCAAAGACAGTTGCCGAGCGGGTGGCCGGTGGTTTTGATAAATGGACCGAGGGCCCGGTCTGGACGCGCGAAGACAGTCTGCTCTTCGCGGAGATTCCCGCGAACAATATTGTCCGATGGATTCCCGGCAAGGGCGCAAGCGTCTTCCTTCATCCCAGCGGATATAAAGGTTCGGATCCGTTCGGTGGTCCTGAACCGGGCTCCAACGGGATGACACTCGACCCCGACGGCCGCGTAACAGTTGCGGGACACGCCGGACGTACTGTTTGGCGCTTCGAGTCCGTCGACCCAAAGGCGCAGATGACGGTTCTGGCGGATAGCTATCAGGGCAAGAAGCTCAATAGTCCCAACGACCTCGTGTACAAGTCCGACGGTTCCCTCTATTTCACCGATCCTCCTTACGGCCTGGCGACACAGGGTGACAGCGACCCGAAGAAAGAGCTGCAATTGAATGGAGTTTACCGGATTCCTGGCGCACGTCAGCAGAAACCGGGTGCACCACCCGACCGCGGGAAACTGCAGTTAGTGATCAAGGACCTTCCCAGGCCGAATGGTATCGCCTTTTCTCCCGACGAGAAATTCCTCTACATCGCCGACTCCGGCAAGAAAGTGTGGCTGCGCTATCGTGTGCAACCGGATGGATCGGTGACCGACGGCGCGCTTTTTCTTGATCCATCGTCCGATCACTCGCCCGGCGGGCCCGATGGCATCCGGGTCGACACGAAAGGGAACCTTTATGGTTCCGGGCCTGGTGGAGTCTGGATTATTTCGCCGGAGGGCAAGCATCTGGGAACGATCAAGATTCCGGAGGTCGTCAGCAACATCGCGTGGGGCGATAAGGATGGCAAGACGCTTTACATCACAGCCAGCACTAGCTTGTACCGGATCAAGTTGAATATCCCGGGCGTGAGGAACTACTAGTGCCTCTGCCGGGTAAGCCTTGGATTCAACGCCTACCCTGCCGGGAGATACTGCTCTGAGTCGTCGAGAGAAGAAGAGTCACTCCACTGGTCTTCGCCGGCGCGAGTTTCTCAAACGGTGCTGGCAAGGGGCTTCCGCAGCCCTGCTCCCAACCAAACTGCGTGGCCTGGGCTTCCCATTCGTCCAACCCGCATCCTCTGCGGGCACACTCGGTGTAGACAGCGAGTTTCACCTCCACCCTCACTATCGAGCCCAGCGTCCTCTTGACGCCGTTCTCCTTAAGACGCACGCGGCTGCCGACGAATTCATCAGCGAGAAGCACGTCGACCAGATCGCATCTGTTCTGGCGGAATGGAAATCCAGCCTGCTGCGATCCCGGCTCGATGCGTACTCGTTCGACAGATTCCTAGCTGAAGGGTTCTCGGCAACTTCACTTCGGACGGCCAACGTACGGCTGGTGCGATCCGGCCCCGTAGTAGAAGTAGTTCAACACACGTTCCAACCTTCCACCTCTTTGGAACGTGACACCTTCCTCCGAGAGTTTCAATCCGCGCTGGATTCGTTTTCGAGCTTTTTGTCTGCGGATTTTCAAGTAACGAGCGTGGACGCGGGTTCCTCTTCTTCTCATGTCCCAATCCGGCTACGGACTCGCGTTTTCTACGAAATGGTGGGCACGGGCCGGGATTTCTACCGAGAGCAGCGCATTGGATTTTGGCAACTTGAATGGGAGGGCACGCCGGCAGGAGAATTTCGCGTCCGGAACTGGCGCTGGTTGGATGAAACACGGGCCCGTACGCTCAGCCCCGTTTTCGTGGATACCACCGCCCAGGCGCTTGGAGTCAATCCGTCCTATTCTGCGCAACTCCTCCGGGGAACCGACTATTGGCGAACCATTCTCGATGGCGCCTGCGGAATCGACGTCTACGGCCACAACGGTGTCTCCGTGGGGGACATCGACGATGACGGCTTCGACGACATTTACGTTTGCCAACCTGCCGGACTTCCCAATCGGCTCTATCGCAACCGGGGCGATGGAACGTTTGAAGACATCACAGAATCGTCCGGCGTCGGAGTACTTGAAAACTCCGCGTGCGCGTTGTTCGCCGACTTTGACAACGACGGCCTTCAGGACTTGATTGTCGTTCGGGTCAACGGGCCCCTGTTGTTTCTCAACCAAGGCGGCGGAAAGTTCCGGCAAAAGCTCAATGCATTTCATTTCGCGAACTCGCCGCAGGGCACGTTCACAGGAGCGGCGGTCGCCGACTACGATCGTGACGGCTGGTTGGATATCTACTTTTGCCTTTACTCCTACTATCAGGGGACAGACCAATACCGGTACCCAACCCCCTACTATGACGCCCGCAACGGTCCTCCCAACTTCATGATGCGGAATCAGCGTGACGGAACCTTTCGCGACGCGACCACGGAGTGTGGCCTCAATCAGAAAAACGACCGCTTCAGCTTTTGCTGTGGCTGGAGTGACTTCAATTGCGACGGCTGGCCCGACCTCTACGTGGTAAACGACTTTGGCCGCAAGAACCTCTACCGCAACAATGGCGACGGTACGTTCATCGATGTCGCGCCCCAAGCGGGTGTAGAAGACACTGGAGCAGGGATGAGTGTTTGCTGGTTCGATTACGACAACGACAGTGCTCCGGACCTCTATGTGGCCGACATGTGGACCGCGGCCGGTCTGCGCGTATCGACGCAGGATGTTTTCCAGCGAAACGCATCTGAAGAGATCCGCGCGCTCTATCGCAGACACGCGATGGGGAACTCGCTATTCCGCAACGCAGGTAACGGCTCGTTTCAAGAAACGACCGAGTCCACTGGCGTCGGGATAGGCCGCTGGTCGTGGTCGAGCGATGCCTGGGACTTTGACCACGATGGCTTCCAGGATCTTTATGTCGCCAACGGCATGGTCTCCGGCCCGGAGCGGGAAGACCTCAACAGTTTCTTCTGGCGGCAAGTTGTGGCTAATTCTCCCCAGGACGCAAGGCCATCTCACGATTACGAACAGGGATGGAATGCCATCAACGAAGTTATTCGCGCCGACGGTACCTGGAGCGGTTACGAGCGCAACGTTTTCTACGCGAACAACCGGAATGGAACCTTCTCGCCGGTTGCCGGCGCCCTCGGACTGGACTTCGTGGAGGACGGCAGGGCGTTCGCCCTCGCTGACTTCGATCATGATGGGCGCCTGGAAGTGTTCGTGAAGAACCGCAACGCTCCACAGGTGCGCCTTCTAAAGAATGTTGTGAAAGACCTTGGCCCTTCGATCGCTTTTCGACTCCGCGGCACCAAGAGTAATCGTGACGCGATCGGAGCGACCATCGTGTTGGAAACCGATTCGGGCCATCAGGTTCGGGCGATTCAAGCGGGCTCAGGGTTCCTTTCCCAGCACAGCAAACAGGTGTTGTTTGGCCTGGGCGAGTCCAAAGGCCCGGTGCGGGCCACAATCCGCTGGCCCAGCGGATTGGTGCAGGACTTGCGCGATTTGCCGATCAACCATCGAGTCTGGGTGGAGGAGGGCGCAGACCCGAGCAGAATCGAACCTTTCAAGACACATGAGTCATGGAGTGCCCCGCCTCGCGACACCAAGGAGGAAATGGAAATCCTTCCGGCTACCGTCGAAGCCTGGCTGCTCGCTCCGCTCCCCGCCCCGGATTTTGCCCTGCCCGACTTGACGGGCCAACCGCGCACTCTGGCCGAGATGAAGGGCAAACCCGCCCTTCTACATCTGTGGGCCCAAAAATCCCCAGCTTGTATCGAAGATCTGAGCGCTCTGAAGCGAGTCCACAATCTTTGGGCCACGGCGGGATTGCAACTGATCACTTTGAACTGCGACGATTCTGTCAACCAGGAAGGTCTTCGGGCCATGGCCCGCGAACGTCAATTCTCATTTCGCATTCTTCGCGGGTCCGACGACATTACGGCCGTCTACAACATTCTTTATCGGTATCTTTTTGACCGTCAACGCGACCTCGAACTTCCGACTGCATTCCTGCTCAACGAAAAGGGCGAGATTGCAAAGGTGTATCGTGGACCCCTCAACCCGGACCGCGTCGAAAAGGATTTCCGCGGCATTCCCCAAACCTCGGCTGAACGGATCACCAAAGCCCTGCCTTTTCCCGGCGTGACCGACTCGTTCGATTTTCAACGCAACTACCTGTCCCTCGGCTCCGTCTTCTTTCAACGCGGTTACTACGATCAGGCAGAAGTGTTTTTCCAGAGAGCCCTCGATAACGACTCTTCGAGTGCCGAAGCGCTCTATGGATTAGGAAGTGTTTACCTGCAACAGGAAAAAAGCGCCGAGGCGCGAGAAACGTTCGAACGCGTCGTCAAAATGCGATCCAGCTATTCCGATACTCTGCCCAGCGCATGGAACAACCTCGGTCTCCTCGCCACCAGAGAGGGCGATGCCGCGGAGGCTGTCGAGCACTTTGAGAAGGCTCTACAGTTGAGTCCCGACTACTTAATCGCCCTGGAAAACCTTGGCAACGCCTATCGACAGTTAAAGCAATGGGAGGACGCACGCAAGACGTTGGAGCATGCTGTAGCAGTCGGTCCTCAGGATCCTGAGGCGAACTACAGTCTGGGAATGGCCTTCGCCCAGCTCAACGACGTTAACCGGGCCTACGAGTACCTGCAACGGGCGCTCAAGTTTCGTCCCGATTACCCCGAGGCGCTCAACAACCTCGGAATCCTCTACCTGCGCACCCAGCGCAGAGATCAGGCCGTGGCAAGCTTCAAAGAGTGTATCCGCGTGGCTCCCGCCTTCGACCAGTCGTACCTCAACCTGGCACGAGTTTATGCGATTGAGGGCCAGACGGACGAGGCACGCAAGGTGCTTCGGGCCCTGCTTCAACAGCATCCTGACAACGTCCAGGGACGGAAAGCGCTGGACCAATTGCCGCAATGACGCGGGTCGCTTGGATTCGCCATTTCGGGCATGGCCGCCGGGGTCCCGTTGATTGCGAGCCCACGCAGTCGCGAATAGAATTGTGCGATAGACATTCACTTCTCATTTCTCCGCCGCACGATTCGTGGACCCTATGATTTGCTTTCGGCCGATCCATCGCGTGGCAGCATCGATTCACCCTATGATCTGCATCGCGGCCGTGCTTGCGCTCGTCGCCACGACTGCTTCGGCACAGTCGCAGACGGCCATACACCCTTCCGTCATTCTGCAGGGAACGGTTCGAGATTCTGGCGATCACCCGGTCGCCGGTGCCATGGTCTACTTGCAGTCCAAGGATCCGGGTCAAATCCTTACGGTGAGTACCGACGCGGAGGGTCACTACCGATTTGTTGTTCCCCTCGCCGGAACCTACATTCTTCGCGGAGAGGGGACTGGATACGGCGAAGCAACCGTCAACTCCGTAATCCTGTCGTCAAGTCAGACCAGAAGTATCGATCTCAAGCTCTCCAAACCCTCCTCTTCCCGGTCCGTCGAGGCGCCGGAATTCTTTGACGAACCACACTTCACCATCGCCGGAGTCGGCGACACCACCAACCTGGGTGGCCATGGCTCTGACGTGGTGGTGCGCACGACCGAAATGCTTGCCCAGGACACCGCCTCCTTGGGTCGGAGCCAGACTATTTCCCGGCAATCCGAAGATGCGGCAGGTCCGGCGGAGAAGTTCTTGCGCGCTGAGGTCGAACGCGATCCTGTAAACTTCGAAGCGAATCACCGCCTCGGGACGCTGCTCGTCGATAGCGGACACGCGCGCGAAGCATTGCCATACCTGGAACAGGCCTCCCGGCTACGCCCGAGCGACGACGGGAACGCCTATGAGCTAGCGTTGGCCCGCGCAAACTCCGCTGATCTGGAGCGCGCGCACGCCGACGTGAAAGTCCTGCTGGCTCGCCACGATACTGCCGAACTCCATCACCTGCTCGCTGATGTCGAAGAGAAGCAGGGAAGCCCCGTCGAAGCCGTGCGGGAATACCAGCGTGCCGCAGAATTGGACCCCAGCGAAACGAATCTCTTTGATTGGGGCGCCGACCTGTTGCTACACAGCGCCGTCGAACCCGCCCTTGAAGTCTTCGGCAAAGGCAGTCGGCGCTTTCCGCAGTCCGAGCGGATGCTCGTAGGCCTTGGCGTCGCATGGTACGCTCGTGGTTCCTACGAACAGGCGGTAAAGTGTCTGGGCGAAGCTTCCGACCTGAACCCCGACGACCCCACGCCGTACCTGTTTCTAGGAAAGTTTCAGAGCGTGGACTCGACGCCGTCACCCCAGTCGGTCGAAAAGCTTGCGCGCTTTGCCAGCCTGCAGCCCGAGAATGCCCAGGCCAATTACTACTACGCCGTCAGCCTTTGGAATCGTCGGCAGGGCTCAAGCGATACGAACGTGGTTGCCCAAGTGAGGTCCCTCCTGGAGAAGGCCGTCCGTATTGATCCGAAGCTGGGCGGTGGCTTTCTGCAATTAGGAATCCTCTATGCGGAACAGAATGACCTGCCCAAAGCAGTCTCCACGTTGCAGAAGGCGGTGGAGGCCAGCCCCCAGTTGCTCCAGGCTCACTACCGCCTGGCCCAGGCATACCGGCAGGCCGGCGACCTGCCTCGCGCCCAAAAGGAGCTGGAACTTTACGAACGGATTTCTCGAGAAAGCGACCAGCGGTCTGTGCGCGAACGCCGCGAGATCCAGCAGTTCGTCTACACGCTGCGGGACGGGCCTTCAGCCCCGCAACCCCAGTAGATCCAGACCGGTCAGTGGGCCGGCGGCGTACGCGCAGTCATCAGGCCAATAAACATCCGATAGAATTTTTCGGTATCTAAATCCACCTGGATCTCAACCAGCCGTCCTGGAAGGCTCGGCTTGTCTTCCGGCGCCCGGGTCAGGGTATTCCCGTACCCCGCCCCCCGGTCGAGATCGACGCTCATGTAGCGGGTTTCCCGTTTCGTGATGATGCTCGGATCGATCCACGCCGCTGCTGCCAGCTCGTCCCACATGATGTCGGCGCCTCCCCCCACCTGGAAATAGCGCGCAATGTAGTGGCCGATGACCGTGCCGCTCGCGTCGATCTGCTTGACCATCTCAGGCGTGAGCAGAGTCTTTACCGAAATATCCGTGGGTGTGCACACGATCTTCTTCCACGGCGCACCTAGCACGATGTGCGCCGCCTCCGGATCAAACCAGAAATTGAACTCGTGCCGCGGATTGTTCAGCCACTCCGGATCCGAACTCTGCGGACTCAAACTGCCTCCCATAAACACCAGTTCCCGGGCCAGTTCCGGGAAGTGCGGATCGATCGAAATCGCCAGCGCCAGGTTGGTCATCGGCCCGCCTTCGTAGATCGTTACTTCGTGCGGGTACTTGTGCACCATGCGGATCAGGAAATGAGCCGCATCCTCGTCCCCCGGCCTGGTGGTAGGCTGTCCCTCCGGAAGGGCAGGGACGACGAACGGCTCGTGCCACCAGCGTTCATCCCAGGCACCCGTGAAGGCCAACTTCCCATAATGCTGTTGCCACAGCTGAGCTTCCTCGCGCCGGTGTATAAGGGGAAACACCGCGCCCGGCACCACCGGAATATCCGTGCGGCCGATCAGTTCGAGAAGGCGCAGAGTATGTGCCACCTCCTCATCGCGCCACTGGTTCCCAGTGACCACCGTGATTCCCAGCACTTCGACCTCCGGCGACTGGATCATCACCAGAAGGGTCTGCAGGTTACTGCCGGCGGGCCCGGAGCAGTCCTGGTTGATGATCACCTTGCGGCGCGGTTGGGCCGAGGAGAGAACTGGAGTTGCCAGTAACACCGTGACTGCCAGGAAGAATCGGAAGTATCTCATCATCGAAGGAACATTCCCGATCACAAAAATGGGGGCAGACCGCCGAGCCCTGGTTCCCGAGGCTCTCAATCTGCCCGAAGATGAAATGCTATGACCGGCTCTCAGAAGGTAAGCTTAAGCGCGAACTGGACCAGTCGCGGGTTGTTCACCGTAGTGTTAATTACGCCAAACGAGGGACTCGCCGTACCCCCAAACGCCTGCGACATGTCATTGCCGGGCAATCCGAACTGCGGGTGGTTGAAGAGATTGAAAATCTCGGCCCGGAAATCCAGTCCCACACGTTCGGTCACTAGGAATCGCTTGATCAACGAAAAATCTGTGTTCACAAAATCCGGTCCGGAAACCGGTGTCCTGCTGGCGGTCCCAAGCTCTCCGACTGGCGCCGGAGTGAGGCAACCGGTGTTGAACCAGTGGCTTATGCTTCGAGATCCGCTCTTCGGGTCGCAAACCTGGTTCGGACGGTTCACCGGGAGGAAGTTATATTCGAAGTTGACGCCGGACTGGTTGTCGCTGTTGAACACGAACACCGGGAAACCGGAGGTTACCTTTTCGATTACGGTGATCTGCCAATTGCCGAAGGCGGCATTCATCGGTCCGCTCCAGCCCCCGCCGTACGCCTTGCCCTTGCCGAAAGGCAAGTCGTAAATCACGCTGGCCGTAAACTGCTGACTAAGGTTGATCTGCGACAGTCCCCAGTCCGTGCGACTGGGCACCGGCAAAGGCCAATACGTGGCGCCCACGTTAGAACCAAGACCGTCTGGCAGGCCATTGTCAAAGGCGTGCGACCATGTGTATCCGAGCAGGGCGTAGAGACCGTGCTTGGCGCTCTTGGTCTCGGCTTTGATCTGCATCGAATCGTATCGCGAGGATCCCCTGTCCCCTATATTGGAGACGTAGAAGAATGGGTATGGTGGAACAAGTGCTCCTCCTCCCGCAGCGCAGCCGAGTCTGTAGTTAGGGTCGAAGGTTGTGCTCTTAGGATCGCAAGCGGAGGGGGATCCGATGTTCTGGTTCAGTCCTTGTAACAAGATACGCGTGCTATGAGCCCCCGCATAACCTACCGTCAACACGACGTTCGCCGGGAGTTGTTGTTCGAGGTTCAGGTTGTACTGCTGCACCATGCCTTGCTTGAAGTTAAGGTCCTGCGATTGGACGGTGCCCGCGAAGTTACTGACTGGCTGGGGTGTGGTCACAAGAGGGAATCCTGCGGAGATGACACAGGCGGTGAATGCGCCTGTCTGTGAATTTGTGGGGAATGCCGGGGCGCCACAGCCGCCTGGGAATGGGAACTGTCCCGATTCAAAGAAAAATGGCGGGCTCTCCCACAATCCCTGCCCCCCCTGGTTCCAGGACGAATCGTGGAAGATCGCGTAACCACCCCGTAGCGCGGTGTTCTGTCTCCCCAGCACCTTCCAGGCAAAACCAATGCGCGGCTCTATCGCGGTTTTGTCGAACTGAATGCCTGCCCGGCTATCCGAGTTGACGCCAGGAATTAGCTGGTTGCAGTCGGGAGATGGCGAGCAACTCTTGTTGAAATCAAAATTCGCCTGGCGGTTCTGCGCCTCGGTGACAGGAGGAACAAGAGCCCACGCCACGCCGAGATTCAGCGTCAGGTCCGACGTCACCCGCCAATCGTCCTGCACGTAAGGCCGGTACATCTTCCAGCGGCGCCCGGTGGTCGCACCTTTGAAGGTCTGATCGTGGAAGGCGCTTACGTACAGCCCCATCATCAGATCCGCCATCGCGTCCCCAGTCTGGTTCGAGACGGTGAAACTGCCATCCTGGAAGGAGTTGGTCATCACGTTCATCTGGTGTGCGCGGATTCCAATGCCAACGCGGATGTTGTGCTTGCCCCGAATCATGTCGAAGGAGTCTGCGACGGAGAAGACGTTCGTGCCGCCTACGAAGGGCGCGAACCCGCGATCTCCGATCGCCCAGTACCCTTGATTCAGCGAAATGTTGGACAGCCCGCAGCTGAGACACACTCCGGGAGCCTGAGGTACACCTTGACCTCCGCAAGCAGGATCGAGGTTTGCATTTAGAATCCCGAGTTTTGACGCTTCGCAGGTGCCGCTGGCAAACGAATGGATATAGTTGAAGATTCGGTTATAGCCAACGGTAAACTGGTTAATGTTGCGATCCGAAAAAATGTGATTCTCCGTGATCGCGGCATTCCGCGCATGATTGTCGATATTCTGCGTGCTTCCGAAACCCGTCTGCTCAGCAAAAGATGGCGAGCCGCCCGGTACGAACGAACTGGCTTGGTCGTAGCTGAATCGGGCAAACAGTGAGTCTTTGCTCGAAAAACTGTGGTCCAGCCGGCCATCAAAGGACTTCTCGTCCAGCTTGCGTACCGGCACGTTGGTGTAGTTATAGCCGTTGGCAACGTTGCTGGTGGTGCTGGTTGGATAGAGAGCAATCAACTGCTTCCCGGCCGCGTCCCTCAGTTCGGTTGGAATCACGCTGCAATCCTTTCCCTGGGCCTGCGTTCCATTACCTGCATTAACCGCGAGAGGCGTAACACCATCTGGGGCGCATTGAAAAGCGAAGTCGGTGGGCGCTCCGGGTTGGCCTTGGGAATAAGGGTTTTTCAGCGGAGTTGTTCGCGGATTTCCGAACTGATCATTGTTAAAGTTGCCCTGTTGCATAGCAGCCGTCGGGACCAGCCCAGTAAAGGGAATCCCGTGCCTCTGGTTCTTGGCCTGATAGTCGACGAAGAAGAAAGTCTTATTTTTCGCGATCGGCCCCCCGAGCGAACCACCGTATTGGTTCAGGTTGAACTGCTCTTTCGTGGACGCAAAATAGCTCTTCGCATCGAGCTTCGTGTTGCGAAAAAACTCAAACAGAGATCCGTGTAGTTGATTGGTGCCACTCTTCGTTGTCACCAGCACCGTCGGGCCCGCGCGAGTGCCGTACTGTGCCGAATAGTTGTAGGTTAGAACCTTGAACTCCTGGATGGCGTCAATCGAAGGCAGAATCGAGATCCCACCGGCTGTCAGCTCGTTGTTGTCAACATCGTCGAGGAGCCAGTCTGTGCTCTGAGGCCGAGACCCGCCCACGGAAAGAGAATACGATCCGCGCGCGGAGGCTTCGCTGTCGGTACCTTGATTGAAGAAGCTGGGAGCCGTTTCAGTGGTGGTGCCGGGTGTTAGAGTCGCCAACTGCACGAAGTTGCGTCCATTGAGAGGCAACTGGGCCACCTGCTGTTCGGTGATGACCTGACCCAGAGTCGGGTTGGTGGTCTCTACCGCCACCTCGGTCGCGCTCACCTCTACCGTCGACGTTACCGACGCCAGCGCGAGCGTGAAATTCAGTTCACGATGTTCGTCAAGCTGCAGCCGCACGTCCTTCTGTTCCGCCGCCTGAAATCCCTGGTACTCGACGCGGATGGTGTAATCAGCCACCGGCAGCAGCGGGATCAGGTAGTGACCCGTTTCGTCGGTCTTCGTCTCGCGAACAAGGCCCGTCGCTTGCGACGTAACCCGCACCGCTGCGCCCGAAACTACGGATCCGGTCTTATCCGTGACCGTGCCCGAGAAACTTCCATTGGCCTGGCCGTACAGAGCCGGACACACGAAAAATGCGAGACACGAGGACAGCACGACGAGCAGCGCCTTTCTCTGCGACATCGAAACACCCCTTTCGGCGGTTCAGCAAGAAACGAACGAGACTCTCCCTCTCCCCACTCGAAGTCGGAGGTCTCCAATGAGCGGCCTTATATCTGGAGTCTCAATACGAAGTCAAGACATTTTGTCCCAAGGCTTTACAGGCGATGCCGAGCGCAGCACGTGTTTCAGGAATAGGCCCCTGCGATTCAAAAACTTCGAATCAGAATCGCTGATGCACGCATCCGATTTGTTCAGATGATCGCGTGGCGGCGCAAATACCCCGCTCTCTATGCGCGGCGCTCCGTCCACTCCGCCTCGAACCGCGCCCGGTCGTAGAAAGACTTCTGTGTGCCGATGCCCGTCGTTGAAAGGCCTGCGTACAAGTTTGCTCGTTGCACCGCTTCTCTTTCCGGCAAGCCCTCACCGAGAAATACAGCGAAGCTCCCGATAAACGCGTCCCCGGCGCCCGTGCTGTCGATGGCCTTAACGTCAAAGGCGGGCAGGTGCTCGCTCCCGTCACGGCTGGAGAGCAGTGAACCGTTTGCTCCCAGGGTAATGATGACTCGCCCGATCCCGCCTCCCAGAAGCTTTTCCGCGCAGTGCTTCGCGTCCCCGACATTCCGGACCGGCATTCCCGTAATCGTTTCTGCTTCACTTTCGTTGGGTACGAAGTAGTCGAGGCCCGAGAGCGCTCCCTTGGCGACGGCTTGGCCAGGGGCGGGGTTCAGAATGCAACGAATCCCATGCTTCGCCGCAAAACCAACCGTGTAATAAACCGTCTCCAACGGAATCTCGAATTGCAGCACGATGCAGTCAACGCTTCTCAGCGTTTCCGACGCGGCGTCCACATCGGCGGGTCGCACGGCGTCGTTCGCGCCCTTCACCACCAGAATCCGGTTTTGCCCATTCGGTTCTACGAAGATCGGCGCCACTCCACTGGACAATCCCTCGACCTGCCTTACATGAGTGGTGTCGATGCCAAGCTTCTTAAAGTTCTCAATGGTTGCCGGGCCAAACAAGTCATTGCCCACTCGTGCCACCATGAACACATCGGCCCCGCACAAGCGCGCGGCGACCGCCTGGTTGGCCCCTTTGCCACCGAATCCCAGATCGAATTTTTGTCCGAAGATCGTTTCCCCGGGTTTCGGGAACCGCTCCGCAAAAGTTGTAAGGTCAATGTTGGCGCTGCCTACCACGGCGATTCGGGGGCGCTTGGCCATGCTCTCCTTCGATTGAAAACGGGGGGACGCCGAGTCTATTCAGCGCAGAGGAGTGTGTCAAACGAAGTCTACTGAGTCCGAAGCAGCCGGAGCTGTTCTGGCAGTAGCCCGGCGTTCACATCAATTTGCCCCGCCTATTCCCCGTAGGGAACCCAGATGTTCTTTACCTGGGTCGCGTGCTCCAGAAACCACCGGCCTTCTCCTTGCCGGGAGTCGAACCAGTCGATCGCGCGTCCTTCGTTCGTGAAGACCTGTTTCAGATTTCCCACTGAGAACGCCTTAGCCGCGGCCGCGCTTGCCCCGTCTGCGAAGCACCAGATCGCGTCCACGTCGTCGTGTTCTGCCAAGGTCTTGAGAAGCTGCGACGTGTATCCACTCACCATGTTTACCGCACCATCGGGCAGATCGCTCGTGTCGAATACCTGGTACAAATCTCCAACGATCAGGGCATATCTCTCCGACGGAATCACGACCGCTGTATTGCCGACAGCCAGTACCGGTAACGTCAGTGAAAGCAGTCCCAGCAACGGCGCATCATGGGGACAAACAATTCCGATCGTGCCGACGGCTTCCTTCATCGCGATTGAGATGGTCCGGAAGGGCGGGCTGTGCACCGCTCCGTCAAACTTGTCGGTCCAAGCGGCATAGGTAAAGATCCTCTCGATACTCAGATTCACTTCGCGGCTTGCTTGCTCCTCCCCGAGGACCGCCGACAAGCGCCGGGCAATCTCGTCGCGCCGCAGCGACAGGTTTTCCGCCATGTAGTAGAGCACCTGAGCGCGGCCGTGCGCCGTCATCTTTCCCCAACCGGAGGCCTTGCGCGCGGCTTCGACCGCGTTACGAATGTCTTTCCGGTTTCCCAGCGGCGCTTCGCCCAGTAGTTCGCCCTTCGCCCCGTGCACTTCCATGCTGTAACCGGAATCGGGTCGTGCTTGCTTGCCGCCAATGTAGAGTTTCACCGTGCGATCGATTGTGGGGCGGGCTTCCTGCCCATCGGCGGATTCGACTGGAAAGGCCTCCCCGCCGCCCAACGGCGGAGCTTGCTTGAACCACGTCGGCTCCAGGTATTCGATCAATCCCTCGCGGCCTCCCTCTCGTCCGTAGCCGCTTTCGCGATAGCCTCCAAAACCGCAGGCAGCGTCGAACAAGTTGGTGCAGTTAACCCAAATGACGCCCGCCTTGATCTGGGCCGCGACCTGCAGGGCCACGTTAATGCTCTCGCTCCAAACACACCCCGCCAGGCCGTACGCCGTATTGTTCGCCAGTTCCACCGCCTCTGCAGGCGTGCGAAACGTCATGGCCGCCAGCACCGGACCAAAGATCTCCTGCTGCGCGACGATCGACGTCGGATGCACATTGCTCAGCAACGTAGGAGGGAAGTACAGTCCCCGGGAGGGCATCGTGATCTTTGGTTGCCAGCACGTTGCCCCCTCCGCCACGCCCTGATCCACCAGTCGCCGGATCCGATCCAGTTGCACGGGCGCAACAATCGCTCCGATGTCGATGGCTTTATCCAACGGTGGACCGACCCGCAGCGAATTCATGCGCCCGCGAATTTTGTCCACCAGAGCTTCGGCGATGCTTTCCTGCATCAGCAGACGAGAGCCCGCGCAACAGACTTGACCCTGGTTCAGCCAGATCCCGTCCACCAGGCCTTCGACCGCGCCGTCAAGATCCGCATCTTCGAAAATGATGAACGGGGACTTGCCGCCCAATTCCAAAGAAAGTCGTTTGTGACTCTGGGCAGTCGCGCTCCGGATGGCTCGCCCCACTTCGGTCGATCCAGTGAAGGCGATCTTGTCGACGTCGGGATGTTTCACCAGTGCTTCGCCCGTACTTCCATCGCCGGTGACGATATTCACTACGCCCGCCGGCAAACCAATCTCCCGGCAGATATCGGCAAACGCCAGCGCCGTCAGGGGCGTAAACTCTGCGGGCTTCAGGACAACTGTGTTTCCCGTGGCCAGCGCCGGCGCGATTTTCCACGCCAGCATCAGAAGCGGGAAGTTCCACGGGATGATCTGCCCGACCACGCCGCAAGCGATGTATCCGGGGAACTCCGACTCGAGCAGTTGCGCCCATCCCGCGTGATGGTAAAAATGCCGTGCCACTAGCGGTATGTCGATATCGCGGCTCTCCCGGATCGGCTTGCCATTGTCGATCGTTTCCAGAACCGCGAGCCGGCGCGAATGTTTTTGTACCCCGCGAGCCATTGCGTAGAGAAACCGCGCGCGTTCGTGCGGAGCGCGCGCTAACCACGCCGGAAAGGCCTTGCGCGCGGCCTGCACCGCCGCATCGATGTCGGCCGCCGACCCCTGGGCAACTGCGGCGATCTTCTCCCCAGTGGAGGGATCGATCGTGTCAAAGAACCCGCCCTCCGCCGGTTGCTGCCAGGCGCCGTCGATGAAGTGCCCGAACCGCCTCTGGTGGCCATCCAGCCACACCAGCGCGTCCTTCGAGTCCTCCGGCGCCGGGCCGTACTCCATGGTGAGGAATTTCTCGGCGATGCTCATTCGACTTGGCTCGATTCCTTCCTGCCCCTATGCGATCGGGTGCCGGTAGTCTGCCGAGTACCGGCCGGTGGCGTAGTGCTCCAGTTGCCGCTCAATGTCGTTCAGCAGGGAACTCGCGCCAAAACGAAACAGATCGGCCTTCATCCAGGACACGCCCAACTCCTCTTTCATCAACGCCAGCCACTCCGTGGATTGCTTCGCCGTACGAATTCCGCCCGCCGGCTTGAACCCTACCGCCATACCAGTCTCCTGCGCATATTCCCGGATCGCCCGCGCCATCACAAACCCCACCGGCAGTGTGGCGTTGGTAGGTTCTTTCCCGGTAGAGGTCTTGATGAAGTCCGCGCCTGCCATCATGCCCACGAAGCTGGCGCGTGCCACATTTCGGAAGGTGAGCAGATCGCCCGTTCCCAGGATCGCTTTCATATGTACCCCGCCGCAGGCCTGCTTGAACGCGGCTACTTCGTCGTAAAGTTCCTGCCAGCGTCCGCCGAATACGAGCGCTCGTGTAATAACGATGTCGATCTCGTTTGCGCCCGCTTCGACAGAGCGTCGAATCTCCGCCACCCGCTGCTCCAGCGGCGAGAGCCCGGCCGGAAACCCGGTGGACACGGCAGCGACGTGAATCCCGCTGCCCTCGAGCGCACGGACCGCGGTCTCTACGAATCGGTGGTAGACGCAGATCGCGGCCACCTTGATTCCCAACTCCTCGATCCCCAGCCGCTTCACCAGTTCCTGCTGCAACGGTTGCCGTGCCTTTGCGCAAAGTCGCCGGACCCGTTCGTCCGTGTCGTCCCCGGAAAGGGTGGTCAGGTCCATGCAGGTGATCGCACGCAGCAGCCAGGCGGCCTGCCACTCTTTCTTCACCGTGCGTCGGGCGACGTGGGTCTGTGCTCGGCGTTCCACGGCGCTGGTATTCACGCGTACCTGCTGCACCCAGTCGAGATTCAGGGGGATGCCGCGATTGGAAAGGAGAGGACGTCCTGCCAGAACAGCGATAGGGGCGTCTGCCCGTGGCGCGGACGCGCTCCCTCCCTGCTGCACACCGTGCGTAACGCCGAGATTGCTTCGCTGCTCCGGTTCCATTCTCCAGCATTGTACGGCAGTCGGTGCATAACCGGCATTTCCCGAGTTCTTCCGGCCTTGACACGATCCGTCCCGACATCTAGGCTACGGCGCGCATCCCTTGGGGACGAAGGTGACCGTCAAGCCTCTCAAGGCAAGTGCGCCCGGGCAGTCGCCGCGGAGCGTCATCGCCATCGTCCGGCGAACCGACGAGGGCTGGCCCTTGAGGAGCAATCATGTTTACACCACAGAGTCTCGGCATTGCGCTGTTCATGATGATTGTCACCGCCATTTGCTGGGGTTCGTGGGCTAACACTTTTAAAGGCGTCAAGAATTACCGTTTCGAACTGTTCTACTGGGACTATGCGCTTGGCATCTTCCTCATCTCCCTGATCCTCGCCCTCACCATGGGAAGCACCGGGCACGATGCCACCAGTTTCCTCAACAACGTTCACAGCGCCGACACCTCGAACATCGTCTATGCCTTGATCGGCGGAGCGTGGTTCAATCTCGCGAATCTCCTGCTGGTTGCCGCGATTGACATGGCCGGGCTCGCCGTAGCATTTCCCATCGCAATCGGCATCGCGCTCGTGGTCGGTGTGGTGCTGAGCTACTCGCTTCAGCCCAAGGGAAGCCCGCTCTTGCTGGCGGCGGGTGTCGCCTGCGCTTTGCTCGCGGTCATTCTCGACGGCAAGGCGTACGGGAGCCTCTCCGCTGCCGGCCGTACGGTCTCCAGAAAGAGTGTCATCACCTGCATCGTTTCCGGAGTTCTGATGGGTCTCTGGGCTCCGTTTGTTACCCACTCCATGACGACTGGGCACGCGCTCGGACCCTACAGTGTCGCCGTGTTCCTGACTCTCGGTGCCTTCCTCTCTTGCTTTGTCTGGAATCTCTACTTCATGAAGCATCCGCTTGTCGGCGAGCCGGTAAGTTTCGGGGGATTCTTCCCCGGCCCCGCTTCCGGACACCTGCTCGGTCTTCTCGGAGGATTCATCTGGGGAACCGGTACCGTTTTCAACTTGGTCGCTGCCAGCTTCACGGGAGTAGCGATTTCCTACGCCATCGGCCAGTCGGCCCCCATGGTCGCGGCGTTGTGGGGAATCCTCGCCTGGAAGGAATTTGAGGGGTCGGGCGCTCGCGCCAAGGCGTACCTAGCCCTAATGTTCGTCTTTTACGGACTGGCCATTCTTCTGGTAGCGCGCGCGAATGGCTGACGGATTAAAGCTACCTCAATTCCTCCGCGGGGTGCTTTAATGACAGGTTTCCGATGACTTCATTCTCCTGACACCGCAGGTGCCTTCCATGAAGCGACCCTTATTTCTACATGCACTCTTCCTCCTGGTGCTCGTAGCGGTTTTCCTAGGCCGCGCGGCTGCCCAAACAGTTCCCGACCCGTACAAACCGGTTCTGGATCGGCTTGAGTCCTTCACGATTCAAGCGATTCCCGACTTGCGCTTTCACGCCGACGTCGCTCACCCCGAAGACAGCCTGCTCGACGACTCAAGTTGGCAAACCATCAGGGTCGACGAGCATTGGTATACCGGGGCACGCGTTTTCCGCCGCTCGATCGAAATTCCAGCCAAGCTCAACGGCTACGCTACCCAGGGCGCGAGCGTGAAGCTCGACCTTACCTTCGACAGCGACGGCCCAATCATGGTTAGCGTTTTCTCCAACGGAGGCTTGGTCTATCACGGCGACGAAGGCAGCCAGCAGCCCATTCCGCTCACCGAAAGCGCGCAGCCCGGCCAGAGATTTCAGATCGCCGTTCGCCTCGATGCCGGCGCTGTCGATACGCGCATCTCCGGGGCTCGCTTGCTCTTCGAGCCTCCACGCGATCGCCCCAGTCCCGGACTGTTTCGAGAAGAGATCATGGTGGCGCGGCCAATCATCGCGGCTTACGCTGACGGTCGGATCGAGCGGCAGCAACAACTCGATGCGGCCGTCAAAGCCGTGGACTTCTCGCCGCTTGATCACCGCGATCAAGCTGGCTTCGATGCTTCCCTGCACTCTGCTCAAACGAAGCTGCAATTGCTGAATCCATGGCTGAAGCAGTTCACCATCCGCGCTGTCGGCAACTCGCATATCGACATGGCCTGGCTTTGGCCGTGGACTGAAACGGTCGAGGTGGTGCGGAACACCTTCCGCAGCGTGCTCGACCTCATGCGCGAGTATCCCGACTTCAAGTTCACCATGTCTTCGGCCCGTGCTTATGAATGGATGGAGGAGAAGTATCCTGACCTCTTTCAAGAGATTGAACAGCGGGTGAAGGAAGGCCGCTGGGAGATCGTGGGGGGTATGTGGGTCGAACCCGACCTCAACATGCCTGCCGGAGAGTCGTTGACTCGCCAGATTTTGGTAGGGAAGCGTTACTTCCGCGACAAGTTCGGCGTCGACACCAAAATCGGCTGGAACCCCGACTCCTTTGGGTACAACGCCCAGCTTCCCCAGATCTACAAGAAATCCGGCATGGATTACTTCGTTACCCAGAAACTGCTCTGGGCCCACGAGTTCACCACGTTCCCTTACAAGCTGTTCTGGTGGGAAGCACCCGACGGCAGCCGCCTGCTTACTTATTTCCCCCACGATTACGCGGGCGGTATCGATGCCCAGACGCTGGCCAACGACCTATCGGTGTGGGCGCCCGCGATTTATGGGCCGGAATTACACGACACACCGGAAACCATGCATCTCTACGGCGTGGGCGATCACGGTGGGGGACCGACGCGCACCATGCTCGATTCCGCTGGCCGGCTTCGCGCACCCGGCACCGTTTTTCCCAACCTCCAGTTCAGTTCTGCCACGGCTTTCTTCGAGGATTTAGAGAAGAAGCTTCCCACCATGACCGTGCCCGTCTGGAAAGACGAACTCTATTTCCAGTACCACCGCGGGGTCTTTACCACACAGGCGCACACCAAACAGCGCATCCGCCGCACGGAAGAGACTCTGCTTAACGCCGAGAAATTCTCATCGTTGGCGTTTCTCTTCGGACGTCCCTACCCGCAAGACGAGATGGAGCGTGACTGGAAGCGTCTGCTCTTCGATCATTTCCACGACATCATGCCTGGATCCGGGATTGCCGTAAACTACCTCGACGCCAAGCGCAATCTGGAAGACGTGCAGCGCTCAGGCCGCGAGATCATCGACGGCTCGCTCGGCGAGGTTGCCGCGCGCGTGAATACCGAAGGCGAAGGCGTGCCGGTTCTGATCTTCAACTCGCTCTCCTGGCCGCGCACGGAAATGATCGAGGCCGAAGCGCAACTGCCGGGTCCAACCCGCCAGATTCAAGTCGTCGATGCCAAGGGCAAACAGGCCCGCGCAGAACTTCTCTCGATCGATTCCGCAACCCACCGTGCGCGCTTCCTGTTACTCGCCGACGTCCCGGCCATGGGGTATGGCACGTACTTCGTTCGAACCGCGACCGGGGCCATCCCTGATCAGTCCGGCGTCAAGGCCACGGCCGACACTCTGGAGAACGAGTTTGTCCGTCTCAAAGTCGACGCGCAATCTGGCTGCATCACCAGCCTGTTCAACAAGCAGAGTCAAACCGAAACGCTGGCTCCAGCCGAGACTGACACCGGCGGACCCACCAACTCAGTTTGCGGGAATCTCCTCCAGGCCTTCTACGACAAGCCCAAAGAATGGGACGCGTGGAACATCGATGCCGACTTTGAAAAGAAGCATTGGGACCTGGACAAAGCGGATGAGGTGCAACTGCTTGAGCACACCCCGCTCCGTTCTGTCATCCGCGTGAAGAAGCACTTCCAGAATTCCACCTTCATCCAGGACATCACCATGTATGACAGCGTTCCGCGCATCGACGTGAAGATGCACGCCAGCTGGCACGAAAAACACATATTGCTCAAGGTTGCCTTCCCTCTCAGCGCCCACAATGCCAAGGCCACTTACGAAATCCCCTACGGCACCGTGCAACGACCCACCACCCGCAACACCCCAGCCGAGCAAGGACAGTTCGAAGTGCCCGCCCTGCAGTGGGCCGACATCTCAGACGACAAACACGGCTTCAGTCTGCTCAACGACAGCAAGTACGGATATGACGCCAAGGGCAATGTCCTGCGCCTCTCCTTGCTGCGCTCGCCCGAGTGGCCTGATCCCCATGCCGATGAAGGCGAGCATGACTTCACCTACTCGCTCTATCCGCACGGGGGTGGCTGGCGCGAGGCACAAACTGTCCGGCGCGGTTTCGAACTGAACTATCGTCTATTCCCGTTGCCAGTCGAAAAGCACCAGGGAGCGTTGCCTGCCGTGAATTCATTCGTCCAGATTCAGCCCGAGAACGTGGTTCTGACGGCGGTGAAGAAAGCCGAAGACGACGACTCCCTTGTGTTGCGTTTCTATGAATGGGCGGGCAAGGAAACCGACGTCGTGCTGCAGGTACCCTCGAGTGCCCGCTCGGCCGCTGATACCGACCTGATGGAAAAGCCGTTCAAGGACCTTTCCATCAATGACGGCAAAGTGACCATTCACAGCAAGCCGTACGAGATCAAGACGGTGAAGGTCGGGTTCGCGCAACGCGTCGTTGCGGATACGGCCCAACCGGCTCCCTAGACGTGGAAGGCGATTTGTAGATCCCAACTCTCGGATTCCTGCGTCGCGTGGGAAGAGAAGGACACGCAGGGGGAGCGCGGATCAGAGTCCCACTCTCGGGATTGGTGGAGGCGGCGGGAGTCGAGCTCCATAACCGCTTTTATTTGTGTAACTTACAGATTCTAAAACACCGAGAAAACCAAAAAAACCACGATTCCCAGAGCCATCGTACAGTTATCGTACAGTCGACACGCCCGCCGCTGGATGGCTTGGCATCGAGGTTACAACTGCGAAGCGCGGCATCTTGGTGAAAATGGCCAGAGAGCCGACGCCTCTCGAATTTGCCGAAGTCCCGCGCAGTCCAGCCACGTCAGATCCTGCTGCGGCCGCCTTACCAGTTCGGTATCGACAAAGGGCGCCGCCGCCTCGAGTGCGTCGCCGGCGAAGGCGAGAGCTTTGTGCGACTCGTTCAGCGAAGCGGTCAGTACCATCACGGCTCTGGACCCTTTGTCCACTCGGACACTTTGACCAGTCACCAACCGATCCCCCGGGGCTGCTGTTCAGGTCAGGCACCCAGGGGACGCCAACCCGTTCCGTGCCGCAAGAAACAACTGCAGCCACTCCGAGACGCAAAGGCGGCATGAGGCCGCGAAACGAGCTTGGCGCGCCAAACCAGGACCGGCTTGGCCTGCCGAAGCAATCTACGTGCAGGAGATCCGGCCTCGCCTCTCTTCGGTCAGTATTTCCACCCTGTCCGCGGCCCTGGGCGTCTCTGAGTCGTATGCTGCCGACATCCGTGCGGGCCGACGGCGCCCGCATCCGCGGCATTGGCAGACGCTGGCAACCCTCGCCGGAATTTCGACAGGCGGATAACGCGGATTTGCCACACGAACGTACAAACTGAACTCTGCCGCTCACGGGGGGAAACTGAGACGACGGAGCAATTCCATGAACCGAGGGTCCGAGCGCAGGGCATCAAAGCGGGGTTCTACCTTAAGCAAGGTCATAGCATCGGTGTGCTGGGAGTAGGCTTGTGCGAGCAACTCCAGAGCCCGATCGTGATCACCCAGTGCTGTGTAGATGTAAGCGGGGCCGTCGGGCAGTACATAACGATACTTCGATTGCTCGTTCAACCGCTGTAAGATCGCCAGTGCCTTCTGGCGCTCGCCCTGTGCCGCGTACTCTCTCCCCAAGGCCGCCAGCGATACCGTCCCGCCGCCGGAGAGTTCAACCGCCTTTTGAAATTCCGCAATGGCCTTCCTTGACATGCCCTTCCCCCCATATGCCAAGCCCAGAGTCCAGTGCGCGGAGGCGAAGGTCGGATCGAGTTCGAGCGCTCTGGATACCTCCTGGACCGCCTCGTCATATCGGCGAGCGTTGTACAAAATCCACCCGTTGTCGGCGTTGATAATAAGCGAAAGAGGGTCAAGGGCTTCGGCCTTTCGGATTTCGGCGACTGCTTCATCAAAATGTCCCACCTCCACAAGGTAAATGGAGTACCAGTGGTGCGCGGTGGCATAACTTGGATTGAGCGCGATGGCTTGCTGGTATTCACTCTCGGCGCGTTGCCAATCCCAGTCGAAACTCCATTTCAAATATCCCAGCGTTGAGTGAGCCTCTGCGAGCGCATTGTCGAGTTGGAGTGCCTTCTCGGCGGCCGCTTTGGCTTTGGGCACAGCCTCCGCGGGAGAAAGGACAGCGTACTCCCCCGCGGCTAACATCGTGTAGGAGTCGGCCAGTCCAGCGTAAGCCAAGGCGTAGTCGGGATCTTTTCGGATGGCTCGCTGAAAGTACTCGAGGCTTTTGTCCAGGCCAGCTTCGGTTCGTTTGTTCCAGAAGTAGCGGCCCTTGAGATAGTCTTCGTAAGCTTCCGGATCCACCACCTTGCCGGTCTTCAGGGAGGCTTGCTGTTGTGGCGTCAGGTTGACGCGGATTTCATCCGCGATGGCGCGCGCGACCTGGCTCTGCAGTCCCAGCACGTCTCGCACGTCGCCCTCATAGCTTTGCGCCCACAAATGCCGGTCGGTGGCGGCTTCAATGAGCTGAGCTGTGATTCGTACTTGAGAGGCGGATCGCGACGCTGTGCCTTCCACGACCGCGTCCACTTTCAGTTCGCTCGCAATCTGCGGCAGGGGTTTGTGAACGTTTTTGTATTGCATCACCGAGGTTCGCGAGATCACGCGTAAGGAAGGGAGCTTTCCCAGGTCGGTGATCAACTGATCGGTCATGCCATCGGCGATATATTCCTGCGAGGGATCGCCCGACAGATTTTCCAGGGGCAGAACGGCAAGAGATCCAATGTGGTGGGGAACAGAACTCTGGCGCGGGGAGACTCGCTTCGCGAGGACGAATCCGAGGAGCGCCAATGAGAATACGCCAACCGCGGTCAGTGCCTTGGCGGAAAATGGCCAGCGTTTGCTCGAGGTTTCGGGGTGAGTCGGAAAAGATGCCTGGTGCGATTCCGAGGGAATGGCTACTGCGGCAACCCCCAGGGGGCCGATGAATCGGTAGCCTTTGCGCGGCAAGGTTTCGATGTAGCGGGGCTGTTCGGCTGAGTCTTGCAGTACCTCGCGCAAGCGGTTGACCGCTTTGTTCAGGCTCAGGTCGAAATCGACGAACGTGCCCGCCGGCCAAAGCCGCCTCGTGAGTTCCTCCCGCGTGACCATCTCGCCCGGTTGCTCCAGCAGGGCGACGAGAATCTGGAAGGGTTTTTCCTGAAGATGGATGCGGGTGCCATTGGTCTGGAGTTCGGCGGTGCGCAGGTCTAGCTCAAACCTGCCGAAGCGAACGAATCGCCTGGATTCGGTTGGCACTGCCATCGGGCACGCCCCCACACGGACCGACCGTCGGGGGAGTGTAGCACCTCGCCCTGCGGAAGAGAATACTACCCTCACAGAACCTACTGAAACCAAAGCAATTCCGCCGGGTCACAAAGATGTCACGTCCGCGTCCCATCGCGATCATTGACACGAAAAGTCGTGCTAGTTAAAAGTGCGGGGCACCGGTTCCCCCCGGCGTCTGTCACCTTGGGATTTTCCCCTCCTCGAATTTTTATAGGTCTCCTTAATAAGGAGGTGTTTATGGAAGCTGCTGCGTGTGTATTTCCGTTGCGCGATGCAGGTAGCCAAAGCTGTGTAGCTTGCCCTGCTCGTCGATGTTTGGCCTGGGCCAACGGGAAGGTTTTTTATCTGTAACGGTTGGGGCTCAAACGCACCATCCGAATGTGCGGGTCTTGCACCAGCCTGCATTAGATTTTCCGCTGGGTGCCCGTGCTTTCAGATTCTATTTACTCTATTTGGTCGACTAGTGGCCGAGGAAGGCGCTGATGGACTCACCGAATCGTGGTTCGCTTCTGGCAACGATCGTTCTTGTGGCTATCGCGGCGAGCAATTGCGGCTCGAACCCACCCATCAGCGTCTCGCTATCAAAACTCACGGCGACGGTAGATGTAGGCGCGACGGTGCAATTCACCGCGACAGTTACTAACGGCGGGTCCAACACCGTGGTTAGCTGGACCGTCACTTGTCCCGCGCCCGCCTGTGGAGCGGTTTCGCCCACGTCCACCATGACCGGCATTCCCACTACGTACACGCCGCCCGCCACGGCGACCAGCCAGTTGACGGTCAGCCTCGTCGCAACTTCAGTCAGTGATCCAACGAAGTCAGCCTTGGCTACGATCACCGTCCCGTCGTTAACAGTATCTGTTTCGGAAACCTCGGGTACACAGCAACTGCAACCAGGCGGGACAGCGACCTTCGGGTCGACGGTCACCAACGACGGAGCCAACCAGGGAGTTAACTGGAGCGTCTCCTGTTCCGCGCCGCCTTGCGGCACCGTCTCACCCGCCACCACACCGGCTGGGGCCAATACAACCTACACCGCTCCGACGACGCCACCGGCCGGAAACATGGTGGTGACAATCACGGCATCTTCCGCGACGGACTCGGCAGTAAACGGCACAGCAAATGTGACAGTTCTTGGAATCACAGTTTCGGTAATGCCCGGCACAGCCACGGTGGCGGTAGGCGCAAATGCACCATTCTCTGCGACGGTCTCCGGCGACCCTGCGAAACAAGGCGTCACCTGGAGTGTGGCGTGTTCCCGGGCGCCCTGCGGTAGCGTTTCACCCACAATGACACCCAACGGTGTGGCAACGAACTACACAGCTCCAACTGCGCCTCCAGCCGGAAACTTAACGGTAACGCTTACGGCCGCGTCCCAGACGAATGCAGCAGCGACGGGCTCAGCCATCATCACGATTCCCGGAATCACGGTTTCGATTTCTCCGCAGTCCGCCTCCGTGCAATCTGGTGGAACACAACCATTCACAGCGGCAGTCAGCGGCGATCCAAACAACGGCGGGGTAACCTGGACCATCCTCGTAGGTCATCGCTTCTGTCATTTCACTTGTGGTCCCGTTACTCTTACTTCCTGCAGTACATGTGGCACGGTTTCGCCCGCCACCACCGCGAACGGTGCGCCGACGACTTACACGGCTCCCTCTCACTTCGCAAGAGTTTTCGGATTCGCCGGCGTATTTCTACAGGCGGCCTCAGTGACAAACAGCGCGGCTCTTAGCCGAGCGTCGATCACGCTCCTGCCCATCACGGTCGCCCTGTCGCCGGCTTCGGCCAGCGTAGCACTGACCGCCACGCAACAGTTTTTGCCCACAGTAACGAACGATGGAACCAACAGTGGTGTAACCTGGACCCTGACTCAGAATGGCGCGGCTTGCTCGCCTGGTTGCGGTACGATCAGCCCTGCGAAAACGGCGAACGGTGTGCCCGCCACATATACTCCACCTGCAACCGCTCCTGCTTTCCCGTTGGTGACGGTTTCTGCGACGTCCGTCGAGGATCCGACCGCATCCGCCAGCGCTAGAGTTAGCCTGAAGACCTCGAGTGGCGTTTTGGCCTGCGGGGCAGGCTCAGGTAGCGAATCGCTGCTAAACGGCAAGTATGCATTCCTGTTGAATGGACTTGCGGGTAGCATGACAGGCGATGGCACCGGCAAGCTCACCGGAGGCGAGGTAGATATCCAGCGCGCCAGCATTTCCGGAGCCGCCCTAAGCATCGACCCTTCGGCGAGTGGGTATGCCGTAGGACCGGACCATCGGGGCTGCCTGGTCCTGGTTACCGTAAACGGGCCCACGTTAGGGTTCCGATTTGCCCTCGGCTCCATCAACGCCAGCAACATCGCTGCTGCGGGACACATCATCGAATTTGACGACACCACTGGCACCGGAACGCGTGCTGCCGGAACGATGCGGCTGCAGGATGCGACCTCGTTTGCCGCTGGCCAATTCAAGGGTACCTATGTCGTGGGCCTGGTCGGCAGCGACATGCAGAGCACGAACGGGCGTCTTGCCGTTGCAGGGACCTTCGTGGCAGACGGTATCTCGGTCCTCCCTTCGGGTTCTGTCGACGTCAACGATGCCGGAACGGTTACAAACTCTTCGACTAATCCGGAAGGAACTTTCACGTGCTGCGATGCCAACGGCCGGGGAACGCTAACGCTGACACTGCCGCTCTCAATCGCGAATGTAGATGTTTTTATTTTCTACATGATCAACAGCGGTGACGCCTTCGTCATGAATCTCTTTGCGGACGGCGAAGCCATCGGCATCTCCTCGGGGACGACATTTTCCCAGTCGTCTCTGAATGGCGCGTCCGTGCTCCGCGCAACCGCGCAATCGAGCAGCGGACCGATTGTGGATATCGCGGCTGCCAGTGCCAATGGAAGCGGCAACATTACCGTCAACGAAAACCTAAACAGCGCCGGCACGTTTACCGCGAGCAGCCCCGTGCTTAGCTATCAGGTGGCATCGAATGGCCGGGTGACGACTTCCGGGGAGACCACGCCACCGGTGCTGTATCTCAACGGCCTGAACCAGGGATTCCTTTTGGGAACCGACCCTGATGTGACGTTCGGGCTTCTTGAGCCGCAAGCCACGGGACCCTTTAGTGACGCATCGTTCTCCGGCGCCTATACTTTCGGCACCGAAAATCCTTCAGCAACCACAGTCACCCTGGAGACTGGGGTCATGTCTGCCAACGGGAGTGGCAACGTTACTGGTGCCTCCGACCAATCGAGCTCGACAGGCTTGGTGCAGAACCAGGCTCTGAACCTCACCGTCTCCATTTCGACGAACGGGACTGGAAACGTGGGCAGCGGGACCACGGCGATAGTTATTTCAGGAAACAAGCTGATCTTTATCAACAACACGAACACCACTCCGACCATCACCGTGGTCGATAAATAAGGAGAGTGGGGACACTCCATGGGACACGGGTTGGGCACGTCATTGCTCGGAGGCGACCCTCAAAGGCACTTACGGAGTCGTCGAACAGGGTACCAATGTCGTCGGCCCTCCCCCACCCTTTCCTCCAGCGCCCTTCCCCACCGTCTTATAATAAGCGCGAATCCCACTTACGACGGCGCAGGGAATTTGTCGGGCATATATACCAAGACCACGCCCCATTTTCGGAGAAGCAAGAGACCGACACCCGCCGCCAAAGCCCATGCGAACAACCAGAAGAGAAAACTGTAGTCAGGACCGTGGTAGTAACGCCGCGATCTCAGATTCGCCAAGAAGAGAAGCAGCAAGAAAAACGCAAGGATGAGGGTCGCGTAACCCAGTCGCTGGAATATTGGTTTTGAGTCGGAAGGCATCACAAGTTCGCTTGCGATATTCTGTGCGACAGCCTAGATGTTGTAAACAGGCGTCAACTACTTCGGGAAGCGCGGCTGTGGGATTGGGTCCAATCGGCAGCTTGAGAACGTAGCCCAATTGCTCGCCCTTGTCGCGGTTAAGAAACTTAACTCGTCCTGACGGCTTGGTGGTTTTCGGCCACGGAATATCACCGTTCAGCGCAGTCGACTCCATGGCGATGCCCCCGCCATCCGAGATCACGGAGATCCACGCAATTTGCCGTTCTCTCTTGAGCAGATACATCGATATTGCGCCAAGAATAAATGAGGTGATGCCAAAGACGGCAATGATGAGTGTCCTTTTCATGAGAACCCGGTACCAAGATATCTCATGACGCTTTGTTGGTATGCTCAGGACCCCACCCCGCGCGGGGGCCC
>CAZXKO010000101.1:0-30809 GCA_964641665.1 uncultured Acidobacteriaceae bacterium
TTCTCGTCGTCGGGTATAACTACGGTGGTAACTGAGCGCTTCCACCGATGGGACTTTCACCCACTGGAATATCAGCTAGCATCGCTGCACAGGCTCTCGCATCCTCTACTTCATGCCGGTTTATCCCGGCGCTCAAACATCGCCATTACGCTAGAACGGTCAACCATGACGTGCTCCTGCGGGGGAAGCAACCATTCGATTTGTGCTTATTCAGCACGTGACGAGCAGTGCTACGGAAGGATACTGGTTCCGTCGCTAAACTCAGGGGCAGGATTCGCGATGACTAACGTAAAATCCCCATCACACATTGGCCGCTCCCCTGCCCCTCGGGGGGAATCTCCTCTTTCAACGCCGCTCCACACGAATTTCGAAGTCCTCCCCAACCCATCGTGTATGGTTGCCCCTGAGGAGCAACCTCGATGGACCCAAACATCCCCGTCGGAATCTTCCTCGGCTTCGTGGCCTGGTTTCTGTTGCGTTACCTCGCCGGCGGCTTCTACACGGTCGACCAGAACGAGCGTGCCGTCAAAACCAACTTCGGACGCGCCGACCGTATTCCCGGAGCCACCACCCTCACCGATCCCATCTCCGATTCCCTCGACGCCGAGGAAAAACAGCGCTACCAGTATCCCCAGGTGCGCGTCATCCTGCCCGGCGGTCCCTATTTCAAGTGGCCATGGCAACAGATCTACAAGGTCTCGGTTGCCACCCAGACCGTCAACATGGCCTTCGATCCCGACTTCCCCGCCGCCAATCAGTCCGGCACAATCGTCGAAGCGGTCACCAAGGACCAGCTCAACACCGGACTGACCGGCCAGATCCGCTACCACATCTCCGAGCGGAATCTTTACGCCAATATCTTCGCCGTCAAGCGGCCCATCGCGCATGTGATGGGCTATTTCGTCTCGGTTCTGCGCGAGCGCATTGCCACCTTCGAAGCGCCCGCCGCTGCCGGTGCCACAGACCCCAGCGGCAGCGGTATCTCCATCAACGACCTCCGCAAAAATCTGCGCGACCTAAACGAACACATGGACCACGAGTGCAGTTCCTCCGACGCCCGTTACGGCATTGTGCTTGACGCCTCGCTGATCACCGGTATCGATCCGCCCCCCGAAGTCGAGTCCGCGCTGGCCGCCATCAACACCGCGCACAACATGGTTTCCTCTGACGTCAGTCTTGCCCAGGCCACCGCCGACCAGCGCATCGAGCAGTCCAAGCGCGCCGCCGAGATTGAAACCCTCAAGGCCCAGGCCGAGGTCCAGCCACTCATTTCTCTGGCCAGCCAGTTGTCGGAATTGAAGGGTACTGGCGAAGGGGCCTTGCGCGCCTACGTCCGCAACGTCCGCCTCGGCCTCTTCGGCAATGCCCAGCAGGTGGTCCTGGAGTCCAAGCGATGAATCTACTGATCGCCGCCGCCGCTACGTTTCTCGCCTGCTTCGTCCTGGTACCGGTGATTTTCTGGCTGCTGCGTTTCTTCGGCTTCTACGCGATCGTCGAAGAGCGCACCTGTTACGTCTACGTCCTGTTCGGCAAAGTAGTCGCGGTCATCGACGAGCCCGGCCTGCACATTCTGCTCTTCAAGCTCGGCCTGAAGGCCCCCATCGTCCGCTGGCTCGGACGTCTCTACGTCCTCGACATGCGTATCGATCAACAATACCTTCGGAGCCAGCCGGTCAACTCCGAAGAAGGCGCGCCCATGGGCATCGGCATCTGGTACGAGATGTTCATCAGCGACCCGGTAGCTTTCCTTTTCAAGAATGCCGACCCGCGCGGATCGCTCGCCGCCAACGTCAGCAATTCCACGGTGCGTTGCCTGAGCAACTTGAAGCTTGCCGACATGCTGCAGAACCGACACGCCATGAGCCAGACTGTCCGCGCCGAGGTTTCTCCGCAATCGCACGAGTGGGGATACAAGCTGGGCTCGGTCTACATCCGCAAGGTTCATTTTCGTGACGCCCAGATGATCAAACAGATCGAAGAGAAGGTGGTGAATCGCCTCCGCCAGGTCACATCGTCCATCAAGCAGGACGGCGCCAACCAGGTCAGCATCATCACCAGCACCGCCGAGCGTCAGGCCGCTGTGGAATTCGCCAAAGCGGCCGCAATGCGTCCACGCATCGTGGGGGATGCCCTGAACAAAGTTGCCTCTGACCCAGATGTGCAAGCCGCCGTTTTTGAAATTCTCGAAATCCAGAAGATCCTCGACAGCAAGGCTCGCATCACCCTGATTCCGGAAAATAGCGGGATTCTTCCGGAACTTCTGGCGTCTCGCTCCGGCGATACACCTGTACCTCCATCCCCACCGCCGCCAGTAGCGCCTCGTAACCGAGCCCCGGCCGCAACTTAGAACTTACCTCGCGGGACGATATGAATGAGTGAGGACCGTTCTCCCCCCTGCGCTTGACTTCCAGTCAGCGCCGCGATAGCCTCCGCGCGACCTCAAGACGCGCTCTCTTCAGTTCCCTCCGCGCCTTGAGATCCGGCCCACAGCATCCGCACCTAAAAAATCAGTGACCAAAGGAGACCACTGCCCATGAAAAGAGTCACAGGGTTCCTGTTGGGGCTATTCCTTATATACGCTTGGCTGACTATGCTCGCAGCGCAAGACAAGTCCGACGCAACCACGCCACCCCCCAAAGTGCTTACCATCACGCGCGAGTTCGTCAAACCGGGCCGATCAGGCTCGATCCACGAGAAATCGGAGACTGCGTTCGTCCAGGCGATGAGCCGCGCCAAGTGGCCTACCCACTACCTCGCTCTCGATTCCTTGTCCGGCCGGCCGCGTTCGCTTTTTCTTACGGGGTACGATTCTTTTGAAGCCTGGGAAAAAGATGTCCAGGCCACCGAGAAGAACTCCGCTCTGTCCGCCGCGCTCGACCGAGCCGCCATGGCCGATGGCGACCTGCTCAGCGACATCGATATGGGCGCATTTAGGTACACCGAGGAGTACAGCTTGCGCTCCGCGGTTGACATTCCTCACATGCGCTACTTCGAGATTTCGGTCTTCCACATTCGCTCCGGACGCCACAAGGAGTGGGACGATCTCGTAAAACTGGTTATGGCAGCTTACGAGAAAATCTCCGATGTTCACTGGGCTACCTACGAAGCTGTCTACGGCCAGATGGGATCCGAATACCTCGTCTTCACACCCCTGAAATCAGCGTCTGGGATTGACAAGGAGTGGGCACAGGACAAACAGTTCGAGGCGGCTATGGGCGAGGAAGGTCTGAAGAAACTCAGTGAACTGGAAGCCGCAGCCGTTGAGTCCAGTCAAACCAACCTGTTCGCGTTCAACCCGAAAATGAGTTACACATCCGATGAGTGGGTGAAAGCCGATCCCGATTTCTGGAAACCCAAATCGGCCGGCTCCGCCGCACCCAAGAAGGCCGAGGACAAACAGGAAAAGAAGTAGCCGATTGACATCGAACGCAACCGCCAGCCGATCCAGTCGACTCTGGGAGGGCCAAGATTCCTGGCTGCGACTCTCAGAGTCGACCGGGTCGGACGATTTCGCCCGCCGTCCGCTCTTCCATTTTTCGGTCGAGCGCCTCTTTCTCTTCGGGCATCAAGCGCCGCACTTCTCCATTTTGCAACTTTCCCAGTTTCAGCGGTCCAATCGCCACCCGGACCAGACGCAGCAGCTCGATTCCAAGCCCTTCCGAAACACGACGAATCTGCCGGTTCTTCCCTTCATCGAGCACAATCTCGAGCCACGTGTTCCTTTCCCCGCCGCGCAGAATCCCCGCCCGCTTCACGCGTAGGATTCCGCCCTCCGTATTGACCCCGCGCATCATCGCCTCCACCAACTCCGCGCCTGCCACTTCTCTAACTTGGACGTGGTAAGTCTTATCCAGATGCGTTTCCGGCGCAGTCACCTTGCCCGCCCACTCCGAATCATTCGTCAACAGCAGCAACCCTTCACTCGCTTTGTCCAGCCGCCCCACCGGAGCCACCCACGGCAAGTCGTCCGGGAGAAATGCATACACTGTCTCCCGACCCTTCTCGTCCGATGCTGTAGTCACCACGCCTCGCGGCTTGTTCATCATCAGGTAGACGAAGGTTGCGGCTTCGACCGCGCGTCCCTCGACCTCAATTCGATCTTTCCCCAAATGCACCGGGGATTCTGGATCGCGGCGCACGACGCCATTCACGCGCACTCGTCCCGCCCGCGCCAACTGAAACCCCGCGGCCCGGGAGCAATAGCCGAGCTTCGACAGCGCCCGCGCCAGTCCTACCCGCCGCGATTTAGCTCCTACGGTCAGGCGCTACCTCCGTGCGCGGCCCTCAAACACCGCTCGTCTATAATGAGGTTTGGCATCGATCGCTCCCACGAGCCTCGCCCTAAGACGCCGAAGACCTTCCCCTCGCGGCTGTCGAAGTTTAAGGAAGAGCTCTGAATCGTGACTGCGCGTGCTCGATCGAACGATTTGATCTTTATTCATGAAACCACGCCCTAAAATTCCCACTATCGCCTACTTTTCCATGGAGATCGCCCTTGATCCCAACATGCCCACCTATAGCGGCGGTCTGGGGATGCTGGCTGGCGACACGCTCCGTTCTGCCGCCGACCTGGGTGCGCCCCTCGTCGCCGTCACCCTGCTTTATCGCAAGGGATATTTCCGGCAGCACCTCGACCCCGCGGGGAACCAGACGGAAGAAGCCCAGCAGTGGGATCCGGAGCGTATCCTCAAGCAGGTTGAAAGCCGCGTCTTGGTTGAAATCGAGCAGCGCACCGTCCACATCCGCGCTTGGCAGTACGACATCGCCGGCGTCGACGGCGATACCGTCCCGGTCTATCTGCTCGACACCAATGTCCCGGAAAACTCCGAAGCCGACCGCCAGCTGACCGACTCCCTCTACGGCGGTGACGACCGCTATCGCCTCTGCCAGGAAATCATTCTGGGACTCGGCGGTTTCGCCCTGCTGCGCAAGATGGGCCATGACCGCATCCAGGCCTATCACATGAACGAAGGCCACTCGGCTCTGCTCGCGCTCGGCCTACTGGAACGGCGCCTCGACCAGAGTTTCGCAGGCCGCGTCAAGCAACTTGACATCGACGGCATCCGCCGCATGTGTATCTTCACCACGCACACCCCTGTCCCCGCCGGCCACGACCAGTTTTCCAAGCCTCTCGTCAAACAACTTCTCGGCGACGACAACATGTCGCTCCTCGAGCAGACCCAAGCACTGCACGGCGACGCGCTTAACATGACCTACCTCGCCCTGCGCTTCTCCGGTTACGTTAACGGAGTCGCCATGCGCCACGGCGAAGTCTCGCGCGGCATGTTTCCGACTTATGCTATCAGCGCCATCACCAACGGTGTTCACGCCCGCACCTGGACTTCGCCCGCATTCTGCGAACTCTTCGACCAGTACATCCCGGGCTGGCGCACCGATAACAACTACCTTCGCTACGCAATAAGCATCCCGCTCGTCGACATTCGCGCCGCTCACGCCAAGGCAAAGGCGGCGCTATTTCACGAAATCCACCAGCGCACCGGAGTCGATCTCGACCCCAAAGTATTCACCATGGGCTTCGCGCGTCGCGCCTCTACCTATAAACGTGCCAACCTGCTCTTTCAGGATCGGGAGCGCCTTAAGCGCATCGCGCGCGACGTTGGCCCCATCCAGATCGTCTACGCCGGCAAAGCTCACCCGCGCGACGAAGGCGGCAAGAAAATCATTCGCGAAGTGTTCGAGGGTGCCCAGTCCCTTTCCAGCGTCATTCGCACAGTGTATGTCGAGAACTACGACATGACCTGGGGCCGCCTTATCACCAGTGGAGTCGACATCTGGCTCAACACACCCATGCGTCCACAGGAAGCCAGCGGCACCAGTGGCATGAAAGCCGCGCTGAACGGAGTTCCCAGCTTCAGCGTCGTGGACGGCTGGTGGGCCGAAGGTTGGATCGAAGGGATCACCGGCTGGGCGATCGGGAACACCGAAATCGTGGAAGACCCGGCGTCCGAAGTCTCCACCCTCTACGACAAGCTGGAACGCCAGATTCTGCCCATGTTCTACGGCACTCCGAACCGCTACACCGAAGTCATGCGCTCGGCCATTGCCATGAACGGATCTTTTTTCAATACTCAGCGCATGGTTCAGCAGTATCTGGCAAACGCTTACATGCTCCGCGAGGTGGCGCCACCAACGCCCAAGACCAAACAGCCAGTCGCCGCTCTGAGCCACGAATAGCTCTTGCTCGACGCCCTCCGCTGTTTGTGATTTGAAGGTTCTCTCTGCGATCTCTGCGGCTTTGCTTTGCGTCCTCCGCGGTTAGAAGCTCTTCTTCGCGGTCAGACACTGCTCGTCAATCGGCCCGCCAGTTCCCCCCGCGCCACCGAAACCTGCTCCCCGGTCTCCTGATTCTTCAGCGCAATGGTGTCGGCCTTCACTTCATTCTCCCCAACAATCGCCACGTACCTCGCCCTCAGCTTCTCCGCTGCCTCAAACGATTTTTTCAGCCGGAAACTTTCATCGCCCAACTCCACCACCAGGTCGTGCTGCCGCAGCTCCCGCGCCAAGCGCCCGGCTTCCCGGTTCATCCCCGCGCCAAGAGGCGCGATATAGACATCCGGACGTCGTGCCAATGCAGCCGCCGACTCTGCCAGCGACATCACCAGCCGATCCTCGCCAATCGCAAACCCGATCCCCGGCGCTGCCGGCCCGCCCAACGCCTCCGACAGCCCGTCATAGCGGCCGCCACCCAGAATTGCGTTTTGCGCCCCCAGCGCGCCGTGCGTGAACTCAAACGCCGTGCGCGTGTAGTAGTCGAGTCCGCGCACCAGGCGATCGTTCAGCGCGAAGGGCACGCCCACATTCTTCAAAATCGCCTGCACCTCTTCAAAGTGTTCGCGGCACCCTTCATCCAGAAACTGGCTGATGCGCGGCAACGAGGCGATGATCGGCTGATCCTCTGGCACCTTGCAGTCAAACACCCGCAGCGGATTCGTCACCGCCCGGCGCTGACAATCGGCGCACATCTTCGGAGCGACCGGCGCCAGCGCCTCTTTCAGGGCCGCGTTGAATCGCGCCCGGTCCGCGGCGCAGCCGACAGAATTCAACTCCAGCGTCCAGCCCTTGATTCCCAAGCGGTCGAGCAACGTCGCCAGCATCTCGAGAATCTCCGCGTCCCGCGCCGGAGACTCACTCCCCGCCGAAGACGGCCCAATCACCTCCGCGCCGATCTGATAAAACTGCCGGTACCGCCCTTTCTGTGGACGCTCCCGCCGAAATTGCGGCCCAATGTAATAGAACTTGCTGAGCCCGCACTCCCACAGCTTGTGCTCGATGTAAGCTCGCACCACTCCCGCTGTGTTCTCGGGACGCAGCGTGAGCGACTGCCCGTGGTCGGACTGCGCTCGTCCTCGATCCTCCCACGTATACATTTCCTTCGCGACGATGTCGGTCTCTTCCCCCACACCACGCGCAAAAAGTTCCGTCGCCTCAAAGACCGGTGTCCGAATCTCCTGAAAGTTGTACGCGCGAAACACCTCGCGCACCTTCGCCTCGACGAAGTTCCACACTCCCGTCTCCGGCGGCAGCAAATCTCGCGTTCCCCGAACAGCCTTGATCATCCCGTTGTCATCCTGAGCGATGCGAGGGACCTATGCACCTCGCAGACCGCACCCCAACTCCCGCACGTCTCCTGAGAATCTTGTCATTCCGAAACGCGAGCGCAGCGAAGCAAGGAGAAATTTTTCTTCGCCGGCCGCCGCTGTCACCCGACCAACTGCCAAATGCCAAATGCTAAGTGCTAACTGCCCCCCCGCTCTTTCAAATACGTCTCCTTGTACCCGAGATAATTTCGAGCATACCGCAGGATCGTCTCCTCATCCGCCGCCTCCAGCTTCCGTCGAAACTTCCCCGGAGACCCCATCCACAATGACCCGGGCTCGACCACCGTCTTTTCCGGAATCAGCGTCCCCGCCGCGATAATCGATCCCGTCCCGATCCGCGCGCCATTCAAAATAATCGACCCCATCCCAATCAAGCTGCGATCTTCAATCACGCATCCATGCAGCGTGACCGAATGTCCGACCGTCACATACTCACCGAGAGTCACCCCGTACAGTTCCTTCATGCCATGCAATACCGAGCAATCCTGAACATTCGAGTGCGCTCCGATCCGAATGGCGTGCACATCCCCGCGAACCACCGCGTTCATCCACACGCTGGCGTGTTCCCCCAGCACCACGTCCCCGATGATCTGCGCCGAAGGATCGACATAACACGAAGCCGGCACGATCGGGGCCATCCCCTGATACGACCGAATCATTCCGCAAGCCTCACAGAAGGAAACTCAAGGACTGCTACAGAAGATTGAACATACCACACAGAGAAGCTGCAGCACGTCGGGACAGAGGCCCTCGTGTGTCCCGCGGCCCAGGATCTTCGGACCGCTACGCAGACATGAAAGTCGCCCATCCAGACGTCAATTCAAGACCTGACACCCTGACACCTGAACCTCACCTGCCCTACGGCTGCGGTTGCGACTGCCGCAGCGGCATCGCCCGGTCAATCACCCACTGCGGAAACACGGGCGCACCCTGCGGAGGCTTGCCTTGCGTAATTGCCCAATGATCGAGCCATCCCGTCCCCTCTTCCCCGATGTACATATCGGGCAGCGAATATGCCGGATCGCCCAGGGCCTCTTCCAGCGTGATGAACCGGTACCCGCGCTTCCGGAACACCTCCAGCAACTCCCCGATGTGATCTGCCTCCAACTGGTTCGCGTGGAGCAGAACAATCTGTTTCACCTCGTATCCGGAAACTTGCTTCGAGAGCTTCTCCGAGTAGGCGAACACTTCGTCGCTATGCGCGAGATAACTCTTCACCAGCTGGTCTTGCAGCGCCGTATCCCCGCGTTTTTTCGCGTCGTCGTAGACTGGCGCATACATCCAGTCCCAGGCATCAAGCGTCACCGGAGCGATCCTGTATCCCCGTTCCGTCAGAAATGCTTCCGCGTCGTGCCGTGTCTTTAGATCCCGTCCCGTATCCAAATAGGGATGGCGAAAGTAGCGCAGCTTCATCTTGTGCTCGGCGAGCAGCAATCGCGTGACGCTCTCGCCCTGCACAACTTCGTCTTCCCACGTCGCCAATGCAACCCGGTTCAGCGATGCATGGCTGAAGGTGTGATTGCCCAGCTCAAATCCGTAATCCAGCCACATCCGCAACGCGCCGATGCGCTCGTCGACCTCACCCAACTTGTAAAGCTTCCTCTCGTTGACAAATCCCACCACCGGAACCTTCTGGTTCCGCAGCGTCCCCAGCAACTTGGCCGTCATCTCCGTAATCGCCGCCACAGTCATCGAGTTCGCAGCGCCCGCCGGCAAATCGTCGATCGTGATCGCCACCTGCCGATCCGGTCCGTCAGCTGCCCGCAACGTGCTTGATTCAAAACAAGTGCACAGAGCGAGGACCACAACCCACATCGATCGCGCCTTCATCAAACGCCCCCAGTCTCGGAACTGTTGCTTTTGCGAAGGAGTATTAGAACACGAAGGAACACCCCCTCCAGCGTCCTGTGGGTTCCCATGAGGCCGAGGTGTGAGGTATGCTTTTGCCCCTCTTGGGGGTCAGCACCCATGTGGCGTTCCTCGGTTTTTGTGCTGGTGGCCTTGGCAAGCGCTTTGGCTTCGCCCGATCTGGCAGTGAAGACCGTCACCCACATCCAAAATCCAGGAGCCAAGCCCGACTTACTCTCTTCGCTGCAGGAAAACCTCTACGTGCAACGACACAATTGGCGACGGGAGTCCCTGATATCACTGGAGCCTGGACTTCGAGACTTCAGCTTCGTGACGCCGAGACTGGTGATTATCGAACGCTGCGATGAGAGACTGCAGTACCAGCTGAATCCGGCCACCCGCGAGTACATCCGGAGGAAGACTTCCTCGCCCGCTCCCAACCGACTTTCAAGACTGCTCTGGAGAATCGGGCGCAAGGACACGCTCGCGGCGGGCGCAGTGACCTACACGTCTCTCGACTCGGAAACCCAGACACCGGTGAGACCCAGGAAATCTTCGGCCAAACCGCTCATCATTTCATTACTCGCACCCGCCGCCGGCCCACAGCTGGGTCGGGACAGCCCGAGAGCCTGGACGTGGCTGATGGGTGGTTCCTGGAAGGTCTGACGATTCCACGAGGATGTCCTTTTACCCAAGGCCGGGCATCACTGCCCTCCGCGTCGGAAGTTCAGGCAGAACCGATCGACGGCTCGAAACCCCTGGGCCTGCCTGTGCGAGTGAAATACACCTCGAAGCTCACGCTTGCGGCTCCCGATGGTGGCATGGAAACTCAGACCCATGTGCGCGAACGCGAAGTAGTAGAACTCTCCGACAAGCCGCTGCAATCCAATTTGTTCGAAGTGTCGAAGGGTTATAAACGGGTCAAGCATTTTCGCCGTGCGCGAAGCGCAACACCCTCGACAAATTCGGAGAAACCAACCCCTTAACCGTCGCCGCGCTTCTGACGTCAGACCAGCGGGTGGGCACCAACTTCCAGGCACACTCCATCGGCGAACATTCTCGCCAGCAAGGCTTTGCCGGCGTCGTCGATCTCCTTCACGTCGCAGAGGTCGACCTGCAACCCTCCCTGACGCCGGGCTGTTTTCCAGCAACGTTCGACTTCAGGCACGTCGTGCGCCGTAAGTGTTCCGCTAAGAACGAGAGTAGTAGTGCGGCCATCGCTAAGGGGTTCAATAGTAAGCATGACAAGCTCAGTGTAGGGACGCTCACCGGCGCGGTCGGTGATCTAGATCACCTGATGGAATGTAGGTCCATTCGCTTTTTTGCCCTGGCTTCGTTACATGGCCGCAAAAGCCCGTTGGCTAAGGCTTTCGGGGAAAATCCGTTGTATACTTCCTGCCTCGCCACTCTGTTGCGGCCCTAGGAAACGAAATGAAGCGCTGGATACTCGCCGTCCTGGTCTTTTCAGCCCCCGCATTCGCGGCCAGCATGAACACCTACGCCTCCCAACTCGGCGGCGCGAATCTGGTTCAACTGATCCCCGGAGAGCTACCCCTGTTAACCACCACCTACGCGGGCACACCGCTTCAGAGCACAAGCCCGGCGTTCTTATTTTCGAAACGAATATCGCGCCCATCGGAACTTTCACTCTCGCCTACACGCTGACTATCGGTGGACAACAGTTCAGTATTCCGGCAGCAACCTATTCGTGCACCACCTCGACCGGATGCTTCTTCCCGGCCAACTTTACCTTGCCCACCTTCCTGCACCCCACGGCGGGCACGCTAACCGTCAACATCAGCGGCTCGGTCACCACGTATGGATTCATGTTCCAGAGTCCGGTGCCGGAACCCACGAGCGTGGTACTCCTCGGGACAGGGCTAGCAGCCATCGCTTGGCGCAGATTTCGAGGCTAGTTGGGCAGGCCGACCCGCCGCATTATGTCTATAAAGCGGGGATCCGAACGCATGGGATCAAATACTGGCCAACGGACACCGAGCAGCAGCTCGAGATCTTGGTCGGCAAGAGCTTTCTCCAGATATTCGAAAGCCTTGTTGCGATCTCCACTGGCTGCGTAGGCCCCTGCGACGGCCGTCCTCCACTCTTTGTCCCGTAGCTGCGCCGAAACCAGGTCAACGTAGCCTTTCGAATCCGGGCTGACCGAAATCGGGGTTGAAACGAACTTCTGCAATTCGCTGACCGCTTCCGGGAAGCGTCCTGTAGTGAGGTAAAGCTGCGACAACTTGTAGTGTGCGGGTTTGAAATCCGGATCGCGTTCCAGGGTCTTGTGGAATTGAGCTTCCGCCTCCGCATAACGATGAACGTCCATCAGAATCACGGCGTAGTTCGAGTTCACAATAGGGGAGAGAGGATCCAGCGACAAAGCGATCCGCAATTCATCCAACGCCTGATCGAAGCGCTTCTGGGGCAGCAGGAAGCTGAACCCGTAGAAGTAGTGAGTGTTGGCGCTATTCGGGTTCAGCTCAAGCGCCCGGCGAAACTCCGGTTCGGCTTCGCTCCACCTCCACGACGTCGTCAGCTCGCTCGCTCGAGACGTGTGCGCCTCAGGCAACGAGCTGTCCAGTTCGAGCGCCTTGCGGGCCGCTTCGTCCGCTAGCGCCCGCCCCTGCTGCGAACTGACGCCGATGCCATAGCTGGGAGCGACGTTGTACGTATCCGCGAGTCCGGTGTAGGCCAGCGCATACGACGGGTCGGCGGCAATCGCCTGCTGAAACAGATCAATGCTCTTCTTCAGGCCTTCGGGGGTGCGGCCGTACCAGAGCTGGCGCCCTTCCAGGTACAGCCGGTAGGCCTCCGGATTCGTGGTTCCGGCCCGGCCCAACTGCCGCCCTTCCTGACCGCTGAGGTGGATCTGCAGCTTGTCTGAGATGTCGCGGGTGATGTCACTCTGCACCTGGGTCACGTCGGCCAGCTTGCGAGTGTAGTGCGCCCCCCAGAGCTCGGTGCCGTCGGACGTATTGACCAAGTCCGCCTGCACGCCGAGTTCGTCGCCATGCTGGGTGATGCGTCCCATCAGAACCGCGCCCACTTGCAGCGACTGCCCGATCTGCCGCGGGTCCTCCTGATTGCCCTTAAAGTGAAAAACCGTGCTCCGAGCCATCACCTTCAGGCCGGGCAGCTGCGAGAGCGTGCTGATCAGGCTTTCGGTCAGACCATCACTCAGGTACTCGTTGTTCGAGTCGGCTGTCGCGTTCACGAAGGGCAGCACCGCGATCGACGTGACCTTAATCGCGTCCGATCTTCCGCGCAGCCAAAACCATCCCATAGCCGCTGCCACCAGCACAGCCGCAGCAATGCCCGTGAGCAGATACTTCTGCGCAGCACTTGGGGGCGCGGCCTGAATCGAAGACGAACTGCCAGCAGCCGCCGCGACACTGCCGTTAATGGCAGCACTCGTCGAACGCCCCGAATCCATGTCCCGCTTCAGGCGCGCCAGGTCACTGCGCAGATCGGCCGCACTCTGGTAGCGCAAATTCCGGTCCTTCTCCAGTGCCTTGCTGAGAATCGGTTCCAGCTGTGCCGGCAAGTCCGGATTCAACCGCACCGGCGAGACCGGCGCCTCGTCCAGAATCGCCTTGAAGATCAACGGCGAACTCTCGCCACGAAACGGTAGAGTCCCCGTCGCCATCTCGTAGAGGACAGCTCCAAAGGAAAACAAGTCGCTGCGCGCATCCAGGTCCTTTGCCCGGGCTTGTTCGGGCGACATGTAGGAAACCGTGCCCAGGGTCGACCCGGGGCTTGTGAGGTGCCGCCCGTCGTAGGTCCTTGTCGCCAGGTTATCCGACACGCTCGTCGCGCGGGAAGCCGCCACTTTGGCCAGCCCGAAATCCAGAATTTTTGCGTGACCGCGAGTAGTAACGAAGATATTGGCCGGCTTGATGTCGCGGTGAACGATACCGCGGGAGTGTGCCGCGTCCAACCCGTCCGCGATTTCGATACCGAGCGAGAGCAGCGTTTCCGTGTCCAGCGGACGACCCGCAATTCGCTGTTTCAGCGTCGCCCCTTCCAGAAACTCCATGGCGATGAATGCCCGCCCATCCTGTTCGCCGATGTCGTATACCGTGCAAATGTTCGGATGGTTCAGAGCTGATGCCGCTCTGGCCTCCCGTCGGAAGCGCTCCAGGGCCAGTGGGTCCCGTGCCAGGTCATCCGGAAGAAACTTGAGGGCGACAAACCGGTCGAGACGGGTGTCCTCGGCCTTATAGACCACGCCCATCCCGCCACCCCCCAGCTTTTCGACAATGCGATAGTGCAGGATCGTCTCGTTAATCATGAAATCGGCAAATGTTAGGCGGGATCGCGAAGACAAGTCAACGCAGGTCTGGCTGGAAGTCCGTGGCCCGGGGGGATCCTGGACGGAATATTAGCATCTCCGCAGCTCACGTCAACGGGATGAGGGTATCGCTTTTCGGGTTCGCTTCCAGGACAACATCTTTGTACTCGTCAAACCAGCCGCCGTTGTGCCCCTGCCAAGCGATCGGTCCAACTCTGCCAGCCTGCGGATTTCCGAAAGCTAGAACCTCCGCCTTGCCGCCCACAGGCTTGGCAACGGCCTTGCGCGCCGTTCCCACTGACGCGTCTACCAGCATTTCGATCCGGCTCCATGAGTGCGGGTCATATGAGGTTTTCTTCACCGTCGTAAACTCTTCCCCTCCGGCATTGTTCTGCCCGGGACGGTAATCCCAATGTCCTCCATTCGGCGCCTGGAACTGAATGCCGCCCAGCGCGTCGAGCGGGATCTCGTCGGGTAGCGGGCGGGTGCAGAAAATGAGAATGCAGGCCTGATGGTCAGGATTTCCCGAAACATGCCGCATCGTAAAACAGCAGGCGGTAACGGCTGCAGTCGTTGGCAGTGTAAATCACTCCGCGGCCCGCGCCCGTGCTGGCCATCGCGCCGTCCTTGACGATCCACCCGCCGCCAACGCTCTTCGCCAACTCGCTCGGGAAAGCATCTTCCAGGGGCATGCGTAGCAGTGCGCTCATCCGACCTTTTATTGCAACCCGAGAAGGGAGAGTTGCGCAATCGTAAGTTGCATGTCTCCGGCAAACAGGACCTGCGGTTCGTCGCCGGTAGGCAGGAGTTTTGGGTCGAAGTCCGGGAGCGCAGCCCGAACCTGCTGCAGAAACTGCTCGCGCGAAGAGAAGGTAGCGGGCCGCAACTTCACGCCTCTGGGAGCGGGATAAGCCACGACCCGATACCGGGATTGGGGAGGGCTGCCCTCCAGAACCAGTTGGACCACCAATCTGATGGGATGCCGGTCCGGCGAGGACATGGCGATCAATCTGCCGGAAGCGGTCACGTCGTGCTGTGATCTGGATCACATCGCCTTGTGACGGTGCAAGGGCGGGTCGCGCCCGCCAAAAACCTGAGGCCTCGAGACCTGAAGCCTGGATTTACCTGTTTGCCGGTTGCCGTCCCACCCGAGCGAACCATTCCTCACGCTGCAACTCGATCGGAACGTTGCCGTTGCGCCAGACAAAATCGTTGAAGGCTTTCAGGTCGAACTTGTCCCCAGCCTGGACCCGGGCGTCAGCAAGAAACTTCGTGATCTGGAGTTTGCCCGCCTGGTAGGAAATGGCCTGCCCGGGCTGGGTGGCAAACATCGAGGCCTCCTCGTGCGCTGTCTTCGCGTCCATCGGAACCATCCGCTCCAGATAGTCGGCGGCCTGGTCGAGAGTGAATTCTCCAACCGCGAGTTTCACATCGACTTCGACCCGTAGAGCGCGGAGGCGCGCGTAGTTGTACACAATCTCCCGCGTATGCGGCGAATCATCGAACAGGCCCGCCTGCAGCATCATCTCCTCTGCATAGAAGCCCAAGCCTTCATTGGCGCCGGAGTCGTAGTAGTGGCGGCGAATCGGGTCAGGATGCGTCCATCCCAGCCAGAGTTGCAGGTAGTGCCCGGGGACTCCTTCGTGCACCAGGTCAGGACGAGGATCCAGCGCGTTGGAGTGCGCGAAGTAGCCCAGATGGTCGCTCGGCTCCGGAGCCCAGCGTACGCAATCCTGATCGAGTCGCGATAGCCCCGTGAAGTCGTCGAGTTCACCGAAGTCACCAAGTGCGCTCAGGTAACCGGGTAGCGGACGGATGGTGTAGTGCGGAAAATCCGCCGGAAGGGTCAAGATTCCCTGCTCGGTGAGAAAACGGCGGACCTGGGTTTCCATCTCCTTCGTGCGTTGAACCTGGTCCCCGATCGTCGTGAACATCTTCAGCTCAGGAATGGTCCTGTTGCGATCACTCTCCATCTGCTCGAAGGCCACCGACCGCGCCCACTCCGCGCGGCTCATCTCCAGCAGTTGCTCGGGCGTGAAGGGGTAAAGCGCCACCTTCTGGAAGAAAAAAACGTAAGCGTCGCGTCCCACAGCGGTGGGCCCAGTCATAGCGGGGAGACGCTGGGTGAGCCAAGAACGATAGGCCTCTAGTGCAGAGGTCGCCGCCTCGATGGCTTGCGGGAGGTCCTTGCCTGCGGCAGGCGGCAGCAGTGGACCGACGTCGTGCAGCACCGTCTGAAGTTCAGCACGAATGTTCGTCAGCGAATCGATGGCAAGCTTTGCGAACGGTGCAGCCGGCTGCGCTAGGTTCGTCTCGCCCTCTTCGAGGATCGAGGGGACATTCCACAGCCGTGCGATGAGTTCGCGGCTGCGGGCCTCGTCGAACGGCGGAGGCGGGAGCAGCGTCTCCGTGACTGCAGTCATCGTCTGGTCGAGATAAAACGTTGGGTCGCGCTGCCAGCGGCGGTTCAGATCAAGCTCCCAGTGCACCCGGGCTAGGGCCGGGCCTATAAGGCGGTAGTCCAGTTGCTGCGCCACGGGCCATGCCGCAGGATCCAATTTCTTCCAGCGCGCTTCAAAGGCGGCGATGTCCGCCTTCTGGCGAGCAACGGCGGCTGCGGACCAGGAACGTTTCAGTCCTGACGGACGTTCCATGCGCGGGATGTCGTCGTTGTTGAAAGGCTGGTATTGGGTGCGCCACGCCCAGAAATCCGTGGCTAGCTGGTCGAGCGAGTCCTGCGCGGCGGCTGTGACCGAACAAAGAACGGCGAAGAAAAAGATCGTACGCTTCATGGTGCTCGCTATGGTGCGGGAGACACAGCAGGGATGTCAAAAGGCATCCGGCCTCGTCTGTGCTAGAAGCTGTGAGCAGCGCACTCGACGCCGCACCCGGCAGGGCGTAGCGTCCCCCCGCTAGAAGAATCCACCTGAAAAGGAGGCTGTACATGCAGCTAAGAGCGATATGGGCCTCTCTCGCGGTCTTAGTGCTGGGGGTCATGGTGGCCGCCCAGGCACAGTCCGCACAAGAAGATTATCTGGACGCCTACAGCGTGCAAGTGAAACCGGAAAAACGGGCGGACTTCGACGCCATCGTGAAGAAGATCGTGGCGGCGAACCGCGACAACAGCGGCGACAATTGGCTCGCCATGGAAACCGTGTATGGTGCCGGGGACCGCGTGATTCTTGTCAGCACGCGCCACAGCTACGCCGAGGCCGAGAAGGGCGCCACAGCTTTTGACCCGGCAATTCAAAAGGCGTACGGGAAAGCATCCGACAAGATATTCCAGGAATATTCCCAGTGCGTGGTCAATCAGCGATCGGAACTGCGGCGACGGCGCTGGGACCTGAGCAGCAATGCGCCGACCGACCCAGCCGCTTACGCAAAGATGATCGCCGACTCCCGCTGGCTGCGCACCACTGCGGTCCATGTGCGCCCGGGCCCCGTGGCGGAGTACGAAGCGCTTTTGAAAGCGGTAAAAGCGGCGCGCGAGAAGGCTTCTCCGCCCCAGACCGTGCTGGTTTCGCAGGCGGTCGCAGGCCAGGAGGGCAACATCTTTTACGTCACCATGTTGGTGAACTCGATGGCCGGATTTGACGGGCAGCCCTCGATGCAGCAAATCCTGGGGAACGATGGCTACGAGAGATACGTGAAAGTCAACGCCGAGGCGGTGTCGGGGACAGAGACCGCAATCAACCGCTTCCTGCCGGAAATCAGCAGCCGGTGCGTGAACTTGCCGAAGTCTCCGGGCGCGGCAGCAATACCCCACGGCGCATTGAACCAGGATCCATGCTCCAACCGGAGCAACAGGTGGCCCCGAGTGTCGTACACACCCACAAAACCAAGACCGGCGCCGTGATCCTCGTCATGGCTCCCTGGAGCACGATGCGCAAAGGTCACGACCAGATCTCCGCCAACATTCAGGATATTGAATGGAGATCAGTTCTCGTCGAGACCTGGGAACCGAAATGCATCGTCATCGTCCGAGTGGAGCAGGGTGAAGCCGGCGTTGAACACCTCCACCCTCCCCGACTGGAAGTTGGTGGCATAGAACTGCGGTCCGCTGCTGCCTTGCGCGATTGTGCAGCCCTTAGAAACGGCCTTGCCGGCGCGATTCTTCACGATCAGGGCGTCCGGATTCACCGAGGGATTCCAGCCTGCGATCGTCCCATCCTCGGTCACAAACAAGAAGAAGGCTTTGGCCCCAGGCCCCACCAGAAATCCAGTAGTCGTATTGACCACGGTCCCGGTAGGAGCCGAAGGGCCGGTGCCGTCGGGAGTGGGAATCTTCACCACAAGTGGTTTGGTGGCGCCGGCGGAACAAACGGAACACCTGCAGCGTTGTACAAGGTCGAGACACCTTTCCCGTTGTCGGAGACCCACCAGGGACTGCCGGTGCCCCGCGAGAGCCCCCACGCGTTGACGAGGTAGGTGTCCGGGTTAGGCGCCGTGGCGGATGCCGCCGAAGAATCAGCGGTGAGGTCAGTGCGGTGATACTGCTGTGCGAGAACAGAGCCCGGCAGCAGCAGAGCTACCACGGCAGCAGAAGACAGAGTTCGACGAACCACGAAAGTCCACATGAGCTACTCCTCATTTTGAAATCGAGAACCGTTTGAGACAGACGCACGCCAGTGCGCCGTCCTGAGAGTGAGGAAACGGCAAGCCCGCGGGATCAAGGATTGGTCAAAGAATTGTCGCGTTTCCGCAAACTTCTTGTCAGCAAGCGGAGATCAGGCGGGGGAATGACTTTTCGTCGTGAAAACCGTGGCTACTGGCAGGATGACTATTGCGGACTGCTCACCGGGCGGACGTCCGCGGAATTGTCTGGCAGTGTGGCCTTTCCCGCGAAAAAGCTGTGATCGTAGAGGTTGCGATACATGCGGCCAGCAATCTCGGCGGCCTTTGGACCGAACGTTGGGCGCCCGCCCTGCAGGAAGACGACGGTAACAATTCTCCCCACGTTGGTGTTGGCGTAAGACGCGAACCAGCCGTAACGCGTGCCCGCACGCGAGCAGGTTCCCGTCTTGCCCAGGATCTGCTCCTCGTCAAAGTTGTGACGCACGTTGCGGGCCGTGCCATACACAACGGCGTCAGCCATCCCATCGGAGATTTCAGGAATCAGCGGCGCAATGTCCAGATGCCGCTTCACTTTCGGCTGAAAGTTGGCGACTTCCTCCGGCGTGTTCGGATGCTGCAGGTAGTAAAGCGTGCCGCCGTTGGCGATGGCGGCCACCATGGCGCCGAGTTGCAGCGGCGTCATCGAGACCCCTTCGCCATACGAACACATCTTGCCGACTCCACCCAGCTTCGCCGGGATCTCCTGGTCGGGATAAATGCCAAGCTGTTCGCCCTCGATGTTATAACCGGCCAACTCTCCCAAACCGTACTGACGGGCGTAATAGCTGACTTTGTCGAAGCCCAGCTTGCGGCCCAGCGCCTCAAAGTACGCATTGTTCGAACGAGCCATGGCCTCAGTGAGGTTCACGTGGCTGCGCCGTCCGAGCGTGATGGGCGTGTCTTTGTCGATCAGCCCTTCGCTCAGCGCGGCCAGGGCGACCGATACCTTGATGGTCGAGCAGGGCTGCGCCCCACTCGAAAGCGCCAGCTTCTGATTCACCATCGCCAGCACGCGGCCGCTGGTGGGTTCAATAGCCACCACGGTCCCGTTCATGTTGCCCAGCGCGTCAACCGCCGCCTGCCTGACCACCGCGTCTTCCCCGGCCGTCAGGTCACCTTCGGTGATATCTTCGGCGAACGAACTCGTAAAGAACCGCTCGTAATAATGATGGCGACGGCGATGAGCGACCGTATGCGTAGCCGGAGCGGCCACGCGGCTCTTCGCCAGATGATTCATGCGGCGACGCGCGCGTTGGGTCTCGGAAGGTTTCCGGGATTTGGACTTGGTCAGAGCCCGACTGTTAACCGTGGCCGCGCTGCTGAAACTCGTCAGCGCGAACACCACGATGGATAACCCGATGAGCCGAGCGATCTGACTACCCTTCCCTAGCATCTTGCCCCTTGTCCGTTCCCAGTTCTACTCTTCCAATTGGATGCAAGCCTCATGCCAGTCCGACAACCCCGCCAGCCGAGTTCATCCATCTCTTCGATACTAAGGGACTTAGGGGTTCCAGGGCAATTGAAAATTACCTAACCGTAATATTCGAAAAAGTGATGATAAGTGGCAGTTTCTAGAACTGTTTAAGGGAGATGCGACGATGGGTCGCGACCTTTCGTAATCCCTCTTGCAGGTTAGTTATTGATTACCCCGTGCCGAATGCACGACTTTGCGCTTTCGCGGAGTCGGATGTGCAGCGCAACGGCCCGAAAGGTTGCAAAGGTTTGACCTTGTTGGGCGTGAGAGAAGCACCTGGTACTCGGCAGGAGGGACAGGGTTGAGCTGAGGATGCCCGAGCGTACGCCGGCGCTGCCAACGATGTGTACATCAGCAGGACATACGCTGCCACCACCAGGAGGACGCCAGCTTTTCGCATCCCCAAAGCTTACATGATCTCGCCACGCTTCCGCAGGAACGCAGGCACGTCCAGGTTGTCCTGCTCGAAGTTTCCGGCCATGCTGTTGTGGACCACACCGATCGGCGGAGGCGGCGGGTCAAACTGCGCCAGCTCAGCTGCTGGCGAAGTCTCGTGCATCGGCGCCTCCATGACATTTTCCATCATGATGCGCTCCGGTACGGGAGCCGGATCGGGTTCGAAGCGCGGCGCTGGTGCCGGTTCAGGAAAATCCATGCGCTCGTTGTGCGTGCTCGCGAACGAGCGATGGGCCTCCTGCCTGCGACGCATCGCGGGAACCTCGCGGAACCCGGTGGCGATTACCGTTATCTTCACGCTGTCTTTCATCTTCTCGTCGAGCACGGCGCCGAAAATGATGTTGGCGTCATCGTGCGCGGCTCCTTGAATGATGGTGCAAGCCTGCTGCACTTCCGCCAGCTTCAGCGAGCTTGAGCCCGTGATGTTGATGAGGATGCCGCGCGCGCCATCGATGGCGCCGGCTTCGAGCAGTGGTGACGCGATAGCCTTCTGCGCCGCATCGGTGCTGCGGTGGTTGCCGCTCGCGGTGGCTGTGCCCATGACGGCATAGCCCATCGCTTCCATGATCGCTTTCACATCGGCGAAATCACGGTTGATGATGCCGGGGATGGTGATGATGTCAGAGATCCCCTGCACCCCTTGCCGCAAAATGTCGTCGGCGATCCGGAACGATTCGAAGAATCCCGCATTCTCCGCAACGGCCAGCAGCTTCTCGTTCGGAATGACAATGGTGGTGTCTACCGACTCCATGAGTTCGGCGATGCCCCGCTCCGCCTGCGACATGCGCCGCTTGCCTTCGAACGCGAACGGCTTGGTGACCACGGCCACCGTCAGCGCCCCCATTTCGCTGGCCAGCGAGGCAATGATCGGCGTTGCGCCCGTGCCGGTGCCGCCGCCCAGGCCGGTGGTGACAAACACCATGTCCGCCCCTTCGAGCGCTTCGATGATCTTGTCAGAGTCCTCCAGCGCGGCCTTGCGGCCGACTTCCGGATTCGCTCCGGCGCCCAGCCCGTTGGTCAGCTTCACACCCAGCTGGATCTTCACCGGCGCGCGCGACATGCGCAGCGCCTGCAGGTCGGTGTTGGCCACCACAAACTCGATGCCTTCGATGCCGGCATCGATCATGCGGTTGACGGCATTGCCACCACCCCCACCAACGCCGATGACCTTGATTTTCGCGTCATTGCGGGGTTCTTCGTTGAAGCTGATGCGGATGTCGGTTTCCTCTTTTTTCATATGCACCACCGTGTGTGAGTTTTGATTTCCTGGGACGAAGCGCAAACCTCTGGATCGATAACCCATGTCGAAGAATTGACCGCTGAAACAGCGAAGAACCTTCCCTCAGCGTCCCTTGCGGCCTTCTCTTTGCGAACTCTGCGGTTAAAAGCCTTCTTGTGCGGCAAGCAGGCCCCTCTCAAGCGCCTTTCTTCGCGAACATGCCCTTCAGCCGTGAACTCCAGCGGTCATCCTGAATCCCTCGAGCCACTCGGGCCCGGTGGCCGTAATAAATCATCCCCAGCGCCGTCGCGAATTCCGGCTCAGCCAACTCGCTGGGCATCTTCGCCAATGGCACGGGCCACGAGTGCCGCACCGGCTTGCGCACTACCGACTCTGCGATGTCCAGCAGTCCCGGAAGACGCGAGCCCCCGCCGCTCAGCACCACGCCCGCGAGACAAATCTCGAACATGCCACTATGCCGAAGCGTGTCGCGCAGCATTTCGCACAGCTCGCGCGCCCGCGGCTCCAGAATCTCTCCGAGCAGCCGCTGCGGCAGCAGCCGCGGCGGGCGATCTCCCACCGACGGCACCTCCACTTCGTTGCCTTCCGGAATCAGCGTGACGATCGCGTTGCCGTAAAGCTTCTTGAGCTTCTCAGCCTCGTTCACCGGAGTGCACAACCCCACCGAAAGGTCGCTGGTGAAATGATCGCCACCGATGGGTACCACGCCCGTATAGGCCACGGCTCCCTGCTGAAACACTGCGATTTCTGTCGAGCCTGCGCCCACATCTGCCAGGCACACGCCCAGCTCGCGCTCATCGGAGCGCAGCACCGCATCCGCACAGGCCAGGGGTTCGAACACCGTGTCGTCGACGTGCACCCCAGCCCGATTTACAGCCGTGATCACATTCTGGGTCGCGCTCGAGGCCGACGTCACCATGTGGACCCGCACTTCCAGTCGGGCAGCCATCATGCCCAATGGGTCATGCACACCCGCTTGCTCATCAAGAATGAACTCCTGGGGCAACAGGTGGAGCACTTCCCGATCGGCCGGCAGCGGAATGGCGCGAGCCTTGTCGACCGCCATGCGGATCTCTTCCTTGGCGATTTCCCGCGGCCGCGTACCGAAGGTGATGCCGCCGTGACTGTTCAGGCCACGCACATGCGAACCCGCCACGCCGACCAGCGCGTGCTCAATCGCGAACCCGGCAACATCCTCGGCCACTTCGACGGCCTTCTGAATCGACGCCACTGCTTTGTCCAGATCGACAATCACGCCCTTGCGCGAGCCGCGCGATTCCGCCACGCCGTGGCCGCGATAACGGAGTCCGTTGTCCGTGATCTCGGCTACCAGTGCGCAGGTCTTGGCGCTGCCCACGTCAATCACTGTCAGAAAGTTTGCGTGCTGGTTCCCCATGCCTATCGACGATCCTGTTGATCTTGATTTTTTGCCACCGCCGCGCTCGGCTTCTTCTTGCCTGGCGCGGAATGTTCAGACGCGCCCCCCGCACTTGCTTTCATCGTGGACTTTGCCGGTGACGTGGCCTGCTGCCTGGCGGCCGGCTTCGGACCGCTGGCCCTCGCAGCGGCCGTTGTTTTCGCAGCGCTCTTCTTTCGCCACGCCCGGCGTCGTGTCTTGTGCACTGCCTTCCTGGTGGCCGGTTTAGACGCCGGTTTCCCCACGCCCTTAGCACTCGGATCGGGTGCTGGACCGATGGTCTTCGTAGCCGACGCCGGGGTCACCATAGCCGCCGGCTTCGGAGCCGCAGGCTTAACGGGGATCACGTGAATCAGTGCGGCGGGCTTCACCCCGGCCGCCATGGCGGCTTTGGCAACGGCGGGCGTAACCTCCGGAGCCTTCGCCCCGCCCTGCGTATCGGGATTCACTATGATCTGGTGGTCGTAGCGCAGGTCCACCGACTCGAGTTTCTCGAACTGCTGCCGCCATGCCTGTACGTGCGTGACATAAATCTTGTAACGGCTCAGGAATTCCGATGCGCCCAGATGCACCAGCACCGCCCCCGCCGGATCGTTGGCCAGAACCTTTACGTCTTCCTGGTCGGAGATGTCCACTTCACTCAAGTCCTGCGAGTAGTGGCCGCCGTCGGAATCAAGCTGACGCAGTAGTTCGTTGTAGATCTTCATGCGCGCGGCGCGTGTTGAGATCGGCTCCCCCGGATTCATGCCGACGATTACAGGAAAGGAATATTTCTGCTTGCCCGCACCCGGTAGCTCCATCAGCGTCCCCCCGGCATCGATCAGTGCGATCCGCGAACCGAGACGCGCGAAGGCAATTGGCGTGCGCTCGTGAATATCGACCACCAGCCGGTTGGGAACGAAACGCATCACGCTGGCTGATTCGACCCAGGGAACTTTCTCAAGTTGCGCTTTGCGTTCCGTCAGCGGGACAAAAAAGATGTTGCGGCCAATGTCTCCCCCCAACACTTCCATCACCTGAGCGTGCGGAACGTTATGCGTGCCCGTGATTTCGATGTTGTCGCTGGAGTCGATCCGAAAACGCCAGTTGCGCTCGCCGTAGTGGTAGGCTGCGGTTCCCGCGATGCCCGCCAGGAACAACACGACCAGCGCAATGACCGACCACTTCAGGCCGTTGACGGCTCTTTTCGGCAAAGGAGGGCGCCGGGCGGAGACACGCTTTTGCCCGCGCAGAAAAGGGGACTCTTCCTCGACGTCGAGATCAACCAGGCGCGCGTCATCCAGTGATTCGCGCTCCAGCTCTCCCGGCGGAGGATACAACTCTTCCTGCAGGATGGTGGGACTGCTTTTCCGCGCCATCAATCCAGGTCAGTTGTCGAAGAAAATCGCTGAGCGCAACAACTATAACTGCTTTTCGACCGTGGAGATAGACAAAAGCTTGGTTCGGGGGGCTGTAGCGCCGGCATCTTGCCGGCTGTCCCGAGGGCGTCCTCGCCCTCGATCCCGAGTCGCATAGGAGCGTGCGCTACGGTCAGGCTCTGGGACGTAGAGTAGTTCGTACCCAGGACATCACGTCGGATTCTCATCGGCCCTTTAGGGGCTGCAGGAGTTTGGAAACCTGTCCGGAACTAGATCGGCCCGTTCGCCTTCATCCGCGGAGCTGCCGGAATCGCAGGGATCTCCGGAATATTCACTTCCGGCAGGTTCGACAAATCCACTCGGGGAATATTCGGCATCACGATAACGCGGGACAACTCTGGGCAATTCCGTACCCGGTTCGTGCGTTCGATCGTGATCATCCGGACTCGGTCCATCGAAGCCTGCACCTTCGCCATCTGCTGGTCGATCCGCGCGGCCGCCAGATCTCGGTGAACCTGCGCCATGTCGACTTCGCGCCGAGCCATCTCGATGCGCTTGCACGCAATCCGCATCTGCAGTTTCTGGAGAGTGGCCTCGGTCCGCGCCAGCGACTCGGGATTGCGTCCTACCATGACTTCCGCGGTCGCCAGCGTTCGCAACCCCTCTTCGGAAGCCCGTTCCATCAGGCGCGCCGAATGGTCCGCGAGCCGGTGGACCCACTGGAACTCGCCGTCCTGATAGGCCCCATTCAACCCCAGAGCCAGCACTCCAGCCGCTAACCAGTACCACGCTTTATCCGACGTCATACCGTGCTCCTTGCAGTTGCGATGTGGCTTAGACGACGACCTGACGCCTTTGTCATCATGCGAATGTACGCAATGCTGAGGAAATTAGTTTCCAGAAAACCAATGATCTCGAAATGAGACAGTCGCCACGAAATCGAGCTCCGACTCAACCCACGCAGACCACGCAACTGCGAGACGGGAAAAGGTTTAGCGAGATTCTTTGGCGCATACGCCGTTTCCTTTCAAGGGGTCGTTTCGTTCAATTACGTCTGCCTTTTGGCTCGGAGTTGAGCGTCACCCGCAACGTCGTACCCAACACTCGAGTGGTGGGGACCGCTCCACTGACATTCCGCTGCAAATAATAAACGTCCAGGAGGAGGCGGCGGTTCAGGTGCACCCCACCGCCGGCTTGGGCGCGATTCTGATTCCACACTGCATCTGAAACATCGAATATAACCTCGTCGACCGCAAACAAATGCCAGCGGTCGTGGGCGCCCAACGGTCGATCCACCAGAAACCGGTTCCGGTAGCGCACTGGAGAGGTCCCGAACCCCACGAGTTTCTCGAAGCGATTGCGATCCGCGCAAGTAAAACGCCCGATCGTGCCGCTCTTCGTCAGCGCCACCAACGGCAGGTGGACGAAGAGCGATCGTTGCGGCAAGTCCGCGAACAGGTACCCTCCCGTCAACGTCAAGCGCCACGGCAAGGGGAAGTCGGCCGTGATTCCTGTGGCCGCCAGTTGTGGGTTCGGCAGACTAGTATCGGTGCGAGCAAGAAACGGTGCCAGAAACTCCACCTTTTTCCACGACGCGGTCAGGTCCACCTCGTTCCAGAGTTGGAAATCCTGCGCGATCGCGGGTGGAACGAGCACCAACATCCAAAGCACGACGGCGGCGACCGATCGCATTGCCGCTATCCGATTGCCTGTCGACTCGCGTAAACGCGGACAGGGTGGCTCGTCATGGCCTGGCCATTTCGTACAGAATGCCGACCGCCTGCTGAGCTTTGGCGTCTCGAAAATCCCCGGCAATCTCCCCCGCCAGGGTCATCACCGAAACCGTCGTCGCTCCCGCCTTCGTCATGCGCAGCAGTGCGGCCTGCTCGGTGCGCTCGCTCATCCCTCCGCAAGCGTCCAGAACGACGTACACTCTATAGCCTTGATCCGACGCGGTGAGCGCCGGAAGCAGTACCGCGAGTTCCGTAGCGACCCCTGAAATCAGCAGCGTCTTTCGGCCCGTCACTTCGATCGCCGCAACAATTTCTTCGTTAAGAAACGAATCGCATGTGGTGCGATGATGAGTAGGCAGAGTGCCTAGCCCCTCCCCGATCTCCGCAATTACCTTGGCCGGACTTCCATCTTCCACGCGAATTCCGGAAACGATGGCCGGCATGCCGAAGAGTTTGGCCAGCTTCGCCAGCCCCCGCACTCCTGTCTTCAGCCGGCTCAGAGGAAGCGTCTGCGTGCGTTCGACGATCCCCGCCTGCAGGTCGGCGAAAAGGATGACCGCATCGGAAGGATCGATTCTTGAGTGCGATTTGTTCATGCTTCCTCGACCTCCTTATTACCCTCAGCCAGAACCGTGCCAACCTTCTTTCCTTTGCGACCTCTGCGGCTTTTTCCCTGCGACCTCCGCGGTTAAACGCTTTTGCCGCTCCCCTCGATCTCCTCCATCCGCCGCTGCACCCGCTCCGAAACAAAGTTCTTCTCCTCCCGCAGAACGCGGAACGAATATGTCGTCTCACGCGCCAGCATCACCGCACCCGCGATCATGGCGAAAACACCGATCGCACCAGCCAGGAAGGCAATTGCGAAGCTGATCCCGACTCCCTGCCCGACCCGCGCCGACACCAGCACCGCTCCGACCAGCGACACCAGCGTGCTTGCCACGAAACCCGCCACTGCGGTGTAGAAGCACGTCAACGCCCTGACGATCAGCAGGGTCCTCGTCTCGCCCGCCTCCAGCTGACGAATCCGCAGCCGCAGCTCGGGCTCGCTGCGCGGCGCCGACCCTTCCACCATGTCAGCCAATTCGTGCACCCGGTCGATGGCGCGGCCGTACCGGTTCCCCGTCCCAAACAGCAGCACGCACGACGCGTTCGTCAAAACTGCCGGGGCTGAGATGAACGTGAGAATCGCAAACGGGTTTGTGGGAAAATCCACCGCAGGCTCCAGCACACCGGGTTAAAATCTCGGAACACCACCCGGCGTCAGCGAACACCGAAGGTAACCTGACGCTGGCTGTCTGGGAAGTACGCACAATTTTGTAAGCCGGAAATTGATGGAGCACGCCACCATGAAAAACCATTTCGGATGCCCGGTGCAGGCCACCTCCAACGTCCTCGCGGGAAAGTGGAAGGTGCTGATTGTCTGGCACCTGTCGTTCGGTACGCGCCGCTTCGCCGAGATTCGCGACCTGCTGCCCGGCGTCACCGAAAAAGTCCTGACCGACCAGTTGCGACAGCTGGAGCACGACGGCATCCTCCACCGCTTGGTCACCGAGTCCGTTCCCCCGCGCGTGGACTACAGCCTTACCGACGCCGGCAAGGAACTCATCCCCGTCATGGAAGCCATGTGCAGCTGGGGCACAAAGCATCTGGGAGTTCCACCCAGCATCCCTCGCATCCCGACGCAGGTGTAGCTGCGCGCACGCCCGCTTAGACCGTCCCTGACAAGCGTCAAATCGCGATGGTCCGATTCCCAATGCTTCACATAAATAATTTCGATTGGACTTCGCCCTGACCCCTACCTAGAGTCTAGGCAGGAGAGGACCGAGCATTTCTGTACTCGCTCGCTCCCGCACGCTCATGGCAATTTCGGGACTGCGGCTGGACGAAGATGACGACGACATTCAGGACTTGGAGCAGACGTCTTCCGGTTCTGACGACAGCTATGTCCTGACCCTCGACGAAATCAGCAATCTGGCGCGCGAGGAAGGCAAGCCCGCCGAAACGCTCCTGAACGTCGTTGCCCTGATCGCCAAGCGCTTCCAGACTGACGTCTGCTCTGCTTACCTTCTCGAGCCCGACCGTGCCAACCTCGTCCTCGCTGCCACCCTCGGCCTGCGCCCGAGCTGCATCGGCAAGCTGCGCATGGGCATCCACGAGGGCCTCGCCGGCCTCGTCGCCGAACAGGTTCGCCCCGTTGCCGTCGAGCAAGTAAAAAAACATCCCCGCTTCAAGTATTTCAGCGACGCCGGCGAAGACGACTACCAATCCTTCCTCGGTGTTCCGCTCATCGATCGCGGGGTACTGCAAGGAGTTCTGGTCGTACAAACCGTCGAGCCGCGCGTCTTCCACGAAACCGAAATCCAGATGCTCGTCGAGGCCGCCGCTCAGGTCGCGCCCGTGGTCAGCGAAGCGCGCACCCTCGACCGCTTCATTGCGCCTGCCCAGGAACGCCTGTGGGCGCTCGCCCGAAATCTCTGGTGGAGTTGGGACCACGATTCCGCCAGCTTGTTTCTCGACCTCGATCCGGTGCGCTGGCGGCAGCTCAACCAGAATCCCGTTTCACTCTTGAATGAACTGCCTCTGGCGAAGCTGGAACGCCGCGCCGCCGAACTCCAATTGCACAGCCGCATCAACTACGCCTACCGCCGCATGCGCGAGTATCTCGAAGCCCCGCGTACCTGGGGCGCGCGTCACGCCGGTGTTCTCCGGCCCCGGCCCGTTGCCTATTTCTCCGCGGAGTTCGGTGTCCACGAGTCACTCCCCGTGTATTCCGGCGGCCTCGGCGTCCTCGCCGGCGATCACATTAAGAGCGCCTCCGACCTCGACATCCCGCTGGTCGGCATCGGTCTGTTCTACGGCCAGGGTTATTTCCGGCAGCGCCTCGATTCGAACGGCTGGCAGCAGGAGGAATACCTTGAGACCGACGTCAATCAGCTCACCATGCAGCCCGCCATCGGCACCGGCGGCCGCCCCGTCGTGGTGCAGGTCGAAACCCGCAGCGGGCCCATTCACGCCAAAGTCTGGCGCGTGAAGGTTGGGCGATGCGATCTACTCCTGCTCGATTCTGACATCGAAGGCAACACGCCCGATGACCGCGAACTCACTTCGCGCTTGTACGGTGGCGACGGGCACACCCGCATCCGTCAGGAAGTACTGCTCGGCGTCGGTGGCTTCCGCGCCTTGCGCGAAATGGGCATCACCCCCGGCGTCCTTCACCTGAACGAAGGACACAGCGGCTTTGCCGTGCTCGAAGCCATCCGCTCGCGCATGCAGGAAGAAGGCCTGAGCTTCGATCAGGCCGCGCCGCGCGTGTCGCGTGAAGTCGTCTTCACCACCCACACTCCCGTGCCCGCCGGCCACGACCGCTTCGGCGCCGACCTGATCGAAGAACACCTCGGGCCTCTGCGCGAACAACTGGGAATCTCCGGCGACACGCTTATGGGCATCGGCCGCGAAAATCCGAACAACCGGCAGGAATCCTTCTGCATGACCGTTCTGGGCCTGCGCCTCGCCCGCCGCGCCAACGCCGTCTCCGCCCTGCACGGCGAAGTTTCGCGCGCCATGTGGACGGGCCTTTGCCCCGGCAAACCCGAAGACGAAGTTCCTATCGGTCACATCACCAACGGCGTGCACGTCCCTTCCTGGCTGGCGCCGCAGATGTTTCGCCTCTACGACCGCCACCTCGGAACCGGCTGGCACGAGCACAGCAGTGAAGCAAAAATCTGGGAAGGGATTGAGAGCGTCAACGACGGTGAGCTTTGGGAAACTCACCTCAACCTCAAATCGCGCCTGCTGGAGTTCGTCCGCCGCCGCGCTGTCGAACAGGCGGAACGCCGCGGCGAACCGCGGGAAGTGCTGCAACGCCTGGAAACCGTCCTCAGTCCCGACGCGCTCACTATCGGATTCGCCCGCCGCTTCGCCACCTACAAACGCGCCAACCTGATTCTCACCGACATCGAAAACCTGGCCGCGATGGTCAACGACCCCAAGCAGCCCGTGCAATTCGTCTTCGCCGGCAAAGCGCACCCGCACGATGAACCCGGCAAGCGCATCCTGCAGCAGATTGCCGAACTCATGCGCGACCCGAAATTCGCTGAAAAATTCGTCTTCGTGGAAGACTACGACATCAACGTGGGCCGCCATTTCGTGCAGGGCGTCGATGTATGGCTGAACAACCCTCGCCGCCCGCTCGAAGCCTCCGGCACCAGCGGCCAGAAGGTCGTCCTCAACGGCGGCTTAAATCTCTCCGTCCTCGACGGCTGGTGGGCGGAAGCTTATGACGGCTTGAACGGGTTCGCCATCGGCAACGGCAGAACCCACTCCAACATGAACGTTCACGATACCCGCGACCGCGATGATTTGTACCGGACGTTGCGAGAGGAAGTGGTTCCGCTCTACTACCAGCGCGACCGCGATGGCCTGCCGCGAGGATGGATCAAACGCATGAAGCGCACCATTCGCACCCTCGGCTGGCGCTTCAATGCGGATCGCATGGTGATGGACTACACCCTGAAATGCTACGTGCCAGCCGCCGGCGGCACCTCCAGTGACATGAGCGCGACTTTGTAAACATCCAAGTCCGGCCCCGCGTTCCTTCAGGTACGGATCTGTCCATATATAAAACCCGCGATCAAACCCGTTACAAGTGAATCGTTGCGACGGAACCCCTCTACATAACGGGCGTCGCCCAATTCGATTTCGCGCTTCTCGAAAGATGTTTTTCTTGAGAGGCAGAAAGTAACAAATTAGAGTAATG
>CAZXKO010000102.1:0-37809 GCA_964641665.1 uncultured Acidobacteriaceae bacterium
TTTGTTCCGAGTTTTACAAGAGGGGCTGCAGAACGCCGTAAAGCACAGCGGTGTTCGGAGCTTTACGGTGGATCTCCAGGGCACAGAAGAGTCGATCGAACTCACAGTGGCAGACACTGGAAATGGCTTTGAAGAACAAGAGGCTTTCACTCGCCGCGGTCTGGGCTTGATCAGCATGCGCGAAAGGGTGCAATTGGTGAACGGCGAGCTTTCAGTGAAATCGAAACCTGGGGCTGGCACTACGATCCGCGCTCGCGTTCCGTTGAAAACTGACGTATATCGCGCAATGGCCGGATGAGGCACTCCATGGACTTATCCTGCGCTTGCGCAACGACCTGAATTGCGGAAAGTAGGATTCTGAATACAACCAGCAACTAGCGTCTCAGAGTCGGGTTGACGTTGTAAAAGGGGTACTCCTTGGAAACATCATCAATCCGGGTTCTCGTGGTCGAGGATTCGGAGGAATTTCGCAAATTCATTTGCTCAACGCTTCAGGAGAGACCTGAGTTGCAGCTCGTCGGTGAGGTTTCGGACGGACTACAAGCGGTGCGGACAGCCGAAGAACTGCAACCCGACTTGATCGTGCTCGATATTGGGCTTCCATCTTTGAATGGCATCGAAGCCGCACGACGAATTCGCAAGCTCTCGCCCAAGTCCAAAATACTGTTTGTGAGCCAAGAATCCTCTGCCGATGTGGTACAGGAAACGCTTGGCACCGGCGCACATGGCTACGTCGTCAAAACTGATGCTGGAAGGGAGTTTGTGGAAGGTGTGAACGCCGTTCTTCGTGGCGAGCAGTTTGTCAGCAAGAGATTTTCTGGTCAGAATTTCGTCGTTGGCTCGCACGCCGGAGTCTCCGAAGATCAGCAAACCGACGTAGTTGCGAGAAACCCCAGCAAGATATATGGAGATCCCTCGCAGCCACGAGGTTGAATTCTATTCTGATGATGTAGCTTTTGTAATTGGCTCTACTCCTTTCATCGAAGCAGCTTTAGGGGCCGGGCACGCCGTTATCGTGATCGCGACCGAGTCACATCGGAAGAGTCTTCTTCAGAGATTGCAGGAACATGGCGTGGATGTTGCCGTCGCCATCGAACAGAGGCGCTATGTCTCTTTGGATGTTGCCGACACGCTCTCGACTTTCATGGTGAATGATGTGCCTGACGCGGCTCGATGCCTCAAGGTCGCGGGCGATCTCGTGATGGAAGCAGCGAAAGCGGCACAAATGGGAGCCTCCGCGTGTTGCGGTCTGTGGTGAATGTGCGCCTATTTTGTGGGCGCAAGGGAAAGCGTGAACAGGAAAGCCACGTTTTCCAAAGAATCTGTGAGGAGCATTCAGCAGTTTATTCCGGCTGAAAATGCTTATCGAACGCTAGCAATGAAGCCACTGTCTTAAGACATTGTCCGCGCAGAACCGGGCCGCCCCCTACCATGTCTAGCACGACTTGTCGGAACACGCGACCTCGATTCCCACGCTTCCCTGCATGCGACCCTCGCCCCACCCGCCCCGCCTCCGCGCGCCCCGCCCATTCCCCCGCCCACGCGCAGGGGGGGTCGTCCCGACCAGCCCAAAATTGTTTACTATTTAGTTACTATACCGGTTTCAGATCGCTCTACCTCCCTATCCCGTCAAACGTCCCAGGGAGTGGCGGCGGTTACGCCGTTACGTCCCCACCGGTATATTTCTAAGGTGTAAAGGAGTTGGATCTCCACCATGAATAACTCGCCCGCATTAAAGAATCGCCTCGGTGTGCTGGTTCTGCTTGCGAGTCCATGGCTCTCGGCGCAATCACCGCAGCCGGCTCCGCCGGAGCATCTGACTGCCGATATGGACCGCGTGCGGATCATGGGCTTGCAGCACATGACGATGCTCCGGCGCGGTGTGGACGGCGATCCGAAGTCGCCGAATGCGGCGAACTACGACGAGGCAAAAGCTGGGCCGATGGGGACGCTGCCCGACCCACTGGTGCTTAAGGACGGCAGGCCGGTCAAGACCGCGGAGATGTGGTGGACGCATCGTCGTCCGGAGGTAGTGGCGGATTTCGATCGCGAAATCTATGGCCGCGTTCCGGCAGTTATTCCCAAGGTGAATTGGGAAGTCGTCAGCTCGGGGAAGGAGAAGGTTGGTGGTGTTCCGGTGGTCACGAAGAAGATTGTGGGGCACGTCGACAATTCGTCGTATCCGCAGGTCGCAGTCGACATCCAGGTGACCCTCACCACTCCAGCCAATGCGACGGGGCCGGTGCCGGTGCTGATGCAGCTTAGCTTCAGCCCCGAGGTGATGGCGGCCCTGGCGAAACGATATCCGAACATGCCAGCCGACAAAGGCCCGACGTGGCAGCAGCAGGTGCTGGCCAAGGGATGGGGGTACGCGGTGTATCTTCCGACGAGTGTTCAAGACGATAACGGCGACGGGCTGACGCAGGGCATCATCGGGCTGGTGAATAAAGGCCAGCCCCGCGAGCTGGACGATTGGGGCGCGCTGCGCGCGTGGGCGTGGGGAGCGAGCCGCGCGCTGGATTACTTCGAAACCGACAAGTCGGTGGATGCGAAACACGTCGGCCTCGCCGGCCACTCGCGCTACGGGAAGGCGTCACTGGTGGCGATGGCTTATGACTTCCGCTTTGCCATCGCCTATGTCAGTTCGTCGGGGGAAGCCGGAGCGAAGCTTTACCGGCACAACTTCGGCGAGCAGATTGGGAACGTGGCGGCGACAAACGAGTACCACTGGATGGCCGGCAACTTTCTCAAGTACGACGGACCGCTGACCGTAACCGATTTGCCCGTGGATGCGCACGAGCTGATTGCGCTGTGCGCGCCGCGTCCGGTGTTCATCGGGGCGGGCGCAATCGAAGGAGACGGGTGGGCCGACGCGCGGGGCATGTTTCTCGCAGAGGTGGCAGCAGGGCCGGTATACCGCCTGCTCGGGAATAAAGATCTGGGGACCACGGAGTTTCCTCCGATCGAGACTGGGCTGATGGATGGCGACCTTGCATTTCGGCAACACCGAGGGGGACACACTCCCGGGCCGAACTGGCCGGCGTTCCTGACGTTCGCAGAGCGTTATTTGAAGGGTCCGGCCGCGAATCCGGTGCCGGCAGCTCGTTCGCGGTAGCGAAGTCGGTGGTGGGGAAGCGATCCTTCACCAGGTATGAAGGCGCTTCGGCGCAACCAACCGTTTGGGTATCAGCGTCGGCTCTCGATACCAATGGATCGCCGAAGAACGCAGGGTCCCTCGGGTTCGTTCGGCTGACGCCTCACTTCACTCGGGATGACCGTTCAATTCCGTTCGCCGGGCTCGTAGGCGGCAGTTCGAAGGGGCTCGCTTCTCGATGGGGATGGGGATGCATTCTGGCTATCGAGAATTGGGTTACATCCGGGTGACGACGAAGTTGCCGGAGCCGGAGCAGCCGGAGCTGATTCCCACCAGCGTCCAGGTTCCGACGATGGTGTTGTTCTGCGCCGTACCTTGCAGGGTTAGAGTGTTGCCGCCCGGGCTGCCGGATTTGATAGTGAGTTGAAAAACTCCGGAAACGCTGCCGCTGAAGTTTCCACTCAGAGCGAACGAAGCCGTCTCGGTTTCGCCGGAGACGAAGCACGGAGACGAAGTCGTGAAGCTGAGGTTCGTCACTTTGACGGAGCTTCCGGTCATTTGAGTGAAAGTGGTGGTGAAGGCAAAAGCGGGACTGCTATCGGTGTTGGTCAGCGTCGCGCTCCAGTTGCCAGTGATGTTGGCCGTGCCGGTCGAACTGTTGTTCCCGCATCCGCTGAGGACAAAAGCGAGTCCGAGCAGGATGGAGAGAACGGATTTATTCATGGGCTGCTCCTTATTGACATGGTTGATTTTCCTTTCTGCTTTCGCGAAGTGGCGCTAGGAGGGATGCAGAGCCGGTGGGCGAGGTTGTAGCCCTCGGCGGGTTGCGGCATGCGGGCGCGAGAGGCTCAACGGAAGTGGGGCAGCCTCAATGTCTTAGGCAGCACCGAGTAATTCTGCTTCGCCTTGAATTCTCTTCCATGCCTGTTCTACATGGCGGGCCTGCGTGTTGGTTTGTCCCACGCTTAGGCGCAACGTGAAGCGGTCGTTCAGCTTGGTGTGGGTCAGGCAGAGGGCGCCGGAACGATTCAGTCGCTCCAACAATTCCTGATTGGCGGTGTCGCCACCTTTGTGACGGAAGCAGACCAGGTTCAGCGGCGCGGGGGCGGCCAACTCGAAGCGGCTGTCGGCTCGCACCCATGCGGCGAATTGCTGGGCCAAGGCGACGTGCTGGCGTACGTGATGTTGCAGACCTTCCACGCCGTAGTGGCGGATCACAAACCACAATTTCAGAGCGCGGAAGCGGCGGCCGAGGGGAATATGCCAGTCGCGGTAGTCGATGACCGCGCCGGATTCGGTCGCCTGGTTGCGAAAATATTCTGGAAGGACGCTCAAGGTCTGGATGAGCGCTTTGCGGTCGGCGACATAGAGGACGTCGCAATCGAAGTTGGTGAACATCCATTTGTGGGGATTGAAGCAGTAGCTGTCGGCGAACTCGACGCCGCGGTGAATGTGGCGGAATTCTGGACAGAGTGCCGCGGTACCCGACATGGCGGCGTCCACGTGCAACCAGATGCCATGCTCGCGGCAGATGCGCGCGATCTCGGGGACGGGATCAATGGCGTTGGAGGAAGTCGTACCCACCGACGCGCAGACGAAGCAGGGAGTCAGGCCGGCGGATTTGTCCTGGGCGATCTGACGGGCGAGCAGGTCCGGGCGAAGGGCGAAGTTTTCGTCGACGGCGATGGCGCGCAGGTGGGCCGCGCCGAGTCCGGCGATCTTGGCGGCTTTCTCAACCGAGGAGTGCGTCTGGGTGGAGCAGTAGGCGACGAGTTTTCCGTCGCATCCCAGGGCGTTGCTCGCGTAATTCGTCGCTCGCTCGCGTCCGGCGAGTAAGGCGCAGAGGGCGGCGCTTGAGGCCGTGTCCTGGATGACGCCGCCGCCGGTGCTGGTGGACAGGAATTTTTCCGGCAGGCCCAGCATGGGGACCAGCCAGTCGAGCACGTGGGTTTCGAGCTCGGTGCAAGCGGGGCTGGTGGCCCAGAGCATGCCCTGGACGCCGAATCCGGAGGCGAGCAAGTCGCCGAGGATGGCGGGGCCAGAGGCGTTGCAAGGAAAGTAAGCGAAGAAATTTGGCGACTGCCAGTGAGTAATGCCCGGAACGATCAGTCTGTCGACGTCGCCGAGGATGGCCTCGAAAGGCTCGCCATGGGCCGGCGCGGCGGGTGGCAGAGAGGCGCGGATTTGACCTGGCTTCGCCTGCGAGAGAACCGGGAAAGCCTCGATGCGGTAGTAATAGTCGGCGATCCAATCGACCACGGCGTAGCCGTGGCGCCGGAATTCGTCGGGAGTCATATGGAAGGTTTTCTCGTTCGCCAAATGATTCTTCTCCGATCGAAACGACGGTCCGAAACGAGCGAAGGTCAGGACAGCCGTCCGTAGTACATGCGCGTGCGATATTCCATGCCCACGCGTCCGTTTTGCTGGTGAGCGTCAAAGATGCGCCGGAGTTCCTGCAGCATGGGGGTGTGCCGGGGTTGTTCCGCGAGCGGGGCGTAGGAGGACGACAGCAGTCTGCCCTCGAGTTCCGCGTAGTCGAAATCCTGTTGTGTGGCGAAGACGCGCTGTTCAAAGGGCGAGGGCGCAAAGAAGGAGCCGATGTTGTCGGTGGTGTGCTCGTGGCGGATCTGCTGGTAGTCGGTGCCGTAGGCGATGAGCAGATTCTCGTAGTCGCGCAGGAAGGGCGTGGTGTCGGTGCTGCGCTCGTTCCAGATCAGCACGGCGCAGCCCCGGGGCTTGAGGATGCGGACAAATTCCTTGCGCGCTCGGGGCAAGTCGAACCAGTGGGCGGCCTGCGCGGCGGTGGCAAAGTCGACGCTTTGATCGGGCAGGGCGGTTGCTTCGGCAGTTCCCGCGACGGCCGTGAAGTTCGGGTGTCCGGAAAGCAATTTCTCCGCTGCATCGCGCATGGCCTGGTTTGGTTCTACGCCGATCACCCGATTCCCATTCTCGAGCAGCAGACGGGTGAAGATTCCTGTGCCGCAGGCAATGTCGGCGACCACGGCCACGGGCGTCAGGCCACAGTCGGTTCGCAGTGTTTCGAGCACGTCGGCTGGGTAGCCGGGGCGGTAACGGATGTAGTTCTCGACGCGGGAAGAGAAGCGCAGCGTGGGATCCGCCTGGGCCATGGCCCGAACAGTTTATCCGATGCGGTTGAGGCGATGCGGCGGGCTTGGCGCGCCGTCTTGCTAAACTACTGGGGATGCGGTTCGTCATCAAAGTCGGCACCAGCCTGATTGCGCCCCAGGGGCGCATCGATACGCTGCGCATGCGAGCGCTGGTCGATCAGCTGGATCTTTCACGTCATGAGTATCTGATCGTCAGTTCTGGCGCGATTGCGTCGGGAATGTCGAACCTGGCGCTGGGAGACCGCCCGTCAAGCGTGCCGTTGATGCAAGCCTGCGCGGCGGTGGGGCAGAGCCTGCTGATGCACACCTACGAGCAACTTTTCTTCGGGAAGAAGGTCGTGGCGCAACTGCTGTTGTCGAGCGACGACTTCACCTCGCCGATCCGCTACAAGAATCTGCAGAACGCGCTTCATGAACTGGTGCAACTCGGGGTGGTGCCGATCGTGAACGAGAACGACAGCGTCTCGGTGCGCGAGTTGGTGGGGGCGTTCGGAGACAACGATGAGCTGAGCGCGCTACTGGCCAAGGCGGTGAAAGCGGACTGGCTATTGCTGCTCACTGATGTGGATGGTTTTTACGTTCCCGATGGCCACAAATCGTCGAAGCTACTGCGAACGATTCGCAAGCTCACTCCGGCGATGGAGGACTTGTGCAACGGCAAAGGGAAACTCGGCACGGGGGGCATGCGGTCGAAGCTGCGCGCAGCCCGGGCGGCGAGCGAAGCGGGTGTGCACGTTGCCATCGTGAACGGCCGCCATCCGCACGCGATCGACTGGGCAGTCGAGCGTAAAATTGGGACATATTTTCCACCACGGCCGAACAAGCGCTGACTATGGCGACCACAGTGAATTCGGGGATATCAACGCGCGAGCGGCTGGAACGCGCGCGGGCGGCTGCGCCTAGAGTGGCGGAGCTTTCGACCGCCGAAAAGAACGCCTTGCTTGTGGCGATGGCCGGCGCGATTGAAGCGAATTCCCAGCGCATCCTCAGCGCCAATCAGAGAGATGTGGACGAAAGCGGCTTGGAAGGCGCGATGCGCGACCGCCTGCTGCTGACGCCAGATCGCCTTGCGGGGATGGCCGCCGGCCTGCGCGATATCGCCGCACTGCCCGACCCTGTGAACGAGACTCTCGCCGAGTGGCAGCACCCCAACGGCATGCACATCCGCAAAGTGCGCGTGCCGCTCGGAGTGGTGGGGATCATCTACGAGTCGCGTCCGAACGTTACCGTCGACACCGTGGCGCTCGCGCTCAAGACGGGTAACGCCATCGTGCTGCGGGGAGGCAAAGAAGCCGCGCACAGCAACCAGTGCCTGGTGGACATCATGACCGGGACAGCGGGCGTTCCGGAAGGGTCAATTCAGCTGCTGGACGCGAGCAGCCGCGACTCAGTGCAAGAGTTGATCAAGGCCCGCGGGCTCGTGGACGTCATCATTCCTCGCGGCGGGGCGGGATTAATCACGTTTGTGGTGGAGAATTCGGTGGTCCCGGTGATCGAAACCGGGGCAGGGAACTGCCACATTTTTGTCGATGAGTCCGCCGACTTCGATATGGCCGACAAAATCGTGATCAATGCGAAAACCCAGCGGCCATCGGTGTGCAACGCTGCCGAGAAGTTGGTGGTACACGAGCGTGTGGCGGCGACCTACATTCCGCGGGTCGCGAAGAAGTTGATTGAACAGGGTGTGGAATTGCGCGGGGATGAGGCGACACGCCGACTGGTTCGATCGCTCGACGTGCGGCCCGCCCTGGAAGGGGATTGGGGGGAAGAGTACCTGCGGCTGTGCATGGCGATCCGGGTGGTGACGGGGCTCGACGAGGCGATTGAACATATCAACCGCTATTCCACCAAGCACTCGGACGCGATCGTGACCGAGGATGAGCGCAACGCGCGGCGTTTCCTGAGCGCGGTGGACTCGGCTACGGTGTATTGGAACGCATCAACCCGTTTCACGGATGGCGCGGAGTTCGGGTTTGGCGCGGAGATGGGGATCAGCACGCAGAAGCTGCATTGCCGTGGGCCGTTCGCGTTGGCGGAGCTGACGTCGTCGAAGTACGAGATTGTCGGCAGCGGGCAGACGCGGCCATCGTCGTAGCGGTGTGCGAAAGCGCTTCGCGCACACCTTCGACTATGCTCAGTGCGAGTGTCGCTTTACATCCCACGTTCGTAAAACGTTCGCGGTACAATTCTTGTTTCGCAGCAAGGTGCCGTTGTGAGAGGGGTTTCATCCGAACATCCAGCGACGATGGTGCGGGCGGGCGAGTTCGCGCCTGACTTCGATCTGCCCGTTCTGGTCGGCGGGGTGAAGAAGCGCTTTCACCTGAAGCAGCAGCTCGAGCTGAGGAATGTCGTGCTGGCTTTTTACCCGCTGAACTGGGAGGCCGTCAGCGCGCGACAACTGGTGGAATACCAGGTGGAACGGCGCCGGTTCGTGGCGAGCAATACGGAAGTTGTCGGCATCAGTGTCGACTCCATCATGAACACCACCGAGTGGGAGCGGGAGATCGGACCGCTCGACTATCCGCTGTGCAGCGATTTCTGGCCGCACGGGGAAGTGAGCCGCGCCTACGGAGTATTTCGCGAGCACGATCCCTACGCCGGCGCCAGCAAGCGAGCCATTTTCGTGGTCGAGCGCAGCGGGAAGATCCTGCTGAGCAAGGCATACGATCTCGAGGAACTGCCGCCCATTGCAGAAACGCTTGAGGTGCTGCGCGGATTGTGAACTCTCGCCGGCACGACCTCGTTGACTTGCCACGGCGTGCGTACACCTGCGGCCATCCCCAGGAGCCCCGTTGAAAACTCAGGTTCGTAATTTTCTACCGTGTGCCCTCGTTTTCCTTGCCACCACGAGCCCCGGATTTCCCGCAGCTTCGAGTTCGGACAGCGGAAAACCGGACTCGGCCATTTTCGGTTTTCGCGACGCCGCTGCGGCGCGCAACATCGAGTCTCGCTTCCTGGCGGTGCCCGATCCCAAGCTCGCCGAGGAGCACCTACGCGTTCTGACCCAGGCTCCGCACATCGCTGGCTCTCCTGAGGACAAAGCGACTGCCGACTACGTGGCGCAGAAATTTCACGAGGCCGGGCTGGATACCGAGATCGTCGAATACCGCGTGTGGTTCAACTATCCGCTGGAGATCAGCGTAGACATCACCGCTCCCGCGGGCGTCAAGATGCACGGGCCGACGCGCGAGCATGTGGAAGGCGATCCGTTTCAGGATGACCCACGGGTGGTGACTCCCTACAACGGCATGTCTCCGTCAGGCGACGTGGAAGCGGATGTGGTCTACGCCAACTACGGTTCGCCAGAAGACTTCCAGAAGCTGGAACAGATGAAGGTAGACGTGCGCGGAAAGATTGTCCTGGTGCGTTACGGGCAGAACTTCCGCGGAGTGAAAGCCTTTGTGGCGCAGGAGCACGGCGCCGCGGGCGTGCTTATCTATTCCGATCCGGCCGACGATGGCTGGAAGCGCGGTGACAAGTACCCCGTCGGCCCGTGGCGGCCGGACACGGGAGCGCAACGCGGCTCCGTCGGATACATGTTCCAATTTCCTGGGGACCCGACTTCGCCCGGCGTTGCCGCAAGGGCAGACTTGCCCGATTCAAAGCGGACGCCGCCGGAGCAGTCGGCGCAGCTTCCCAAGATTCCCAGCACTCCGCTTTCCTACGGAGATGCCTGGCCGATTCTCGATCACCTGGGCGGGCCGGAATCACCGCGCGAATGGCAGGGTGCGTTGCCGTTCACCTACCACGTCGGCCCTGGTCCGGTGAGAGTGAAGATGCACTTGAAGCAGGATTATCAGTATCGTCCGATTTGGGACGTCATCGGACGGGTGCGCGGGAGTGAACTGCCCGACGAGTGGGTGGTCACGGGCAATCATCGCGACGCATGGGTATACGGGGCGGTTGATCCGAACAGCGGGACGGCGGCCATGCTGGAGACGGTCCACGGGGTAGGCGAACTTCTGAAGTCGGGATGGAAGCCCAAGCGCACCCTGATTTTCGGAAGTTGGGACGGGGAAGAGGAAGGCCTGATCGGGTCGACGGAATGGGGAGAGGACAACGCCGACGCCCTGGTCCGCGCCGTTGCCTACTTCAATGTCGACGTGGCCGTGTCGGGCCCGAGATTTGGTGCGTCGTCGGTACCCAGCCTGAAGCAGTTTCTGCGCGACGTGACGCGTGCGGTGCCCAGTCCGCAGGGAGGCACCGTTTACGACGCGTGGCGGAAGGCAAGTCAGTCGGGTTCGGAGCCGGTCAGTCCGCAGGAGACGTCGAGCGCCACGTTCCGTCCACCCGCAGCACAGGCGCGTCCCGATGTTCCTGTCGGTGACTTGGGCAGCGGTTCCGATTACACCGTTTTCCTCCAGCATTTGGGCGTGCCTTCGACTGACATCGGGTCAACGGGGTCTTACGGCGTGTACCACTCGGTTTTCGACAATTTCAACTGGTTCAAGAAATTTGGCGATCCCGATTTCCTGTACGAGCAACAGATGGCTCGTGTTTTGGGACTGGAGACGGTGCGGTTCGCGGACGCTGACGTTCTGCCGTACGACTACGAGGAGTATGGCCGCGAGATTCTTGCCTACCTCGACGCCGCAAAGAAAAAAGCGGAGAACAAGTTTGGGAAAGGCGCACCAGACTTTTCGGCAGTGGCCGATGCGGCAAAGCACTTCGAGGAGGAAGGTACGAAGGTTCTGATGAAACAGAAGAACCCTCCCGCCGATGCGACGCGGCTGAACCGTGTGCTGCGCGAGGCCGAAAGTGCCATGCTAATGCCGGAGGGCCTGCCCAACCGTCCGTGGTACCGGCACGCCATCTACGCTCCCGGACAGTACACGGGCTATGCTGCGGTCGTGATACCGGGTGTCAACGAAGCAATCGATGCCGGCGATCTCGAACGGGCGCGACAGCAGATTTCCGCGCTAGCGGGCACGCTGCAACGCGCGGCCAAGGTGCTGGAAAGTTATCGATAGGATATTGCAATACTTTGCACACCTCCGAAAGGTCGCACCACGAGCGATCTCACTTGGAGTAAACTGACGACACGTAGTAACTGGTAACCGTGCGCGCATGTTCGTCCGGCATTTTGGCCGCTGAGTTGCAGCTGGTTACTGTCACCTCCCCTGCGATAGCACCCCGGTTCGAGGCTCAATGCCGCTGGCACGCATCATTACGGATTCTGTGGACGATTCCCTGGAACTGACCATCCAGCTGCGCTCGCGCGGCTTCCAGGTGGAGACGGTTGCGCCGGGTACGATTCCGAGTACGCCCGCGGACCTGGAAGTACGCTTGGAAGAATGCGCATCCGAAGACGCCTTGAGCCGGGCGTCGCAGAATCCGACCCAGGATGACCTGTGGGTATTCGTGGCACCGGGAGCGCTGGACGAGCGGGTGCGATTGATTCGCGAAATTCCAATCGAGCTTATGGCCGGTCTAGACTCCAAGGTGGTTCCACCTTCTCGGCCGATTCCGTCAGTTGCCCCGGTGCTGCCACTCCTTACTCCGGAGGATGACCCGATCCTGGCTGAGCTGGTGGAACTAAAACGCGCGGGAGACGGGCAAGCACAACCGGCGACGCCAACGGAGCCTTCGCCAGAGAAGGCTGAGATCGTCGTTTTTCCAACGGTTGGCGAACCCCTCGTGGCGGCTGAAAGTCGAGTCTCGTTGGCCGAGCCTGAGACAGTACGAGGCAGCGCCGCCGATCGCGAGCCAACGTCTGCGGCGAACCTTCGGTTCTGGAGGATTGCGACGATGGCAGCGGGCTTGGCGATCACAGCACTGCTGGTGGGGGCCAATATGAGCCGGCAGCCCAACCTCCGGCCGGCCGAATCGCTCTCGGCCACGACGAGCGTGCAGCCAGTGACTCGCCCATTGCCGGGGCACGCGACCGAGGCGCAGCCTGAGGCTCGGAAGTCGCGTGCGACGCGGGCGCTATCGCCATCCCAGGCGAAGGGAGCCGCTCCGGTGGGACGAACTCCGCAGGTTGCCAAGGTCATCCACAGTGGTGCAGCGAAGCCGCGCCGCCGGGCTACCCCTTCGCACGCCGATAGCATCATCGCCGAAGACACCGTGGTCTTCTACGACCGCAAACCGGGCCTGCCTTCCGGTAAGGGGCCCGAACCAGGCCGCAAGCAGCCCGGCCGGAACTAGACCTCAGCCGTTACTTCGTCTTGCCAGCGAGCGCGCGGTCCACGGAAAAGCAGCCGCTGCCCCGCGCTATCAGCACCAGCGCGATCGCGATCGCCAGCAGGTGATACTCGAAGCCTTCGCCTTTCTGCTGGCCGCTCCAGTTCATGAACAACCCGAAGTGTGAGTGGACCATGACGATCGCGACCAGCATGTTGGTGGCGATCCCGAAGGCGGCGATGCGTCCGAGGGCGCCCACGATCAGGCCGATGCCGCCCAGGAACTCCGCGCAAATCGCCAGGAACGCAAATGGGGCGGGGATGTGGAGCATGCCCGTGAAGAACCCCATGGTGCCAGAGAATCCGTAGCCACCGAACCAGCCCAGGGCCTTTTGCGCGCCATGAAAAAAGAACACTATGCCTAGCACCAGGCGCAGCAGGGTGAGAGTCCAATCGTCGGAAGTAGCGAGCAGTTTGCGAAACATGTCGAGTCTCCTCTCTCAGTAGTTGTTAGTTGACTAGTCAACCATTACGGCGCAGAAAAATTAGACGAAACCGCCCCGCACCCGCTCCAGCATGGCAATCAGGTGGCGCTGTTCCGCGGCGGTCAGCGGGTCCATCGCCCGCGTGCCCGCTTTTGCCAGCGGTTGCTCCAGATCGGCCAGCAGGCGCAAGCCGGTATCTGTGATCCAGCACAGGACCTGGCGCCGATCCTCGGAGCAGCGCTCGCGCCGCACCAGGCGTTTGGCTGCCAGTTTGTCGAGCAGGCGCGTGATTCCTGGGGCCTTCTCGATCATGCGGTCGGCGATGTCGAGCGTGGGCGTGCCTTCGTGGCCCGCACCCCGCAGGATGCGCAGCACGTTGTACTGCTGCAGGGAAATGCCTTGAGGCTCGACCAGTTGCGCCAGACGCCGCTCGAGCAGGTCCGAGGTGCGGAACAGGGCCAAAATCGCCTCGTGTGCGGGGGACTGAAACGGCTTGTTCTGGCGGATTTCCGTTTGCAGGCTGGAGCGTTTCTCGGGCATGGGCGATTACCTTACAGGGCAATAGATGACATGTCAAGTAATATGGATCCAGAATCTATCTGCGTATGAACCGCCAACGAGAACGTTGCCTTCGTGTGAATTCATGAGCGAACTGGGAGTACGACCGCGCAACCAAGCGATATCTTCTGCTACCATCGGCCCGTTGCAGGCTCACGAGTTCCAATCCGCATGAACGCTGCCCACGCCGTCGAGAATCTCCTGCACACGCTGCCAGCGGCGGCGACCGCCACTTTCCTGGCGCTGTTTCCGATCGTGAATCCGTTTGGCGGGGTTCCGCTGTTCTTTTCCATGACCGCGGACTTTACGCCGCGCGACCGCAATCTCACCGCTCTGAAAACTGCAGGGTATGTGTTTGCCATCCTGGTGACGTTTCTGTTCTTCGGGCGGTTCGTCCTGAACTTCTTTGGAATTTCGCTACCGGTTCTGAAAATTGCCGGCGGACTGATCGTCGCCAACACGGCCTGGGGCATGGTCACGGCCGGGAATCGCCTGACGACGGCCGAGAGTGACGAGGCGAGCACGAAGGAAGACATATCGCTGACGCCGATGGCGATGCCGATCCTCTCCGGTCCCGGGTCGATCGGAGTCGTGATGGGGCTGGCCGCTCACGTGGATAGCATGACGGCGTACCTCGGCATGGTGATTGGCATCAGCGTGCTCGCAGTTTCGGTCTATCTTTTCCTGCGTCTGGGCGGGCCGCTGGTGGGACGGCTCGGGCCGAGCGCGGTGGGTGCTATCAGCCGGATTTTTGGATTTCTGATCCTGGCGATTGCGGTGCAGTTGATCTGGGACGGAGTGGCGGACTTCAGGAACTAGGCACGTCAAACAATCGCAAACCCATGCATCGGCGTGCGGCGAGAGGCGAAACGCAAGGTCCCTCGACTGCGTTTGGCTGTCGCCTCACTGCGCCGGGGATGACAGTGCTATTTTTGGGTTGCGGATCGCAGGATACCGGGGAAGCCAATCGCGATTTTCCCAGCTGCGAGCTACCCCTACTTCAGCGTGATGAGCTTTGCCACCAGTTCCGAATAGTCTTTCTTTTCCAGGCCATGCACCTGCTTGTTGTACTCGTCCACTTTGGATGAATAGTTCATCGAGCAGAATTTCGGGCCGCACATCGAGCAGAAGGCAGCTTCTTTGTAGTAGTCGTCGGGCAGGGTTTCGTCGTGCATGGCGCGGGCGGTTTCGGGGTCGAGGGAGAGCGCGAACTGCTTCTCCCAGTCGAACTTGTAGCGCGCGTAGCTGAGGGCGTCATCGCGGTCGCGGGCGCCGGGACGGTGGCGGGCGACGTCGGCCGCGTGGGCGGCGATCTTGTACGCGATGATGCCGTCTTTCACGTCCTTCTCGTTGGGCAGGCCGAGGTGCTCCTTGGGTGTGACGTAGCAGAGCATGGCAGCGCCGTGCCAGCCGATCATGGCGGCTCCGATCGCCGACGTGATGTGGTCATAGCCGGGCGCGATGTCGGTGACCAGCGGCCCCAGGGTGTAGAACGGGGCCTCGTAACAGAGTTCGTTTTCCTTGTCGACCTGTTCCTTGATCTTGTCGAGCGGCACGTGGCCGGGGCCCTCGATCATAACCTGAACGTCGTGCTCCCAGGCGATCTTGGTGAGCTCGCCCAGCGTCTTCAGCTCGGCGAATTGGGCTTCGTCACTGGCATCGGCGATGCAGCCGGGACGCAACCCGTCGCCCAGTGAAAAGCTTACGTCGTACTTCTTGAAAATCCGGCAGATGTCTTCGAAGCAGTCGTAGAGGAAATTCTGTTTGTGGTTGTAAGCCATCCACTGGGCCAGGATGGCGCCGCCCCGGCTGACGATGCCCGTAATACGGTTTGAAATAAGGGGCAGGTACTGGATGAGGACGCCGGCGTGAATGGTCATGTAATCCACGCCCTGGGCGGCCTGCTCTTCGATCACTTCGAGCATCACACTGGCACTGAGATCCTCCACGCGCTTCACGCGCGCGATGGCTTCATAGATGGGCACGGTGCCGATGGGCACAGGAGAATGGCGCAGGATGGCCTCGCGGATCTCGTGGATGTCGCCGCCGGTCGAAAGGTCCATCACGGTGTCAGCGCCATAGTGCACCGAGGTGTGCAGCTTCTTCAGCTCTTCGTCGATGTTGGAAGTGACCGCCGAGTTTCCGATGTTGGCGTTGATCTTGCAGAGGGAAGCCACGCCGATGCACATGGGCTCGAGCTCGGGATGGTTCACGTTCGCGGGGATGATCATGCGGCCGCGGGCGATTTCGTCGCGGACCAGTTCGGGCGAAAGTTTCTCGCGGTAGGCGACGTAGCCCATTTCCTCGGTGATGACGCCCTTGCGGGCGTAGTGCATCTGGGAGAAGTTGGCGTCCTGGTTTGCGGATTTGCGGAGGGCCAGCCACTCGGCGCGCGGCTTCGGAACTGCACCGTCGTGGCCGTTGGACTGGGAAACGCTAGCAGGCGTGCCGTTGGTCGGAGTCATGGACTGCTTAGCCTCACTGGGTTTGGATGAACCAGATTATACGCCGCAGAAAGGGTGGAGGAGGTCCTGCGGGTGCGGTGATCGTCGGGATCGGGAAAAGCCTTTAACCGCAAGGTCGCAGAGAAAGACCGTAAAGATCGCAAAGGAAGCGTGCGAGGTGGAACAGAATCCCTAGAGAGACCGCAGAAAATCTGGGCGGATTGTTCACGTTTGGGCGGCTTGTCCGTCCAACACCGCTGGACCTACAATCCTCTGTCTATCTCCGCGAGGTCATCCATGCGCACACTCAAGGTATTGCTAGCCTGCGTCAGCCTGTCCGCGTTGTTTGCCTTTGGCCAGTCGATTGCGAAATCCGCACCCGGCTTCAGCGTCGATGCGATCGACAAGAGCGTCGATCCCTGCGTCGACTTTTACCAGTACGCTTGCGGGAACTGGATCAAGAACAACGAAATTCCGGCAGACCGGTCACAGGTGGTCAGCTTCGTAGAGCTCGACGAGCGCAACAAGGCGACGCTGCGCGACATCCTGGAGAAGGCCGCCGTCGACAGTCCGGGAAGAAGCGTGATCGAGCAGAAGATCGGCGACTACTACGGCGCATGCATGGACGAGAAGGCGGCGGACGCCAAAGGGCTGGAGCCGCTGAAAGGAGAACTGGCGAGGATCGCCGAGGTCAAGGACAAGACAGCACTAGTGAGCGCGATTGCGCATACTCACATGATCGGTGCGAAGGCGCTGTTCAGTTTCTATTCGAACTCGGACTTACATAACGCCGACCAGGTGATCGCCTACATCGATCAGGGCGGCCTGACGCTGCCGGACCGCGATTACTATCTCAAGGACGATCCGAAGCAGGTGGAGATGCGCAAGCACCTGGTGGATTACGTCACGCAGGTGTTTACGCTGGCAGGGCAGTCTCCGGACAAGGCCGCCGAGTCCGCGCAGACGGTGTTGCGCATCGAGACCGTGCTGGCGAAAGCCGAGATGGATCGCACGGCTCGCCGTAACCCGAAGAATCGTGATCACAAGATGTCGCGCGACGAGGCGATGGCGCTGGCGCCGAATTTCTACTTGAGCCGCTATTTTTCGGACGTTCAGGCCCCGGTTTTCTCTGAGTTGAATGTTTCCAATCCGGAGTTCTTCAAGCAGGTCAACGCCGTGATCGAGACCGAATCGCTGGACTCACTGAAGACCTACGTGAGCTGGCACCTGCTGGATTCGACGGCTCCCTGGCTGTCGAAGCCCTTCGTGGACGCGAACTTCAAGCTGCAGCAGGCCCTCACCGGGCAGGCAGAGATTCCGGCGCGCTGGAAGCGGTGTGTGGACGCAACCGACGACGCGCTGGGGGAGGCCCTGGGCCAGAAATACGTTGAGGTGACGTTCGGTGCCGAGGGCAAGCAGCGCATGCTGAAGATGGTGGATGCGCTCGAAGCTTCGCTCGACCAGGACATTCGCACGTTGCCTTGGATGTCGGATGAAACCAAGAAGCAGGCGAAGACCAAACTCGAGGCAATCCGCAACAAGATCGGCTATCCCGACGTTTGGCGCGATTACAGTTCACTCACAGTCGTGCGCGGCGACCTAGCGGGCAATGTTCTGCGCGCGAACGAATTCGAGCAAAAGCGTCAGATTGCGAAAATCAGCAAGCCGCTGGACCGCAAGGAGTGGGGCATGACGCCACCCACAGTCAATGCCTACTACAGCGGGTCGTTCAACGAGATCGTGTTTCCGGCGGGGATCCTGCAGCCGCCGTTCTTCGACCGGAGCATGGACGATGCCGTGAACTTCGGTGGCATCGGCGTGGTGATTGGGCACGAACTGACCCACGGATTCGACGACCAGGGCCGTAAGTTCGACCCGAAAGGCAACCTGCGCGACTGGTGGACCGAGCAGGACGGTAAAGAGTTCGAAAAACGCGCGAGCTGCATTGCGGACGAGTACAGCAACTTTGTCTCGGTCGATGACCTGAAGCTGAACGGAAAGCTCACCCTGGGCGAAAACACGGCTGACAATGGCGGCGCACGGATCGCGCTGGCGGCCCTCGAGCAGATGATCGCGCAGGACAAGACGGGCAAAGCCGGCGAGAAGATCGACGGCTACAGCCCGGAACAACGCTTCTTCCTGGGATTCGGCCGGGTGTGGTGCCAGAAGATGCGTCCGGAGAGCGCTCGGGCTCGGGTTCTTACCGATCCGCATTCGCCGGGCCGGTACCGCGTCAACGGCGTGGTGCAGAACATGCCCGAGTTCGAGAAAGCGTGGGGATGCAAGTCCGGACAGCCGATGGTGGCCCAGAATGCGTGTCACGTGTGGTGAGACGCAGCTTCTAGATATTAGCTCTTAGCCGTTAGCTTGCACCCGTCCATCGCTCCGACGGACTAGTGCCTGCTCTCGAATTCCTTGAATCCCTTGCGGCGTTGTTCGCTGTAGCGGCTAAGTGCGTCGATGATGATGGGGAAGGCTTTGGCGGCGGGGAGAATGTCGTCCACCTCGACGGCCTTGCCTTCCAGTTGTTTGTAGTCCTGGAAGAAGCGGCGCAGCATCAGCAGGCGGTGTGACGGCATCTCGTTGGCTTCGTGGTAGATGTTGAATTCGGGGTCCTCGGTGGCGACGGCGATGATTTTGTGGTCCTGCTTGCCGGCGTCGATCATGGTCATCAACCCGATCGCCCTCGCGTGGATGATCGTCAGCGGAACGACCGCTTCCTGGCACAGCACCAACACGTCGAGCGGGTCGTCGTCTTCCGCCAGGGTTTGCGGGATAAAGCCATAGTTGGCCGGGTAGTAGACGGCAGAATAGAGCACGCGGTCGAGCTTGATCAGCCCGCTGGTTTTATCCAGTTCGTACTTGACGCTCGAGCCGAAAGGGATCTCGATCACGGTGCTGAACTCGCCGGGGAGTTTGTCGCCTGGAGTCACGTCGTGCCAGGGATGGATCATGGAGAGCGGCTTACCTCTTGCGATTTTACCGCAAAGAATTTACCTGCATCATCCAGAGGCGATCGTGCGCGCCAAATTTCTCAATCTGCCGCTTACTTATACCGAATCTCCACCGGCGCGCGCGTCCGATCCAAAGAAAGAATTTGCACTTGCCATTTCACCGGTACTGAAGCGTAATCGCAGGAAGGCACACCGTTTATCTGGATTGCGACAAGCTGTAGGCCTAGACTCTCCGTAACGTTGATCGCGTTCGCATGCATGTTGGAGCGCCATGCTCGGCGTCTTTCTTCGTAGCGCACCTACCCGACTATCATCTGAGTGCTGAATCGAAAGAGACCGCGGAGCTGGGACAGGAGCGGCGCCCCGTAGCATCTACCCTTTTTCCGTTCATATTGAGCAAAGCGCGTATCATCTTGCCAAGCGGAAAAGACTCGCGAGCGGACCCAGGCTTGGGGTTGGGGGTACCAATGATGTGTCGATCAATCCTGCCGACCGCCTTTGAACGGCAAGTCCGGAAACTCGGGCTGACTGAGGCGACTTGCGCAACATCAACACAGCTGCGTGAATGGTGTGAACGCAACAGGAACCAGTTCTACGTTCCGGAGTGGCTGCTCAAGCGGTGGGGAATGCACGTTAACGCTGACACGACGGTGTCGCTAGAATCTCAATCACTCACTCGTGGTCGTCACACGCAAATCCATTAGGGCCTTACACGATCTCAAACTCTACGTGAGTGGACGCGTTGGAGAGCTGGACCACCTTGCCGGCAAAGCTGCAGAGCGAGGCGGACGCGAACCCGAGACTCCGGGCCGCCGTCCGCTTAGTGATCGGCGTCCTCGCCCTCGCGCGTTGAGCGCGGAGCCATTACTTCCCTACGCTCGTGAAGATGCTCACGTGCAATTCCGACTGCTGTAGGTCCTTGGCGTCCAAATCTCCGCTCTTGTCTTTATCAAGTCTATCGAATCCCGCTTCCAGGAACTTCATCCACTCCTGTTTTGAGATCTTTCCGTTTTTGTCGAGGTAGTGATCACACTTGTCGCAAATACGCCCATGAATTTGGCCATCACGTGTCTCCTACAGCAGGCATGGTCATCACCCTCAACAGATGAACAGATTTTGGATCGGGCGGCAAGATGACTCAAGCTAGCACGAGGACCTCCCCGAGCCCACCGCATGCCCAGGATTACACGAAGCGCTCTGGGGCGCAGAGGTGGCCGCTTCCCCCGGCCAGCAGCCAGCGTAACGTGTTCCGACCCAGCCACGCCGTGATGAAATAGTGCTAGTAGCGCAAGCGAACACAAAACTCCTCCAAGGCCTGTGCATGATTCTCCTGGTCCTCGCGTACCTCGGTGGGATGCTCACCATTCTCAGCCCGTGCATTCTGCCCGTGGTTCCGCTGGTGTTCTCGCGTGCCGACCAGTCTTTCCTCAAGAACGGGCTACCCCTGCTCTCTGGGATGGCAATTACATTTGCAGGTGTGGGCACGATCGCCGCCTTCAGTGGTGGCTGGGCCGTGCGCGCCAATCAGTATGGCCGTGTGGTCGCTCTCATCGTGTTCGCCATCTTCGGCCTGACTTTGATCTCCTCTGGATTGGCCGAGCGCGTTTCCCGCCCCCTGGTGCGTTTGGGAGGTCACCTGGCGCAGCCGGCTGGTGGTTCGGGCGTTCGGCAGTCGTTCGAACTCGGGTTTGCCACTGGACTGCTCTGGGCTCCCTGCGCCGGGCCAATTCTAGGACTCGTCCTCACCGAGGCTGCACTCGAGGGCGCCAGCCTGCACACCTCGCTCCTGCTTCTGGCCTACGGGGCGGGTGCCGCGACTTCTCTGGCGGTTGTTCTGCTCGCCGGACGCAGCGTTGTGAACACTCTCAAGCGATCCCTGGCCGCCGAGGTCTGGGTCCGGCGCGCCCTAGGGGTTGCTGTGCTGGCCGGCGTCGCCGCAGTGGCTCTGGGCGCGGACCGCGGCATTCTTACCCGCCTGTCACTAGCTGGCACATCCAGCTTCGAGCAGAAACTGCTCGACCGTTTTCATCCCCGGCAAACCGCTCTGCCCACGTCCGCGTCGGTTTCGGGAGCAGTTGCGTGGCTTAATTCGCCTCCGCTGACTGCGGAGGCCCTCAGGGGCAAAGTGACTCTGGTCGATTTCTGGACGTACTCCTGCATCAACTGTCTGCGCTCTCTTCCCTATGTGCGCGCGTGGGCTGGGAAGTACAACGCCAGCGGCCTGGTGGTGCTCGGAGTCCACACTCCAGAGTTCTCGTTCGAGCGGGACGAGACGAACGTCGAAAGCGCCGTTCACGAGTTACGTGTGACTTATCCCGTCGCGATCGACAACAACTACGCCATCTGGAACGCGTTCAACAATGCCGCCTGGCCCGCGCATTACCTGATCGACGCGAGCGGCCACATCCGTTATCGGCAATGGGGCGAGGGCGAATACCGCGAGACTGAACGAGAGATCCAGCAGCTGCTCAGCGAACGCAACGGAACTCCCGCGCCGGCCGGCTTTGTGCAAGTAGATGCGAAGGGAGCGGAAGCGGCCGCGGACAACCGCGATGTCCGCTCTCCGGAAACAGCGCTGGGCAGCGCACCCGCAACCTCCTTTTCCACCGACGCCCAGCCGGACGGCTCCAAGCTTTACACCCCGAATAATCCCCTGAGCCTGAACCAGTGGGGTCTCGCGGGCAGATGGTTCGTGCAAGGCGAAAGAGTTGTGCTGGTCTCCGCTCCGGGAAGGGTCCTTTTCCGTTTCCATGCGCGCGATCTGCACATGGTTCTGGGAGTTCCCGCGAATGCCACGCCCATCCGCTTCCGCATCAAGCTGGATGGCCACCCGCCCGGCGTGGATCACGGCGTCGACACCGATGACCAGGGTTACGGGACCGTGGTCGAACATCGTCTCTATCAATTGATTCGGCAGCAGCGCGCCATCGATGATCGGACGTTCGAGATCGAGTTTCTCGACCCCGGGGTGCAGGCGTTCTCGTTTACGTTCGGATAGACGACGCGCCCCGTCGGCTGTCGGGGCATTCCTAGAATCTAGAACGCCGATTCGCGCCAGATGGGTGGGGTACTTTTAGCGGAGATGTAAATGATTACCTCGGTCGGGTCAAAGAGTTAAAAGGCGATATTAGAATCCGATTGCTCATCGATCGCTAGTCGAGAGGCAGGAAAAAGAGGGCCGTCATGCTCAAGCCCGATCACGTGCGCTGACACCGTATGCATCCAAGACATCGCGCAGGGTCAGGATGCCTTCCAACTTGTGCACATCCGCACGGTTCACCACGGGAAGGATTTCGATCTGGTTTGCGCCCATGCGCTCGAGCGCTAAATCAAGCCCTTGGTCGGGGTGAACGTGCGGAAAAACCAGCGCATCCACCAGTTCACCGAGCTTCTTATTCGCGCCTTCCGCCATCTCTCGCTCCAGCCTCGCAAAGTTGATAACGCCGACGACCCCTCGTCGATCTGTGACCAACCACGCTCGGACTTCGCTTGAGCGAACCCGTTCCAGGGCGTCCCGAACCGTGATCTCGGCAGGCAGCAACAGACTCGCGGTTTGCATGACTCTTCTTACCTGACGATGCCGATGTTGTTGGCGTGTCGCGGCCGTGGGCAGGTGTATGCCATCCTGCACTGCCAGGGCTTCGTAGATGGGCTCCCGCTGCAATCGTGAAGAAATAAAAAGGCTCACCAGATTAGCAATCATCAGCGGGACGATCACCGCATAATCCTGCGTCATCTCGAAGATCATCAGCACCGAGGTCATGGGAGCGCGCACAATACCCGCGAAGACTGCGCCCATGCCGACCAACGCGTAGGCGCCCGGCGTCGCAGTGTAAGCGGGGAACAAACGATGTCCTAGGGTCCCTACGGTACCTCCCAACATGGCACCGATGAACAGGGCGGGACCGAAGATACCGCCTGCGTTGCCCGACGCATAACTGGTGGTAACGGTGAGAAGTTTCAGAACCACCAGCAGCAACATCAGGTTGAAAGCCATCCTTCCGTTCAAAGCGTCGCCGACATATCCATAACCTACCCCCAGAACCTGCGGCACAAACCAGCCCATCAGCCCGACCAGCAACCCGCCCGCCACCGGTTGGAACCAGACCGTCTTCTCCGGGAACCGCAGGAAGCGCCCCCGCATACCCAGCAAGAGCTTCGTGAAGATCGCCGAAACCACGCCCCCGGCCACGCCCAGCACCGCATACACTGCAAACTCCGACGGATGGACCAGTTGGTATTGCGGAACCTTGAAGAGGGGGTTGTTGCCGAGAAGGACGCGCAGAACCACCCAGGAAGTCGCGGAGGCCAGCACCACCGCGCCCATCACCGGTGCGTTGAGATCGCCCATGATCTCCTCGAGCGAAAACAGTACCGCAGCCAGAGGCGTATTAAACGCGGCTGCGATGGCCGCCGCCGCTCCCACCGGGATCAGCTTCTTTACCAGCTCAGTGCGCAGTCCGAGCAGCCGTCCGAGGACGGAAGCAATGCCCCCGCCAACTTGAACCGAAGGCCCTTCGCGTCCCAGCGGGATACCGCTGGCGAGCGTTGCCGACGTGCAGAAAAACTTGCCGAGCACGGTGCGCAGCGTGATACGCCCGTCGCGCGCAAACAGCGCAGCCTTTGTCTGCGGCACGCCGCTGCCTCGGGCATCAGGAAAATAGCGATACAGCAAGTAACCGATGCCCAAGGAGCCCACGACTGGGAACAGCAGACGTCGCCACGGAGCGCTCCCGACCGGGTACAGCCGCATCCCCATTCGTTCCGTGAGCAAGATGAATGTGACGACCGCCACGCCTGTCAGGGCGCCTATGACCAGTGCCAGGACTAGAATTACCTGATCCTCATTTTGTTGCAGCTTGCCCCAGTGATGTAATAGCGGGGTTTTCCACCAAGTCCCACTCGTCCTCTGGCCACTATCGCTCATCTCTCAGGAATGTCCTCCCCAAGAGCATATCTCACTGAATTTGACTTCGGAAGGCGGAGGGGATGCCGACGGCATCAAGTGAGCGGCTGTGAATCGGTCGCAGGTACTGCCTGGCACGAAGGCGGCAGCCACATGCCGGATGCAACAAGACGGAGGGTGATGCAGGTCGAAGTTTCGAGAAGTGAATTGCGCTGGGCCGCAAGCGAAAGGCAGATCGGCGTGCGGCCCAGCTTTATGACGTTCCCCCGGGGGCGTTTACTCGACAAGATGGGCTTCGTTCAGTCGTTGCCTCGAACAACCGCCACCCCGTTGGCCGGAGCACTGATGGTGTTCGCGATGCGCAGAGTGAGGTTGCCGTTGTCGTCGACCGTGAAGATCGAGAGATGAGAGAGCGGGCCGTTGCCGTCAATCACGGCGACCAAACCTTGACCCGAAGCGATATCGGTGGGGTCGCCATTCAAAGAAGCAGCAACAGCTGCGTCCTGAACGATCGTTTGGCCATACACGACATAACGCGAGACGCTCATGCTCGGTGAATTGCTGGAGTAGAGAAAAGGTCCCACCAGTGCGAGCCAGCAAGGCGCATTCTGCGTGCCGGAACCCGTCACCGTAAGAACCGCGCCATGGCGGACGAGGCTAATCTCATTGGCATGAGCGATGGTTACGTAGGCGTCGTTGCCGCGGGTGATCAATCCAAACGGTGCATTGACGTTGGACGGAATATTGCTTACCAGAGTGGGAACCCCGCTCACAGCTCCACCAGAAAGGTCTATCGTCTCAATCGCGTTGCTTTTTTCGGTGATGATGAGCTGGTTTGGCAGAACTCCGACCTGCGCGGCGGAGCCGTCCGCCTTGAGAAGTGTCGCCACTCCGTCGGAACTCGAGCTGACGTCAGACCCATACATTTGGTGGGATTCAACTGTGGTCGCGCCGAGGATGTAGAGATGGTCGCCCCCAAAAGCGACGCTGAGCGGGCTGGAGGCTGTGGGCACCACCTGCGTCAGATGGAAGCCATCGTCGCCCCGCTCGAAGATGGAGACGGACTGGGAACCGAAATTGACGACAGCGAGCAGGTTGCGTTTTGCCTCAATCCCACCCGCGTTGCCGGCAGCGCCACCTTTCCCCTTGGTAGCAAGCGTCTGAAGCAATTTGCCATGCGAGTTGTAAACCAAGAGCTGGTTTACGGGAGCGTTCGAAGACGTCACCACCAAAGTCTTCTGATCAGAAGCGTGAAGGTTGGTAGTCGCTCCTAGAAGCGAGAGTGTCAGGCCCAGCAGCCAAGACTTCGGTACTTTGCGAAAACTCATCATGTTCTCCTTGAAAATAGGCGGAATGTGCGCGCCCCGGTCAGCACCTGGGGAACCTTCCAGAAGAACGGAGCATCATCACTGGGTACCGATTCGTTCATGAAGCGGGAAAAGTTACGTTCTAAGAGCAAAAAGCAGCTTGCGGCCGCAAAATGTGAAATTCAACAAGCCAGCCGTAACCTTCTAGCGCTCCCCAGCGAATACGTTGTAATCGGATGTGGTGTGGATAAGGGGCTAAGGACGCGGACACGTCGGCGGTGGACGAAGCGCACGAGCACAGTAATACTGGTAATCGGGTAAAGACCCTCTGCCCCATGCACCTGGACAGCAATCTCGAAATCCTGATGACCCGTTATCAAGAGGGTGACTTCGTCGCGGCCACAGTCCTGGTCGGTCGGCTGAGCCCACAGCTGCATCGTTTTTTTGTTGGGCAGGTTGTGAGCCGGGGAGATGCCGACGACTTGCTGCAGGAAACCTGGCTGCGCATTCACAAGGTGCGGCACACGTACCGCGCCGGCGAGCCGGTGCTGCCATGGTTTTATGCGATTGCGCGGCATGTGCGAGTGGACCACTACCGTAGGGCAGGCCGCACAACGGCCCGCGAACAGCGCCTCGAGGAAATGCCCGAGGTGGCGGCGGCGATGCCCGGGGAATCGGGTAGAACTGCGAATCTCGAGGAACTGTTAGCGCCGCTTCCCGAAAGCCAGCGAGAGGTCATCCAGATGTTGAAGGTTGCGGGGATGTCGCTGGAGGAGGTAGCGCGCGCCACTTCGTCGAGCGTGGGTTCGGTGAAGCAGAAAGCGCACCGGGCGTATGAGAAATTGAGAGAACGGATGGGAGGCATGGAGCTGAGGAAAGGGAGCGGAGGGCCCTCGTGAGAGACAGAGAAATTGACGAAGTCCTGGAGAAGGCTGCTCAGGCTCCGCATGAGGTAGACCCGACGTTGCTCGAACGCGTCGCTAGCTCGATCAAGTCGTCGATGCAGCCGGTGCGTTCGCTGCCGCCGACCTGGGTGCTGGCAGCTGGGCTGTTTCTGATCTGCTCGGCCGTTGCGCTGGCCGGTGCGGCCCGGGCAGGATTTTACGGTATTGAAAAGCTGAGCGTATTAGATCGCGCACTGATCTTCCCGACGCTGAGCATCCTCGCATGGGTGGTGGCCGCAGAGTTCGTCAGCGAAATGATCCCCGGAAGCCGGCGACGCATGGGTCCCGTGGCGCTGCTGACACTCGGCAGCCTGGTGTTGCTTGGCCTATTTGCGCTGCTGTTTCGCGCCTATCAGACTGACCATTTCGTGTCCGCAGGCATCAAGTGCCTCGTAACCGGATTACTCCATGCGATCCCGGCTGCCCTCCTAAGTTGGTTGCTGCTGCGGCGCGGTTTTGCTGTGAATTCTGTCGCAGCCGGACTAGTGGGGGGAACACTTGCGGGGCTGGCTGGTGTGACGGTGTTGGAGCTTCACTGCGCGAATTTCCAGGCCCTGCACGTGCTGCTGTGGCATACGGCAGTTGTTCCGGTAAGTGGGGTGGCGGGAGCGCTCGTAGGCTGGGCGCTTCGCTTCCGGGCAGGGGGTGGCGCTCACGAGCCGGCCGCCGAATAATCCTGACTTCACCGACGGTCAGATGTTCGGGTGCTCCCCGCCGTATCGCGGAAAGACCACGGAGCCCCGACGACCAATATCCACCCCAGTGTCAGTCTGCCGGGCCTGTTGATCCTGCTGCTGAGGCCAGCGCGAGCCGGGCACGAACAGACTTAAGCCGAGCAGACCTGTTTTTTGCCATGCCCGGAAGCGCTCGATCAGCCGTACTCTTTCCAGTTCAGGCCGCTGGTTTTGTCGAGTTCGTACTCGACGCACGAGCCGAAGGGGATCTCGATCACGGCGCTGAATTCGCCGGGGAGCTTGTCGCCGGGAGTCACGTCGTGCCAGGGATGAATCATGAGAAGGGGTTACCTCGTGCGATTTGATGGCAAGGAATCCTATCAATTCATCTGGGCGGTGCCGCGAAGGGAGTCTCGATGACTAGCGCCCCGGCAGAATGGGTGATCAGCTCCTCGACCCTGCCGAGGTCCAGCAGTGCGTGGCTTGGGTTGCCGGACTACTTGCACATGGCCAGGTCCCAGCTAATCTCGATTTGACCGCCCGGAGTTGACGGATCGGGGGTCGTGGAATCCCCCTGGAGCAGGTCGGGGCGATTGGGGTCGGCAGCCGTAGCTCTGAATTGAGGGATCCCGACGACGCTGGCGATGTCGGACTGCTGGACTGACCCAGTGGCCACCTCGGTGTGTTGGCCCGTGAATGTAACGGAGCCCATCATTTGGATGGAGTAGGTATTCTGCCCCACGGCAGCGATCGTAAAATCTACGTTCCCCGAGCCCAAAAGGTTGTCGGTGCGTTGCGTGGGCGCATCTCCCAGAGCCATGTGCAGCGTGTCCAGTTCGCTGCCCACGCTCTCACCCGAAGCTTCGCCGTGAGAAACACTGGTCATGCCGTAGTTGGGGTCACCGCGCAGGGAGGCGTCCAGGTGCTGGGTTGCGTTGACCGCATAGGTTGTGGATTCCCCGGGGTAGGAAGTCGTCTCGACGTGGTGCACGGTCCGGGTGTAGCTGACGGTTCCGCCCCATCCTCCGTCGCACCCTTGCCAGTCTTTGATCGGGACGACGAATGGGAACGACAGTGCCCTGGAGAGGAGGCCGCTGCTCAGCGCCCTGGAGGTTGATCGTGGCCTTGCCGTCCTTGTCGGTTTTAGGGGCCGTAAGGTTTTGTGCCAGAACGCCCACGGCAGACTGTATCCGTGGCGTGCCATCATTGCCTACGAACCTGACGAATGGCTGCTCGACGAGATACGACTGGGCCCCAGCAGCATGGTTCACACTGGCTCCGCCCCGCACCAGAATCCACTGAAACTCGGCACCTTCCACCGGGCCGTCCTTGGGAAGGCTGAAATCGATGCCGCCGGCCCCCGCAGCATTGGCCAGCGCTCGCAAACAGTTGACGGCTTGCCAGTTCCCGATGTTTTCCCGGACGCTGCCCGTGATGATTCGGGTTTCGCCTGCCTCGGCTGGATATGGGCTTTTCGTGCGCACCAGGGGCGGCTGCCCGCTCAGGGTGACGTCGGTTTCGAGGCATGCGTAATACGCGATGAGCTTGATGATCGCGAGGAGGGCATTCGCTACAGAAGAACCCTTGCTGAAGTTGGCGACCCCAGCCCCACCTCCGTGCTCTTCCAGAAACTCGAGAAGCTTGTTGAAACGCAATTCCCTGCGCATACGCAGAAGCGTCCATCAGTTGGGAAAGTAGTTCGGAAAAGCTGCAGGGGAGGTTGTTGTCGCCTTCCGCGATACGGAGCAGGCGGGGATGACGGGGGCCGCGCCACACGGCATCGTGGAGTGCGGGCCGTTCGACGCTGCTCCAGCACTGGGCTGGCTTGAGCGAAGCCTGACCGTTCGCAAAACTCTCACCTGAAGACAACCCTGCCTCGGTCGCCTTGTTGCCGCCGCTTCGAATCATGATGTCGACGGTCAGGCGTCGCAAAATCAGCAATGTCTGGATGGCGTCGAGGTTCACCGTGGCAGGGTCCAATTGCTGGGCGAGCAAGTCATAGGGCTGGGCGGACTGCCGGCCCAATTCAACAATGAACCTGCCCCAGAACCGCCAGGCGGGTGAGTTGCCTTGAGCGGCGGCCTGAATCCCATCCACGAACATCGTGGCGGCGACGCCTTTGAAAGGTGGGAGGGTGGTCGACAGCGCATTGCTCAAATCGACGAGTTTGACCTGCATGCCCTCGCCGAAGAGTTTCGCCATGGCGGCGACTTCCCATGCGTCGAAATAAATTCCCTGGCCCTGTTTAACTGACTCGAGGGCGAGTGATCCGTTATCGCCGCGCACGCTGATGCCGCTCATCCGTATGGCGGTTAGTAGGGCTGCTGTGGATTGTTCATTAGCTGCAACCACGCGCCGGGCAAGTTCCGCGGCAGCCTGGTCGGGGTCGCCGTCGGGATTGGACAGCGGAGAAGGCAGTCTTGCTTTGCGGAAAGCGTCGGACATGGCGTCGCTTCCGACCCCCCTGGGGGCCAAGGATTGAGTCTGCGCGGATGCGTTAACGAGAGTGGAAGTCGAGTTGGACGATGCAGGCGGTTCGGCCGCATTCGCCTGCCCCGATGCGTGCTTTCGAGTGCGGAAAGCCATGACAGCGCCGATCGCGATTACCATCAGTGCGAGGAGCGCACAGATCCGGACCAGCGGCCGGGCCGTGATCTTGGTTGGCACGTTGCACCTCCAAGTTGGGTGTTTTCGCATCTCCGCCCTGGCAATCACCGTGGGCAGAAGATTGATTCGAAAAGTAGCCCCGAGCCCTTTAACGTCCCGGTTTCCAGGAAGCGGTCTCGAGATTCCTGCGGAGATCGAGAGTCACCGCGCCGACCGCCGCACGGTCCGCCTGTCCTTTAATGCGTAACCGGGCGGTCGTTTGCGTCATGTCCTTCAGGATGTCGGGTCTGAGGCGGGCCCTAAGTCTTAAATACCCGGGTTTGTGGGATGACCAGTACGCCTTTCGTTTCAGCCACTTGGGGGTGCTTGGCTAGGTCGTGGGGTGCCCTCTTGCGTCTTGACCCCTGCCCCGGCAGCGCGTACAGTTTGGAAATAGCGTTCGGGTAAATTCATGTCGAGCGAAACCAGCAAATACCTGAAGTTTGGCGGAGCGACGGTCGTCATCATGCTAATGCTGGGCTACCTCGCCTACACGGGCGTCGAGGAGAGCAAGAGCTATTACGTCACCATCAAAGAACTGCAGGGCATGGGGGATGGCGCTTACACCAAGCGGCTTCGGGTGGCGGGCAACGTGCAGCCGGGGTCGATCAAGCACAATGGGACCCACGTGGACTTCATCCTGGTCGAGCAGAATCTAACCCTGCCGGTGAGCTACGCGGGCACCGAACCGCCGCCCGACACGTTCAAGGACAACTCGCAGGCGCTGGCGGAAGGCAGTTTTGGCAAAGATGGCGTATTTCATGCCAAGGGTCTGCAGGCGAAGTGCGCGTCGAAGTACGCGCCCGCGCAGCCCGGAACTCCGGCCAGCGGCACGCCCAACGGCGAACCGCCCAAGAGCATGACGGAGCAGAACAAGTCCTCAAACGTCGGCGTTACCCTGTAACTTGCGGTTGGCTTCTCTGACGAAACCAATTCGATTGTGAACGATCCCAACACGGCGCACCCCCAAGCCGACCCGATCATCTCTGTCACAAATCTGATCAAGCAGTTTGGGCGTTTTGCCGCGCTGCGCGGTGTGAGCGCGTCGTTTGAGCGCGGTCGCCTGTTTGCCATCCTCGGCGACAACGGGGCAGGGAAGACGACACTGCTCCGCATCCTGGCCGGGCTGGTGCGGCCGACGCGCGGGGCGGTTTCGATTCTCGGCAATGGCGATCCGCGGGAAGTGTGCCGCGAATTCGGCTATATGGCGCACCCGTCGCTGCTTTACGACGAGATGAGCGGGATGGAGAACCTGCGCTATTTTGCCCGGCTGTATGGCATGGCGGACGACTCGCGCTGCGCTGCGAGCATTACCGCGGTGGGGCTGGATCCGGAACTGCAACGTCCAGTCGGACAATACTCGCAGGGGATGCGGCAGAGGATGTCGCTGGCCCGGGCGCTGTTGCACGATCCGAAGATCCTGCTGCTCGATGAACCTTTCTCGAATGTCGACATCCGCTCGGCGCGGGAGATGGTGAAGTTGCTCGCGGGGATGCGCGACCAGGGCAAAACGATTTTCGTGGTGACTCACCAGGCGTCGCTGCTGGACGGGGCCGCGGACGAATTTATCTGGATGCAGACCGGGCTTATCGTCAACCGCACCGCCGACCGCAAGTTCATGGAGACGGCATGAGCGTACCTTCGGGCATCACGCTGGCCACGCTGACGAAGGACGTCCGCCTGGAGTGGCGCTCCAAGGACGCCATCAACTCCATGTTGTTTTTTGCCTTGCTGGTGGTGGTGGTGTTCAGCTTCTCGTTCGATCCGGAAGCGGAGGAGTCGCGCCACATCGCCGGGGGGCTGGTGTGGGTGGGATTCCTTTTCGCCGCGATTGTCGCCCTGAATCAGACCTGGGCGCGTGAGCTGCGCAACCAGGTGCTGGACGCTTACCGGGTTTCGCCTGCGCCGGCGAATGCGCTGTTCCTGGCGAAGGCCGTCGGCAACTTCATTTTTGTCGCAGTGCTCGAAGCCGTGATGACGCCGCTGTTCATCATGTTCTACAGGCTGCGCGCGCTCGGGCCGGCCTGGCAGTTGCTTCCGGTGGCGATCCTGGGCACATGGGCGATCGTGGTAAACGGCACGTTTTTCGCCGCGATGTCGCTGCGGACGCGCAGCCGCGAGATCATGTTGCCCCTCCTACTATTTCCGGTCACTCTGCCGGCGCTAATATCGATGGTGGAAGCGACCAATGTGATCCTGGTGGGCGATCCTTCCACCTCGGCCAAGTTCTGGATCGTGTTGCTTGCCACCTACGATGTGGTGTTTACTACTGGCTGTCTGGCTTTGTTCGAAACGGTGCTGCACGCGGAATGAAAAAAGCCTTCCCCATCCTCGCACTGCTGACCGCGGCGTTCCTGAGCTACGCGCTGTATTTGGCGCTGCGGGTCGCTCCGCGGGAGCAGACCATGGGCGACGTACAGCGCATCTTCTACTACCACGTGCCCTCGGCGTGGACGGCCTTCCTCCTGTTCGCCATTAATTTCATCGCGTCCATCCAGTACCTGGTGCGTCGCAATCCGAAATCCGATCAGATCGCCAACTGGATCGTGATCGCGGTGGGAGTACTGACCTCGATCGGCGCCTATGTGATTCGGCCGTTGCCACAGGACGTGTACCCTTCCTCGATCGTTACCACAGCCCTTGCGATCGTCGGGCTCTACTTCCTGATCAGGAGACTGTTCTCGGAGCAAGCAACGGACATTCTGGCCCTTACGACGGCGGAAGTCGGCGTCGTCTTCTGCACCGTGGTTCTGGTCACGGGGCCGCTGTGGGCGCGGCCGGTGTGGGGCATCTGGTGGACGTGGGACGTGCGGCTGACTTCGACGCTGGTGCTGTGGCTGATTTATGTCAGCTACCTGGTGCTTCGGCGGTTCTCGACCAGTGGCCAGACTCCGGTGCTGGCGGCAGCGTTGGCCGTCTTCGGCGCGCTGGATGTGCCCCTGGTGTATTTCTCGATCTGGATCTTCCGCACCCAGCATCCGCAACCGGTAATCGGCGGCGGGGGGTCGATTGATCCGCGCATGCTGCACGTGCTGCTGATCAACTGGCTGGCATTCCTGTGCTTTGCGTTCCTGGTGTGCTGGTCGCGCTACCAGGTGGAGCGCCTGCAGCGCGACGTGGAAGAAACGCAGGCACTGGAAGCGCTGCTCGAACCCGGAGGCAACGTCCGATGACCTTCCTCTACACCGCCTACGCCGCTACCTGGGCGATCCACATTGCCTACCTGATCACCGTGGTTCGCCGCTACTCACGGGTGAAGCGGGAAGCCAGCCAACTGAAGAAGAGGGCCTAGGATGTTTTCACCGGGGCGGTGAGAATAGAGCCTTTGGATCGGGCAATGTGTGTCCCCGCCAGCACGATTCGAACGTCGAGAGCGTGTACCCTGAAGCGCAAATGAAAATTGCGGCCATCATTCAGGCCAGGATGGGCAGCTCGCGTCTGCCGAACAAGGTTCTGATGGATCTGGGCGGCGTTACAGTGCTCGAGCGGGTCCTTCATCGTCTCGGCCGCTCTCGGATAATTCAAGAGTTGCTAGTGGCCACGACGACGGCGGCGCAGGACGATGTGATCGTCGAGAAATGCAAAGGTGAGGGCGTCGGAGTATTTCGTGGCTCCGGGCCGGATGCGCTGGATCGTTACTACCGGGCTGCTGAACACCTGCAAGCGGACGTAGTCGTACGGATTACGTCCGACTGTCCTCTGATTGACCCTGAGGTCACGGATGCGACCATCCGGGCATTCCTGGATCAGCAAGCCGACTACACCAGCAACTTGCGGGTGCGCACCTATCCGCGCGGGCTGGATACAGAAGTGATGACGGTGAAAGCGCTGGAGCGAGCGTGGCATGAGGCCCACGAACCGCACCAGCGGGAACACGTGACGCCTTATATTTACGAGAATCCCGGCCAGTTCAAGCTGCACGGGATCGAGAACGACACTGATTGCAGCCGCCATCGCTGGACGCTCGATACGCCGGAGGACCTGGCCTTCCTGCAAGGGGTGTATGCGCGGTTTAGCGGCCGCGATGACTTCGGGTGGCGCGAGGTTCTGGAACTGGTAGAGGCGGATCCATTCCTGGCCGAAATCAACCGGCATATTGCGCAGAAGGCAGTGCACGAAGGATGAATGCGCCGGGCGTGTTGCTGGTACGCTGCGACGCGAGCGTGTCGATCGGGACCGGCCACGCCATGCGCTGCCTGGCGCTGGCGCAGGCCTGGCAGGATATCGGCGGGCGGGCAGTGTTTGCCATGGCGCGATCGACGGCGGCGGTCGAGGAGCGGCTGGAGCACGAGGGGGTGGGGATCACCCGGCTGCAGGCGGAGACAGGCTCAGGGGATGACGCTCAAGCGACCATCGCGCTGGCCCGGGCGCAAACGGCAGCCTGGGTGGTGGTGGATGGCTACGATTTTGGTGCGGATTTTCAGGCAGCAGTGAAGCGACATGGGCTGAAGTTGCTGTGCGTAGACGACAACGGAGAGGCGGGACACTACTCGGCAGATCTGATCTTAAATCAGAACGCCCACGCCACTGAAGCCGTCTACGAGGGGAAAGCACAGGGTGTTCAACTGTTGCTGGGGTCGCGATTCTGTCTCCTGCGTCGAGAGTTTGCTGCGTGGCACGGATGGTCGAGAGAAGTCCCTGATCGCGTGAAGAGAATCCTGGTCACTATGGGTGGGAGTGATGCCGACAACTTCACATTGCGCGTGATCGACGCCATTCGCCTGCTCGAAGAAGACGATCTGGAAACGACCGTCGTCGTGGGAGGCAGTAATCCGCACGTCGATCTGTTGGAATCCGCGGTAAGGGACGGGGGAGCAGCGTTCTCGCTTCTGAAGGACCCGTCGAACATGCCCGAGTTACTCTCAGCCGCTGATCTCGCTGTCGCGGGTGCGGGGACGACGTGCTGGGAGATGTGCTTGCTAGGATTGCCCGCACTCATCTGTGTTCTGGCCGACAATCAGGAAAGTATCGCGAGCACGCTCGCGTCTCGCGGCATTGTGCGATCGCTCGGGAGATCCAAGGACGTTTCCATTGCCAAAATTCAAGAGGAGCTGCTGAGCCTGCTCGATAACCCTGGGGAGCAGCAACGCATGTCCGAACGTGGGCGGGCACTCGTCGATGGCAACGGAGCAGCCCGAACCGCCTCCCTCCTTCAGGACAAACTCCGAATCCGGCGGACGGTACAGGATGACTGCCGCATCCTGTGGGAGTGGGCTAATGACCCTGAAGTAGTCGCAGCTTCGTTTTCAAGCGGGCCAATACCCTGGGAAGCGCATGTCGCGTGGTTCCGCGCGAAACTGTCGGACCCCTGGGCGATCCTCTACACTGGGACGTACGTGACCGATGAACCTGTAGGGCAGGTGCGCTTTCAGCAAGCCGGGCCGCGGGCTACACTTTCAATCGGTTTGGCGAAGGGGTTCCGGGGCCGGGGCCTTGGTCGGACGTTGCTATTCTTAGCCTGTGAACGTCTGTTTCGGGAGTCCAAGGTAGAAGCGATTGACGCGTACGTGAAACCCGACAACGAGACGTCAATCGGATTGTTTTCCAACTCAGGGTTTCGACGACTCGGAACGGAGTCAGTTCGTAATCAGTCTGCGATTCATTTCGTATTCGAGAGAAGTGTCTGGAAATGAGCACCGCCATTTCAATCAGCGGACGCTTCATCGGCAGGGACTACCCTGCCTATCTGATCGCCGAGGTTTCAGCCAATCACAACCAGGACTTCGGACAGGCCGTGCGCATTATCGAGGCGGCGAAAGAGGCGGGTGCAGACGCAGTAAAACTCCAAACCTATACGCCCGACACAATCACCATCGCGAGCGACCGGGAGTGTTTCCGGATTGGCGGGGGCACGTTGTGGGATGGACGGAATCTTTACAGTCTTTACGGTCAGTCGTACACACCCTGGGAATGGCAGCCCAAGCTCAAGCAGGTGGCGAATGACCTCGGACTCGATCTGTTCTCGAGCGCCTTTGACAACACGGCGGTCGATTTCTTGGAGAAGATGGGGGTACCCGCTCACAAAATAGCCTCGTTCGAGCTGGTCGACATCCAACTGATCCAGAAAATGGCCGGCACAGGTAAGCCTCTGATCATGTCTACGGGAATGGCGAGTCTGGAGGAGGTTGAGGAGGCGGTGCAGACCGCGCGGCAGGCCGGGGCCAGTCAGATTGCGCTGCTGAAGTGCACGAGTGCGTATCCGGCACCGCCCGAGGAGATGAACCTGCGCACAATTCCGGAAATGGCTCGACGATTTGATGTCCCGGTCGGCTTGTCCGATCACACCATGGGGATCGCGGTGCCGGTGGCAGCGGTCGCCCTAGGGGCCTGCATCATCGAGAAGCACCTCACGCTCTCGCGTTCGACGGCAGGTCCCGACAGCGCGTTCTCTCTGGAACCGCCGGAATTCAAAGCAATGGTGGAAGCGGTTCGAACGGGCGACAAGGCGCTGGGGGAGATCCACTTCGGTACTACCGCCACAGAGGAAAACAGCCGGATGTTCCGCAGGTCGTTGTTCGTGGTGCAGGACGTGAAACGTGATGAGACGTTTACCCCGGCGAATGTTCGTTCGATTCGACCCGGATACGGATTGCACACCCGCCATTTGAGTGTGGTGTTGGGCAAGCGCGCGGTACGCGATATCGAACGGGGCACGCCGCTAACTTGGGATTTGGTCCGTACATCAACGGAAAACTGATCTTTTCTTGCCATGAAGTCTTGTCGTCTGCGTGTGCAGAAAAGTGCCGGGCACACCGACCTCCAAGATTCTCCATCATCGTGATTTGAGCCGACCGCTCTACCCTCCGTCACCCCGCGCAACCAAAATTGACTGATTTCGCCACAATGGCCTACTGAAAGGTTGAACGCCGGGCAAAACTTGATAGGATCATTGGCCACAAATCGACTTGAGGCTCTGCCAACATGATTACTCGCCGCAGCTTCGTTCTCGCAAGCGGACTCACTGCCCTCGCCTCAACCCGAGTATTCGGCGCCAACGACACTATTCGTATCGGAGTCATCGGGGCCGGTCACCGTATGAAAGGTCTTCTCGATGCCGCTGACAAGGCCAGCCCTTACCAGATTGTCGCTGTGAGCGATGTGTACGCACCCAACCGCGATGCCGTCCAGGAAAGATCCAACGGTGTCGCAACCACCCACCTGGATTATCGTGAAGTCCTCGCAAAAAGCATTGACGCGGTGATCATCGCCTCCCCGGACCACTGGCACGTCCCCATGGCGGTCGACGCTCTGAAAGCGGGCAAAGACGTCTTCCTTGAGAAACCGGTTACCCACAGCATCGAGGAGGGCGACATACTAACCCGGGCAGTTCGTTCCAGCAAACAGATGTTGCAGTGCGGCATGCAGCAGCGCAGCTGGACTCATTTTCGCGATGCCGTTGATTTGATTCAGGCGGGCAGTCTGGGCCGCATAATCCAGGTACGAACTTATTGGTGGCAGAACTATCAAAGGAATTGGCCGACGAAACCCATCGACCGACAGGCGCTGGATTGGAAGCTTTGGCTTGGGTCGGCTCCCGACCAACCATTCAGCGAGGAAAAGTTTTCCCACTGGCGTTGGTTCTGGAATTTCGGCGGCGGCGCGATGACCGACTTATTCACACATTGGGTTGATGTGGTGCACTGGGCCATGAGATGCGATCAGCCGCGTCAGGCACAGATGCTCGCGGATAAGTATGTTTTCGACCAATGGGATTGTCCTGACACCATCCAGGCAGCCTTCCGCTATCCCGGCTTTGATGTGGTGTACGAGGGTATGATGAGTTCCTCCATCGACGATGGTGGTCTTGAGTTCCGCGGGACCGAAGCAACCTTAAAGATCGATCGGAGTGGTTTTGCCGTTTATCGGGAAGGCGTTCCAAGTGGACAGAATCCTGTTCTCACCGAACGCAGCTTCCGCGATGGCACCATCTCACACGTGGAAAATTTCTTCGAGTGCATCAAAACGCGCAAAGAGCCGAATGCCCCGGTAGAATCTGGGGTCGCGGCCGCGCGTGCGGGTCACATCGGCAACCTCGCCCATCACAACGCTGGCCAGATTGCATGGCCGGCAAAGACCCAAACTTGAGTAACGGCGTTGCTCGTTGCCAAGAAGCTTGATGCCAATTCTTTTCAAATAGTCGATGAAGTTCTACGAGCACACATTTGCCTGAGCGCTAATTAAGTTCCCTAACCCAGATGTTCCGGAAACTGATCGGCTCGCTGGGGTCGCCGTGCGCCTGCAGCTTAATGGGCGCTCTATCGTACTTCTTGTAAAAAGGCTGGCCGATGTACCGTGTCTCGCCTTTCAACTCAAAGTGATTCTGCACCAGCACGCCATTGAAGAAGGCGGTGACATATGCTGGTGTTTTCAGCGAGGCGTCGGCATTGAAGATTGGAGCCGTCCACGCCACGTCGTACGTTTGCCACTCTCCGGGCTTGCGATTTGGGTTGACGAGTGGAATTCCTTGCTTGTAGATACTGCCGGCCTGTCCGTTGACGTAGGTCGGGTTGTTATACGAATCGAGGACCTGCAACTCATATCCTGCGT
>CAZXKO010000103.1:0-63462 GCA_964641665.1 uncultured Acidobacteriaceae bacterium
CTCGGGAGCGATGTCGCGTTTGGGGTTGACGTAGCCGATCCGTTCGCCGAAGCAGCGGCCGCAGAATTTTTCGGTGCAGCGGAAGAAGTCGATGGAGTAATCGGGGCTGTACGGCGCGAGGCAGGCTTCCATGGTGCGGAAATGCTTGTCACAAAGGGGAAGGATGTCCGTCCGCATGACTCAGGCGAGTGTAGCATCCGCGGGGCGCGGCGGAGGAGTTGGTAGGTGGTGGCCGGCGGCTACGGGACGCTGTAGCGGGTTGAGCTGAGGGCATTCTCGTCGCGCTTGAGAACGGAGCCTCGCGTCAGGCGGCGGAAGCCCACGACGGTTACCAGAAATGCCAGGCCCGCGCCGATCACGGCGCCCATTCCGTCGACAAATGCCTGGTTGCGCGCCTGGGCTTGCATCGACTCGGTGGTTTGGGAATCGAGCTTCACCTGCAAAGCCTGGATCTGAGTTCGCTGATCGGCGATTTGCTTCCGCTGGCCGGCGAGTTGTCTCTCGAGCGCCGCGGTGGCCTGGATTTGCCACTCCTGCTGCTGTCGCTGGGCGATCGCCTGGTTGTATTGCTGGATGAGCTGGTCGCAGGGGTCTCCGGCAAACCAGACCAGACAGCCTGGCTTCGCGGGCACGGGTGGAATCGGAAGTTGCGCGGCCTGCATCCTGGTTGAGTGTAGCCCAGCCCTGGGGACGATCGCAGGTTACGAGGGTACAACGGAGCAGATGGCTGAAAGTCGGGGGTGATGGCGCGGGTTTTTCTCCGCAGGCGAGAAAGGTCTTCAACCGCAATCGCAAAGAACGCGAAGAGTGGCGGACCGAGCTGCAGACTGGTGCCTTGAAATCAAGATTTTCTTTGCGTCCTCTGCGGCCTTTCTTTGCGAGCTTTGCGGTTAAAGGCTCTTTTTCGGAAGAAATCTCCCGATCGGCGCCACACCGCACTTACCCGAAGCTCTGAAAGTCCTCCCAGAACTCGGGCCAGGGCTGGCGCGGCGCCCCGCACACGAAGATGTCCGGATGGTCGCGGCTCTCCTCGTTCTCGACCCCGTACGGATTGCCGTTATGTCCCGCGAGTTGGCACGCCGTGAACTTGCGGTCGACGTAGTTGCGGGACAAACCGAGCACAATCAGGGTGGACGGCGGCGGCGAAGGATGTCCCCGGTACCAGGCGGAGTTGGTGCCGCTGATGGGTGGTGGCAGGTGGTAGGCGGGGCCCAGGATTTCGATCGCGCCTTGCTCGCCGTAGTTCGCGACTAGGATGCCGGCGCTCGCCCGCTGCTCCGCTGGCAGGGAATCGCGAATGGCAGCGACGGTTTTGACCAACTCTTGCCAGCCAATCTCTTCGCGCAGGTCGCCGTTGTTCTTCAGAGCGAAGTCGCGCAGCGGTCCGGTGGAAGCCAAGGGCACGATCAGGGCGCAAACGTAAAGCCCGCAAGTGGCCAGCCCCGAGAAGAAGACGCCCTCGGTGACGCCCCGCCAGAGCGGCCGCATGGATCGAACCCAGTGTTCACCTGCCGTCGCGCCCCGCGCGATCAGCATGGGATACGCGGCGGCCAGGTAGTAGCCGCGTCCCTGCCCCAGCAGGAAAAGCGCGAACGGGATGAGGTACATCCAGGCGAGCATTCGATAACGGCCGTCGCGCAGAAACAACAGAAGGCCCGCGATCCACAGCGGCGCGCCAAACAGGTTCGCGCAGATCAAGAACTGGTCCTTGATAAATCCATTCGCGCGGCCTTCGCCAACGTCGCGGTGATGAATATGCTGCAGGAAGTGGAGCGAGACGAATCCGTGGCGAGCTTGCCAGACGAGATTGGGAAGGCAGATCAAGAGGGCGAGACCAACTCCGCCCCAAAACCACTTCGTCGCAAGAAAACGGCGCGCGCGCGTGAGCACCATTCCCCCGGCGATGCCCGCCAAATAGAACCCCATGGTGTATTTGGTCATCAGGCCGACACCGACGGTGACGCCGATGGCGAGGCACCAGCGCGGGTCGTCGCTTTTCAGAAGCCGGATTACGAAGTAGGCGATCAGCACCCACCACAGGACATCGAAGGTGGTGTACTGGAACTCGGTGCCCTCGAACAGGGGCAGGGGCGAGAGCGCTACGGCCAGCGCCGCGGTGCACTGCGCCAGGCGGTCACCGTCCAGTTCGCGCGTCATCAGGCCGCTGACCACGATAACCGCCGCCTGTGCGATCACCGAGAACAGTCGCAGGCCCACCAGCGATAGGCCAAACAGCTCCAGGCTGATGCGCTCGACAAAAGGGGTGAACGGCGGGTACGACACAAACCCCCAGTCGAGGTGCCGCGCGTCGCTCAGAAACTGCAGTTCGTCGCGGTGAACGCCGTAACGCTGGTTGGTGAGCAGATGAAGGAGCATGATAGCGGCGGCAATGGCCAGAAGCCCAACCGTTGCGGTCGGAACTGAGTCTGAGGAGCGGAAGTCTTGTGCTGTGCTCCCCAGGGTTGCGGTGCTGGAATTGTTTGCCATCCCTTTGCCTCTGGTGGAATTTTACGTACTGCAAGAGAGTTTGGTTCCAGTGAGTCTGTCATCCTGAGCGAAGTGAGGCGCCAGCCGAACGCAGTCGAGAGCCTGCAATGAGCGAAGTCGAAGGGGACCCCGCGTATGTGCGCGGTACCACCAGCCCGTGTAACTTTTCCACCACGGACCGATCGCACACGCAAAGGCCGGCACGTGTCGGTGTCCACGCCAGATTTGTCAGGCAAGGGTTTTGCGGAGTTCGCGCCGCAGGATCTTCCCCGATGGCGTGCGCGGCACGGCATCCACGAACCGCACTTCGCGTGGCTGCTTGTAAGACGTAAGCCGTTCGGCGACGAACGCGCACAGCGATTCCTTCATCGCCTCCCCGGAGGCCTGTCCTTCGCGCAGCACGACAAAAGCGCATGGGATTTCCCCTGCTTCGGGGTTAGGATGGGCCACGACTCCGCAGTCGCGCACGGCGGGGTGCTCCATCAGTACGGCTTCCACTTCCGCCGGAGCCACCGGGAAGCCCTTGTACTTGATCATCTCTTTACTTCGGTCCAAGACATAGTAGAAGTCATTTTCGTCGCGGCTCACGATGTCACCCGACCAGTACCAGCCGTCTCGCAGCGCAGCCGCAGTCGCTTGCGGTTCCTTCCAGTATCCCAGCATGAATTGCGGGCCGCGCATCACAAGTTCGCCAGGCTCGCCCGCGCCGACTTCGCGATTGTTCGCATCCAGCACGCGGCACTCGGTCTGCACCAGCGGCTGTCCGATGGATTCCGGCTTGTACAACGCCTCATCGAGATAGCCAACATGTGTAACGGGCGAAGCCTCCGTCATGCCGTAGCCCTGGCAGACGCGAACGCCGGTAAGCTCCGTGAAGCGGCGTGCGAGTTCGGGAGCGAGCGGCGCGGCGCCGGACTTGACCCAGCGCACGCTGTGCTTCGCAGGAAATTGTCCGGCTTCGGCCGCCTGGTTGAGCGCGTTCAGCGCCGGCGGGACGACCGGCATCATCGTGACACCCTCGGACACGAGAAGGCCCAGCAGTTGCGGGACACTAAAGCGCGGCATCAGAAGGACGGTCGCGCCCAATGTGAGCATGGGGTTGAGCGCTACGTTCAGCCCGTAGATGTGGTAAAGCGGCAGAAAGCAGAGCATGGTGTCGCCCGGCGTGAAGGCCGTGCCGTGTAATCCGGTGAGTTGGTAGATGTTCGCGACCAGGTTGTGGTGCGACAACATCACTCCTTTCGGAAGCCCCGTGGTACCGCTGGAGTAAGGGAGAGCCGCAATCGTTTCTCGCGAGGAAGCGGCCGCTGCAGGCAGAACCACAGTTGCCGCGCGGAGCAGTACGGCGAAATCGTCCGCGCCCGGGGCCGGCTGGCGCGTGGCATAGACGCGACGCAGGTTGGGGAGCCCGCCGAGATTGATGTTTCCGAGCGTCGCTCCGTCGGTAACCAGCATGGCCGCGCCGGAGTTCTCCAGCTGGTACCGGACCTCTCGCTCTCGATAGGTGGGGTTAAGCAGGGTGGGGATGCCTCCGGCGAGCGTTGCCGCGTGATACGTCGCGGCGAACTCCCAGGAGTTCGGCAGGAAGATCGCTACGACTTCGCCAGGCTTGAGTCCGCCGGAAACCAGTCCGCGGGCGAGGCCCTCGACGGTATCTCCGTACTCGGCGTAAGTGAAGCGGCGGTGGATCGAGGCGTCGATGAGCGCAAGCTTCTGCGGAAACTTGTGGCAGGAATCCAGGATCAGGTCATGCAGGAACAGGTTCGACGGATCAGCGTAGAGTTGGGTCCGCAACATGGGCGGACAGATTGTAGCGGAAGAGAGAGCCATGAGCCACGAGCTAAGAGCCAAGGGCTAAGAGCTAAGAGCTATGAGCTAGGACAGGTAGCTCGGAGCCAGGAGCGCTTTATCGTCTGTTTTTGGTGGATGCCAATACTATCGTGTCACGATATACTTGAGTCATGACCGGAGCGCTCGCCATTCTGCTCATAGTCCTAAGTGCTATGGGCGGGCAGTAAAGCCATGGGCCGCATTCAAAAGCTCTGATCGCACGGCCAGGGGTTTAGCCTCATTCCACCGTTCCGGACGCATCCGTTCTTTCTTAGCGTCCTTTGCGCCCCCTTCGCGATCTTAGCGGTTAAAGCTTTTGAGTTCCTCTGTGAACCCCTATGCCCCCTGTGGTTAGCCTTTGCCTCCCCGCCCTCAGAACGAAACCCGCGCGCTCACCTGGATTTCCCGTCCCGGGGTCATCGCCATCGTGATCGTCCCGAACTGCGGCGTGTTCACGTAGCGGTTCGGCGTTCCCAGGTTCACCGTGTTCAGCGCGTTGAAGGCTTCTCCACGCAACTGGAAGCTCGCATTCTCCGTCAGTCGGAAGCTGCGCGCCAGGGCGAAGTCCAGCGTCCGCAGCGGCGGGCCGTACACTGAGTTCCGCCCCACATCGCCGAACGTGTACGCCGCAGGAGTTGCGAACGCTGCCGGATTGAACCACATCGCCGCCGTGCGCGTCCCCGGCCCGAAGATCGGTTTGCCGGTGTAATTCGCGCGAATCGGGTTCTCGCCCAGCACCGTGCCCGAATTCGCCGTGTCCCCGAACACCGAAATGGTGAACGGCATCCCCGACTCCGCCTGGTACACGGTGGTGAGGTGCCAGTTCTGGGTCAGCGCCCGGGTCCACCCTGAGTGCGCGTACGCCGGAATATCGTAAACGCTGCTCAGCGCAAAACGGTGTCGCACATCGCACCCCGGGCCCTTCTCCAACGCCAGATCGCTGTTGTTTTGCGGAATCGCCGCCTCGTCCATCGGGGAGCGGAAGTCCGGCGCATTGCTCAGGTTCTTCGAGTATGTGTAATTTGCCAGGAAACTCAGCCCATGCGAATACCTTCTGCGCACATTGACATACCCCGCGTCGTACCAGCTTTGCGCGGTGTCTTCCAGCCGGTTGATCGTGCTCACCGGAAAAGTCTGGCTCTGGATGATCGCCGTCGTGCTGCTCGGCGTCAGCGTCGTGTTCGGTACGAAAGTCAGCGTCTTGAATGGACGCCTCGGCCCCAGCGGCCCCGGCCCCGGCGGCGTGTTGTTGATCAGGTGCGAGCGCTGCAAGTGGAAGCCGCGCGCCCCCAGGTATCCCACTTCGATCGTGGTGTTGCCCCCAAAGCTCTTTTCTACCTGCGTGTTCCACTGCTGGATGTACTGCGCTGGTGCATGCGGATCGAACGCGGTGAAGCTCACTGTTGTCGGCGTCAGCGTCCCAGTGCCCAGCACCGGAATGCCGAAGTTCAGCCCTTTGGCAAACAGCGCCGCCGGCGGCGTGAAGTTGTCCGCCTGCTGCGTTTCCGGAAACACGTACGGCACGTTGTGCCGCTGGTTGCACCAGGTGTTCTGGTCCACCGGAGTATAGAAAATCCCGTATGCCGCCCGCAGCATGATCCCCGCCCCAGGAAGGTTCTTGGCAATGCCCAGCCGCGGCGCGAAGTTGTGCTTGTTCGCGTACATCAGCCCTTTCGGATACCCATTCTGCCCGCCGATGAACACTGACGGCACGCCGTTGTTGAAGATCAGATTCGTGTTGGTGTTGTCCAGATCGTAGAGCGGGCTCGTGTACTCGTAGCGCACGCCCAGGTTCACAGTAGTCGTCGACGTTACCTGCCAGCTGTCCTGAGCGAACGCGTCCCATCCCCAGTTCCGCAGGTTCATCTGCGGAACGCCCGCCTGCCTCTGCTTCACTGTCGGCAGACTCAGCAACATACTCGCGAATCCCGAGCCGCTGCCGTCGTTGAACCCGTATTGCGTGGTGTAGCCGTTGGTGTACTGGTAGTAGCCTCGATTCTGGAAGAAGCCCCACATCGGCCAGATGTAGCGACGCCCGTCGCCCCCGAACTTCAGCGAGTGGTGCCCGTGTTGCCATGCGAACGAGTCGCGCAGTTCCACCGTCGTATCCCAGGCATGCATCGGCGTCGCGGCAAACGTGTCGCCGATCCCCGTATACCCTTGTGCCGCGAACCACGGCGCGCCCCAGGCTCCCGGCCCGCCAAAGCCGATCCCCTGGATTCCCAGTTGCGTAACGAAGTCGTTCACTCCGTCATTCTGGGACGTGCGATCCATCGACAGCCGCGACATCGCCAGCGACGCCGTGTTCAGCTTGTTCGTCGAAAACACGTGATTCCACGAAATCACCGCCTGCTGCGAGAGATTGTCGAAATTCGCTCCAAACCCCGGCAGGTTCTCCGTGGTCGACGTGACCCCGCTGCTCGGCGAGAAGCCGTTCTCCGATCCCAGCGAGTAACGTGCAAACGCCGTGTCGTTGTTCGAGAAAATGTGGTCCACCCGTACTGTGCCCTGGTTCTGGAAGTGCGTCTCATTGCGCACGTCGAGGTAGTTGTTCGAGTCCTTCCCCGACATCGCCATCGACATATTCGGCATGGGCAGGTTCTGCATCAGGAACGCTTCCAGCTGCGTGTTGATTCGATTGCTCGGAATCACGTTCCCCTGGAACTGGCTTCGCGTGTACGGGAAGTTCGATGGTCCGGTGGGCAGCGCCGGATTGTAATTCGGATTCGCCACCGCCGTCGTCGGATCGTAGATGTTGATCCCGCTCATGCTGAAGTCACCCATGATCTCCTGTGGAGTGGGGACCGTCAGAATTTGCGCATCCGCCTGCGACATCCGCAGGCCCTCGTAATTCACAAAGAAGAATGTCTTCCGGCTCTTCCCCAGCAGCGGCCCGCCCAGCGACGCCCCGAAATTGTTTTGCACCAGGTGATTGTTGCCCATTGCTGCGAACGGGCTTGCGTCCATCGCGCCATTGCGCAGAAATTCGTAGACCGTGCCGTGGTAATGATTGCTGCCCGACCGGGTCACAATGTTGATTTGCCCGCCGCCGGCTCCGCCCATGTCGGCAGTGTAGCTGCTGGTCACCACCTGGAACTCCATCACCGAGTCCGGAGATGGGCTCAAATTCTGTGTGTTGAATGTCGGATCGGTATTGGTCGCGCCATCAAGCAGAAAGTAGTTCGCATTGTCGCGCGCGCCTCCAATCACCACCGCCGACCGTTGTCCCGGCCGCCAGTACAATGGGTTGGTCTGCCCGCTCTGCGCCCCAAATCCAACGTGTGCCCCGGGCACCGTCAGCACCAGGTCCACCAGCATCCGCCCGTTCAGCGGCAATTCCTGGATCGACTTCGGCTCCACCACTTCGCCCACACTCGAGTCGGTTTCTCGCAGAAGGTCGCTCGATGCCGTTACCTGCACCCCCTCCCGCACCGGACCGATCTTCAGCGGAATGTGGATCGCCAGCCGCTGCCCCACTTCCAGGCGCAGCGCTTGCACCACCGGCACGAATCCCGGCGCACTCGTGGTCATTTCGTAATCGTCGGGCAACAACGCCGCAGCCGAGAACGACCCTTTGTCGTCCGTCACCACCACTCGCGTGGCTCCAGTGCTCAGCGCCTTGAACTGCACCGACGCCTTGGCCACCGGCAGCGACTGCGCATCCTTCACCGTTCCCGTAACCAGCGCGTAGTTACTTTGTCCGGCAGCTCCCGCCACCGTCAGCGCGAGAAGGACCAAAACCAGCACCCATGTCCGCATTGCAAAATTCCTTTTTGTTGGCGAGACCGCGGAAAGCTCAATCGCACACAGACACCTTCTGCGGTTTCCGAACTACGGGTTGTTCTGAATTACCCCGATGAACGTCTCACCCCGAGTGACGGCACTTTAGCGGCGTTAACAGGAAGCATCAATAGTAAGAAAGCACTACCAGAACCCTGCTCGTCGTTAAGAAGCGTGGCGCTGGGGATCAAGCTGTCTCAACCCCATGGCCGGCTCCGAAGTCAGGTTTCCCTTAGCGTCCTTTGCGGGCTTTTCTTTGCGAACTTTACGGTCAAAAGCCTTCCTCCGCTCCCTTTTTTGCGGCTCTTTGCCCATTGTCATTCCGACGCGCGAGCGCACCGAGTCAGGAGGAATCTTCTCTTGATCGCAGGGATGCGGTCCTCGAATCGGACAATCACGGAAAGAGCGCGACTTCCGACGGCTGCGGAAAAACGTACCATTGGCATCAGGGCACACCCTGGCAGCCCGCCAAAAAACACGGTTCGTATCAGGGCGCGCCTTCAGGCACGCCGTAAGAGCGCGAAAAATGAACCGGCTTTAGCCGCGGTCTGGACCTCTCCCGATCCGGCGGCTCTGAATGCAGCAATCGGAAGGGCACGACTTCCCAGCTTGCGGGAAAAACTCTGACTCGCCTCGTTTTGAAGGGGCCCGGCTTCTAGCCGGGCCGTAGGCCCCTGAAGTCCCCGGCTAACACCCGTCGCCATTCTTCCCCCGCGATTCCAACTGATATAAAGAGGATGCAATGACACGATCAAAAACCGCCTCCCTCGCGCTGCTCCTCGCCCTGTTGCTCCCAAAAAACGCGCACGCGCAGTCTCCGCCCACACCCACGCCCTCCAGGTCTCAGATGGACCACGACCTCCTCGAGGTCAGCATCCCCCAGCTCGAAGGACTCTACGCCCGCCACAAATACACCGTGACGCTAGTGGTGAAGTGGTATTTAGCGCGAGTGGCCAAATACAACGGAATCTACCGCGCCGTCCAGAACCTGGACATCCCCGGAGCCATGAAAACCGCGGCCGAGGAAGATGCGGCCGCGCAGGCGGGCGGTGCTGCCTTCAAGCGAGGTCCGCTCTGGGGGGTGCCCATCGTGACCAAAGCCAACACCAGCGTCCAGGGACTCGTGACCACCGATGGCTGGCAGGGCTACAAGATTCCCGGCCACGAACTCGTCGCCCCAAGGGACGCAACCATCGTCGCCAAGTTGAAAGCCGCCGGCGCCGTCATCATCGGCCAGACCAACATGCCCGACTTTGCTGGCAGCGACACCAATCGCAGCACCGCCTTCGGTCGCACCGGCAACGCTTACGACGTTCGCTTCAGCCCCGGAGGCTCTTCCGGCGGCACCGTCACCGCGGTCACCGCGAACATGGTCGTTCTCGGCAACGGCACCGACACCGGCAATTCCATCCGCATGCCATCCGCCACCAGTTCCGTCGTCGGCGTCATGCCCACCCGCGGCCTGGTCTCGATCGCCGGTATCGCACCCCTCGATTGGCTCCTCGACAACACCGGCCCCATCGCCCGCGATGTCACCGACGCGGCCATCGCGCTCGGCGTGATGGCTGGCGAGGATCCACTCGATCCTCGCACCGCCGGCTCTGTCGCCAAAGCGCAGCCCGGCCCCTACACTTCGTATCTGAAGAAGGACGCGCTGAAGGGCAAACGCTTCGGCGTCCCGGCATTCATCCTGCACGGCGACGGTATTCCGTTCCAGGGAATCCCCGCATCGCTTTCCACTGCCACGGCCGCCAGCCTCCGGCGTTCGGCGCAAGTCCCGCTTCGCCCGGAAACGCGCGCAGCGTTTATGAAAGCCATCGAAGGCTTGCGTGCTGCCGGCGCGACCGTCGTCTTCGATGACTCTCTTCTCCCCGATGCCTTCGCCGACACCGCCAGCCGCGTCTGCACCTTCCCCTACGTCCGCGAAGGCACCGAGACGTTTCTCAAGACCTTTGGCCCCGCCGAGTATCACTCAGCGGACGAATATGCCAAAGCCGTCGGCTCGCCTCTCCCCGATACGATCATCGGCGGAGGCATCGCCGAGGGCAATCCCAAGACCGATCCGCCGATTACGCAGCGTATCCTCGAATCCGATCCCGACGCTGAAGCGAACTACTACACGCCGCGCCGCAGCATGCTTGACGCCTACAACGAAGTCTTCGAGAAATTCCATCTCGATGGCGTCGTCTATCCTGCAATCCAAATGCCGCCGCCGGACGAAACCATGCCGCAAGACGGCCGCGTGAGTGAAGGCCCGCACAGCGCCACCAGCTGGGTCAATATGATCGGAATCCCTGCAGTGGTAGTCCCTGCAGGTTTCTATCCGGACGGTCTGCCCTTTGGTATGGAAATCTCCGCGAAGCCCTGGAAAGACGGCGACCTGCTCGGCTACGCCTACGCCTACGAGCAAGCCACCAAGGCGCGCCGTCCGCCGGTCTTAGTAGAAAAAGGCCTTCTCCCCAACGCCCGTTAGGACGACAAACGCTCGCGTAGAGTACACAGGCCGCGGCCTTTCCGATCCACGTAGGGACAGACGCCTCGTCTGTCCGGCGGCCCAGGTGTATCGGGCCGCAAGCCGCTCGAAACTCGAATCCGCAAACCTGAAAATTGAACTCAGTCCACAAAGTGAGGGCAAGATCGCGCGCGATCCCGCCCCCACCTCCTACGCTGCCGGGCTGGTTTCTTCCTCGTCCGCGGGGCAGCAGCGGTACTCCTGCGACTTCTCCAGCAGCGCGATTTTCTTCGCCAGCAACTGGTTCTCCAGATCCTTGCGCGTGATCTCCAGTTCCAGCAGCTTCGACACTTCCGGCTCGCAGATGTCGCAGTCATCCAGGCAGCCCTTCACCAGGATTCCAGGCGTCGGAATCGCCATTGTCTTCTCCCAGCCCAGCGCGTTCTGCACTGCGGGTGTCACTTGTCCCCCGACCTTGTCGATCAGCCCTTCGCTCACCAGGTCCTCATCCACCTGCTTCAGCGCCAGTTGCCGCACGTTGACTGGAATGGGGGCTTGCCCGCCGAAGTTCACAAGCCTCGCCGCCAGAGCTCCCGTTGTAGCGATCGTGCCTCCCTGTTCGACTGCTACGCTCTCGAGCGCCCGCGTCGCGACATCCAGACGGCTCGAACTCGTCGCCAACACCCTGCTCGATAGGATGCCAACACCGGTCACAGGCTTCGGAGGATTCAAGTCCACCCCCGTGGGCGCCAGCGGATCGTCCACCCGCCGGTCGATGCTCACCAGCTCAAACTTCACCGTCTGGCACTTGTTGATCCGATAAAAAAGGAACGTCACCGCATGGCAATGGTTCGGATTCGAGAACGTCCGCGAAGCCGATTCATACTGATCCTCCGATTCCCCCTGCTGGTGCGTGCGCGTGGCCACTTCGCCCACCGACGTCGACGACGCCGCCCGCGTGCTCACTTCCATGTGCTGCTGCAACGATTGCGAGTGCTGGCTCAGAGAGTGGGCCAGCGTGCTGGTCGAGTTCGCGTCGTAGGAACCCGCCGACGCCGAACCGCCGATGCTGAAGAAGCCCAGGTCGATGCCCGCTCCGCCGCCGCCGCTTACCGACGATGAACTGAACGAAGAACTCGACTTACTGGTGTCGAGTAAGTTGAGATTGCTCATCCCATACGCCATGCCCGCCGCGTAGTAAGACTCTTCCGAGGTCGTCTCCGTACGGTAGGAAAGCTTGGTCTCGCTGTCGAAGCTGAAGCGCGAGTGCCGGTCGCTCGAATATAGTTGCACCTTCTCGCCGGGTAAGAGTGTCGTCGAATACATCAGGTCGCCCAGAGAAAGCGGCCCGGAACAGCGCGTCAGCCGGAAGTGCAGCGTCACTTCCACCGGCACGATCTGCTGCTGGTCGCCCGTGCGGACCAGCGCTCGAAACGGAAGCCGGTACGGGAAGTTCAGAACGTCGCACACCTCACAGGGATCGAGCTGCGGACAACACTCGACGGTGGCCGCACTCGTGGTAGTTAGGTCGGTAGCCTTGGTTGCGGACATGGGATTGCCCTCCTCATTCCCATGGTGAGGAATCGCGAGCCAGCGTTGCAGCCGTGGTCAAATCCCCCGCTCGCGAAGGCTGCGCAGCTGCAAGGCAAAGTTGTATTGAAGGCCACGATTTCCCCAGCCGGCGCAATCGTAACGCTAGAGGTGAAGGAGGGCGATCCCATATTGATCCCAGCCGCGGTCGAAGCAGCAAAGCGGCGGCAATACAAGCCCTTCATCGTCGATGGCCATCCTGCCGAGGTCGTTACGAACATCGAGGTGCCGTTGGGTCTCCCCGATGGAGAGATGACGAGAATGCAAGAAGCTGCCAACGCATACTACAAGCAAGAGGGGAAATGCAGAGACTTGGTACATGCAAAACAGTACGGCGACGCCGAATTGAGCTGTAACAATGCCGTGGAGCTGGTCGAAAAATTGCCGCCAGAACGAACGGAGGATGGCATATGAGCTTCTCGGGCACTCATTGTTCTTCCAAAGGAAATTCAGCGATGCCCTCGGAGCGTACAAGAAGGAACTCACAATCGCACAGGCGACCCTTCAGCCATACGAAGCTGAGTTGGGCTACGCCTATCACGACATGGCCTTAGGATTGCAGATGGGGAACCCACATCGGTAGTGACAAAATTGGTGGGGAGGAGAGAAAGCTATTGAGTAACGGTGCGGCCCGGTGAAGCTGGGCCGCATGGACGGCCGAGGGCGGCCGTCCCCACGTGGGCGGTGGTGGGCCGAGTGTTCTCCCTTGTGTGCGAGCAAAATCCCCATCTTTGCTGTGACGAGCGAACTGCCCCAGCCTTCAAAGAACGCGGAAGGCTGGGGCACCCGCTGTCCCCGCGCGGGCATTTCGCTTTTTGGGGTGGTCCTGATAGCGTGGGGAGTGCGGAGCGCGCAAACGCAGGGGAGGGAAGAGTGCGAAGCGAGATGAGCGAGAAAGTGCTGGCGCAATTCAAGAAGCTCCTGCTGGCCCGGCGGTTGGAGTTGAGTCGCAACCTGAACCCGGCAGTGGAGGAGGTGCGTGCCGCAGAGACCTCCGGGGAGGAAGAGCCTGAGGACACCCGGCAGTGGGTTCCGGAACTGTTACAGCAGGGCACGCACGCGCGGGGCATGCTGATGGCGATGGACGCTGCGCTGGCGCGGATCGCGAGTGGAACGTTTGGTAAGTGTATGACCTGCGGCGAAGAAATCGGGTCGAGGCGGCTGGTGGCGTTTCCCTGGACCCAGCACTGCCTGGCCTGCCAGCATATTGAGGAGAAACGCCGCCAGGCGTCGGTTCCGGTGCGGTAATTCGTCGTACGCTGGGGAGAAATCTGGGGTATGCTCAAGGAGATGCCTCCTACCACGGATCGCCTCTCCAGCCTTCGTAACGAAATCACTGACTTACGCAAACTGAATGCCAGCTTCCGCGAACAGAGGAGGCACAGCCCGATCGAGCAATCGGCCGCGGAACTGCGCGCCCAGCGGCTAACGGAAATCAAGCAGGAGTTGTCGAAGCTGCTGACCCGGCCGGATTCCACCGCCTGGTGGTAGGAAGCGGCCCTTTCAAACCTCAGTCCCCTTTACAGACCTTCATAGGCGGCTTGCGGCACGTCTGAACGTCGTTTCGTTCCACAGGATCGCTGTCCCAACGCGAATGACGAAAGCCGAGGTGCCGTCATAGGCACGCAAGGTCCCTCGACTGCGTTCGGCTGACGCCTCACTACGCTCGGGATGACAATGGGAGAGGAGCGGGATGAAAGGCAAAATCCCTACCATTTCCCTCCAAAGGATTGGTGTGATGATAGGGCTGCGGCCCGATGAAGCTGGGCCGCCGGACAGACGGGGGCGTCTGTCCCTACACGGGCTACGGTTTGCCGGGGTGGGGTTGCATGCGGAGGCGGTAGTCTTTGTCGTCGGGGAGATGGCCGTCGACGCGCAGGACCTTCACAGAGTTGTCGACGTCGGCGGCGCGCAGGTAGCCGATGGCGCCGGGAACGTTGAAGACGAACTTGAGGACGTCGTTTGGGGTGGCCAGGGTTTTGGGGGAAACGAAGACGGCTCCGGTGAAGACGCCCTGGATGAAGTGGCTGTTCAAGTCTTTTTCGTTCATGCCGTAGACTTCGCGGAGAATCACTTTGCGCTCGGGTTGGGCGGGGTCCATCATCACCAGGGTGATGCGGCGTCCGTTGGGCCAGTGACTGCGCTCGCCGAGGAAGATCTTGCGGAGTTCCGCGAGCGAGAAGTTTTCGACGGGGTTGGTCTGGTTGACGATGATGGCGAGGCTGTCGGCGGGACCCGCGGCGGGCAAGGGCGGGAGGGCGGCGGGGCTGGGCGAAGAGATGCCCGGCGACAGAATCGCAGCGATCACGACGAATACGATACTGGTTACGCGCCGCATCATGGCACCCTTCTAGAACGTAAATCCAAGCTGAAGAGCTAACGCGTTGAAGCTGGGCTGGTGGCGGAGTTCGGTGCGATCATACTGCAACTTTAGCGCCACCGACTCGCTGGCATCAAATCGCAAGCCCACCGAAGGGCCTGCGCGCAGGCCGACCGTGGGGAAGACGGGTTCGGAGTCCGAGCCATTCACATACTGGTAGCGGAAGTAGGGACGGTAGGATCCCCAGCGTCTGGAGAGCTGGGTGTAGAAACCGGGCGTGTCGTATACGTGCGACAGGCCGGTGGGCGCGTGGCGAATGAGCAGGGCCTCGTTGAGCCATTCGAAGTTGGGGCGCACGAGAACGGCGTGGGTGGCAAAAATCATCTCGCCGATGGTGGGGGCGCCGATGGGGGTGAGGTGATCGTGATAGACGGAGACACCGAACTGCAAACCGCGCACGGCTTCCGGAGTGGCGAAGAGGGCGAAGTTCACGGCCTTGCCGTTGTTCTCGTCGACCACGTTCTGCACGGCTTCGGCCTGGGGGGAACCGGAGGCGCGTCCGTTGCCAACCTCGGCAACGTAGTGTAGCTGCAGGCGGCCGGAGGGGATCAATCCGGAGGCAGAAATTCCTACGTTGTGAATGGGCAGAATGCCACCGTTGTCTTCGAACTGGAAGAGGTAGGGACGGCCGGTGGCAGTCTGAAGCCAAGTGCTGTGATGGTAGGCAGTGTTGTAGTAACCGATGGCAGTGTGGAAGCGGCCGACGGAGACGTTGAACATGTCGTTGGGAGAATATTGCAGGAGCAAGCGCTCGACATCGACACCGAAACTATTCTGCGGGTCAGCTTCAAAGACGATCTCGCTGAGCAGCTTGAAACGCTCGGAAACATCGGAGGTGACAAAGAGGTCGAGCTGGCCCAGGGCGAAGGAAGTGGTGGTGCCTTTCTGATCCCCGCCTCGGAGGTTGACGTCGCCGAAGCCGCGGATGCGGAGCAGGGTACTGCTGGTGTCCATGCGCTCTGCCATAGAGTGGGCCGACTTGGTTTCTGACTCGGCTTCGGCGGGACCGGCGCCGGGAGTTTCAGCCGGCGCGGACGCGGGAGCGGGTGAGGGCGCTGGGGCTTGAGCGGGAGCGGCGGCGGTTGCGGAGGACTTGGCGGATTCGAGCTGAGCGACCCGGGCTTCCAATTGTTCCACGCGCCGGACGAGCATCTGGATGGTCTGCTTGTCGGAGTCGGCGCCGTCGGCGGCCTGCTGGGCGCGAAGGACGGGGGCACTCGGAAGAGCTGCGAGCGTGAGGGCCAAGACCCACCAAGTGGAGATTCGCCGCGCCCGTGCGGACCGGGGGCGGAACGTAAACGGCACGAGGATGTAAGAGCGCATGACTGCCTCCTATCAGGGCGAGCAGTCGCAAGGGTCAGAACTGAGTTTGCCTGTCCGAAAGAACCGCGACTCTTTCGGCGGCGGAAATGACCTTGCAACTTGCGCCCGGACCTACCGGGAACCAAGAGCACTTCTTTTTTGAAGCCCGAGGGAAAAGGGAAGACAGGAGCCGGAACGGCTGGCCGACATTGGTGTGTAAGCTACCGCATGTGGGGGAACGGGATCAACTGAAATCGTGTGGATCGGGATTTCAGGGATGGCAAGGAGTTGCAGGAATAACTCTCGCGAATGAATGGGGTGGCGCCCCGCTCAGTCGAGCTCCGAACCAGATCGAGAGTCTCTGCATAGCTACGGTGTTTACGGTTTGTCAATGACGAACTTCGAGGCTCGGCCACTTCTTCGAATTGGTCTGTACCCGCGGGCTCGCGAGCTTACGCCGCGCTTCGCTGTGTGTCGTCCCTGTGGGACTCGACCAGGGGGCGGCGTGATGTTCCCCGGACTTACGTTCGGGGCTAGTCTCTGTCGTCCCTACGGGACTCTGCCGCTTGGGCAGGGAATGATTCGCCAACACCGCTCTCAAAGTGCGTATTTTGGGGAGAACCAATGAATCAGATTGATCTTCACGGCCGTCATGCAGTGGTCACGGGAGCGGCTCAAGGAATCGGACTTTCCATCGCGAGGCGGCTGCTCGCTTCCGGTGCGTCAGTATCGCTGTGGGACCGCGATGAAGAATTGCTCTCGGTCACGCTGAAGGAACTGGGAGAACACGAGTCGGTCTCGGGCGAGACTGTGGATGTCTCGGACGCCACGGGTGTCGCTGCCGCTACGGCCGCGACGGTCAAGAAACATGGCAAGGTCGATATCCTGGTCGCAAATGCAGGTATCGCCGGGCCAAACCACACAACCTGGGAATACCCGATCGACACTTGGAAGCAGGTCATCGACATCAATCTTGTAGGCGTATACCTATGCTGCCGCGCCATCGTGCCGCACATGCTGGGCCAAGGTTACGGACGCATTGTCAATGTGGCGTCGATCGCGGGCAAGGAAGGCAATGCCAATGCTTCCGCGTACAGTGCCTCGAAGGCCGGAGTCATCGCGCTCACCAAGTCTTTGGGGAAGGAGACTGCTAACCAGAATATTTCGGTGAATTGCATCACTCCGGCTGCCGCACGAACGCGCATATTCGATCAGCTGACAAAGGAACACATTGACTTCATGCTCTCGAGGATTCCGCGGGGCCGCTTCCTGGAAGTGGAAGAGGTAAGTGGAATGGTGGCCTGGCTGGTGTCAGAAGAGAACTCTTTTACCACCGGCGCGGTTTTCGACCTTAGCGGCGGCCGGGCGACGTACTGACGTCCAAGACGTGAACTGGTGCCGCACTCAGCTCAGGGTGACAAGGGGGAATTGATCGCGGAACTGAGCGACCTAACGGGCTAGGGAGTAGTGGATTCGCGGATGAGGACGACATCGGAGTCGGTGTGGCCGCGGAGCAGGGCGAGGCTCTTGCCGTCGGGGGACCAGCGGAAGTTGAAGATCTGTTCGGAGGTGAAGGTGGTGATCTGTTTCCCTCCGCCAGCGCCGCCGATGGGCTGAACCCAGATGTTGTCGACTCCACTTTCGCGAATCGGGTAGGCGACCGCTTTCCCGTCGGGCGCGAAATCAATGCCGCCAACTGAGATTCGTTCATCGGCGTCGACCAGTTGCGGCGTGGCAGTGGCGCGGGTGACGTCGAGGAGCGCCACCTTGTATTGAGGGTAGGGATCCTCGGCCGTGGGGACGGTCGCGAGCACGTACGCCAGCTTGCCGTCAGGGGCGACGGTGAGGCCGTTGCCGGCCGGGAAGGTACGAGGAACGGCGCTGTTGGGCAGCGTCTCGGGTTTGCCGACAGCGTTGAGCGGGGTGCGCCAGAGCTGTTGCAACTCGAGATTCCAGTAGTACACCCATTTTTCATCGGCGGAACAGACGGGGTTGCGGTCGTTCTTGCCATCGGTCAACTTCACCGGATTGGTTCCGTCCGGGTTGGCGCGCCAGATGTTGGTGGAGTTCGTGCCGTCATGAAATGCCCAAGAATAGACCAGGTAGTGAGAGCCACAACCGGAAAGCTCGACGATGGCGGCGTTGGGATCGCCCATCAGTCGGGTGGGAACGGACTGATCGAGTCCGGCACGTAGAAGGCGGGTAAAGTCGGTGAAGATGAGATTGCCGTCGCCGGTCCAGTCAAAGCTGAAGACCGATTGACCCTGCGGAAGGACGGGCGCGAGATCGGTGCCGCGGAGCAGGTAGAGATTCTCGGACGTCTTGGTCTGGACGGTCGCGAGAGTTTTTCCGTCCGCCGAGAGCGTGAGGGTGGCGTAGCTATTAGTGTCGCGCGTGATGGGATGGAATGCGCTGCTGCCCGAGGGAATGAATCCGATCTGCAAGCGCTGGAAGTAGTCGGGGCCCTTCTGGGAGTAGAGAGCGAGCAGGCCATTGCCGTCAGGGAGCCATTTGAAGTCGAGGGTGAGTTTGTCATCGAAGGTGGCAAACTTGTCGACCTTGCTGCTGCCGACCTCGAGCAGACCGATACCACCCAGAGCCTTGCCGGGGCGGAGCAAGCGGTAGGCGAGCTGGCGGCCGTCGGGAGACCAGGCGACGGAGAAGGGGACGTCGGAGGCGGGGGCGGCGACCTGGAGAATTTTTTCCTCGGCGCCGTCGAGATTGACGGTGACGAGGGCGTACTTACCGGCTTCGGGAGCGTTGGCGCGGGCGAAAGCAATGCGGTGACCGTCGGGGGAGAAAGTGATGTCGCTGTCGATGCCGCGCACGACGGTCTGGGGAGTACCGCCGAGGACGGGGGCGCGATAGAGATCGAAGTTGGTGTTGGTGGCGTCGACCGCCTTGATGAAGTAGAGATAATTTCCGTCGGGCGAGAAGGCGAGGCTCTTGTAGGAAGCGGGCGCCGGAGGAATGACCTGCGTGTCGCTGCTGGTGGGCAGGTTGCGGAGCCAGAGGCTCTGCAGTCCCTTCTCGTTCATGACGGTGAGGATGTAGCGGGCGTCGGGCGAGATGGCGGTGAGCGCGGCTTTGCCGGAGGTCGTGACCTGGTTGATGGTGAAGGTCTGGAAATGCGCGGGGCCGGAGTGGAACATGGAGTAGACGCCAAAGCCGGCGATGGCAAGGACGAACAGAGCGGCGACTCCGATGGCGGTGACCACCCACTTGTGTTGCTTGACCACCTCGAAAACTGCGGAACTGTCGCTCACGTGGGTGGCGGGGAGTGGTGGAGTGAGGTGAGCCGGTTCAGGGCGTGGTGAAGGGTCGGAAGAGAATCCGGAGGAGGCCTGCCCGGTGCTACTGGAACTGGTTTCGCGCTTGAGGCGGCGGAGGTCGGCGCGCAACTCGGAAGCAACCTGGTAGCGGAGCTCGCGATCTTTTTCGAGTGCTTTGCTGATGATCTCTTCGAGCTTGGGAGGGAGATCGGGGTTGAGGCGAAGGGGGCGGAGCGGGGGGCGATTCAGGATGCCGTCGAAGATCGTAGCCGAAGTGTCGCCGCGGAAGGGCAAGGCTCCGGTGGCCATCTCGTAGAGGACGGCGCCGAAGGAGAACAGGTCGGTGCGGGAATCGAGTTGTTTGCCCTTGGCCTGCTCGGGAGACATGTAGGCGGCGGTGCCGACGGTGGCGCCGGGATTGGTGAGGTGGTCGGCGCTTTCGGCTGCGGTGGCTTCGACATTGAGAGTCTTGTCGTTGGGGTCGGCGACCGGAGTGAGCTTGGCGAGGCCGAAGTCGAGAATCTTGGCGGAGCCGCGCTTGGTGACGAAGATGTTGGCGGGCTTGATGTCGCGATGAACGATACCCTCGGAGTGAGCGGCGTCGAGCGCGTCGGAGATATCGATGGCGAGCGAGAGCAGTCGCTCGTTGTCCATGGGGGTGCCGCGGATCAGGTGCTTGAGCGTCCAGCCATCGAGAAATTCCATGGCGATGAAGGCGGTGCCTTCGTGCTCGCCGATGTCGTAAATGGTGCAGATGTTGGGGTGGTTGAGGGCGGAGGCCGCGCGAGCTTCGCGTTGGAAGCGGGCCAGGGCCTGGGCATCACGGCAAAGATCGGGTGGAAGGAATTTGAGGGCGACGAAGCGGTGCAGTCGTGTGTCGGTGGCCTTGTAGACCACACCCATCCCACCGCCGCCGAGTTTTTCGACGATCTTATAGTGCGAGACGGTTTGGCTGATCATCGGGGGGATTCCCCACAATCCCGAGGGCCCGGTGCGGTGTCATATTAGGGGGGCGGTGGCGGGAAGTCAATGGAAAGACACGCGATGCGGAGTAGCGGAGGGGTTTCGGGGCAAGGTCGGCCGACGAGAGGCGGGGCCCTTTCCTGGGGATACAGGAACTCCTGATCGCAGCGAGAGCCGATTCGCTCTGACTTCGGCCAGGACCGGGCTGGCCTTCGCGAAAGCCAGCAAAGACCCACGAGTCGCTCGGACAGCTACCTAGTGGGTGCCGTTACGCCCAGAGGCGGCGGGCCGGGAACGACTTCTTCTTGTAGGCCCGGTAGCCGCGCTCGGTGAGACGAATCACGCCGCGCACTTCTTCCTCGACATAGCCTTCGTTCCGTAGTTCGGCGACTGTCTGCCGGGCCATGGATGAAGCCACGGTCGGCTGGGGCAGATGCACGAACTGATCGGGATCTTCCTCGTAGCGCTGCGCGAGGTTCGTAAAGAGATCGCTGCAAAACGCATTTTCTAACATAGAGCACTCCGCCATGACCCCGATGCTAAGGGGGCTTGGGCCAGGGCGAAATGGCCCTTCGGTGGCGGGTAGTGCATTACGGGGGTGCATGTCCTGATTCCTGGGTGGGGACCATGACCCGGGGGGCTTTCTGAGCGCGACCCCAAAATCTTTTAACCGCAGAGGACGCAGAGAGAACCGATTGGGGTCAGGATCCTCTGCGTAACCGGGGCGCTATGGCGTAGTTGAGTTGGACTGCGACGATGAAGGCGATGCTGAGATAGGGACTGACGAAACAGAGGGCGGCGCCTGGCGCGTAGAGCGATTGCGCGACGCTGGACGGCAGTGCGGATGGCGGGGGAGATGTCGTCCTGGACGAGGTTGTTTCCGATGGCGCATACCCAGCTGAAGTACAGGGTCGTTCCCAGAAGGAAGATGTTGAACCAATAAGTGAGCAGGGCGAGGCGGTAGCCGAGATACTCGGCGAGGAAAGACGTGGAAAAGGGAGTGAGGGAGACGGCGAAGAGGAAGGCAAGGTGAATCCAGGACAGGCTGCGGTCGGAGCGGGCGAGATGGTTGAGCTGGGTTTGCTGGCCAATCCAGAAGATGCCCAGAGTGAGGAAGCTCATCAAGTAGACGAGCAGGCGCGGGGCGAGGGCGAGCAGGACGCGGCCGAGGTCGTGCTCGCCGCTGTGAACGGCTTCGGAGGCAGGAACTTTCAGGTCGAGCACGAGCAGGGTCGTGGCGACGGCGAAGATACCGTCGCTGAGGGCGGCGAGGCGTTCGACGCTTTGTCCGGCGATCTGGGTGTAGGAAGCGGTCATGGGTGAAGAGGGGTTTGAGGGTGCAGGGTCGTGGCGGCGTGGCAGAGTAGTGGCGAGGAACGCAAGGTCCCTCGACTTCGTTCGGCCTTCGCCTCACTTCGCTCGGGATAACAGTTCGATTTAGGCACGCGGGTTAGTGGTGAAACCGGATCTCGTGGTTTCTCCGAAGCACAAAAGTTTGGTAGCTAGGTCAATTTGCTCCCCACAGTTTAGCGGCCAATGCGGTGAGGGCGCCGAAGAGCAGGCCGGTGCCGAGGATTCCGGGGTAGGACTTGAGGGCGAAGGCGTCGGGCAGGCTGACCAGCAGGCCGACGATGGCGCCGGCCACGACGGGGTGGACGCGCAATGAGATGTTGGCGGCGAGAAAGCCGATGGCGAAGCGGCTGGAAAAAGCTTGCAGCAACATTCCGGTGGTGCGTTCCGGGTGATTGCCGTAGACGGTCATCAGGACATCGGCGAGGCCGAAGGCGATGCCGCAGAGGGTTCCGAGCAAGAGGCGGTTCATGGGATGGGGTTGTACACCAGTGATGGACGATCGACAAGGGGGCTGGGCGCTAGGAACCGGTCGTGTGGCGGGCGCGCCATCGGCCGACGGCGACCCGGGCCACACCCAGGATGAGGAAGACGCACATCAGGATGAGGACGTTGACGAGCACGCGTCCAGGACCGAGAGCGCGGAGATCGAGGAAAGGGTAAGGATAGATGCCCGTCGACGATCCGCGCAGGAGTGCCCAGAGCAGATAGGCGAGCGGGTAAGTGAGCAACCAGGCGGCGTGCTGCCAGCGCAAGGTGTACTTGGGCACGGAGGTGGCCCAGAACACGAGATAGAAGAGGGGGACGGCGTCGTGAAGAAAGAGGTCCGCGACTTTCTGGAGGCCTTCGGGATCCCAAAGTTGGCGGAGGACCAGCGAGTACACGATGCCGACGACTGCGATGTGGAGGGCGGTAGCGGTTTGTACGAAGGGGTTCGAGAAGAAGGACCCGGGTCGGGAGGCTGGGGCCAGGATGGTCAGTGTGAGGCGGCCGCTATAAGAAGGTTGGTGAGGATGGTAAAGAAGCTGAAGTAGAAGCTGATGCTGGCGAGGGCAGTTCTTCCCAGAGCGAGGGACTGGTAAGAGTCACGGAGAACTGGAGGATCAGGCCGCACCACGCGAGGAGCACGATGAGGGCCATAAGCGGACGCTGGGGAGTTGATGGGGCTGGGGGCATGGCGGCGTGAGTGGTGAGATTGTACGCCGTTGGTTGGAGCGGGCTGCGGTGGATGCCAGTTTGACAAAGAGCGCGGCCGGACGGGTTACCCCATCCGGCCGCTGCGAGGTGAGGTTGTGTCCCGCCACTTACGGGGCATCGGGAGCGCCCGTGAGCAAAGGTTAAAACACAAGGTCCCTCGACTCCGCTAGGCTGCGCTCGGGATGACAGACTTATAGAGAAGTTGTGGCATTGCCCACTTAGTTGGGCATGACGACGGTGTCGATGACGTGAATCACGCCGTTGGACTGGAAGACGTTGGCGATGGTGACCAGCGCGGTTCCGCCTTTTTCGTCCTTGAGCATGATGTGCTTGCCATCGTGCAGGGTGACCCAGAGTCGGCCGCCTTCGACGGTGGTCAGTTCGGCGGAGCCGTTGCCTTCCTTGATCTTCTTCATCAAGTCAGACTTGCTGAGACGGCCGGCGACCACGTGATAGGTGAGAACCCTGGTGAGGGTGGCCTTGTTTTCGGGCTTCAGCAGCGTGTCGACCGTACCTGCGGGCAGCTTGTCGAAGGCTTCGTTCGTGGGGGCGAACACAGTGAAGGGGCCGGCACCCTCGAGCGTCTCTACCAGGCCTGCGGCTTTCACGGCGGCGACCAGGGTGGTGTGATCGGCCGAGTTGACGGCATTCTCGATGATGTTCTTGGTGGGGTACATCTCTTTGCCACCTACGACCGGGTTGTTCATGCCTGCGACAGCAGAGGTGATGGCGAGCGCCACGATGGCGAAAGTCACGAAGCATTTGCGGTTCATGTTGCTAGATCCTTTCAGGATGTAATTTGCGAATCCAGCTTGAGTACGGGCATGGTGGGCTGGCGGATTGCGGAGAGTTTTTTGTGAGCGGCTGAAATCCGTTTGTGGTGGAGGCGCGTATATGGAAGTTGCGTGGACGGATGCGGGGAGTTGAGAAAAAGCTTTTTGACCGCAGAGGACGCAGAGGTTTCGCAGAGGGCACGGAGAAAAAGCCTTTAACCGCCCTTCGACTGCGCTCAGGGCAGGCTTCGGGCGCGAAGAAAGGCCGCAAAGGGCGCAGAGAAGAACTGTGAGAAGCGCGGAGGCTGATGGGAAAGCAGATTCCACCGGACTACGCTGTGTTCGGCGCCGGAAGGGTGTGTGCTAGAAACGAAGGACTCTTGGCCGCGAGTCGGCTCAAAACTGAAACGGGGGAGGTAACAATGTTGCGGATCGCTACAAGTGCCTAGTTAAGACTCAGATAGCCTGGCGAGGGCGGGGGAATGGGATGTTAGGGGCAATCTTGGCGGTAGATAGGCGGCGTCGCCTCCCCGTTTGCCAGATCGGGCGCGGGTTAGCGCGGGAAATATCCCGCTCCATAAGCCGACATAGTTTGCTAGAATCTCCCGCGAGGGGGTTACATGTCTAACTTAGCAAAGGCAGTGGATTCATTAGTAGCAGAACAGAAGAGTCTTCAGACTAAACTGAGCCGGGTAGAAGCCGCGATCACCGCTCTACGGCAGATGGGTACGGGCGGGGGCGGGATTCGACTGAAACGAGTGCTGTCCGTGGCAGCGCGGCGGAGAATCGCAGCGGCGCAGCGGGCTCGTTGGGCGAAGTATAAAGCTCAGAAGAAGGCTGCTTAAGTGGGCAGCTGAACTCTGGGATCAGAGTCAACGCCGCCGGTTCCGAAGGGTTGGTTTCAAGCCCGAAGGACCGGCGGTTTCGTGTTTGTGCGGAAGGCAAAGGTCCGCCCTTCCCGGTTGAAGCGGTGGTGGGAAATACAGATCGGAGGCGTTGCAGTGCAAACACAAAGTCCCTCGACTGCGCTCGGCGGGCGCCTCACTCCGCTCGGGATGACAGAGGAGAGAGGGGCGGAACCGGACTGCTTTTACTCGCTGGCGGTGATCGCGTACCATGCTGGCCTATGCGGAGAAGGCGGATTGGTCTGCGCTGGGTGGGTGGCGTTGTTCTGCTTAGTTCTGTGCTGGCGGCTCCTTGCGGGTGGGGGAAAGCCAAGGACAGAGAGTCGTTACAGATCTATTTTGTAGACGTGGAGGGCGGGCAGGCCACGCTGTTCGTGAGTCCCGCGGGCCAGTCGCTGCTGGTGGACACCGGCTGGGCAGGGTTCGAAGGGCGGGATGCCAAGCGGATCGCGGCGGCGGCGAAGGCGGCGGGCGTGAAGAAGATCGACTACGTGGTCATCACGCACTATCACCGGGATCACGTGGGCGGAGCGCCGCAGTTGGAGAAGCGGATCAAGGTGGGGACGTTCGTAGATCATGGGCCCAATCTTGAGAACTCGGACGTGACGCGGACAGATTACGCGGCCTATGAGAAAGTCCTGGTGCACGCAAAGCACATGGTGGTGAAACCGGGTGACACAATTCCAATGGAAGGTGTGGACATCCGGGTACTGACGGCAGCGGGAGAACATATCGCAACGGCCGTGGCGGGTGGGGGTGAGGAGAATCCCTGGTGCGGGGAAGAGCCGGAGGCCGCGGAGGACGATTCCGAGAACGCGCGCTCCCTGGGGCTGCTGGTGACGTATGGAAGTTTTCGGGCGCTTGACCTGGGAGATCTCACCAAGAAAAAAGAGCTGGAACTGGTGTGTCCGAAGAACCTGATCGAAGGGGTGGATCTGTTTGTCGTGAGCCATCACGGGCTGGCGCAGTCGAATTCGCGGGCGCTGGTCGATGCGGTGCATCCGCGGGTGGCGGTGATGGACAACGGAGCGCGCAAGGGCGGATCGCCGGAGGCGTGGCAAACGGTGCGCGACTCACCGGGGCTGGAAGATCTGTGGCAGCTGCATTACTCGGTGGAAGGTGGTGCAGAGCACAACGTTGCCGAGTCGTTCATTGCAAACCCGGAGGAAGCCGAGAAAGATCGCGGGTATTGGATCAAGGTGGCGGCGGAATGGGATGCAAGTTTCACCGTGGTCAATGCGCGGAACGGGTCGGCAAAAACGTACCGGAAATAGCTCGGTGGAGCCTGGGAGCTGGGGTTGATCGTGCTGGTGATGGGGGTGACGGGGTCGGGCAAGACGACCGTGGGCAGCCTGCTGGCGGCCCAGCTGGGGTGGGAGTTCGCGGATGCAGACCGCTTTCATCCGGCGGCGAACGTGGAGAAGATGTCGCGGGGAATTGTCTTGACCGACGCAGACCGGGAACCGTGGCTGGCGGCGATGCGGGCGGCGATCGTGATGTGGCTGGCGGAGGGGAAGAATGTGGTGCTGGGCTGCTCAGCGCTGAAGCAGAGCTATCGCGAGAGGCTCGGAGTTGGTGTTGACGTGCGGCTGGTGTATCTGAAGGGGAGTTACGAATTAATTGCGTCGCGGCTGCGCGAGCGGCATGGACACTTTGCGACTGAGTCGATTCTCGCGGACCAGTTCGCGGTTCTTGAGGAGCCGCAGGATGCGGCGGTCGTGGACGTGGGGCCGACTGCGGAGGAGATAGTGGCGGCGATTCGGGGGCGGATGGGGTTGGAGTAGCGAGAACGGCAACCACGAAGGGCACGAAGGTAGCACGAAGGATCGTTTGGCTGGGGTCGTGATACATCATCCGGCAGTTTTTGGTTACGGGCAGACTCCGAGATCGGAGAAGACTAGTTGGGAAAAAATCTTGATACGGTCGCGCCGGGCGGGGGTGGCGTGACAACTCCTTTTGAGGGCCGGCTCGAACGAGTCGTGATCCAAAAGCTGACCTGGCGGCTGGTGCCGTTTCTCTTCCTGCTGTACATCGTGGCTTATCTCGATCGCATCAATGTGGGCTTTGCGGCGTTGCAGATGCAGCCGCACCTGCATCTGAACGATGCGCAGTACGGCCTGGGTTCGGGAATCTGTTTCTTTGTGGGGTATTTCCTGTTTCAGGTGCCGAGCAACCTGGTGCTGCAGCGGGTAGGGGCTAAGCGGTGGATCTCGGTGCTGATGATGATCTGGGGAGTGATTTCCTCGGCCATGATTTTTGTGACGTCGGTGCGTAGTTTCTATACGGTGCGCTTTCTGCTCGGAGCGGCGGAAGCGGGTTTTTATCCGGGAGTGATTTTTTATCTTCGGAGCTGGTTTCCGTTATCGGCGAGAGCGCGAACGGTTGCTCGCTTCATGACGGCAGCCCCGCTTTCAGGAGTGGTGGGCGGCCCGATTTCCGGGGCGTTGCTAAACCTGCAGGGCCGACTGGGAATGGCGGGATGGCAATGGCTGTTTCTAATGGAAGGGCTGCCAGCGATTTTGCTGGGTGGCGTCGTGCTGGTGTACCTGACGAATCGTGCCGAGGATGCCCACTGGCTGACGGATGAGCAACGCACCTGGCTGCTCGACCGGTTGGGAAGAGAGCAAACGGGAAGCGTATCGGGAGAGGGCTCGGGAAAGTTTGCCGCGTTTGGGATTGCAGGGATCTGGGCGCTGGCGTTTGTCTACTTCGGGCTGAACACGGTGTCTTACGGGATAAGCATGTGGCTGCCGAATCTCATCCACAGCCTTTCGGGCGTAGGTAACGTGGTGATCGGTCTGCTTTCGGCGATTCCGTACCTGGCGGCGGTGGTGGTGATGATGTGGGTGGGATTGCATTCGGACCGGACTGGAGAGCGGCGGTGGCACATCGCAGTGCCGGCTCTTGCCGGGGCGGCAGCGCTGGGAGTCGCGGCGTATTCCCACTCGATCGTGATTTCCATCGTAGCGTTCAGCGTGGCGGTGCTGGGGGTTTTCTCGATGGTGGCGCCGGTGTGGGCGCTGGCGACCGGGCGATTGAGCGGAGCAGCGGCGGCAGTTGGAATTGCATTGATCAACTCAGTAGGGAACCTGGGCGGCGGTTTTGGTCCTTACATTATCGGGTTCATCCGAAATTTGACGGGGACGTTTCAGGGTGGGTTGCTGGTGGTCGGTGCTGTGCTGGGCTCGGCGGGAGTGATGGCATTGCTGGTGAGGCCGGAAGGGCAGCGGAGAGTTAGCGAATCGTGAGCGCGCCGGATCCGGAATCAGATTTGTAGTGGAAAAGTTCTCGGCGCCGGAGGTATCGCACCCAGGCGCGGGATCCCCTTCGACTTCGCTCAGGGCAGGCTTTCGACTGCGTTCGTCCGGCGCCTCAGTGCGCTCGGGATGACAGACCTGCCAGTGCGGCTCTAAGTGCTTCGTCCTTTGTGCGGAATTGTTTACAATAGGAGTCTTTGGCCTGCCTTGCGGAGCTTCTAAGCGACCGGGCGGCTAGGACTTACTACGAATTTGGACCTATCTAAGCACAATTCCGGCCCACCGGGTGCGTCCCGGGGCGTGTACTGGCGTGTCGAGGGGAGCCTGCTCGACCTGACCACGGTGCAGCCGGTGGCCTTCTTCACCTGGAACGCGCAGACGTTCGGGGCGCGGATGGCGCGGCGGGGGTTGGTGTTCCTGATGGCGGCGCTGCGTCCTTTTCTTTACGCGGCGCACCGTGGATTTGCGACGCGGGTGGTTCACAGCGTGTTGCGGGGAGTGAGCCGGGACCGGCTCGACCTGTTGGGCGACGAGTACTTCCAATACAAGTTAAAGCCTTACTTGAGGCCCGACGGCGTGCTGCGGCTGAAGAAGTTGCAGGCGGCGGGGGCGGAGATCGTCCTGGTGAGCCAGGGGCTGGACCACGTGATGCGGCCGCTGGCGCGGTATCTGGGAGTGAAGTGGATCGTGGCCAACCGGCTGGAGTTCCGAAACCGGGTGGCCACGGGACGGCTGGTGGGGCCGGTGATCCGGCCGCGTGGGCTGTTCGCGCGCATTACGGGATCGGGTGCCGATGGGCGGCGCGATGCGGACCGGTTGGTGCGAGAGCTAGGCCTGGCGAGTGTGGAGGAACTGGTGTCGGCGGTGATTCGGGCGGAGCGTCCCGCGCCGGTGGCGGAGCGTCCGGTGGTGTATTTCGACAATCACCGGCAGGCGAGAGCGCTTTCGGTACGCAGCGCGATGTCAGGGAAGCACGTGATGTTGATCGGTGTGACCGGCTTTATCGGCAAGGTATGGCTGGCGAACACGCTGATGGATTTGCCGGAGATCGGGAAGATTTACCTGCTCATTCGGCGGCAGAAGTCGAATCCTGCGATGAGGCGATTCGAAAAGATGGTGGAGGAGTCGCCGGTATTTGATCCTCTTTATGAGCGGTACGGCCGGCGGCTGGCGAGCTTCATCGGCGAAAAAGTGGAAGTGGTGGAAGGGGACGTCATGCAGGCCGGGCTCGGTCTGACGGACGAGATAGGAGCGCAGCTGCGGCGGGACCTCGATTTGATTATCAACAGCTCGGGGCTGACGGATTTCAATCCGGACCTGCGCGACGCGCTGGCGACGAACGTGGACGCGGCGGTGAATGTTCTGGAGTTCGTGCGCGAGGCGAAGCATTGCGGGCTGGTGCACCTATCGACGTGCTACGTGGCGGGGGCGCGGGATGGGCGGGTGAGCGAGAAGCTGCTTCCGAATTACACGCCGGCGGGGATTGCGGATTTTGACGCGGAGCGGGAGTGGCATGCGCTGCACGCGCTGGTCGCCGAAGCCGAAGCGAAGGCTGACAGCGATGAAGTCACAGCGGAACTGCAACGGCAGGCGCTCGACAAGGAACATGCGGCGAAGGATCTGCAGGGAGCGGCGCTGGAGAACCAGATCCGCAAGAACCGGATCCGGTGGTTGCGGAATTACTTGACGGAAACGGGAACGAAGCGCGCGCTTGAGCTGGGCTGGCCGAACACGTACACGCTGACGAAGAGCCTCGCGGAATCGTTGATCGGGAAACGAGGGGCGGAGCTGCCGGTAGCGATTGTGCGGCCGGCGATCGTCGAGACTTCGGTGGAGAAGCCGTTCACGGGATGGAATGAGGGGATTAACACGTCGGCTTCGCTGTCGTACTTGTTGGGGACGGCGTTTCGGCAGCTGCCATCCAATGAGCGCAAGCGGCTGGACATTATTCCAGTAGATTCGGTTTGCCAGGGGATGACGTTGATTGCGGCGGCGGTGATGGAGCGGCGCAACGACGCGGTGTACCAGCTGGCAACTTCGGTGACGAATCCGTGCGACATGGGGCGGTCGATTGAGTTGACGTCGCTGGCACACCGCAAACATTACCGGGCGCAGGAAGGGCTGGAGTCGTGGCTGCGGCTGCGCATGGATGCGATTCCGGTTTCGAAGACACGCTACAACCGGATGTCGGCACCGGCGCAGCGGGCGATCGTAAAGTCGATTCAGCGGATCATGGCGCCGTTGCCGTTAAAGAAGACACCGCTGGCGCGGACGGAGCGCAATCTGGAGAAGGTGGAGAAGCTGGTGGAGTTGTTCGAGCCGTTCATCCTGCACAACGAGCATGACTTTGTAGCGGATAACGTGGAGAAGCTGTCGCATGCCTTGGCACCAGAGGAGCGGGAGCAATTCGGATACGACACGCGCTCGCTGGACTGGTGGGAATACTGGATCGACATTCACATTCCGGCACTGCGGCGGTGGACGTATCCGCTGATCGAGGGCCGGCCGCTGGAAGTGCGGGCGCCGCGCAGCTTCCCGGCGATAGAACCGGAAAACGGCGAGACGGTGAAGACGGGGACCAACGGAGCAACGTGGCGATATTCCTGACGGGGTCGACGGGGTACATCGGCGCGCACGTGGCGGCGAACCTGCTGGATACGCACGGGGCGGCGTTAAATGTGCTGGTGCGCGGGAACGACGCGCAGGATTCAGCTTTGCGGCTGTGGAAGGCGCTGCAGCTGCACATGGATTTTCCGCGGTTTTACGAGCACCTGCAGACAAGAATCCGGATCTTCTCCGGAGATCTGACTGCGCAGCAGTTCGGGCTCAGCCGCGATGACTACGACCGGCTGATTCACACGACCGATTCGGTGGTGCACTGCGCCGCGTCGCTCAACCGAAAATCAGAAAAAAGCTGTTTGAACGTGAACCTGCGTGGGACGCTGGAAGTGCTGCAACTGGCGAGGCGGTCGCACTATTACCACGGGCTGCGTCGGTTCTCGAACGTCAGCACGGTGGCGGTGGCAGGAAAGCGGCAGAACGAAATCGTGACGGAAGACCGGTCGATCGAGTGGGACCGGTCGGACTACGATCCGTACGCGCGGACGAAGAAGTTTTGCGAGCACATGGTGCGGCAATTGCTGCCGGATGTGCCCATCACAATTTTCCGGCCCAGTATTGTTCTGGGAGACAGCCGCTACGCGGACACGACGCAGTTCGACATGGTGAAGGCGTTTGTGTTTCTGGCAGGGCTGAAGGCGTTGCCGTTCCGTCCGACTGACAAGATCGACATCGTGAACGTGGACTTTGTGGCCGAGGCGATTGCGACCCTGCATCAGAAGGCAGAGCCGAAATACGACACCTATCACCTGTCGGCGGGGACGGGATCGCAGACGTTTCGGGAGTTGACGGCGGCGCTGTCGGCGGCCCAGCAGAAGCGGGCGCCGTTGTTCCTGCCGGTGTTGGAGAAGCCCTTCAAGAGCACCGTTAACACGCTTGCGAACCGAAAGGGATCCATCGCTTACGGAGCGTTGTTAATGAAGGTGTTTATGCCTTACCTGGTGTGGAACACGGTATTTGATAACACGCGGGTGACGGCGGAACTGGGGAAGAGTCCGGTGCCGTTTTCGAAGTACAGCTATTCGCTGTTGAAGTTCAGCCGTGAGCACAACTTCACGTATCCCTATAAGCCTTGGCCGGCGGACACGGCGGGAGGGTCAGCGGCATGACGGACCTGCTTCTGGAAGCTTGGGTGAGCAGCATCATCGAGAGCAAGAAGCTCGGGTGGATGCTGGGCAAGGGAATGGCGTGGCAGCCGGGCGAGAAGCTGAAGCTGCTGTTCGCCGGCTACAACGGGACACGCAATACGGGGTCGGATGTGCGGGTGGAGGAAATGCTGCGGCAGATCCGGCACATTCTGGGCGCGGGGAATGTGGCGTTCTCGGTGATGTCGCAAAGCTTCGATTTTTCGCGCGGGTATTTTGACGGGACCGCGCAGGTGCATTTGCCGGACATCTTCCCTCCGTTTCTGGCGCGCGAGGTGCCGAAGCATCACGGCGTGGTGGCGTGTGAGGGGTCGGCGTTCAAGAGCAAATTCGCGAATGCGCTGACCACGATGATGATCGGGTCGCTGGGGATTGCGGCGGCACAGAACAAGCTGTCGGTGGGATACGGATCGGAAGCGGGGCACATGGACCCGCTGGTGGCGAAGATGTGCGGGCGCTACTGCAAGGACTCGCTGATCATCACGCGCAACGTGGAGTCGCGGAGAGTGCTGCGCGAGTTGGGAGTACCGACCGAGCTAGGGACGGACACGGCGTGGACGTTCGAGCCGCTGCCGGCGGAGTACGGGCAAAAAGTATTGCGGGAAGCGGGCTGGGACGGAAAGCTCCCGGTGCTGGTGGTGTGTCCGATCAATCCGTTCTGGTGGCCGGTGACGGCGTCGGTGGCGAAGTACGGGTTGCACGCGATGACAGGCGCGTGGGCTGACAGCTACTACCGCACGGTGTACTTCCATAAATCTGGCGCAGAGGTGGACCAGGCGTTCGAGCGCTACCTCACGGCGATTGCCAATGCCGTGGACGCGTTCCGAAAGCGGCGGAATGTGTTTGTACTGATGGTGGCGACGGAACGGCTGGATGCGCGGGCTGGGCATCGCATCGCGGAAAAGCTGGGAGGCGTGCCGGTGCTGACCTCGGATGACTACGACATGTACCAGTTGGTGAGTATTCTGCGGGCGTGCCACATGATGGCGTCGTCACGGTATCACGGGATTGTGACGTCGATGCCGGCGCTGGTGCCGTCGTGCGGGATCACGATGGACGAACGCATCCGGAACCTGATGCGGGAGCGCGGACACCAGGATCTGCTGATGAACGTGGAAGACCCAGACCTGGAGCCTCGACTGCTGGCGGCGCTGGAGAAGCTGTATACGGATGGCGAGTCGGTGGCGGCGGGGATTGGGAAGAACGTAGTCAAGAATCTCAAGGTCATGGCGCGGATGGGGGTGCACTTTGAGGAAGAGGTGCAGAAGCGGTATCCGGATTTTCCGACGCGCAAAGGTGAGTGGAGCTGGGAGGACTACCTGCCACCAATGAGCGAGAGCCTGCGGGGGTTGGTGGAGGCGTACGAGACGCCAGCAGAGGCGCGGGTTTCGGTGGCGAGTTGAGGGAGAGCTCGGAGCTATGAGCTTCGAGCTTGAGAAAGGCGCTTGAGCGCAGAGGACGCAGAGAAAGGGTGCTGAGGACGTGGAGAAAAGCAGATTCCTCCGCCTCCGCTTCGCTCGGCGTCGGAATGACAAGTGGGTAGGAAGGCAGAAGGAAAAAGGTTGAGTTTTCTCGATAACATTTTCGCCAGCCTCGAAAGGGCAGGGGATACGCCTGTCCTGGAGGAGATTCGGGATGGGCGGATTTCTTCGGTCGGCGGGCGAGAGTTGCTCGAGTTGGTGGTGCGGGCGCAGGCGTTTCTGGCGGGGCGCGGATTGACTAGGGGCGACCGGTGTGCCCTGTATGCGCCCAACGGCGTGCGCTGGGTCGCGATGGACTTGGCGGCCATGGCTGAGGGGCTGATCGTCGTGCCGCTTTATGCGCGGCAGGCTCCGGCGGAATTGGTCGCGATGATGAAGGATTGTTCGCCGGGGCTGATCTGTTGTGGCGATGCCGCCTTGCGCGATGGGATCGCGCAGCAGTGGGCGGAGGCGCCGGAACAGGCGTTGTTCGAGGATATTTTTGCGACGGCGGCAGGATCGGCGGGGAAGCCACAGGTCGCGGAGGGCGATCCGGTCGCGATCATCTATACGTCGGGAACCTCGGGCGAAGCGAAGGGCGTGGTGCTGAACGCGGGGAATATCGCGCACATGCTGGGGTGTATCAACGGGCGGCTTGATCTGCTGATGGCGGGCAAGAGCGGGCAGGATCGCGTTTTCCACTACTTGCCGTTCGTGTTCGCAGGTTCGTGGATGCTGCTGCTGACTTCGCTGCTGCGGAGCAGCCGGCTCATCATCAACACGGACCTGGGCAAGATCGCGCAGGACATGCGGACGGTTGCGCCCGACTATTTCCTGAATGTTCCGGCGCTGCTCGAGCGGATGCGGCGGGCGGTGGACGAGCAGTTGTGGCAGGCGGGCGGGTTCGTGCAGGGGATTTACAGCCGGGCGAAAGGCGCGTGGGTGCGGAAGCACGAGGGCAAGTCGAAGGCGCTGGATTCGATGTGGTTGTCGCTGGCGAATTTCGCGATCTTTCCGACCATCCGAAAGAAGATGATTGGCCGGAACCTGCAGGCGCTGATTTGCGGGTCGGCGCCGCTTAGCGCGGAGACGCAGCTATTTTTCCTGATGCTGGGGATTCCGGTGCTCCAGAGTTACGGGTTGACGGAGACGACGGCGATCTGCACGCTGGACGACCCGCGCAGGTATGAGGCTGGCCGCGTGGGGCCGGCGATTGCGGGGATCGAGATGAAGCTGGGCGAGAATGAAGAGATCGTCGTGCGCGGGCCGAACATTTTTCCGGGGTACTGGAATCGTCCGCAGGAAACGGCGAAGGCGCTGCGCGATGGCTGGTTTCATACCGGGGACCAGGGCGAAGTGGGTGCCGCCGGGAACTGGCGGATCGTGGGGCGGATCAAGAACCTGATCATTCTCGGGTCCGGACACAACATCGCGCCGGAGCCGATCGAGGAGAAAGTGCTGGCGCAGTTACCCGGGGCGGCGCAGGTAGTTCTGGTGGGGAACGGGAAGGGATATCTGTCGGCGATCATCACGGGCGATGTACGCGACGAGCGGGCGCAGGCGGCGATTGACGCGGTGAATCCGCAACTTCCGCATTACAAGCAGATTCGGGCGTTCCACGTACGGACAGAGCCCTTCACGATTGAGAATGGATTGCTGACGGCGAACGGTAAGCTGCGACGGGATTTGATTGCTCAGCAGTTGCGTGGGGAAATTGAGGAGATGTATGCGGTGAAGGGGGAAGAGCCGTCGTTGGTCGCTGGTCGTCGGTCGTTGGCGGCGAGTTAGGCTGGAGAGTCGTGACCTCTGTTGCCGGTGGAAAAGCAGATTCCTCCTGTCTCGCTGCGCTCGCGCGTCGGAATGACAAAGACGCAGGGGCAGCACCTATCGCGGAGGATTCGCAGAGGACGCAGAGCAAAGCTTTCGGTTGAGTGATGAATCAATTTCAGGGCAGGTATCTTTCGTGGAGCTTGGCGGAGGGCGTCATTGAGATGGCGCTGCACCGGGATCCCTGCAATGAGATTGGGTTGCTGGCGCTGGAGGAACTGGAAACGTTTGCAGGAGCGCTCGACGGGCTGGTACGGGATGCGCATGCGCTGATCGTGCATAGCACGTTGAAGGCGGGATTCTGCGCGGGAGCGGATTTGCGGGAGCTCTATTTTCGGTCGAAGGAGATGGAGAAGGCGCGCGCTGTCGAGGGCGTGCGAGATTTTCTGCAGCGGATTCACAAGGTTTTGAATGCGATTGATGCGGCGCCCCTGACGACGATTGCAGCGGTGCACGGGGTGACGTTCGGCGGGGGATTTGAGCTGGCCCTGGTTTGCGATTTGATTGTCGCGGACAAGATGGCGCGGTTTTGTTTCCCGGAGTTGCGGCTGGGATTAATCCCCGGGTTCGGGGGGATTCCGCGACTGAAGCGTGATCTGGGGAATGGGGTGGTGCGCGACCTGCTGCTGACGGGGCGCAGCTTCAACGCCACCAAGGCGCAGGCGGTGGGATTGGTGAGCCAGGTGGTGGCCGAAGGCGAGGCGCTGCGGGCGGCTCGGGCAACGGCGGCACAACTCGGGAAGTTTGATCGAAGAACGGCGATCGCGGCCAAGAAGTTCATCAAGGCGATTCCGTATCACGAGCTGAAGCAGGAGATCGATTTGTTCTGCCAGTTGTTCGCCGAGCCGGCAGTGGAGCGCGGGCTGCAGAAGTTTGTGGAGAGTACGGACGCGCAGCCGTATTTGCCTTAGGAGCTTCGAGCGGGCGGCGGATATTCGGTCTGTCTGGTTTGCTCGTAGCTCGAAGCTCGCAGCTGAAAGCGTGTGGAATCCTACATGAAGACGCAAGATCAAACCCTGGACGAAATTCTCGATTTGGCGGCGAAGCACTTCAAGGTGTCGCGGGAGAAACTTACGCCGGATGACGACTTCTTTAAGACGCTGGGCATCGACAGCCTGCAGGCGCTCGACTTATTGACGCGGCTGGAGAATCATTTTCATGTCGAGTTGCCGGACTACGAACTGCAGGGCGTGTCGGATTTCCGGACCTTGGCGGAGCGGATTCAGGCACGGTTGTGAAGTGTTCGCTTGAGTGGCGCGGCCTTGCGACCAGAATGTATGGAAACAGCAGATTCCTCCTGTCTCGCTGCGCTCGCGCGTCGGAATAACAAAAATGAAGTGGGGGGATGCGCTTTTTCGGGCGGGTGGATTTCTGGAAACTCCGGCGCTCGCAAACACGTTCGACGATCCCCCTGCAAGCCTTTCAAGGGCCTGTGCTGGTTCAGGTGGTGAGTTGGTTACTACATCAATATTCCATGCCTTGCGTGTCTCCGTGTTGAAATAGACAGTTCATGCTCGATCTGCGCCAATATCCGTCTTTGGGGGCCGCTCTGCGCGATGCGCTGGACCATTGGCCCAACGAAACCTGCCTGATCGAAGCCGATCGCGATCGTGAGAAGACGCGGCTTACCTATTCCGATTTCAAGGAACTGGCCCGGCCGCTGACGCGCGCCTTGCAGGATGCCGATTTCCGGGAGGCGGACCGGGCGGCGATTGTCATGACCAACCAGTCGAAGTGGCTGGTGTCGGCGTACGCAATTTTTTTCTGCGGCGGGGTGCTGGTCCCGCTGGACTACAAGCTGACGGCGGAAGAGCATCTGCAGTTGCTGGCGCACTCGAAGGCGAAGTTCCTGATTGTGGAATATCACCTGTGGCGGGCGATCATGCAGTCACCCGAGTTCAAGAATCATGGTGTGAAGACGGTGCTGGTGACCGAGGCGCCGCTGCGGGCGGACCTGGGCGGGGCGTACCGGTGGGAGGATTTTCACCGCAAGGGCGAGCCGATCTTTATCGAGCGGACGCGCGAGGACGTCGCCTGCATCGTGTATTCGTCGGGGACGGGCGGGCATCCGAAGGGCTGCGTGCTTACGCACGAGAACTACCTGGAGCAATGCACATCGCTGACGGAGTGGTACCCGTTTTGGCCGGGGGTGCGCTACCTGAGCATTTTGCCTACGAATCATGCGATCGATTTCATGGTGGGGTTTATCGGGCCATTCGTATGCGGGGCGTGCGTGGTGCATTTGCGAACGCTACGCCCGGAATATGTGCGGGACGCGTTCGTGCGCTACCGCATTACGTACATGAGCCTGGTCCCGATGGTGCTGAAGAATCTGGAAAAAGGACTGCGGGCAAAGTTTGACGAATTGCCGCGGGCGCAGCGGATGGTGCTGGACCGGATGATCGCGCTGAACAAGCGGCTTACCACGCGCGGTCCGAACGTGAAGCTCAGCCGCAAGTTGCTGGGGCAGGTGCACAAGGCGTTTGGGGGACAGGTGCTGGCGTTCTTCACAGGTGGAGCGTTCGTGGAACCGTCGACGCTGCAATTTTTCTATGACCTGGGGATTCCGGTGGCCAACGGGTATGGGCTGACGGAGGCGGGGACGGCGCTGACCTTGAATGACTTCAAACCGTTTCGGGCAGACACGGTGGGGCGTCCGTTGCCCGGAGTGCAGTTGCGCGTGCTGAGCCCGGACTCGGAAGGGATTGGAGAAGTGGCGGTGCACAGCAAGACGGTGATGTCGCATTACCTGGATGATCCGGAAATGACCGCGGAGACGATCGTGGATGGGTGGCTGCTGACGGGCGATCTGGGGCGGTTCGACTTCACTGGGCATCTGCAGCTATATGGGCGGAAGAAGAACATGATCGTCACCGAGGGCGGGAAGAACATTTATCCGGAGGACATCGAGACGGTGTTCGACGGGCTGCCGGTGAAGGAGTACTGCGTGTTCGCCGCCAATTACGTCTGGCCGGTGAAGCAACTCGGGAACGAAATGCTGTTCATCGCGCTGCGGCTGGAGCAGAATCAGCAATTCGATGCCGGCCTGCTGGAGGAACTGAACACGCGCAACCGGGCGCTGCCGGATTTCAAACGTGTGGCGGGGTATTTGATGTGGGAGAAGGATTTTCCGCGAACCGCTTCCCTGAAGATCAAGCGCCAGGCCTTGGCCGAAGAGATCGGCAAAACTGCGGGCCGAGCGAACATCGTCAAACTGTGAACCAGAGCTTCCTGGTGGTGGTGAATCCAGCGGCCGGGGGCGGACGCTGCCGCAAACTCGTGGGACCGGCGCTGGAGCGGTTGCGCGTGGGTGGACTGAAGCTGGAGGTAGTTGAGACTTCGGGGCCGGGCGTTGCTACCCGGATTGCGCGCGAAGGGTACGCTCGAGGGTTTCGCCGGTTTCTTGCCGTAGGCGGGGACGGCACTTCTTACGAGATCGTAAACGGGCTGTTTCCGGGCGCGGAAGCGGGTGAGCCGCCAGTGCTGGGGTTTCTTCCCCTGGGGACGGGGAATTCTTTTCTACGGGACTTTACCGACCGTGGGGTGGAAGGCGCAATGGAGGCGCTGCTAGCGCAGCGCACGCAAGCTTGCGACGTGCTGCGCATGGCGCACAAGGGCGGAGTCATTCATTACATTAACCTGTTGAGTGTTGGGTTCGCGGCGGACGTCAACATGACACGCTCGCGGAGTTTTGCGGGGTGGGGCGAGCCAGGATATTTTCTCTCGATTTTTCTGCGGCTGGCACAACTGGCACGGCGGCCGTTTCCGTTGCGGGTGGAGGGCGCGGGAGAGATCGACCGGCGGCGCTGTTTGTTTCTCAGCTTCAACAACAGCAAGTTTACGGGCGGCACCATGCTGATTGCGCCGCAGGCGCGCGTGGACGATGGGCTGATCGAGTATGTACGCTGGGGGCCGATTGGGCGCATCGGACTGATCCGCAATCTGTCGACATTGTATGACGGCACGCATGTGAAGCATCCACTGGCGGAGAGGCAAGGCGTGCGGCGCATCGAGTTTGCGCTGGACGGCCCGGTCGACGTGATGGTGGATGGAGAGGCTCTAACTTTGCACCTCGAGACGCTGGACGTGCTGCCTTCGGCTCTCCGGGTCGTGGTATAAGAACTTTTATGTCCCAGCAACGCAAAGAGCAGAGGGCGAAGACCGAGGTCCAGGAAGAGCCGCAGCGGGATCCGGCGTTTCTGCGCAAAGTGATTAAGGTGGCGCTGCTGGTCGTCGCGCTGGGAGCGACTTACTACTTCGGCTATCACCGGCGGGCGCACAAGTACGACGAGTTCGCGAAGTGCCTCTCGCAGAAGGGCGTGAAGATGTACGGAGCGTACTGGTGCCCGCACTGCTCGGAGCAGAAGGAGTTGTTCGACGCCGCGTTCAAGTACGCGCCGTACGTGGAGTGCGGCGTGCCTGGCGACACCTCGAAAATGCTGCCGGTATGCTCGGACGCGCAGATCAAACATTTTCCGACCTGGCAATTTCCGCCGGTGGGCGAGCGCGTGGAAGGGGTCGAGTCGCTGGACGACTTGAGTTTACGCACGGGATGTCCGCTGCAATGAGCGCGACGCGGCGGCGTCTGTTTCTGGCGATCGCGATTCTGGCGGTGGCGGGGATCGCGGTTTCTTCGGTGTCGCTGGACCATCATTTCCGCAAATCCAAGACTTCCTATTGTGACTTTGGGCAGGCGTTCAACTGCGACATTGTGAATCGCAGCGAATACTCGACTGTGGCAGGCGTGCCGGTGGCGCTGATCGGGATACTGGGATATGCGGCGCTGCTGGCGTTCGCGACGTTTTACCGAGAGAAGGCGGAGACGCCGGGGATCCTGATGCTAGGGTCGCTGGGCGGGTTGGGCTTCGCGCTGTATCTGACATATATCGAGAAATACGTTTTGACGGTGTGGTGCATTCTTTGTTTGAGTTCTCTGGCGGTGATTGCGTCGATCGCGATGCTCGCCGCGTGGTTGCTGGTGGGGTCGATGCGGAGGGCCGGGGCGGAGTAGGGGCTTCTGTAGGCAGCCTGGGTTCCTCGGCCTGGGTTTGAGTACCGAAAAGCTTTTAACCGCAGTGATCGCGGAGAACTGCCTCAGAGGACGCAAAGAAAATAGCTGCATTCGGCCAGGTTCGTACATATCCATGGAAGAAACTTCTCCCGAAAACTTAGCGACGGACTTCGCGTCGGCCCCGGGGGCTGTCGGAGGGGGAGAACTGCGGCTGCATGAATTTCGCAGCCGGACTTTCCGCAACAACCGCTTTCTGCGGGTGTGGGTGCCCGCCGGTTATGACTTGGCAGAGAACTCAGGAAAGAAGTATCCCGTCTTCTATTTGAATGACGGGCAGAACCTGTTTGAGAGCGCGACCTCGTTTACGGGGATCGAGTGGCAGGTGGGCGAGACCGCCGGACGTATGATCCGGGAGGGGCTTATTCCACCGACGATTTTTGTGGGGATCGATAATGCGCGGCTGGAACGAATCAAGGAATATCTCCCATATCGTTCGATAAATCCCATGGTGCTGCGGCCGCGGGGGATGCTGTATCCGGAGTTTCTGGTGAAGGAAGTGATGCCGTTTGTGGCACGCCAGTACAGGGTGGCAAAGGGGGCGGAACATACGGCGCTGGGAGGATCGTCGCTGGGCGGGCTGATTTCTTTGTATGTGGCGATCGCGAGGCCGGGAGTGTTCGGGTTCGTGCTGCTGGAGAGTCCGTCGCTGTGGGTCGCAAACCGGCAGCTGCTGCGGGAATGTCGCGGGGTTCGGAACTGGCCGGAGAAGGTGTTTGTGGGCGTGGGGACGCGGGAAGTGGGGCGTGAAGATAAAGATCTGCAGACGATAGAAAATGTTCGCGAACTGGAACGGATCTTACGACGCAGCAGGCTTGACGAGCGACGCCTGCGGCTGGAGATCGCCGATGGGGCGACGCACAGTGAAGGGGCATGGGCGGCGCGGTTTCCCGATGCGCTCAGGTTCTTCTTTGGAACGGGGCCGAGTGCGAATGGCGTGTGAGGTCGAAAATGGCAAATGGCGATTGCCGAATGGCGATTGGTCGTTGACAGCCTCCGGGAAAAGCTTTCAACCGCAGAGAGCGCGCTGAGAACTCCCGCAAAGGACGCAAAGATCGAACTGCAACAGACGAGAAGGACGATGGGAAAGCAGATTCCTCCTGCCTCCGCTACGCTCGGCGTTGGAATGACAACGGTCAGCGAGGACTTGTGAGCGGCTGCGGGCCGATCTCCATGTTCCCTATCGCCCACATGAGTGCGGCCATTACGGGGACGGAGAACTGCAGGTGGGTCCACTGCGCCAAAGGGCCGACCAGAGGAAGGGCGTAGGCGAGGTAGAGCAGGATGCCCAGCCAGCGGGTCCGCGGATCTTCTACGTGGGTCATCAGCCAGTCGGCGGTCAGGAGAAATGCCGGGGCTAGGATCAGGAGATCGTAGACGGTGAGGTGAGGCGATACCAGAACCGTCGCGAGGAAGAGGACCGAGTAGCGAAGGCTCAGAGGAGCTGGACTTGTCCAGTAGACGTACGTAATCCAAAGGGCCGCGATCGCGGTGGCGAGGTAGAGACCGAACGCGAAGTGCGGCCACGGGACGAGCATCGCCCAGAAGGATCGCAGGGAGTGCATCTGGTAGGGGCGCGGTTCGAGCAGCGTGTAGGTCTCGCGCACATGAAGGAGATGGTGGAAGTAGTCCTGCATGACGGGTGTTCCATAGTAAAGCCAGCCGGCCGCGAGTTGTGCGGCGCCCGCCGCTAGCGCTCCGGCGATCACTTTCCACGCGCGTGCCAGAAGAAAGACTGCAGCGGCCGCCAGGGCGAGTTGCGGTTTGAAGATCAGGCAGCCGAGAGAAATTCCAGCCAAGTAAAGATGATTCGAGCGCAGGGCCAGGTGAGCGGCGGTGAAGCAGGCCAGCGCGAGGGCGGAGGTCTGTCCCCAGGCGATGCAATGAAAGAATGCGGGGTACGCGATGGCGAGGAGAAGGACCGTCCAGCGCTCGAATTGAAGATTGGGGCACGTCTTCCAGATGGCGTAGCAACAAACGGCGTAGATGGCGGCGTTGGCGAGCGACCAGATGGTGAGAGCCCAGGCGTAGGGAAGCGCGGCCAGCGGAGCGAAGAGAAGCGAGACCTGCGGGCCGTAGAGGGGCACGAAGAAGAGGCGTCCGGCTTGCGGAACTTTTTGCTGGGCCACGGCAGATTGGGCTTGCATGTTGTAGAGGTGAGCGCCGCGGTGCTCGAGCGCCAGCGATCCCAGAGTGTAGAAGTGGAGGAAGTCGGTGCCTTTGACGAGGCCGTTGCGATCGCGGACTGTAGGCGTGGCGAGGACCCAGGCGTAAATGGACCAGACGGCGAGCGCGAGTAGCAGGCCGTGGGCTCGGAGACGGCGCGAGGTGAGCCATGGGGCGGACATGGTCGGGACGATTCTAACCGGAGGGGGGATCAGATGAGGCAGAAGAGGTAAAGCCCTTAACCGCGAAGGTCGCGGTTATTTGCTTTTGCCAACAGGGACCGTGAAGTCAAAAGAAATGATCTCGATTTTTGAATCATCAGCCCAGCGGTATGTGACATTCACCACCTGACCACTCTTCGCTTGATCGAAGCTGCTTTGGTAAACTATTTGAAACCGTGGCCCTAACTGTTTGCCCCTCTCCTCTTCGGTCTTCACAATTGCTGACCTGTGCGCCTCGGGTATCTGATCGAAGTTATTTATTTTGTAAAGAATGCGGAGTTTCCCCGCTTTTCTTTCGCCAATCCTCCAAATGTACGATCCGACCTTCATCGTCCTGAATATTCAGTCTGATCAACACCGAATTGCACCTGTTTTTTGTCGAGTACTACACCCGTAGTTACGCGCGCCATTTTGCGTTCTGTCAGCTCGGTTTCGAAGTGCCGAATGTAGGCACGAACCGCCACGTAGGCCGCAAGTACGGTAACCCCGACAATCAAGACGGGAATAAATTTTCTGCGCATATGGCCTCACAGCCCCGGCGGTTCACCCGCCCAACGCACACGGTAGGCCTTCAAAACCGATACTATCAGGCGCATTCTCGAAGGCTGCGGATAGAGCCTTGAGTCGTGCTAAGAACCGCCCTCAGGCGCTGAAGCGCAGCCCCAATCGATTCTGGTCGGCACGAGTAAACCCGTGCCCTTCCCATGCGCACCAGTGTGAGAGGCCCGGGGACCGCGGCTAAAGGCGAGTTCGATTTTCGTGTGGTTACGGCGCGTCTGAAGACGCGCCCTGATACGAACCTGGGAGTATTTCCGCACTCGCTGAGTTCGTGCCCCTTGCGGACTCGTGTCTCGCCCGTTCCGGGCCGCTACCAGAGCGGCTTGCCGTCGTTGTCGCGGAACAGGAATTCGTCGTCGCCGCGCTTGATCTTGCGGGCGAAGATGGTGTCCACGCCTTCGAACTTCACTTTGACGCCGGTGACCTCGACGGCGTCTCCCTTATGAAAGACCAGTTCGTACTGCGTGACGAACTTGGTGAGGGCGAGGTGGACTTCGACCACGGTGCCGTCCGCCTGCTTCAGCATCAGGTGCGATCCCAATCCGCCGCTGACCGGGCAGGTGCGATCGTGGACGTCGTCTACCGTGCCCTTGAAGACGGCCTCAGTTGACTTGTCGTATTTGGGGACGGGCCCTTTGGCCGGGGTCTGGGCCGCGAGCGACAGACTCAGGCCTAACAGAGCCGAAATCAGGAAGATGTGCCAGGTTTTCATGTTCGATCTCCTCCCGTGCAGGTCCGAAACCACGGGCCTGGCTGCCAGATCCAGTATGGCGCGGGTGCGGCCGGGGGGGTGTGACGACGATCACTGGGGCGGGTGAGCCACGCACGTCCATGGGAGAGTTGCGGCCCGAAAACCCGCGCCGCCGGACAGCCGAGGGCGGCTGTCCCTACGCGGGTTGTGGCGCCGCCGACTTCGGGGGGTTGCAGGTATGGATCAAGGCGCGGCCGGGGGATACGCAGACAGCTGCGGGGTGGAGTCGTCGACTACGAGCAGCCAGACCTGGCGATCGGAGAAGTACTGGAGCAGTTCCCGGTTCGCGTCACCCATATCGTGTGCCCAGATCAGCTTCGCTCTTGGGATATCAGGGTCGTTGTAGATCCAGTCGAGGTCGGCGTTATGGTGGGGGCCGTAACGGACCAGAACGAGCTGAAGACGCGGAAGTTCCGAGAGTTGAGCGATGAGGCGGGGACGGTCGAGGTTGCCGCGCGGCCAGTGAGGTTCGATCGGAGTGTGGGTGACGATGGCCACCAAGCGCAGCACGATCATGCCGATGCTCGATACCACCGCGGCGTTGACCAACGCTCGGCCGAGTTGCGTAGTGCGCCAGCGCCAGAGGCGCAGGTGGCGGAAACATTGGACGACGAGAATGTAGACGAGTCCGGTGGCGGGCGCGGTGTAGTGAGGGAAGGTCCAGGTTTGAATCAGCAGGGCGCCGATGAAAATGGCGCTCGCGATGACGGGAAAGCGCATACGGCGGTCGCGCAGGGTCCAGGGAAGCGCGAAGAGGGGGATAGTGAGAGCGGGTCCGATGTAGAAGCGCCAGAGGTCGAGAGCTTTGTGGCGGTTGCGGCGGAGGAATCCGAGGAAGGAGCGGGCTTCCTGAAACTCGCCGACTTCCCAACCCGCGTAGTAGTTGCGGAGCACCGCATGGTTGTAGCTGGGGACAGGACGCGGCGGAAAAAAGATGAAGTACGGGACGACGGCGTAGTTGTCGCGATCCACTTTGTACGTCATGCGGATCGGACTGCCAGTGACGCGCCAGTAGTAGTAGCCAGTGGCGATGGCCCCGGCGGCGAGCACAAGCGCCAAGGGAAGAATGAACTTGCGCGCGAGGATGGAGACGCTTGGGCGCTGCTTGCTGAACAGCCACGCAAAAAGAGATCCGGCCACGGTGAAGCTGAGTACGAAGCCCTCATAGGGGCGGCTGTTGGCGAGGACGATCAGACCGAGACCCATGACCGCAGCCGCAGAGGCGCTGCGCGCTTTGCGGATGCGTGGTAAAGCTCCCAAGATAAGCGCGCCTCCGGTCGCGGCCAGCGCCGGACACCAGTAGCTGTTCATCCAGAAGCTGAGCACGCCGAGACGGAGAACGGCCAGCAGGCCACCGAACAATGCCCATGCGGGCGGCATCCAGCCCTGCAGCATCCACGTGAGCGCCGAACACATGATTGCGGTGATGAGCAGGACGCCGATCCAGGGACAGTTCGCGATGCGCTGGCCGAGGGCGAGAACCAGGCCCTGGCCGGGGGTGTACATCGACATGTACGTCGGCTGCATGATGACGTGGAAGGTTTCAAAGTGCACCCAGAGCGGCGGCGTGGGATTGGTGACGCGTCCTGAGGCGAAGGTTTTGCCCGCGAGCAGGTAGCTGAATTCGTCGTTCCAGCGCGGCTCGGGGACGCCGAGCAGAGGCAGAAGCGCGAGGCGCAGGGTCAGGGAAAGCAGACCGACGGAGACGACGGAGTGGGTCTTGCGGCGCGCGAACGTGGCGAAGGCGGAATAAAGACGCGCGGGCAGAGCGGGAGGATGGCGGCGGCTGCGCATCCACGCCAGGGCCACGGCCGCCACGACCAGCACGGCTTCCAGCAGTGTGAGGAGCCACATGGCGAGGCGGGCGGTAAACATGCTGTGCGGATTGTGGAGGGGGAGACAGACAAAGTCAATTTTCGGGGAAACGCGCCAGCGAGCGGCTTGCGGGTCCTCGACTTGACTTAGCTGTAATAGCTTGGACTAGACCTTACGGACAGCGTTGGCGAGTTTCCAGGTATCGGACACAGATTGGTATTCGAGTGGGGGGATTTTGAGTGTAATCGCGATTTCTCAACAAGCAGTTATCCCGCGCAATGATTGCAAGTGCGAACAGAACCTCGTTGGACGAACTCGGCGAATCTCGTCATGGGTCACGTCCGCAAGATCATCATTTCGAGTCGCTGCATGGGGTCGGCGGCCGTTTGGGGGCAAGAGACGCAAATTCCGGACCGAGCTTACTAATTTCGGTCCGAAGTTCGCCGTCCGCAAGGCCGCTCCGGTCATAAACAATTTTGCCTTTTCCATCGACAAGCAGGACCCGCGGAATCTCGCCACTTCCCAAGATCCGGCTTATATCTCCATCATCGTGGAAGTTCGGCCACGTATACGATTTCTTCGCGAAAGAGTCGGTTGCAGTCTTTGCCTCTTCGTCTTGGTCGATTGAAAGCACGACCAACCCTTATGTTCTTCCCTTCTTGGTAGATGGAAGCGATTTCTTCCAGACCCTTCACACAGGGACCACACCAAGTGGCCCACAGATCGAGCAGGACCGGCTTGCCCCGAAGAGACTCGAGCGACAGCGCTTTATCGTCAGCACTCCTCAACTTCAGGTTTGGAACATCTTCACCGGTTAGATCTGATCCGCCGGTGCTCTTCGTCGGATCGGGGAACTCCTGAACCAGCCTGGCGTCAGACGGGGGAACAAACGTGAAGAGATCGTCGGGAACAGCGCCGTCGAGTTCTGCAACCGAGTACGTAGTGGTCGTCTCCCGTTCGAGCGGAATGCGACTTGCGCCACTCACAAGGTAGGGATGCGCTTGTTCTACCGTCTTGACGATCGTCATATGAACCCGGTCGATCCAGAATGTCTTCTCAAATGTGTAATCCGGTGTCACACGCTTTTTATCACTGCTCTGGATGCGGATGACGGAACAGGCGATTTCACGTACGTTTACGACGAGAGTTGCACCTGCGAGGCGAGTCGCGGACTTTAAGTGCTTGCCCTCTTCGGCCAACCCCTTGCGAAGATCCTCGGGCTGCACCGGCACATACTCGGTCATCGTAATGAGTCTGGATTGGCTCGATGTTTCACTCGCAACGGGACTCTTGGTGTAGCGATGCTCATCCAGATGACAGGCCCAAACCGTCGTGCCATCCGCGATCCGTAAGGCGCTGCCCTCACCGGAATGGCCTTCGTAGTGATACCGACCACCCGGCGCTTCCGCAGCCGTCAAGATGAACTTCTCCCAGCTGCGAGAGAGGTCATTATGAGTAGTACGTTCCTGAACAACCTCGAAGTGGTAGGACTTGGCGTCCTCGTAATTCTGACTAACTTTGCTAAGCAGTTGAAGGCCATCTGTTGAAATCACGTGATCACTCGATTGCGAGAATGCAATGGTCGTAGCAGCGATCATCAGAGTAGTGGATGTCAGCAGTAGGATCCTCATTGCGGACGAAAACCGGCGTCTGGTTCGCCGCCGGTCTCGTAGTCCCGGGACCATCGTGAGTCGAGTGCCGGGAATCTCGGTTATTTCTTCATGGCGGGCTCGGCGAGCTTGTCGAGGATGCCGTTGGCGACTTCGATGAGCTCGGGGTCGACTTTCCGGTTGGTCGCGATGGCGTCGGCCAGCGGCACGGAGACGATCTTGTTGCCGCGCAGTGCGGCCATGTGCCCCCATTCGCCGCGGTGCACCATGTCGATGGCGCCGAGGCCGTAGCGGGTGGCGAGGACGCGGTCGAAGGAACTGGGCGATCCGCCACGCTGGATGTGGCCGAGGACGACTGAGCGGGTTTCAAAGCCAGTGCGCTTTTCGATTTCACGGGCGAGGATGTTGCCGATGCCGCCGAGGCGCAGGTGTCCGAATTCATCCTTGCCGATTTCCTGCACGATCGGGGCGCCGTCGTGCATCTGGACGTCACCGGCGAACTTGGCGCCTTCGGCGGCGACCACGATGCTGAAATAGCGGCCGCGGGCGTGGCGTTGCTTGATGAGTTCGGCGACCTTGTCGATGTCGAAGGGGATTTCGGGGATAAGGATGACGTCGGCGCCGCCGGCCACGCCGCTATAGACGGCAATCCAGCCGGAGTCGCGTCCCATTACCTCGACGACGATCACGCGGTTGTGCGCTTCGGCGGTGGTGTGGACGCGGTCGATGGCGCTGGTAGCGACGTTGACGGCAGTATCGAAACCGAAGGTGAAGTCGGTGCCGGAGAGATCGTTGTCAATGGTCTTGGGCACGCCGACCACTTTGATGCCATTCTGGAAGAGCTTTTGCGCAACGGACAAGGTGTCGTCGCCGCCTATGGCGATGAGGGCGTCGCAACCGTTGGCTTTGAGATTGTCGGTGCAGACCTGCAGGCCGTCGGGGCGCTTGGCAGGGTTGGTGCGGGAGGTGCGCAGGATGGTGCCGCCGCGGGGCAGGATGCCGCCCACGGCCTCGAGATCGAGGGGCATCGTTTTATTTTCGAGCAGGCCGCGCCAGCCCTCCATGAAGCCGACAAACTCGTCCGAATAGTGGAAGGTGCCCTTACGCACCACGCCACGGATGACCGCGTTGAGGCCGGGGCAATCGCCGCCGCCGGTTAACATCCCGATCTTCATCGCCTGCTCCTCTAGGTAGGAATGGAACTGGTGTCCGCTGTGGTAGAGCCGTCCGCCCTTTTTCCAGCCGAAGCTGGGAAGAACAGCGGGAACAGCACCATGGGCCGGAACTCTAAAGATTATCATTAAATTCGGCGGAGGTCTTGGGGGGAGAAAAACGATATTGTGCTGAGCTTCGCGCGAGAGGAGGAAGGCGAACCTACCGGGCGTCCGGTCACCGCGACGAGTGCGAGCCGTCACTGACGTCGGAGCGCAGTTCAGGTCCGCAGGTGGGTAGCACCTCGAAAGCGCAAGGTCCCTCGACTGCGTTCGGCTTTCGCCTCACTTCGCTCGGGATGACAGCGCGAGCACGAGCTTGGATTGCAACCCCGGCCGGGATTGTCCACAATACTGCTCGCAGTAAGCGGCATTCATTCAGCCGGGGAGTTCTATTTCCATGTCGAAACCTGTGGCGACCCTAGTGTGGGCGGGGGTCGCTGTGCTGTGCGCTCTGGCGGTCGCTACGATCGCGCTCCATCGCGGAGAGCAAATCAACGCGATGTGGATGGTGATTGCCGCGGCCTGCAGCTACGCGCTGGGTTACCGCTTTTACAGCAAGTTCATCGCGGCAAAGGTGCTTGCGCTGGATGCGCTGCGCGCGACTCCTGCGGAGCGATTGGAGAACGGGCGCGACTTCGTGCGCACCAACAAGTGGGTGGTGTTCGGGCACCACTTCGCCGCGATTGCCGGACCGGGGCCGCTGGTGGGTCCGGTGCTGGCAGCGCAATTCGGGTATCTGCCGGGGACCATCTGGATTCTGGCGGGCGCGGTGTTCGCCGGCTGTGTTCAGGACTTCGTCATTCTGTTGTTCTCGGTGCGCCGCGACGGCAAGTCTCTGACGGAGATGGCGAAGGATGAAATCGGGAAGGTGGGCGGTTTCGTAGCGTACCTGGCGGTGCTGAGCATCATTGTGATCCTGCTGGGTGCGGTGGCGCTGATCGTGGTGAACGCGTTGAAGTCGAGCCCGTGGGCGACGTTCACGATTGCCATGACGATTCCGATCGCGCTCCTGATGGGCGTCTACCTGCGCTACCTGCGGCCGGGCAAGGTGCTGGAGAGTTCGGTGCTGGGTTTCGTGATGGTGCTGGCGGCGATTTTTGGCGGGCAGTGGGTAGCGCAGGATGTGGCGCTGGCGCGGTACTTCACCCTCGCCGCGCCCACGCTGGCGCTGATGATCATCGCCTACGGCTTTGCGGCGTCGGCCTTGCCGGTGTGGCTGCTGCTCGCCCCGCGCGATTACCTGAGCACCTTTGTAAAGCTGGGGACGATCGCGCTGCTGGCGGTGGGGATTGTGGCGGTGCGTCCGGTGCTGCACATGCCGGCGCTGACGCGGTTCATCGACGGCACGGGGCCGGTGTTCGCGGGAAACGTGTTTCCGTTTGCGTTTATCACGATCGCTTGCGGAGCCATCAGCGGATTCCATTCGCTGATTGCCAGCGGGACCACGCCCAAGCTGATCGCGCGCGAAACGCAGACGCGCATGGTGGGCTACGGCGCGATGGCTGCCGAGTCGCTGGTGGCGATCATGGCGACGATTGCGGCGTGCGTCCTGCAACCAGGGATTTATTTCGCGATCAACAGTCCGGCGGGGATCGTCGGGCAGGCGCCCGAGGCGGCGGCTACGACCATCAGCAGCTGGGGATTCACGGTGAGCGCGGCCGAGATGTCGCAACTGGCGCACGCGGTGGGCGAGCAGACCCTGTTCAATCGCACCGGAGGCGCGCCGGCGTTCGCGGTGGGCATGGCCAGCATCTTTGCCGACAGCCTGGGCGGGCAGGCGGTGATGGCGATCTGGTACCACTTCGCAATCATGTTCGAGGCCCTGTTCATATTGACGATTCTCGATGCCGGCACGCGCGTTGGCCGCTTCATGGTGCAGGACGCGCTGGGCCATATCTGGAAGCCGATGGGGAAGACGAGCTGGTATCCGAGCATCGTGGCGACCAGCGCGCTGATCGCGGGGGCGTGGGGATATTTCGTCTGGCAGGGCGTGCGGGATCCGCTGGGTGGAATCAACTCGCTTTGGCCGTTGTTCGGGATCGCGAACCAGTTGCTGGCCACTGTGGCGCTGTGCGTGGCCACGACGATCATTATCAAGATGGGCCGGGGTCGCTATGCGGCAGTGACGCTGGCTCCTCTGGTGTGGCTGGTGACTGTGACCTTCACGGCTTCCTACCACAAGATCTGGGACGCGAACCCGAGGATCGGTTTTCTGGCGCACGCTTCCCAACTGGCCGCGAGTGGAGCCAGCGGTTCGACCGTGCGGCTCATCTTCAACGACCGGTTGGATGCGGGGTTCTCGTTCGCCCTTGTCGTGATGGTGGCGGTGATCCTGGTGGAGTCGGTGCTCGAGTGGTCGCGGGTGTGGAGCGGGCGCAAGGTGGCTGAGGTGCGCGAGACGCCGTTCGTGGCGACACGGTTTGTGGAGGAGCAGGGATGAGGCTTGCGCTGGATGCGGCTGGGTTCTTGCGGCGGGCGTTCGGGGTGCTGCGTTCTGTTCTGCGGGAGATTTTCGACGAGTCGGCGTACGCGCGGTTCTTGGAGAGGAATAAGGTGGAATCGTCTCGCGCCGCGTATGCGGGATTTTTGCGCGAGAACGAGGTGATGCGAGCGCGGCGGACGCGGTGTTGTTGAGGCGGGCATTCTCCGGAAACCTCAAGAGCTTTTAACCGCTGAGGTCGCAGAGGAAGGCCGCTGAGGTCGCGGAGAGAGCCTTTCATGGCAGCTTCAGTGATGGAAAAGACGGCTGCGCCTTAGGCGTCGCCAGCTGTCATGGGGTCCTTCGACTTCGTTCGGCTCACGCCTCACTCCGCTCAGGATGACAAGAGTAGAAGGCTGGCGTTCTCGACACCGCTCGTTTTTGTTCGAGAGCAGTATCACGAGTCACGGTACACTGGGCGCGATGCGGGTTCTGGGGATTGACTGCGGGACGGAATGCACCGGATATGGCGTGGTGGAAATTGCGCCGTCGGGAAAGCTGCTTTGCCTGACCTGCGGGGCGATCAAGCTGTCGGCGCGGGAGCCGCTGCCTACGCGGCTGAATCGCATCTACGAGCGGCTGGGGGAGCTGATCCTGGATCATCACCCTGATGAGGTTGCCATCGAAGATGTTTTTTACGCGCTGAATGTGAAGTCGGCGCTCAAGTTGGGGCAAGTGCGTGGAGTGGCGATGCTGGCGGCGGCTGCGGCCGGGTTGGAAGTGGCCGAGTATGCGCCGTTGTCAATCAAGTCGGCGGTAGTGGGATACGGCAAGGCGGAGAAACAGCAGGTACAGCACATGGTAACGCGGCTGCTGGAACTGGCAGAGCCTCCCGAGCCGGCGGATGCTTCGGACGCGCTGGCCATTGCGATTTGTCATTTGCACACTGCAGCCACGCTGCAGCGGCAGAGTGTGGCGCGGCGATGAGGTAGGGACCTGTGGAGGCGGTTTTGCGGAATAGAGATCGGATGGCTGTGCCGCTCAGTTCCGTCGCGATTGCGGATTGCGGCCGCGCATTACGCCGAGCATTTTGTCTCAGCTACGCCCTGACGGGTTGGCTCCTGATTTGTGCCACGACGGTTGCGCAAGAATCAAAGCCGGCGTCGACGATCACGTTTTCGCTCGACTTCCCGCAATCGATTCCGGATCACTACGTCCTGACCGTTTCCTCCGACGGGCGGGCGGGGTACGATTCGACAGGCAAGCTCACGCCTGACTCGGAGCCGACGGACCCGTTCCATCTCGACTTCACGATCTCGCCGGCGAACCGAGAGAAAATCTTCGACCTGGCGGCGAAGGCGAAGTATTTCCAGGGTAAAGTCGACTCCGGCAGGAAGAACATCGCCTCTACCGGGGCAAAGGTGCTGGCCTACAAGGACGGCCAGCGCAGCACGCGGGCGGAGTACAACTACTCGCCGGTCCCAGCCGTGCAGGAAATCACGACGCTGTTCCAGAGCATTTCGACCACGCTCGAAATCGGCCGCCAGCTCGACTATTACCATCGCTATCAGAAGCTGGCGCTGGACGAGCACCTGAAGCAGATGGAGCAGATGGTGGACGACAAGAGCCTGGCCGAGGTCCAGGCGGTGGCCCCGATCTTGCAGAAGATCCTGGCGGATCAATCGGTGATGAACGTGTCGCGCGCCCGGGCCCAGCGGCTGTTGATCGCGAGCGGAGCGGCGCCTTCGCGTTAAAGGCTTGTAATCATAGGGTTGCAGGCGGTTCCAAAAACCGCTCACGGTGCCTCAGAGATTACCGCCGGTGACCAACTGGCTCGGGGAAATGCCCCGGCCAAACGCCGAGCCGAAAGTGACCAAACGGCTAGCAACTAAACGCTCCAAACCATGTTCTAATTGAGTAAGCCAAGAAGTTTGCAGGGGACAACCATGTCGAACCGAAGCTTTGGCACGTGGACGGTTGTGGTGGTAGGGCTAGCGGCCGCGCTGAGCGTGACTCCGGCCTTTGCCGATTCGCAAGTGCGCATTGTGCGCCTGAGCGACGTTGAGGGTGTGGTGCAGGTCGACAAGAGCGCAGGGCAAGGATTCGAGAAGGCTTTCCTGAACATGCCGATCGTGCAGGGCATGAAGTTGGCCACGAAAGATGGCCGCGCCGAGGTGGAGTTTGAAGACGGCAGTACGGTCCGTATCGCTCCCAAGAGCACGGTCGAGTTCAGCGAGTTGACGCTGCGGGATTCGGGCGGACGGGTTTCGACCGTCGTCCTCAAAACAGGAATGGCGTACGTGAACTACACGGCGAAGGGCAAGGCCGATGAGTTCACCGTGTTGTTTGCCAACGAGAAGATACAGGCGAGCCAGGCGGTGCATTTCCGGCTGGATCTGGCAACGGACAACGCCGAGCTGGCGGTGTTCAACGGCGAGGCGAAGGCAGAAGGGCCTTCGGGCGAAGTCGAGGTCGGGAAGAACCGGACGGCAACCTTCAATCTGACCGACAACGACAAGTACGTGATCGCCAAAAATGTTGAGGAAGCCCTGCCCGACGCATGGGACAAGCAGCAGAATAAGTATCAGCAGGAGTATGCCACCCGGGCTTCGAACAGCAACTATCCGTATGGGTACGGAGTGAGCGACCTGAACTACTACGGAGCCTATTCCAATATCCCTGGATACGGCATGATGTGGCAGCCCTATTTTGCGGGCGCGGGCTGGAGCCCGTTCGCTGATGGCGCGTGGATGTTCTATCCGGGCTTCGGCTACACCTGGGTTTCGGCGTATCCATGGGGCTGGATGCCGTATCGCTATGGAAGCTGGACCATGGTTCCGGGGTACGGTTGGATGTGGGCGCCGGGCAGCTTTGGCTCGTGGTACACGGTGCCGCCGGTGACGAATCCGCCGAACCGCTTCCCCACTCCGGCGCCGCCGCTGCGAGGCACGGCCACGGTAGTTGTGGGACATCCGGTGCTCACGGCTGGAGGTCCTCCCTCGCGTGTGCTGGTGCAGAACGGGACCGCGGGACTGGGAATTCCGAGAGGGACAGTTAGCAATCTCGGGAGAGTCTCGCATCAGGTACAGCAAAACGGATTCGCCACCGTGCGGACTGCACCACCGGCGCGCTCGGGAGCCTGGAGCGGCGGGAGCATGAGTTCGATGTCCTCAAGCAGCGGCCACATGAGCAGTGGCGGGCATATGAGCACACCGTCCTCGGGCTCGCATACTTCGGGTAGCCGAAAATAATCGCGTTCGAGGAATGGAATTCGGGGCGACCTTCGGGTCGCCCTTGCTTTTTGGAACTCACCTCACGATTACACCCGCGTATCCAACCACCATGTTGCGATCGCCCGAGACATCCCCTGAGGTGGCGTATTTGACGAGTTCGGCTTTCGTCGCGCCCAGGCGCTGGGTCGCTGTCAGCATCGCGACAGTGGGACCGAAACCGCACATGCTTATGTCTTCGTTAGTCACGACGTCATAGAGGCCGCGTGGGTCGAGAGCCAGGATGGGCTCGATCGCCTTGTGATCTTTAACGCGTGTCACCTGGTCGGACTCGTAGTGGTTCATATCGCTCGAAGCCAGTACCAGCACGGGCTCGTCGAGGACCGCGAGGACTTCGCCGATGCTGTGGCCGAGTTCCGCCAGAGCTTCGTACTGCCGCGCCCCGACCGCGATGGGCACGAAGCGGAACTGCGGGCGCTTCGCCTGCAGAAACGGCAACTGGACTTCGATGGCGTGTTCGGCGCGATGCGCGTCGGCGTCGTCGCTCAGGAGGGGGAACTGGGTGAGCAGCGCCGCGGCGAGTTCGGAGTCGATGGCAACGGTGCCGAGCGGTGTTTCCCATGTGCCCTGGGTCATGATGGAGAGAGGGTGCCCCATGCCGGTGTGGTTGGGGCAAAGCAGGAGGCAACGCGCGGGGATCTGCAGGCGGGCATAAACTGCGCCCGCGACGTGGCCCGAGTACATGTAGCCCGCATGCGGGACGACGCATCCAAGCGCCGCGACAGGTTCGGCGGCCGGGGTGAGGTAAGAGCGGATTTCGGCGAGGAGAGAGGCGGCGTTACGGGGATAGAACTGTCCGGCTACGGCGGGGTGGCGAACGGCGCTCGTGCCCATACGAACCTCCTGACGGAAGCTTGGGCTACTTGCCTTGCGGTTGGTTCCCGTTGCCGGAGGCGAGTGCCCGGAAGATTGCGGCTTTCTTCTCGAGGGGCAAGGCCTCGGCGCGCTCGGCGGGCTTGACACCCGCTTCCTCGAGGGCGGCGCGCAGAGAGTCCGGAGCGTATTCGGTCTTGAGATTGTTCCACAGCGTCTTGCGTTTCTGTCCGAAAGAGAGTTTTAAAAAGTTTATGAAAGCTTCTTCGGGGACGCGCAGGCTGTCGATCTTAGGTGCCATGGTGAGCCGCACCACCGAGGAATGCACTTTCGGGGGCGGAGTAAAGGCTCCGGGCGGGAGCGTGAACAGCGTCTCCACCCGGGCATAGAGCTGTGCGGTGGCAGAAAGCAATCCGTAGTCGCGACTGCCGGGCTGGGCGGCGAGCCGGTCGGCGACTTCTTTCTGCACCATGATGACGAGCATGTCGAAACACTGGCGGAAGGTGAACAGGCGCAGCAGGATGTCGGACGTGATGTAGTAGGGAAGATTGCCGATCACGCGCACTGGTTCCGGAGTCTGGATGAGGCCGGGGCGCGAGGCGCCGGGCTTGGGTCCGAAGAGCGTGCTGAAATCGATGGCCAGCACATCGCCTTCGATGATTTCGACGTTGGGATAGAGCGCGAACTTCATGCGCAGCTGCGCAGCCATCACCCGGTCGAGTTCGATGGCGATAAGGCGTCGAGCGCTGCGGGCCAGCGCGGAAGTAAGTACGCCACGGCCGGGACCGATCTCGAGCACGGTGCTCTGCGAGATGTCGCCCAGCGCTTCGACGATGCGGTGGGCGGCCGTGCCGTCGGCCAGGAAGTGCTGGCCGAGTTTCGGTTTGCTGCCGCGCGGAGTTCGCTCTGCTACGACCTTTGGCACGTTGCCCTCGGGCAAGCCGCCCAGTTAGACTTACCAAGCTTATCCCGCGCGTTCCAGGTGCAAGGGCAGTCTACCGTCCGGCTGAGTCCCTTAACCATCATATCCTGCACCGGGGGTTCGCGGCTTGTTCCGGGAGGTTGCCCTCATGCATATCGTCCTTGCGGCCTCAGAAGGTGTCCCTTTTTCCAAGACCGGTGGTTTGGCCGACGTGGTCGGCGCCTTGCCACGCGCGCTGGCGGCCCAAGGCCACCAGATCAGCGTGTTCCTGCCGCGTTACCGGCAGACCAAGCTGACAGATCCGAAGACCGTGGTGCGCAGCATCACTGTTCCCTACGACGACGAATATCGCTTTTGTTCGATCGTCACGAATGGAGCGAGCGCATCCGGCTTGCAGTACTACTTCGTGGAGTATCCGGTGTATTTCGACCGCGAGGCCGTATATGGAACGGCCGCGGGAGACTATCCCGACAACGCCGAACGCTTTGCCATGTTCTCGCGCGCGGTGATTGAGGCGACCAAGATTCTGGGTGTGCCGCAGGTGTTTCACTGCCACGACTGGCAGTCGGCACTGGTGCCGGTGATGCTGCGCTCGCTGTACGTGGAGGATCCGGCGTTTCGGGACGTGGCCACCGTGTTCACGATTCATAACATGGGCTACCAGGGACTGTTTCCGCCGGAGATCCTGCCTTTGCTGATGTTGCCCTGGGATCTGTTCACGATCTCGAAGATGGAATTTTTCGGGCAGGTGAATTTTCTGAAGGGCGCGCTGGCGTTTTCCGATTACGTGACCACCGTGAGCAGGAAATACAGCCAGGAGATCCAGACGACGGAGTACGGTTTTGGTCTGGAGGGCGTGCTGCGCGACCGGGCGGCCACGGTGACGGGCATCCTGAATGGCGTGGACTACGACGAGTGGAGTCCGGAGGTGGACAAATTCACCGCGGCGAAGTATTCGCCCGCGGACCTGAGCGGAAAAATGAAAGACAAGAAGGATCTGCTGGCGGCGTTTGGAATCAAGAATGCAGATGCGAAGCTGCCGGTGATCGGGATCGTCTCGCGCTTTGCCGCGCAGAAGGGGTTTGACCTGATCTCCCAGATCATGGACCGGCTGGCGCGCGAGGAAATGATCCTGGTGGTGCTGGGGACCGGCGACAAGGTTTACGAGGAAATGTTCTTGCGGCTGCAGAAGCAGTTTCCCCAGAAGATCGCAGTGAAGGTGGCCTACGACAACACGATCGCGCATAAAATCGAGGCGGGCGCGGACATGTTCCTGATGCCGTCGCGCTATGAACCCTGCGGGCTGAACCAGATCTACAGCCTGAAGTACGGGACGGTGCCGATTGTGCGCGCGACCGGCGGGCTCGACGACACAATCGATCCGTGGGACGCGCGGACGGGCAAGGGAACGGGCTTCAAGTTCAGCGAGTACAGCGGGGAGTCGCTGCTGCTGATGATCAAATCGGCGTTGCAGGCATTCCGCGATGAAGCCTCGTGGCAAGTGCTAATGAAGAACGGCATGAGCCGCGACTTTTCCTGGGGCGCGTCGGCGAAGGAGTATGTGAAGGTCTACGAGCGGGCGCGGCAGGTGCGGGCGACGACGGGCGTGTGATCGCTGCATCCGGCGAATAAGAGTGCTGACGGTCGGGCTGCCTCGCGGGAGACACAATATGCCAGCTGGAACCCCTCTATTCTGCGGGTTTTGAGGTTCGCTGTCCCAGAAGTGTAACGCTGCTAGAATTCCTTACGGATCCCCTCCTGCTTGTATGCCGGCATTTGCGAAAACCATCTTCCACGTCGACATGGACGCCTTCTTCGTGTCGGTGGAGGAGCTGTTTGATCCATCGCTGAAGGGCAAGCCAGTCGTGGTCGGCGGGCAGCGCGATGAACGTGGCGTGGTGTCGGCGGCCTCGTATGCGGCGCGGAAGTTCGGCGTGCATTCGGCCATGCCGTTGCGCACGGCGGCAAAGCTTTGTCCGCAAGCGATTTTTGTGAGTGGGCACCCGGAGCGGTACCGGGAATACTCGGCGAAAGCTTACGGCGTGCTGAACACATTTTCCCCACAGGTCGAAATGGCATCGATCGACGAAGCCTATCTCGACATGACCGGAACCGAGCGTCTGCACGGGCCGCCGTTGCGTGCGGCTCACACGCTGCACACGAAGATGAAAGCTGAGACGCAGTTGAACTGCTCGATCGGGATCGGCGCGTCGCGACTGATTGCCAAGGTCTCGTCGGCGAAAGCGAAGCCGAATGGCGTGCTGTGGGTGGTCCCGGGCCAGGAGGCGAAGTTTCTGGCGCCGCTCGATGTGCGGGATATCCCTGGCGTGGGCAAAGTGATGGAGCAGAACCTGCATGCGCTGGGAATCCAGCAGGTCGGCGACCTCGCCAAGCTGAAGGACGACGTCCTCGAGGAACGCTTCGGAAAATGGGGGCTGGCGCTGGCTGGGAAATCGCGCGGCGAAGATGCCGGGGGATGGTTCGATACGGAAGTTGGAGAGGAAGCCGGCCCTAAATCGATCAGCCACGAACATACCTTCAACGAAGACACCGCAAATCAGGAACAGCTCGAGTCGACGTTAATGCGGCTTTCGGAGATGGTGGCGCGCCGCCTGCGCGAGCACGGACTGCATGCGCGGACGATCCAACTCAAGCTGCGCTACCAGGATTTCACGACGATTACCCGCGCGCACTCGCTGGCGACGGCGACACAACTCGATACCGAAGTGTTCGAGCAAATTCGAATTCTGTTTCGCAAGAGCTGGAAGAAAGGCGCGGAAGTGCGCTTGCTGGGAGTGCATGTTTCGTCGTTTGAAGGGGGACCCGGACAAGGCGATCTGCTGGACGGCGAGCGCCAACAGCGCTGGAAGCAGGCCCTGGCGGCTGCCGACAAGCTGCGCGACAAGTATGGCGAATCGAGCGTGGGTCTGGCGGGCGGGATGCGCGGTGGATTCCGCGAGAAGACGCACGAGAATCCTGTTGGCATGCCGGGGAAAGGTCCGAAGAAGCAGTGAGGGGCGTGCCCGGAACGACGACGTGAAAAGCCTCTAACCGCGAAGGCCGCAGAGGAGGCGCAAAGGGCGCGGAGAAATGCTCAAGGCTTCTTCGGAGGGACATTCGTCAACATTGCGGATCGTTCTCCCCTTCTCCCGATAGGCTCCACTCTGCGAACTCTGCGTTGCCTCTGCGTTCTTTGTGGTTAAGAGCTGTTCTTAATCCTCGGGGGGCGAAATCTCCGCCACGAACCCGGTGCTTATCACGTCGCTACGGTTACCGAAGTTGAACTTCCGTTCCACCCCCGCGGTTTTCGGCCCGGAAAACCAGCTACAATAAGCACCAGCACTTGTGCAGGAGCCTCGTAAGCGTTGAGTCCGATCGATTCCAGTATTCGCCAATTTCCAGAGGGCTTTCTGTGGGGAGTCTCAACCGCCTCGTACCAGGTGGAGGGAGATAACCAGAACAGCCAATGGTCGGACTGGGAAAAAGCCGGCCGGATCAAGTCGGGCGACCGCTCTGGCGCGGCCTGCGACTGGTGGGCCAATGCCGAACCGGACTTCGATCTGGCCAAAGAACTGGGCGTCAACGCCCTGCGCCTTTCGGTGGAGTGGAGCCGCATCGAGCCTCAGGAAGGTCAGTGGGATAGTGCCGCCCTCGATCGTTACCGTGAACTGCTGGAGGGCTTGGTGCAGCGCGGGATTCGTCCCGTGGTGTGCCTGCATCACTTCACCAACCCGCGTTGGTTTGAAGAGAAAGGGGCGTTTCTCCATCCCGAGGCCCCGGCGCTTTTCGAGCGCTTCGCGCGCCGCGTCGTGGAGATGCTCGGGGATCTGTGCCAGTTCTGGGTCACGCTCAACGAACCCAATGTCTACGCGGCTTCCGGCTACGTGCTGGGCGAATTTCCGCCTGGGAAAACGGGACAGATCGCGACCGCCATTCGCGTGACCAGCAATCTGGCGCTGTGCCATCTGCGGGCGTATCGCGCCATTCACGAGCTGCGCCCGGATGCGCAGGTGGGATGGGCGCAGCACTATGTGGTTTTCGAACCGGTGGCGACGGTGCTGGATCGCTGGGTCGCGCACCTGCTGAATGAAACTTTCAATGAGAGTTTTATCCGCCTGGTGGAGCAGGGGCGACTCCAGTTTCCTTTCAGCTTGCTCGACGGCAAGGCCGGAGAGGTCAAGGGCGCTTGCGATTTTGTCGGCCTGAACGTGTACAACCGGCTGCACGTGGCGTTCGATCCGCGCAACGTCGCCCACATGTTTGGGCGCATCTTCGTGCCCGAGGGCGTTCCCCAGGGCGACCCCGGAGTGGAGCGTCCGTATGGCGAGGCCTACCCGCGAGCCGTGCGAGTCGCCGTCGAGAGAGCACGGCGGCTGGGCAAGCCGATCTACATTCTGGAAAACGGCGTTCCCGATTCCGAGGATCGTATCCGTCCGTGGCTACTGGTGAACGTGGTGCGCGAACTCCACGGCTTGATCGAGGAAGGGCACGACATTCGTGGCTATTTCCACTGGACCCTGACCGACAACTTCGAATGGACCGAAGGCTGGACGCTGCGCTTTGGATTGGTCGCGCTAAATCAGCGAACCCAGGAGCGGACCGTGCGGGGCAGCGGACGTTTGTTTGGTGAGATCGCTCGCGGTAATGCGCTCACGTCAGAAGCAGCGGAAGCGTACCGCTCGGTTCCAAAATCCTGACGTGCATCTCGCCCAACGTCTCCTTCGCGAACTTTGCGATTAAGAGCTTTTCCTCTCGTCCTCGCGAAACCCAAAGCCTTTAACCACAAAGGACGCTAAGGGCGCGCAAAGGTCGCAGAGGAACCACGAAGAACTTAAGTCAGGCCGGCCCATGCAGCGTTGCCGACGGCGTGCGTGCCGGGGAAAGCCGGCGATACGGGCACCGAGTACGGCACGTGCCGTTCCAGGACATCCTTTAAAATTGACGGGATCTCGAATAGTGCCCGGTTCGAATAGGCTCGGGCATTGGAGCGCAGTTCGGCGAAAGTGTCGGGCTGCAGCAATTCCTCGACGCCTTGCGCGATATCACCGAAGCTGCGTAACACGATGCCCAGGCGTTTTTCGGTGACCCACTCGGTGTTGTAGCGCTCCTGAGGCATGGTTCGCTGATTGCGCTCGACAATCACCGGGAGATGAAACTGCAGGGCCTCGCTGATGCTGCCCGGGCCGGGCTTACCGACGAAGAAATCCGCCAGCGACATGTAGTGCGCCACGTTGGGAGTAAAGCCTTCGACCAGCATGGGCGCTTTGGTGCGCATGGCTTGGAGTTCAGCGCGCAGTTTCTGGTTGTGTCCACAGATCATGATGAGCTGGACGTGGCTCGCGCTGGCCTCGAGTTTCTTCGCAATCTCGATCATCACCGGAGCGCCCTGGCCGCCGTACATCACAATGCCTGTGTGCAACTCGGGTGCAAGTCCGAGGCGCTTGCGTTCCACGGCGACGTCGACCACCGGCTTCTCATAAAACTTCGGCTTCAGAATCATGCCGGAAGTCTTGAACACGCGATGCCGGGCGTGTCCCATGGCGAGGGCCTGTTGCTCGGCGCGCTCGGTGCCGCAGATCAGGAACTCGGACTCCGGTTCCATCCAGAAGTGCGGCGGGCAGTCGGCTAAGTCTGTAAGCAGCGTGGCGAATGCCGATTCCGGGATCGCATTACGTACGCTCTCGGCGAGGGCACGATTGAACAGCGGAATCACCGACAACACCAGGTCGGTAGGGTGCTCCCGCCAGTACTTCTCCAGCACGGAAACCACGCGTCCGCGATACAGGCGGACAAGCCCGCGCAGCAGGACCAACAACTGCGGAGTCGGACGGGTCCATCCCTTGCGCAGGATCAGGTTGTAGCCGTCTTGGATGCGGATGCCGGTGGCGCGGCGGATCACGTCGATCGAGTCGAGGAGTTCCTGCAGATTGAGCAGGCGAACGTCCCAGGGACGAGGTTGCGTTTCCAGGGTGCTCTTGAGCGCCTCGGCGGCATTGCGATGGCCTCCGCCGGCGTCGAAGAAGACGATGGTGAGCTTACGCATGAGCGACCTCCCGGGCTGCTAGTCCGCGCAGACAACCTCCCGCGATCAATTCGTCCAAGAGCGGGTGAGGAGCACCTTTTATTGTGCAGCGGGTTTGCGGGGAGGAAGATCAATATTCGATTAATTTCCGGGGGAACAGGGCACGGTACCAAGGTAATCATGACCACGGGGCTCGCGAAGAGAGTGATGGTCTGGACGGCCTCCCCAGATTCACCTGCGTCGCGTGTGCAACATCCGGGTAAGTCCCGGCCAGCCACCTTCACCAGTTGCGAACAGCTTTTGACAAACAAGTGACACAGTCCTGGTATCGGCGCTAGGGGCTTGCGCGATGGTTGTTTCGCTTGTCTGGCGGACAAAAGGCACAAAATTGCACAAAGTTGCGCTAAGGCGATGTTACGTCAACTGATCTCGCATGAAAGCGCGCAGTAGCTTGCGGCGAGAGTGCGATTTGCGCTCAGGAGTTCGGCTGAAACAGCGTCAGCTCGATGTTTCGTAGCAGAACTCCGTTGCGCCCCGCCTGCTTATTGCTTTCTCACCACGATGCTGTTTCCGCTGGTTGTCAGCGTGTACCCCGCCGTGACGCTCGTGAACGATCCGCTGAGCGAGCCGAACTTCAGGGCGGTGTAGGTCTGGCCCGACTTCGGGGGACGCTTGGGGTTGATGGTCACGTTCAGGGGGCCTGACAGTGCGGCGTTCAAATCGACCTGGAGCGTCGAGCCGAACTGCTCGGTCAGCGCACCGCCGCCCGCCTGGGCATAGTTGCCGGTCACGGTCAGGATCCCCTGGGGCGCTACGGTGCCGTTGTTCGTGATCGAACTCGCCACGGTTCCGTTTCCTCCCAGCGTCGATCCCGATTGGACGATGACTGTGGTGGCGCTCAGCGAGCCGCCCATGTTCGTCGCGGCTCCCGACGCTTGTATGTACGTACCGTTGACCGTCAGTGATCCGCTTACGTCGACGATCCCCTGGGAGGTGAGACCTTGGGCGACGGTGAGCGAAGCGCTATCAAAGAGCGCGAGCACGGCGGTTGAGCCTACGGAGGTAAGCGTGGCCAACGAGTTGTGGCCGGAGGCGTCCTGCACGGCGGAGCCTATGCCGTCGAGCGATAGCACGGTGCCATATGCCACGGTGCCCTGCGTCGTGATTTGTGAGATGGCGCTCGGGAATATCAGAACACCACTGGAGACGAGCCACTTGCCGCCGCTCAGGTTTCCATTTTGTAGCTGGACTGGGTTGTCTGTGAGTCGCAGCGTCCCCCCGGCGCCAACGGACACGGTGCCGGCGGCGTTTGACAACGCGGGGCTTGTGATGGAGCTGTTGTCATACACGTCGATCTCGCCGGGAGACGGAAGGCTGATCGACCCTGCGGACAACGTGGTCCCATACAGAGTGATGAATCCCGGGTTGGTCAGTGAGGTCGCAATCGAGACTTTCCCCGACCCGAACAGGAGCGACCCACCCTCGGCTACCTGAATCGAATGGACAGAGATCGACGGCGTTGTGGTTGCGTCCGCCGTCGTGAGGGTCGGGATGCAGACGTCGCTTGTCGGACCTGGCACCTTGCGCGGACTCCAGTTGCCGGCCATGCTCCACGAGCATGACTGTACTGAACACGCATTCCCAGTCCAGGTGACGCTACACGATTGCGCCTGGGCGAGGATGTTGCCTCCACAAATGATGGCAGCCAGCAAGGCAGCCGCGCGCAAGAACTGAATTGTGCGGTGGTTCTTCACAGCCTTCTCCTGAGCAGTGTTCTTTTGAGGCCTTGGGGGAGGATCGAAGCTAGTGCCAGCATTATGGGTAGAGTCGAACCAAGACTTGTCTGCGAATGGTCAAAGATTTGTAAAACCTTCTTAAAAGTCCGGTCCGCCAAGAACCCAGGCTCCAGCTTCGAGCGGAGGCGCGTGGTCGCTAGCGCAGCTTTGTTCATCAGTCGGACTTCGCCCGGCTGGCGGGCGGCACGATTCCGTTCATCCGCAGATA
>CAZXKO010000104.1:0-60923 GCA_964641665.1 uncultured Acidobacteriaceae bacterium
AAAGATGAAGCCAATCTCACGGTTGCGGATAACGGCGCGTTCCGAAATATCCAGGTTCTCGACTGGCTCCCGCTTGAACAAGTACTGTCCATGGGTCGGCGAATCGAGCAGCCCGATGATGGCCATCAGCGTCGACTTGCCCGAACCCGATGGTCCTGCGACCGAAACGTATTCGCCTCTGCAGATCTCGAGGTTGATACTCGACAGGGCATGGGTTTCTAACTCATCTGTGTAAAACACTTTCCCGACGTCTGTTAATGAAATCAGGACGTTATCTGTTTCAGCCATTTCGCCTCTCTCCGTACGGGTCCTTGCCTTGCCCGTCGCATCTGTAAACCCTGAACTCCTACCACCGCCTTTACAGTACAGCGGATTAATTCAGGCGGATCCGGTCATACTGATCCCAGTGCGAAACATCGGAAAGGATCACCTGGTCGCCTTCCTTCAAGCCACCTAGAATCTCGACCGTGTTCACCGAGGTGCGGCCCAGTGTTACCTGCACTCGCGCTGCGGCGTTGCCGTCGCCATCCAGCTTGAATATGGCAACCGTGCTCTTTTCCTGGCCGTAGGTCGGGCGTCCGACAAGGAGCGCGTCCGCAATGCGTTCCAGGTCAATCGTGCCGTCCACACTCAGGTCTGGCACCGCTCCCGGGGGTGGGTCGCCGATCAGGGCCACATCCACGGTGCGCGTGCCATTCTGAACTGACGGATCGATTCGGATGACCTTACCTTCGATCACGCCGTTATGGGTATCCACCTCCGCCGACTGGCCGAGTTGCATATCCTTTGCCTGTGTCTCGGGAATTTTGAGCTCCGCTTTAAGGCGATTCGGATTCGCGACTTTGGCGATGGTTGTCCCTGCCGGCACCTGCTGTCCTTCCTGCAGCGTGTTGCCGTTAAGAGTCAGCTCTTGCAGAATGCCGTTCATCCCTGCGCGCACCTGGAGCATGTTCTCCTGTTTCCGCTCGAGGTTATACATGGCTCGCGCTTGCTCCACTTTGGCTTTTTCGGCGGCAAGTTGCGCTTCACGCTCCATCTGCGCGTTCGCATGTCGCTGCTGCTCGATTTCGGCGCGAATCGATAGCTGTCTCCAACTCCCGGAAGAAAGCTTTCGTGTCTGCTCCGAGACGACCCCCGCCTTTGCTAACGCATTGTCGGTCTCCGCTTTCATCCGCGCATCCTCCGCATCTTGTTCGGCCCTTACGGCATTCGCCTTTTGGTCCAGCAAGTGGCTCTGCAGGATGACTTCCAGGTTGTGGTATTGCGCTTCTTCGGCACGTAGCTTCCATTCGGCATCAGAGGTTTGTTGCTCCACTATGGGGTTGTTCAGGATGACGACGACCGTATCGGCCTTTACCGGCGTGCCGGGGCGCACGAGAATCTTCTCCACGCGCCCATCGGTGGTGGTTGGGATCCAGCGAATTTCCTCCGGGGTGAGCGTACCGATACCATGAACCTGCCTAACCATAGGACCGCGCCTGACAGTGTCGATCCAGACACCCGAGCGGTCCACGGCGGGAGCCGCTGGCTTGAGTTTCGACACGCCCATCGTGACGCTGGCGAATAAAGCCACACCCACCGCCGCACAAATGATCTGCCGCCGTCTGCGTGCCTGCGCTGCGAATGGTCGTGGAACATCCATAAAGCCGTCCCTGAGGGATTAATCCCGTAAAGCCTGGAGCGGATCGGTTCTGGTTGCACGCCAAGCGGGCAAAAAACACGCTGCCAGCGACGTGAGCGTGATGACGAGGAATGCCGAGCCAAACGACAACGGGTCGCGTGGGCTCACGTTGTACAGCAGATATCCAAGCAGTCGTGTCGAAGCCAGCGCCACCGCTGTGCCCCCAACAATTCCTGCTGCCGTCAGTGCGATGCCACGCGACATTACCAGCCGCAACAGGTGGGATGGAGTCGCGCCGAGAGCCATCCGCAACCCTAATTCGCGCGTGCTTTGCGAGACTGCATACGACATCACGCCATACAATCCGATAGCAGCGAGTAGCAGCGCCAATCCGCCCAGTACACCCACCAAAGTTACGGCCACGAGTTGCGCCGACGTCGACCGATCCACTTGTTCTTGCAGCGTGATTACCTCGAATAGCGCTAAGTTCCGGTCAATCGCATGCACCTCGCGAGTCAGCGCTGCCCGCATAGCCTCCGGACTCATCCGCGTCCGGATGTTCAAACCCGCCCCTCGAGCGAAATTCTGGCGCAGAGGCACATAGAAAAATGGTTTCGGCGCCTCTCGAACGCTCTCGTACTTGGAATCCTTTGCCACCCCGACCACCTGCAACCACCGTCCCTTGACCTGAAGACGCTCGCCCATCGGATTCCTGCCGAGCCAATATTTCGCGGCCATCGTTTCGTTGACGATCGCAACCGGAACAGACTTTTCGTCGTCCGCACGGGTGAATTCGCGGCCCGACACCAAAGGAATGCCGATCGTCGTGAAATAGTCGGGACCGACTTCGTTGTACTCCACGATCGGCTGCTCATCCGGCGGAGGTTGATAGCCGTCCACCGCAATCGGCGAGGATGAGAAGCTTGCATAGCTCAACGGTGTCAATCGCGCGAGTGCGGCCGACTCGACACCGGGTATCGCCTTCGCGTGCTCCAGGAGTTGGTCTTGAAAATTCTGAGCGCGTGGTGCGTCATATCCTGCCTGCACCAGATTGACGGTCGTCTCCAGCACCTCGCGCGTCGAAAAACCCGGGTTGGTATTTCGTATCCTCTGTAAGCTCTGCAGCAAGAGCCCTGCTCCGACCAGCAAAACGAAACTCAATGACACTTGCACCACTACCAGGCCCGAGCGAACCCACCCTCTCCTGCCACTCCCAACCACGCCTGCCGACTCAGCCTTTAAGGCGCCGGAAAGGTCGAGGTCACGGGTCTGCAGCGCGGGAACCAGGCCGAGCAGAAGAGTCGCAATCAGGCAAACCCCGGCGCTCAACGCCAGCACGCGCCAATCGATTTCGCCGGGCAAGTGCATCGCCACGCCTCCCCGCGCGGGGAGAAGCAGCACGAGCGCGTGGCGACACCAGTACGCAACCAGCAGTCCACCGACTGCGCCAAAAGCTGCGAGGATCAGCCCTTCTGTCACCAGTTGCCTCACCAAGCGACCGCGACCCGCTCCGACGGCCATCCGAACCGTCATTTCGTGACGTCTCGCGAAGGACCTGACCAGGAGCAGATTGCCGACGTTCGCGCACGCAATGAGAAGGACAAAAATCACCACAACGAGCATGATTTCCAGCGTAGGAAGCAGAGTGTTGGCATTGTTGAATGGAGTTTGCCATAACGGCCACAGCTGGATACTGCGGCCCCGGTTCGTGTCGGGATAGTCCTTCTCCAGTCGTTTCGCCACCGCCGCGATTTCTTGCTGTGCTTGCTGGCGGGTCACGCCAGGCTTAAGCCGCGCGTACGCCTCAATCCACCGAGCACCGCGATCCTCCAATTTGTACCCGCCACCCTCGAATAGCTCCTCCATGGATGCCGGTGCCCAGAACTGCATCGCCCAGCCGACGAATGTGCCGTAGAAGCCCTGGGGTGCGACGCCGACAATCGTGTGCGGCACTCCATCGAGCCGTTGCGTTTTCCCGATGATTTGCGGATCACCCTTGAATCGTCCGTGCCACAGCTGGTAACTGATCACCGTCACCGGATGAGCGTTGCTCCCCGAGTCTTCGCCGGCCTCGAATCCGCGGCCGAGTATCGGATGCACTCCGATAGCATCAAAATAGTTCGCCGATACGATGCTCCCGGTCGTGACCTCCGCACGGTCACCGACACTGAGGGTGGTGCCGGTGATTTTGGTCACAAGAAACGACTCAACCAGAGTGCAGTTCTTCTGCAAATCGAGAAAATCTGGCCAGGAAAGGGCAGTTGGATCCGTTTCTCCGCGTGCGATTCCGGTCAGCGCGAATAGCCGCTCCTGGTGAGCGACCGCCGGATAGGGGCGGAACAAGATTCCCTCGATCCAACTAAAAACCGCGGCATTCGCGCCGATACCCAAAGTCAGGCAAAGAATCGCCAGAATGGAGAATCCGGGACTGCGACGCAGCCTCCGCAAACTGAATCGCAGGTCGGAGAAGAAACCGCGTACGCCGTGGAAGGGCTGGGTCTCACGGCATTGTTCCTTGTAGTTCTCCATCCCACCGAACTCGAGCTTGGCGCGCCGCTCGGCTTCCACCACCGGAACTCCCAAGCGTTGCAGGTCGGCAGCGCGTTCTGTTATGTGAAACCGAAGCTCGTCTTCTATCGAGCGATCAACGCGCTCACGGCGAAGCAGTCGGTTCCAGAGGAAGTTCGCCGGCATGGATCAAACTTCCTCCGGACGGGCGCCCAGGACAGTGGCAATGGCCGCGGCAACCCGGTTCCAAGTATCGGTTTGCTCGCGCAGGCGCTTTGCACCTTGGCGCGTCAACCGGTAATACTTCGCGCGCCGATTGTTTTCGGAAACCCCCCATTCCGATGCGAGCATGCCCTTTTCTTCCAGCCGGAAAAGGGCCGGGTACAGCGCGCCTTGCTCCACCTCGAACGCCCCTCCAGAGATTTGCTGAATTCGGAGCAACACACCGTATCCGTGCAGCGACCCCAACGACACTGCCTTCAGGATTAACAAGTCGAGGGTGCCGGGAAGAATGTCCGCAGAGTTGGTCATCGGCTCTCCTTCCTAAGACGTTTAGGAAGGAGAAACGTTAGCATTGCTCTCCTAAGCTGTCAAAGAGAGTGCAGGAAGAGAGTGCAGGAAACGCTTCCGGAGGTGCAAGTCTGTTTTGCGACTGGGACGGAGAGCGCGATCTCTGGATTCAAAGCTTCGGACGACGCTCGAGACCTAGGGGCGTAGAAAGACGGTGCAAGACAGGCGTCGGTAGTGTCTTGCCAGTCGACCCATAGTCGGCAAACCTGAAGGGAGAGGCGACCGACGATTCGAGAATGGCGCCTCAATCCCGATACGGATCCCGCAAATATCCCTCGACGGCGAAGTCTTCTCCGAAGCGGTGCAGGCGGATGGATTTTACGTAGGCGGCGTCGCTCATCCGGGTGAAGCCGGAGGGGGTGGCGAAGGGCACGGAGCCGGCTCCAGCCAGGATTTTCGGCGCGTAGTAGAGGAAGACCTTGTCGACGACACCGGAGTGAAGCGCGGCCCAGTTGATCGTTGCGCCGCCTTCGATGAGGAGGCTGGTGATTTCCAATTCGCCGAGAAGGCGAACCAGGCTCCCCATGTTGGGGCGACCATCGGGCGTGGCGGTGGGCAACTGCTCGACGCGGATTCCATGTTTGCGCAGCTCCTGCTTGCGCTTTTCTTCGGCGAGGGAACAGACCACCAGCACGTCGTCGTGTCCTGTTTGGACGAGTCGAGACTCGAGGGGCAGGCGGAGGCGGGTGTCGACGATGACGCGCAGGAGCGGACGACGGCGGGCAAGACCGCTGCGGTCGGTGAGCAGAGGGTCGTCGGCGATGATGGTGCCCACGCCGACCAGGATGGCGTCGCTCTGGTGACGCAGTTCCTGCACGTGGGCGCGGGCCACCTCGCTGGTGATCCAGCCTCCGCTTGCGGACGCGGCACCGAGCGCGGTGGGGTTGTCAGATTCGCCGGGCGGAGGCGCAATCTTGCCGTCGAGGGTCATCGCAGTTTTGAGGGTGACCAGAGGGATATGCCGGCGGATGTAGTTGGCGAAGGCTTCGTTGAGGCGCTGGCACTCGTCGGCGAGGAACCCCGATGCGACGATTACGCCGGCTTCGCGCAGGCGGGCAAAACCTTGGCCACGTACCAGGGGATTCGGGTCCACCACGCCGGCGACCACGCGGCGGATCCCGGCGGCGATCAGGGCGTCGGCGCAGGGTCCAGTGCGACCCTGGTGCGAACACGGCTCGAAGTTGACGTAGAGAGTCGCGCCGCGGGCGCGTTCACCCGCCTGCTCCAGGGCGAGAATTTCCGCGTGCTTCACCCCGTCGTAGGTGTGAAAACCAGAGCCTGCCACTTCGCCACGATCATCGACGATGACGGCGCCGACGTTGGGATTAGGCGCAGTCAGTCCGATGCCATGCCGGGCCAGTTCGAGCGCCTGGCGGAGAAATTTCTCGTCTGTGTGATGGTCAGGCATTTCCAGGAAACAGGGGCCACGGAGGCGCGGAGAAACAGCGCCTCACGACGTTCTTCGTTTAGCTCTGTGAGCGGAAGAAATTACGGTCTTCTTCTTCCCGCTCGGCCACAGCGGCAGAGCCGCTGCGTCCTTTAGGGCCTCGGCTTACTGGGCCATACGGTATGCATAGGGATCCCCGGGGAGGTCGCGCTCCCGCTTGGCCCAGCGACGCACTCGATCCCACAGCGCCCGCAATCTAGACTTGCGATGTGGATTCTCAGGCATGCATTCCTCCGTGACTCCGCGAGAGTGCTGAGGCTTACGCGAACAAGGAATCGACGAATTCCCTCGGATCGAAGGGCAACAGGTCTCCGGCTTTTTCGCCTATGCCCACGTAGCGCACCGGGACTCCGAGTTCACGGGAAATCGCGACAACTACGCCACCCTTGGCGGTTCCGTCGAGCTTGGTCAGGACGATGCCGGTGACTCCGGCGGCTTCGGTGAACTGGCGGGCCTGCTGTAGCCCGTTCTGACCAGTGGTGGCGTCCATGACCAGGAGCGTCTCGTGGGGTGCGCCTGGGATGATGCGCTGGGCGGTACGACGCATTTTGTCGAGCTCCGCCATCAAGTTGGTTTTGGTGTGCAGGCGGCCCGCGGTATCGACGACGACATATTCCGTCTTGCGGGCGATGGCGGCCTGCAAGGCGTCAAACAGCACGGCCGCAGGATCGCCTCCGGCCTGGGTTTTGATCACTTCAGTCCCCGTGCGCTGGCCCCAGACTTCGAGTTGCTCGATGGCGGCGGCGCGAAAGGTGTCGGCGGCTGCGAGCAGGACGTTCTTGCCCTGCGAGCGGAACACGTGGGCGAGCTTGCCGATGGTTGTTGTTTTCCCGGTGCCGTTTACCCCTACGACCAGGATCACCTCGGGTGTTCCGTCAACCTTCTGCACCGGGCGGGAATCGGCCGCGGTGAGAATCGCGAGCAGTTCTTCCTTCAACAAACGCTTTAACTCGTCGACGTCTTTTATCTGTTTGCGATCGGCTTTCTCGCGGAGCTTCTCGAGCACTTCGTGGGTGGTGGTGGTGCCCAGATCAGCGCCAATCAGGGTCGCCTCGAGGTCGTCGAGCGTATTGCGGTCGATCTCTTTGCTGAAGGAGACGGCCTCTTCGATGCGTTCGGCGAGGTTCTCGCGGGTGCGCGAGACCGCCTCTTTCATACGGTCGAGGAAACTCGGCTTCTTTTGTTCCTCTTCGAGACTGCCAAAAAGGGTCTGAATCATAAGGCCTTGGATTGCGCAGAGCAGGCTCAATTATAGCGGTGTGGAGAGGAGGGAGCGCTTAGAAGCGGGTGGTTTCGACCACGGAGTCGACGGGAGGAGCGACTGGAGCGGTCACGGCCGCAGACGGGGAAGCGGTTGCTGCAGCAGCCGCAGCAACGGCCGGAGCGGGGGCTGGCGGAGGCGCGGCGGCCTGGGTTCGGATCATGCGGGCGACACGAATCTCTCCGCGCTCGTAAACGGCGTTCAGCGCGGCCACGGCAGCCGGGTCAAGCCGCTTGCCTGCAAGGTTGTGGATTATGCGCAAGGCTTCTTGCGGTTCGTGGGCGCGCTGGTACGGACGGTTGGTGGTCAGGGCGTCGAAGGTATCGGCGACCGCGATCACGCGCGCGAGCAGGGGGATCTGCTCGCCCTGCAATCCGTAGGGGTAGCCGCGACCATCGAGGGCTTCGTGGTGCAGTTCGATGCCGGGGAGCATTTCCTTCAGCTGCTTCACCTCGCGCAGGATGTTGGCACCCTTGGTGGTGTGCGTCTTCATGATTTCGAATTCTTCAGGAGTGAGCGCGCCCGGCTTTTTGAGAATATGGTCCTCGATGCCGATTTTGCCCACGTCGTGAAGCTGCGCGGAGACGCGAAGAATCTCGAGGAAATCGTCATCCAGCTGCATTTCGCGGGCGATCATGAGGGAGTAGCGGGTGACGCGGTCGGAGTGGCCGCGGGTGTAGGGATCCTTTTCGTCGACCGCGCCGGCAAGCATCTGGATCGACCCGATGAACAGGGCGCGGTTCTCTTCGGCGGCCCGCTTCAGGTCTTCGACGAACCGCTGCAACTCCTCGGACATCGAGTTGAACGTGTCGGCGAGTTCGCCGATTTCGGTGCGGCTCTTCAGTTCGACGCGCTTGGAGAAATCTCCGCGGGCGATGGCGCGGCTGGATTCGGTCAACACTTCGAGCGGATTGGTAATGCGGCGGGCCGCGTAGATGCTGACGATCATGCTGGCGAATACGGCGAGCAGGGCCAGCAGGCGGGCGGTGCGCTGCATCTCGTAGACGCCGCGATAGGCTTCCAGGCGCGGCTTCTGTGCGACGACGGCCCAGTCCAGGTTGGAAACGGGGCTGTAAGTGCCGAGCATCTCGGTGGTCCCGTGATTTTCCCGGATGGTGAATTCCTTGGTGGCGACGAGCTGAACCTTGCTGCCCTCGTCCACAAAGTTACGCACGATTTCGAGGTGCTTCATGTCCTGACCGGTGGCCAGATCGGCGCGATTGGCGGCGACCAGGCGGCCTTGCGCATCGACCACGTAGGCGGTCAGGCCGGTACGGCTGGCTTCGTCGAGGCGCCGAATCAGGAATTGCAGGTCGACAACCGAGCCAATCATGCCCAGGAAGCGGCCACCGTACATAACCGGGCTGCTGACCAGCATGACCGTGCGCGCCGACTTGCCGCTGCCCAGCGCCAGAGCTTGTCCGTTATAGGCGCGGCCTTCGCGGGCGGCGGCGAAGCCGCGTTCGAGTTCGCGGCGAAGGAAGGCGTCGGAGTCGATGCGGCCGGCGGTAATCCCTTTACCGCTGGAGTTCAGCAAGGTGGCGTACGCGATGTCGTTGGAGGAGGAAACGAAGTTCTCGAGCAGGGCGCGGAGTTCCGGGGTTTCTACGTGTCCAGCGCCGATGTCGCCACCGCTGGCCACTTGTATCGCCGAGCCCAGGTTCGCGAGCATCATGCGCAGGGATGCTTCGTGCTGGGAGATATCGTCAGCCAGGGAGCGGGTGACGGTGTTCTGCAGAAACATCTCGTTGGCTTTGAGGGCCTTGCTGTTGATCGCCTCGACCTGCGCCGAGTAGAAATAGATGGGCACGACGCTGATGGCGACCAGCACGCCGAGGATGACGTAGAGGATCGGGATACGCGCGGGAATCGGCAGTCGGATCGGCAAAATGGCCCTATGGCACTGGGGGACAGTGCGAGATCGTGGTGCTGCACCTAAAATTTTACGTTGGTTTCAGCCGGTTCGAGCCAGGGGGACAGAGCGAACCGGTTACGAAAGTGCTCCTGGGAGGGAAGATTTCAGAGGGGTTTGGCAGGGTAAGAGGGAGGTCAAAAGTGACCGACGATCGCCAGGCGTCGTGGAGGTACTTGATTGCATGGGAGTTTCGCCCTAAGTCGGGCGCTGAGGGACGCTTCGAAGAGGCATATGGACCCCACGGGATATGGGCTATGCTCTTCAAGCAAGGCGAGGGTTTTATCGCTACCGAGTTAAACCGAGACTTGAAGGCCCCCGGGCGCTACCTGACGCTGGATCTGTGGGTTTCGAAGGCAGCGTATGACAAGTTTCGCGCAGATCACGTTGCTGAGTATCAGGCGATTGACGCGCAATGCGAGGCGCTGACGGAGCACGAAGCGGAACTCGGGAAATTCGAGAGGCTTGGATTCTAGGCAGGCTCAGCCACCACTCTCGCTCTTGGCTTCGCGGGTCATCAGTTCATGGATCGCATCTTTCGGCGGTTTGGCGTCGTGCAGCACGGCGTACATTTTTTCCGTGATGGGCATTTCGACGCCGTAGGTTTTGGCCAATCCGACGGCGGCGTTCGTGGTCAATACTCCTTCCGCAACCATGCCGTGCATACCGGCAATGATCTCGGGCAACTGTCGACCACGACCCAACTCCACGCCAACGGTTCGATTGCGCGAGAGGCCGCCGGTGCAGGTCAGGACCAGGTCTCCGAGGCCGGCGAGTCCTGCCATGGTTACGCGCTGGCCTCCGCAGGCATCGACCAGGCGCGTCATTTCGGCGAGGCCGCGGGTGATCAGGGCAGCGGCGGAATTATGTCCCAGGCCCAGTCCGTCGCACACGCCGGCGGCGATGGCGATTACGTTCTTCAACGCCCCACCCAACTCGACGCCGACCACGTCGTCATTTGTGTAAAGACGAAAGCGAGGATCGCTGAAGGCCTGCTGTACATGTTGGGCGAGCGCTGCGTCTGCGGAGGCGATGGTGATCGCCGTAGGGTCGCCGCGGGCGACCTCCTTGGCGAAGGTCGGGCCACTCAAAGCGCCGATGCGGAGGTGGGTTCCAAAGTCGGCGGCCAGGACCTGGGAGATGACCTCAGTGATCCGCAGGTTGGAGCCTTCCTCGAGCCCCTTGGTCGCGCTGACAAAAATCATCTCGGGCTTTAGGAAGGGGCGCATGCGCTCAAACAGGCGCCGGCAGTGATTTGAAGGCATGACGCTGACCACGATTTCGGCGTCGCGCAAGGCTTCGCGCAGATCGTTGGTTGCGGAGACAGCTTCGGGGATCGACTGGCCGGGGAGGAAAAGATCATTCACGCGACGGGTCTGAATCGACTCGCGCACGTCTGGTTCGTGGGCCCACAGGCGGATGTGATGACTACCCTTGCGCCCGGCAACGATCGACAACGCCGTGCCCCACGCGCCGGCGCCGATGATGGCGATCTGGTTCATGTTCGCCCCGCGCGGAACTTGGATTCTGTTCCTGAGAGCAGCCGCTGCAGGTTGGCGCGATGCTTGGCGACGATCAGAAATGAGGATGCGGCCATCCACCAGAGTGTGGCGGGTGCACCGTGATAGTCGTGAAGAAGCCGCGTCGCGACGGGGAATATCGCTGCGGCGGTGATCGAGCCTAGAGAAATGTAGCGAAACACGGCGACCATGACAACGAACACTAGCACCATCACCAGCACCCCGCGGGGCGCGAGGCCGATCCAGGAACCCAGTCCGGTGGCGACGCCCTTGCCGCCGTGAAACTTCAGCCAGACGGGAAACGTGTGGCCGACGATGGCAAAGAACGCGGCGACGGAGGCGACGGCGTAGGCGTTGGCGGAGAACTCGTGGTGAGCCCACTGAAGGGCGAGCATCACCGGCACAAAGCCTTTCAGCGCGTCCAGTAACAGGGTCAGGACTCCGAGGGCAGGCGATTTACGCGAGACATTGGTGGCGCCGATGTTGCCGCTGCCTGTCTTCCGGATGTCCTCTCCGCGGACGAGGCGCACCAAAAGGTAGCCAAAGGGGATGGATCCGGAAAGGTAGCTGAGGGCGGCGGTGAGTAGATAAGGGGTCACGGGTTATGGGGTCCAGCGGGCGGCGGATCGTCGTCGCGCAAAGCGAAACGTTCCAGCTTGGTGTAGCGCGCTCCGGATCGCGAGAGCTGACTTTGATAGAGAAAGAACTCGCGGGCCGTCATGGTACCAAAGTCCGGCGCTGGCATCGCAGCCAATTTCTGCTGAAGGCGCTCGAAGGCCGGGTTCGCGGCGTCACTTTTGTCCCGGCGCGGGGCACCTGAGCCACCCCTGCGACGCGCGAGCGTCAGGTGCGGGCTGAAGGCGTGGTCTTCTTTTGGGATGCCGAGCGCAGCGGTGGTGGCTTCTACGGTGGTGGCTAGTTTCGTTAGCTGTGAATCCGCCGCGATTCCGACCCAGAAGACCCTTGCGGTTTTGGGAGTGGGGAAGAACCCGTATCCGCGAAATGACAGCTCAAACGGAGTCGTTCGAATACGCGCCAGGGCATGCTTGATTTCTTCGACTTGCTCGGGCGGCTTTTCACCGATGAATTTGAGGGTTAGGTGCAGAGATTCCGGGCGCACCCAGCCGGCGTCGGGAGCGAAATTGCGCACGCCGTCCAGAAAGCTGGAGATGCGGACGCGGATGGCGTCGTCGATATCGAGCGCGATGAAGATTCTCAAGGTTGGCTCCGACTGCGGACAAGGGTGCCGCGAAAAAGCCTCTAACCGCGGAGAACGCTGAGGTCTCGCCGAGGCCGCGGAGAAAAGGTTATAACCGCAAAAGTCGCGAAGAGAGACCGCAAAGGACGCAAAGAGAACCTATCCGTTCCTCACAGGCCTGCCAGCTTCACTTGCGAGACTCGCGATCCTCGTTTTGCCAACGACCAACCGGTAACTACCGCTAGCAAGCGACTAGCGACTAACGACTGACGACCGTTCTTTCACATTAGCTTCCGGCGTACCATGTCGAGCGCTTGCTGGGAGGCGAACCAGCGGACGCGTTTGCGGTCGCCGGGGAAGTTCTTTTCCACGACTTCGGTCTCATTCTCGCTGGCGAGCGCGTTGTAGACGAGGCCCACGGGTTTTTCGGGCGTACCTCCGGTGGGTCCGGCCACGCCTGTGATGCCGACCCCAAAGGTAGCGTGGCAGCGCTGGCGGATGCCTTCCGCCATGGCGGCTGCGACCTCGCGGCTTACGGCGCCGTGCTTCGCTATCAAGGCGGCAGGGACACCGGCCAATTCTGTCTTCAATTCATTCGAATACACAACGGCGCCGCCTAGAAAATAGCGCGAACTGCCGCTGATGGAGGTGATGCGTTCGCCGAGCAGGCCTCCGGTACAGGACTCGGCCACCGCGAGGGTGGCATTACGCATTTGCACATAGTAGCCCACGATCTGTTCCAGGGATTCACCTTTGCTGGAATAAACGGCGTCGTCGAGTTCGTCTTCGATCTTTCCGGCCAACTCGTCGACACGCGCCTGCGCAGCTTCCATAGAGTCGGCGCGAGTAAGCAGGTTGAACTGGATATCTCCGGCCCCGGCCAGGATCGTGGTTTGGATATCGGGATAGCGCTTGTAGATGGGGGCGACGCGAGCGTCGACTGCCGACTCTCCCAACATTGCAACTTTCAGGACGCGGGTCGCGATGAAAGAAGCGGGTAGCTTGGCGCGCAGGCGCTCGAAGCACTGCTCGTCAAACAGCGCCTTGAGTTCGAACGGGGGGCCGGGCAGCAGGATGATGATGCGCTCGCGGTCGTCGTACTTTCCACTGAGCCACTGGCCGGGAGCGGTGCCATTCGGGTTGGGCAGAACTACGGCGCCGGTGATGACGTCCGCCTGTTTGTAGTTATTGGGCGTCATCTTGTAGCCACGGGACGCGAAGCGCTGTTCGATGCGGGTGACGATTTCGGGGTCGCGATGCAGTTCGAGGCCGAGCGCTGCGGCGACGGCTTCGCGGGTCAGGTCATCTTCGGTAGGTCCCAGACCGCCCATGAAGATCACGATGTCAGAGCGAAACAGAGCATGCTGCGCGACCGAGACCAGGCGTTCCTGGCTGTCGCCGACAATTGTCTTGATAACGACCTCGACACCCAGTTGGTTGAGGCGTTCGGTCAAGTAGAGGGAATTGGTGTCTTTCCGGAACGGCGTGAGGAGCTCCGAACCGATGGCGATGATCTCGGCGTTCACGGGTAGAAGTCTAAATGATCGGGGCGACAGGATTGGGCGGAGTGGAATCTACTCGGGCAGCAGGGGCAGCCCCTGAATATTCCAGGAGAGATGATGGACGGCGCCGGTGGTGGCCAGAACGGCGGAACGTCCGGGGGCGAATGCCAGGCCCACCAGGCCGTGCCCGGAGACTTCGAGAGAGGCCTTGCTGTCGGGGGTGATCTTGACAATGCCGCGCTTGCCGCCGAGCGACGCTGCGACGTACAGGTTGCCTTCGACGTCGAAGGCCAGGCCCTGGGGCCGGCCGAGTCCACGGAAGAAGTTTTTGACGGTGCCGTGGTTGTCGATGCGGTATACGGCGTCGAAACTTGAGGTAGTCGGCCCGGTGACAAACAGATCGCCGCTGGGACCGAAGGCGAGGTGGTACGCCGAGACGCTGGGTTCCAACGTGGCAAAGACGAAGATCTGGCGGTCGCGGGCAATTTTGAAGATCGTCCCACTGCGGTCGCCGACGTAGAGGTTCTGCTCGCGGTCGAAGGCGATGCCCGTCGCTACACCCATACCTTCCGCATAGGAAGACATGGTTCCATTCTGTGCGACCCGGTAAACGGTTCCGTCGTGACGGGAGGAAACGTACAACTGGCCCTCGCGGTCGATGGCGATCGAGGTGGCGTTCATCATGTCGGTGAGGAACGGCTTCACCATGTAGTTGGTGTCGATTTTGAAGAGGGATACCGGGACCTGCTGGCCGCGCGAACCGGAGAAGGTGACGTAGATGTTGCCTTCGGCGTCGATGGCCGGGTTGGTGACGGGGTGCAGGTTGTCGGCGATCGGAACCGCGACTTTTACCAGCTGAGCGTTGCTGACGTGACCGTTGGTGGCGACTACGACCGGGCCGGACGTGGCGCCGTCGGGAACGCGGGCGACCACGAACTCGTCGGAGCTGATGACGATGGAGCCTTCGACCTCGCCGAACTGCACGCGTGGGCGTTTGAGTTCGGCAGGGCGCAGACTGGTACCATTGATGCGGATCTCGCCCCCGGGCAAAGCAGCGGACGGAGAGACACTTTCGATGTGCGGCTTCCCGTTCACGTTCTTCTTGCCCAGCAAACGGTTCGAAATCCCCATGCCCCAGCTTCCTCAACGCGGGTTAGACGCCGGCTAATGGCCAAGGAGGCCGAAATGCAGAAGAAGCTGCATGACGGCCAGACCGTAGAGCCCGGCCGCGACATCGTCGACCACAATTCCAGTTCCTTCCGGCAGGTGTTCGAGTTGCCGGACGGGGAACGGTTTCACGATGTCGAACGCACGAAAAAGTATAAAGCCCACCAAAAAAGATTTCCAAGCCAGCGGAGCGCCGATGAGCGTGATCAGTTGTCCAGCGGTCTCGTCGATGACCACAAACTGCGGGTCTTTGAGACCTGAACTGCGGGCCACGCGTGTTGCGGCAGGGATGCCCACAGCAACGGCAAGGGCCGCCAGGGCAACGTTCACTGGAATGATCCATGGACCGGGCAGGGCGCGCGACACGACGAACCAGACCAGCAGTGTCGCCAGCGATCCCCATGTTCCCGGCCCGGGCTTGATCCGTCCGGCACCGAAAAACGTAGCCACAAGCGTTGCCCAGAGGGGCGCGCGCGGACGAGTGGTGACGAGTTCAGGACCGGAACTTGGTGCGGGTGTGCTGGACTCGCTGGTCTTATTCGTCATCCGAATGGCCGGGGTCAGGAGATGGCTCGAGTTCCTGGTCGGAGTCGGGCAGCGGGGAAGGGATGACGTAGTCGCCCCTGGCCCATTTACCCAGATCAATCGTACGGCAACGCTCGCTGCAAAAGGGGAACTCGGGGTCAGAACTTTTCACCGGATTCCTGCAGATCGGGCAACGCAACTTGAGAGTACGCTTCGCCATGGCCAGCGGAATGGATATCTTTAATCTAGAGAATTCTCGCAACCAGGTCGTAGTCGTGCGCTTCGGTAATTTCGCAGCGATAGAACTGTCCTGCCTGCGGTGGCTCGCCTTCCGGGAATTCGTTCACGAACACCTTGCCGTCAATCTCGGGCGCGTGCATCGCGGTGCGCCCCTCGAGCAATAGGTCGGTTTCGTCCGAGGTGCCTTCAAGGAGCAGATCGAACTTCTTTCCGATCAGTGCTTTTTTTATTTTCTTGCTGATCTGCCGCTGAATCTGCATCAGGTGCTTACGGCGGCGCTCGATCTCCCGGGCGGGTACTTTTTTCTCGAGGGAATAGGCGCCGGCACCATCCTGGTCGGAATAGCCGAAGGTGCCCATCCAGTCGAATTGAGCTTGGCGCACAAAATCGCAAAGCTCGTCGAATTCCTTTTCCGTTTCGCCGGGGAAGCCGACGATGAAGGAGGTTCGTAGCGTGACGCTCGGAATCGTGCGGCGCATTTTCTCGACGGTGCGCAGGAAAACGTCTGCGCTGCCTCCGCGTTTCATGCGCTTGAGCACGGTGGCCGAGGCATGCTGCAGGGGAACGTCTACGTAAGAACAGATCTTGTCGTGCGCGGCGATGGTTTCAAGCAGGCGATGCGTGATCTTGTTTGGATAGGCGTACAGGAAGCGGACCCAGCGCAGGTCCTCAATCTTTGCAAGCTTTTCCAGCAGCAACGCCAGCCCGTCTTTTAGATCGAAATCTTCGCCGTAGCAGGTGGTGTCCTGTCCGATCAGGGTGATTTCGCGGACGCCGGAGCGCGCCAGGCGCTCGGCTTCCGCCACCACGGACTCAAACCGGCGGGAGCGGAACTTCCCCCGTAGCTGGGGAATGATGCAGAAGGTGCAGGGGTGATCGCAGCCCTCGGCGATTTTGATGTAGGCCATGTGCCGAGGGGTCGCGAGCACACGGGGCGTAGTTTCGTCGTAAAGGTAATTGGGCAGGTCGGCAATGGCGCCGTCCCAGCCGTCACGGGCGAAACGGCCTTGTGCTTCGCGCGCGTCGCCCTCCGGGCGCGAGGTAAGAATCCGGAACGGAGAATTCTGAGCTTCAGCAGGCGCGACTCCGGCCGCGGAAACAATGTTCTCCAACTCTCCGGTTCCGACGACCGCGTCGACTTCCGGGATATTTTTCTGGATCTCGCTGCGGAAGCGCTCCACCAGGCAGCCAGCGACGACGAGTTTCTGGGCCCGGCCGGCACTCTTGTGGCGGGCCATCTCGAGGATGGTGTTGACGGATTCTTGCTGGGCGCTTTCGATGAAGGAGCAGGTGTTTACTACGATGACGTCGGCGTCCTCGGTGCGCGAGGTCAACTGCGCCCCGGCCTGAGACAGAAGGCCCATCATGACCTCGCTATCCACCAGGTTCTTGGGGCAACCCAGGCTGACGAAGCCAATCTTCTTGGGCGTGGAAGCTTCTGAAGAAGCAGTATTTTCGCGGTCGAGCAGCGCTATGGTTGTTTGCGGATCCGGCATGCAATCCTGTTATTTTAGCACCTGCCGCGAGGGTGACTCGGTGCTGGTCCGGCACGCGGCCTAACGCACCACGCAAGACGGTAGAGTTTGATGAGAAACGGCGAGCAACGTGCTACGCTATTCGGTACATTTCACCCACAAGTCATAGATTTTGGAGGAACGATGTCCGTCAAACGGCTTTTGATCGCAGCCTTGGTGGCAGCAATGATGCTGACGGCAAGTGCTTTCGCTCAGAAGAACGAACTGACGGGTATTATCGGACGGACCTTCATCAGTGATCAGGTGTGCAGGGCGTCAGCCTCGCCAACAACAACCTGCATTTCGGGAACGGACTCACCTTCCAGGCGAACTACGGGCGTTTTTTGATGGGCAATACGTTCGTCCATCAGACCTTCGAGGTGCCAGTGGCATTCGATTGGGACCAAGATCTTCAGTTTGATCAGAACGTAGTTCCCGGGAACTATCGTTCGTACTTCGTGACACCGTCGCTGCGAGCCAATGCTTTCGCGACCACTGGTGTGTCGCCCTGGGTCAGTTTTGGGGGCGGGGTTGGGCGGTTCAGCCCTAGCTCGCAGCTCGAATTCGGGGGAAAGAACCCCAACGGCGGATCGACGACCGCGTGTTCCAGATGGGGATCGGCCTGGACGTGAGGCTCTGGCGTTCGCTCAAACTGCGCGGGGAGGTTCGGGATTTCTGGTCGGGTACACAACCTTGGGGTGAATACGGGCAAGAGCAGGCAGCACAACCTCAACGTTGGCGGCGGCGTTGTGTGGCAGTTCGGAAAACCGTAGGCCTCAGCGCCGATCCGCAGTGGTGATTTCCTCGTAGAGGTCCGGCAGGCGCCGCGCTTCATCTGACGACTCCCCGAACCGTGCCGCTTCATAAGCCCGAGTAAACTGCTCGACTCGTGCCCGCATTGTGGGATCCTCAATGCGCGGCAGAAACTCACTGGGTGTCTGCACGGCGGTCTTTTTCCAGCCCCGCCGGGCCAGCCAGCGAGTCAGGCGCTGATACCACAGAGCCGCTGCCTGACTGGGTGCTTCCTCGGGGTGCGCTTTCAGGCGTCGTTCCCGCAGCCAGCGCAACCACCTGCGAGCGTTCGCGGCCAGGAGCAATAGAGCGCCTAGAAAGATGCCAACCGCGCTCCAACCGCGGGGAGACTCGACCATTCTCTGTTGCGTGTGCTGCGCCTTGTCGAGCATTTCCGCGTAGCGGCGCTGGGTCCAGTCCCTCATTTGGTCGATCAGGGAACGGCTGCCTCGTATCGTTTCTTCGCCCAAGGCTCGCTGGTGATTGGCGTCGTAGTCCACCACCCACTCGCGCCAGAACGATGCTGCCGCATCCAAGTAGAGCATGGCGCGGCCCCAGCCGGTTGTGTCGCCGAGGGGACTAGCCGGCGTGGGATCAAAACTGACCCAGCCGTGGCCTGGGAAATAGGCTTCCACCCAGGAGTGCGCGCTGCTGGCGCGGATCACGTACTTTTCGGTGAGGTCGTTGAACTCGCTGGTGCGGAAGCCGTTGACCACGCGCGAGGGGATGCGCAGCGTGCGCAGCATGATGGCCATCGATGACGCGAAATACTCGCAATGTCCCTGCTTGCGGACGAAGAGGAAGTCGGCTAACGGATCCTGCGGCATGGTGCGAGGCATCTCGAGCGTGTAGCCATAGGTCGTCATCAGGTAGCGCTCGAGGGCGGCGGCCTTGTCATAGTCGTTGACCGCGGAGGCGGTGATCTGTTGCGCCAGGCGGGGAATGCGGGGATCGAGCCCCGGCAGTTGCAGGTAGTTCAGCTGGATTTCCGCAGGAGCAGGCTGGGTGACCGTTCGGAGTTGATCCGGTTGAGGCTCGGAGATGTCGGAATCGGCCTCGTACACGCTGGGCGGATGCTCGAGGTCGAGATCATAGACGGCGTCCGCACGATCGGTTGCGACCAGGCGGTATTCGCCACGCAAGGAGCGTGGCCGCGCCGCCAGAAAGAAGACGTTGGTCCCGATCGGCTCCATGAGGACGCGATAGTGAATCGGCCGGACGGTCCTGCGCTGGGTATCATCCAGGAATTGGGGCAGGGAGAACTGTCCGTCCCCGGAGCGAGAGAGAACAATCTGCTCTGCCGGGTTGGACCATACCTTCCCGTCAAACACCCCCAGTGCAACTCCTCGCCACTTGAGTTCGTGGGCACCGCGGGTGTCGCCCTCGATCTCGATGTGCATAACCACGGCATTGGATTGTTGAATCTGGCCAATGCGGCCGAGCCTCACCCGGTCGCTGAACCCCACCGACATTTCGTTGCCGGTGGCAAAGGATCCGAGGTAACTGGCCGAGGTGCGCGGCAAGAGGAAGAAGATGGCAAAGGCGCCGATGAGAATCAGCACGACCAACACCGGCGATGCGCCGGCCAGAAACAACGCCATGCGGCGATAGGTGCGAGGATCCGTCGATTCGCGCGCCGGAATGGCCGCAGTGAGCGCCGAACGCCGCATCTCCATGAGCACAAATGTGGCGACCGCCATCAACATGAATCCGGCGAAAGCGAATAGAAAGACGCTATCGACTGTGAGCACCGCCGAGGCCAGCACCATCAGGAACGAGAGCACGGCCAGCATGTACAGATCGCGTTCCTTCTGCACCGAAAACATCCGGATGACCATGCCGAACAACACCAGGTGAACGGTCGCGGTGAGGAAGCTGCCGGACAGCATGGTGTAGTCCAGCAGATAAAACGCGGCGTAAGCGAGCGTGAGGAGGTTGGTCCAGCGGGTAGGGATGTGAACATCACTGCGTTTGTTCAGGAGATAGCCGCGCACGAACAGCGCCATACCAACGAGGGCGACGGTCGGGGCATCCACTGCCCCGGTGCTGGCGAGCGTGCCGAAACCCGTCAAGACGAGCAGATAAAGCGAAACCTGAAAGTAACGCTCGATCGCCACCGGCAAGGGGATGCTTCCGGACGTTCCCGGGCTCGTCGCAGACATGGAATCCACCCATTCTTCGCCATCCGGGTGAGGAAGGGAAGGGTACGTTGGTTTGAGAAGCCGATGATAAACTACTGGGGGTCAGGTATCGGTCCCACGCGACGTACTCCCGCCAACCCCGCCAGGTCCGGAAGGAAGCAACGGTAACGGGCTCTTACGTGTGCAGTGGGTTCCCGGTGCCTGGCTTTTTTGTTTGTGGAAGGCGTGGCAAGAAGCTGGAAGCCATGCCGGTTTGCGCTACTCCGCCCGAACCGGGTCGCATCCGCCAGGGGCAAAAAATGGACGTTTCGCCATCGGAGTTGTCAGTATAATAAACACATCCCCTGGGGTTCCCTGGCTCTGCCAGAGAAGCCCAAGCCCCATCCCTCCTGGAAAGCGTTATGCCCGCAATACCGCAGAAGATCCGTACGGGTCTAGTCGAGTTGCGCACAAATGTCGGATCCGTGTACGTGAGTCCCTCTTTTTGGGAGCGCGTCTACTTGCTGTGGACGTTCCGCAATTTTCCCAGCCTGCCCAAGCAGGTGCTGAATCGCCACGAGCAGCAACTGATCGACAAGTTGTGTCGGGCAGAAGTCGTCAGCCGTACTAAGCCCACTGCCGGGGCCGTCGTCATTGGGGCGGTCGAAAACTTGTATCTGAAGCAAAGTTGTGAGATGGAAGAGTCCGCGACAATAGGCACATTGATCGAGATGAGCCCAGCTAGCGCAAGCGCTGCTGCGTCTCGCGCTGTTGGTTCGGAACGGATTTCGGTCCGATTGAGTCGTGCGGCCTACAACCGAACCCGCTTTGGGCGTCTTCGCAATCGCCACGTTCAGAACATTTCGGCACCCAAGCAAGATCCTGTGGAGCGAAGCGAGGCTAAGGAAGCGCGCCCGGCACCAGTGCTGAGGGATGCAGGTCGGTCATGGAGTCGAAGCAGGGTGGGATGGACGTTGGTGGCCACGTGTGGTGCTGCTGTGCTGGGGATTTTGTTTCATTTTCGAGAAGGCCGGCTGAAGTCGCCCATCAGCGTTTCGCAGGTTGCGACGGAGGCTCCCAACCCTGCTTCGGGGAGCGTGCTCTCGACCGTGGCGCGTTCCGAGAATGTCGAGCGGTCGATGCCCGCGGAACGCAGGCATCCGACCACGCTCCTCGAACCACCGCCCCCGGCCGCATCCTCCAGACAGCGGGAGGCCGCTGAGCGCAAGACGATCCTTTCCCAATTGCCTGTTCCGACTGTGCAGTCAACTCCAGCGGAACGCGTGCAAGTTGAAGAATCGCCGCAAGGCGGCTTTAGCTACCCGGTTGCACCGATTCCAAACTTAACTGGGAAAGTCCGCCTGAAAGCGGTGATTGGCACCGACGGAACGGTGAGAGAAGTCGATGTTCTGAGCGGCAACCGCGCACTTGCGGCTGCTGCCGCGCGAGCGGTGCGGCACTGGCGGTATGGTCGCCATGAGCTGGAGGGCCATGCCGTCGAGGCGGAAACAAATATCACGATCAGCTTCGTGGGTGACGACGCGGTCTCTGTTAGTTTTCCGGGGCTGCATTAGTACTTGCTGCCGGTGCGGACGCACATGAAACACCAGGCCCGAACTGCCGACCGACCGCGCGGTGCTTCAACCCGAAACCGTCAAGAGAACCGGTCGTAAACACTGGACGACCGCACGGGCCTCGGCTGGGCGCGCGTGTGTACTCGCACCGCACAAATCAGGCATCGCACCGCTGAGGTTCCTTTGAGTCTGCCAGCTGAGTCCGAGAGTCGAGGCTATGACGATTTCTACGGCCAATTTGATTCGCCCCTGATGCGACGGCTCAGGCAGGAAGCCTACGGAAGAGACATCGGCCAACACTCCTGGGTTACCGCTGAGGAACTCGAAGAGGATATTCCTCGTCTTCAGTTGTCACGCGCCAGCCGCCTTCTCGATCTGGGCTGTGGTCCGTGTGGCCCGTTGACGTTCGTGACCAGCCGGGTGCGCTGTCAGAGTACCGGCATGGACCTCAGTGCAAACGCGATCGCTGCCGGCATGGCTCGTGCGGCCGCCATGGAGATCGCTGAACTAGTGACGCTCTTTGTAGTGGATCTGAACCAGCCGATTCGGTTCGACAATCGTTCATTCGATGCCATGATGTCACTGGATGTGGTGCTTCACCTTCGTGACCGTACAGAAGTGTTCCGGGAAGCGGCACGTGTACTTGCGCCGGGCGGAAGATTCCTGTTTACAGATGCGGGAGTCATCACCGGTTCGGTCTCGGATGAGGAGATCCAACGGAGAGCTATCCACGGATACACTCAGTTCGTTCCCCCTGGCTTCAATGAAACTATGCTCGAAGGCGCCGGGTTAGGATTACTCGATCGCATCGACCGGACTGCGAGTTTGCTGAAGAACGCCACGGGACGACTCGCAGGGAGGCTTGCTCATCAAGGTGAACTCGAACAACTTGAGGGCAAGGCTCATTTTGAGCGTGAGCAACAGTACCTGGAGACTGTGGTCGGGCTATCTCAAAGAGGAGCGCTCGCCAGAATGATGTACGTGGCCGAGGCTCGTGCCTAGCCGCTAGCCCCAATGACTCTGACAACGAACTTGCCCGAAGTCGGCATTCCAGCGCGGCGGCGAGTTGCCTGTCGTCTGCTTCCTTTCGTTTTTCTGATCTACATCGTGAACTACATCGATCGGGTCAACGTTTCTTTCGCCAACCTCAGGATGAGCGCCGATCTAGGTTTCAGTGACCGCGTTTTCGGTCTCGGCGTGGGCGTGTTCTACATCAGTTATGTCCTGTTTGAAATACCTGGAGCGATCATTGTCGAGCGCTGGAGCGCAAGGAAGTGGATCGCGCGAATCATGATCTCGTGGGGAATTGTCACCATCCTGACGGGTTTTGTGCGCACGACGGGGCAGTTCTACACGGCCCGCTTCTTCCTGGGAGTCGCCGAAGCCAGCTTTTTCCCGGGCATGATCGTCTATTTGACGCACTGGTTCCGCCTGCGCGAGCGCAGCCGGGCCATCGCTTGCTTATACGCAGCGGTTCCGACAGCCTCTTTGATCGGCTCTCCCATGGCGGGTTGGCTGCTGGGAGTTCACTGGCCGTGGCTCGCGGGATGGCGCTGGCTCTTCATTCTGGAAGGGATTCCAGCCATTGTCCTTGGGATCATCACCGTCTTCTACCTGACGGACTGGCCTGCGCAAGCGCGTTGGCTTCTCGCGGACGAACGGGACTGGCTTGTCGCGGAATTGCAGGAGGAGCTGCGAGCAAAGAAGAAAATTCGGGACTACACCATCCGCGATGCGTTCTGCGACCCGCGAACCCTGTGGTTGATTGCGGCCTGGTTCCTAGCGCTCACGGGAGTTCTTGGGAACCTCTATTGGCTGCCTATCTTCGTGAAGCGCATTTCGGGCTTCAATGATCGTGCAGTCACTTCCTGGCTGCTATTTCCAGCTCTGGTCGGGATGGCTGGAATTATGATCAATGGCTGGCATTCCGATAAGACCGGGGAGCGACGCTGGCACACCGCCGGTCCACTCCTGGCTGCGGGCATGGTGTACCTGCTCTTGATCTTCGCCCGCCATGACGTACCGTTAGCGATCCTCTTCTTGCTCTTAGGCAGCGGTATTTTCTATGCGTTCTATCCGGCTTTCTGGTCGGTGCCGACAATGGTGCTAAGCGAATCCGCGGCCGCCGCAACCTTCGGACTCATCAATTCCGTCGGACAACTCGGTGGATTTGCTGGACCGTACGTGATCGGATTTCTCAACGATCGGACGCACTCGCTGACGGCCAGCTTCGGCTTCATCGCGCTGGCCTATCTTTCCGCAGGTGTGGCGGTTCTTAGGTTGAGAATTCGCGATCCCCTGCAACCGTTGCAGTGATCGAACCTGCTCCCCCTAACCCATGAACCCCAGCGTAGGCGCGTCGACGAAACGAACTTCGTGGTCAACGCCTGCCCGCCGAACATCACCTCCGCGCCGTCAACGAACCTGGTTCCGGTTACGGTGATCGAGAAATTACCGACCGGGACCGCGGTGGGGGAAACCGCGGTCCCGGTCGGCGCCGGATTCTCCAGCGTAATGCTGCTCTTGCCGGAGAGCGAAGGGTTGGACGAGGAGGTAGCCTCAATGCTGACGGAGTTGGGGGTGGGGAGGGCTGCCGGAGCGGTGTAAACGCCAGTCGTGTTGATCCTGCCTACCGTTGCATTGCCTCCTGTGGTTCCATTCACGGCCCAGGTCGCGGTCTGGTCCATGGTGAAGACCTTGGCGCCGAACTGCTGGGTGTCTCCAGCGCGCACATCGGCCGTTGCTGGTGATACCGTTACGCCCGAGGATGACGAGCCGCTGGAACCGCCTCCGCCCATGGCGGCGCAGTCCGTGAGCCACGCCAACCCCACCGAGAGGACGACAGTGGATACGATGCGAGCGGATCGAATTCCTGCCATCCTCATCATCTCTGATTCCTTTTGCCAGCAACCCGAATTCAGAGCCTTGTGCAGTGCGAGGAGCGTAGTCGAAGTCGCAACGACCCCAGTAGGTCTCAGCAGTGCACGCGAAACCCGGTATCCGGCGCGGGTTTTGCTGGCTGGAGGGCGGGAGGCCGCGGGAGTTTCCGGCCACTATGAGAAGGGCATGTGTGCCGTGACCGTACATGTCCGAAAGTAACTTCGTTCTCGACGTGCGCGGGAACAGCGATGCTTCCAGTCATTCATCCAAGCCGATGCGCTATATAGGGTTGGACAGGGCAGGCGGCCGTGCCGCACAATGATCGGTTCTTATTTCTTGACCGGAGACCTGGAGAGTGACCAAGCCTGTGCGCGTGAAGATCAGCGCCCTCGGTACTTATGTTCCGCCTCGCGTTCTAAGCAACGCCGACCTGGAAAAGATGGTCGAAACCTCCAACGAGTGGATCCTGGAGCGCACGGGCATTCGTGAACGTCACCTGGTTGACAAGGGAGTCGCGACCAGCGACCTAGCGGTCGAAGCAGCCAAGAAAGCGCTGGCCGAGCGAGGACTGGAACCCTCAGACCTCGAGGCGATCTACGTGGCCACGGTTACCCCCGACATGTTCTTTCCCTCGACCGCGTGCCTGGTGCAGCACAAGCTCGGGGCGAAAGGGGTTTGGGGCTGCGACCTTTCCGCCGCGTGTTCTGCCTTTCTCTACGCCCTGCAGAATGGGGCGCAGTTCGTGGCAACTGGCGTCCACAAGAAGGTGATGGTGATCGGGTCCGATGTGATGTCGTCGATCATTGACTACACCGACCGCGCGACCTGCGTGATCTTCGGCGACGGGGCGGGCGCCGTGATCCTGGAACCGGCCGACGAAGACGGGCTCGGCCTGATCGACTTTGCGCACGAGGTGGACGGTTCGGGGGCGGGATCCCTGTACATGCCCGGCGGCGGGAGCCTGAATCCCTCGAGCCACGAGACGGTCGACAAGAAGATGCACTATGTGCACCAGGATGGACAGGCCGTCTTCAAGTTCGCTGTACGCAAGCAGACCGAGTTGTGCGAGAAACTGCTCGGGCGCAACGGCCTCAAGGGTACTGACATCGACGCCTTCATTCCCCACCAGGCCAACCGACGCATCATCATGGCCACTGCCGATCGACTCGGGCTGCATCCGGAGAGCGTCATCGTCAACATCGACCGTTTCGGAAACACGACGGCGGGAACGATTCCTCTGGCCATGGACAGTGCACGCCAGGAAGGGAAGTTGAAGAAGGGGAGCTTGGTGCTGCTGGCCTCGGTGGGCGCGGGCTTTACGGTGGGAGCAACGCTGCTGCGCTGGGCTTACTAAAGAAGTTTCGAGTTCCGGGTTTCAAGTTTCGAGTGGGAGCGCACCGCTTCGACCGATTTCCAACCCGAAACTTCGACTTATGGCCTTGTCATTTTCTCCGGGCGCACCAGCTGATCGAATTCTTCGCCGCTAAGGTGACCAAGCTTGAGCGCCGCTTCGCGCAGGCTGATGTGCTCGACGTGCGCGGTGTGGGCAATCTTCGCCGCCTTGTCATATCCGACCTTTGGAGCCAGTGCGGTTACCAGCATGAGGGAGTTCTTCACATACCAGTCCACCTTGGCGTGATCGACCTCGATACCTTTGATCATGTACTCGACATAGCCGTGGCAGGCGTCGGTAATGAGCGTGACCGAGTGCAGGAAGTTGTAGATGATCACCGGCTTGAACACGTTGAGCTGGAAGTTTCCCTGCGAACCGGCAAATCCCACTGCGGCAGTCGCGCCGTGCACCTGAACGCACACCATCGTCATGGCTTCGCTCTGGGTCGGGTTTACCTTGCCCGGCATGATGGACGAGCCCGGCTCGTTCTCGGGGATGGAAAGTTCGCCTAGCCCGCAGCGTGGACCCGAGGCCAGCCAGCGGATGTCGTTGGAGATCTTCATCAGCGACGCCGCCAGGGTTTCGAGTGCTCCCTGAGCAAAGACGATCTCGTCGTGCGCGGAGAGCGCGGCGAACTTGTTGGGATGAGAGCGGAAGGGAAGTCCGGTGAGTTCGGCGATCTTCTTCGCGGCGCGCTCGGCGAATTCAGGATGCGCGTTGAGGCCGGTGCCCACCGCGGTTCCCCCGATGGCGAGATCGTAGAGGCCGCCTAGCACTAGTTCCAGGCGCTTGATGTCGCGTTCGAGCAGGCTGGCCCAACCACCGAACTCCTGCCCAACGGTGAGCGGCACCGCGTCTTGTAAATGCGTGCGACCGATCTTGACGACGTCGTTGAACTGCCGGGCCTTGGCGGCGATCGCATCGTGCACGCTTTGGATGGCCGGAATCAGCGCGTTCTTCACGCGTTCTGCCGCGGCGATGTGCATGGCGGCAGGGAAGGTGTCGTTCGACGACTGCGACATGTTCACGTCGTCGTTGGGATGAATCGGCTTCTTCGATCCCATCTCGCCGCCGGCGATTTCAATCGCCCGGTTGGAGATGACCTCGTTCACATTCATGTTGGTCTGGGTGCCGCTGCCCGTCTGCCAGATGCGCAAGGGGAACTGGTCATTGAGCTTGCCGCTGATGACCTCGTCGGCGGCCTGGACGATAAGTTTGGCTTTGTCGGCCGAGAGCTTGCCCAGGTCCTGATTGACGAGCGCGCAGGCCTTCTTGAGGATTCCGAAGGCGCGAATCAACTCCGGGGGCATGGTGTCGCGGCCGATGTTGAAGTGCAGGAGCGATCGCTGGGTCTGGGCGCCCCAGTAGACGTTGGCGGGGACTTCGATCTTCCCCATGCTGTCGGATTCAATGCGCGTGCCTACCGCCGGTTCGAGGGATGTTGCCATAGCACCTTCCTGATGAGGACTCAAGCCATACGGAAATGCACGAGGAACCCAAAAGTATAACGCGGATGACCCAAGCGGTTATGTTCAGCGACACACGGCTCTGCGAGGGCAAAAAAGGCGCCTCGCGGTCGCATGCTAAAATCAATCGTTCGAGCGGGTTCGGGGCCTCGTGCACCGCCGCCGCTGACCCCAGGGATCCACTTTGGCCACAACGGAATATATCCCCGCGACATTGCCGAGGAAGCAGACCGACTCTCGTCCGGAGAGTTGGACCGACGTGCTGGTGATTGGTGCTGGTCCTACCGGACTCGCGTGCGCGATCGAAACGCAGAAGATCGGTCGGAAGGCCGTGGTTCTCGACAAGGGATGCCTGGTCAATTCGGTATTCCAATACCCCACGAACATGGTGTTTTTCACCACGCCGGAGCTGCTCGAGATTGGCGACATCCCGTTCGCGTGTTCGAATCAGAAGCCCACCCGCCAGGAGGCGCTCGAATACTACCGGCGCGTGGCCGAGCACTATCACCTGCACATTCATCAGTACCAGTGGGTGAAGACGGTAACGGGGCAGGATGGCGACTTCCGGGTCACCGCCACCGATCGCTCGGGAAAGATCCATGACTACCGCACCAGGAAGGTGATCCTGTCGACCGGATACTACGATCTTCCGAACATGCTCAATGTCTTGGGAGAGGATCTGCCCAAGGTTCTTCACTATTACAAGGAGCCACATCCGTATTACGACTGCGACGTAGTCGTTATTGGGGGGAAGAACTCGGCAGCTGAGGCTGCGCTGGACCTATGGCGGCACGGGGCACGGGTCACGCTGGTGCACCGTGACGAAAAGATATCTCCGGGAGTGAAGTACTGGGTGCGACCGGATCTCGAAAACCGCATCAAGAACTCCGAGATCGCGGCATACTTCAAGAGCTCGGTGCGGGAGATCGGCACGGATCATGTGGTGCTGAACACCCCGAACGGTCCGCTGCGCCTGGCCAACGATTTTGTGTTTGCCATGATCGGCTACCATCCCGACTACGATTTTCTGCGCAGCGTCGGGCTGGAACTTTCGGACTTGCAGAATCGTCCGGTGTGCGACCCGGAGACGCTGGAGAGCAACGTGCCGGGGATCTACGTGGCGGGGGTAATCGTGGCAGGATCGCGCACCAGCGAAATCTTCATCGAGAACGGCCGCTTCCACGGCAAGCAAATCGCCGCTCACCTGCGGCAGAAACTCGACTCCGGCGCTCAGGCCGCCGAACTGGCTTAGACACCCTCGGCTCAGAGAGGCACCCTAAACAGTGACTGGTCTACACAGTAGAGCCAAAAAGCTCTTAACCGCAAAGGTCGCAAAGGGGCCGCAAGGGACTCGAAGGGTTTCTCTTCGCGTTAAAGCTCTTCTCGCTTCTACCGCAGTTGCACCGTGTCTTCGCCGAGTTGCTGATTAATCAGTCTCGCCATGAGGGGCCGGAGTTTTTCGCTAGTCTTCGCCAGCACGAAATCCTGATCCGCCTCTGACCAGTCCAGCTTGAAGCTGGTGGTCAGGGCCGAGATCCATATCTGGCGTACAGGGGCGTTGGGGGATACGACGAAGCGGGCGCCATCCGCGAAGCTGATGTGGAGCGCCCCGGACTGATCCTCCACCTCGAAGTCGGCGGAGTCCTCGGCCGCGTAGAGGCTCTTCTTCAGGGCGGCGAAGGCCGCGTCGCAGTGGTTGCGGAATGCCTGCTCGTCGAGCATGGTGGGAATTATACGTGTGCCCCAGTTCCGGCCTCTGTGTCCCGCTCGATTTTGCGCGCCCGCGCGAGGCTCTGTCCTGGAATCGAAACAGGAATCGGAAAGCCACTGACTCGCGGGCCCGCGCTGCTATATTCGCGGCCTTCGCGGAGCTTGTGTAAGGCCATTGGAATCGAGCTTGGGGAGTTGAAATCCGATTTTCTGGGAGGTTCCAACATGACCAGAAGCCGCCGCCTGATCGCCCTGCTCGCCATCGCAATGGTCGGCATGAATCTGCCTGCGTACGGATGGAACGGTCTGGGGCATATGACCGTTGCGTACGCTGCCTACGAGCAGCTGACCACCAAGACGAAAAACCGGGTCAGTGTGTTGCTGCAAAAGAATCCTGACTACGGAAAATGGCTCACACAGGTTCCAGCGGGAACCCCGGCAAAATTCAAACGCATGATGGTGTTCATGATCGCTGCCACCTGGCCTGACCAGATCAAGCGCGAGGCGGACTACACCGAAGACGGCAGCGATAAGGGGAATCGCCCTGACGGCCCACCATCTTCGCAAAACACGGGCTACAGCGACCACCTTCGCCATCGCTACTGGCATTTCGTGGACACACCGTTCACGCAGGATGGCACCGCGCTTCCCGCCATCCCCGTCCCGAATGTCGAGGAGCGGATTGGAATTTTTCGCGGCATGCTGGCGTCCACGGATCCCGATCGGCTGAAGTCCTACGACTTGACGTGGCTGCTTCACCTGGTGGGAGATGTGCACCAACCGTTGCACAGCGCCACCCGCGTCAGCAGCACCCAGCCCGACGGTGACGCAGGCGGCAACCTGGTCGACATCTGCAATCCCGGCTGCAGCGGTGAATTGCACGCATTCTGGGACGACATTCTCGGGACCAGCTCGAACCCGAACACCGCGGTCACGGTGGGGAAGAGCCTGCCCGCTCCCGATCCGACCAAGGCCGGCAAGTCCGACGCTGCGGACTGGGTGATGGAAAGCTTCGAAGCCGCAAACAACGCCGTTTACGTCGCGCCGATTGGCGCCGGGGCTGGACCCTTCACGATCACCGCGGCCTATACGGACGCGGCTCGAACCTTGGCGATGCAACGGGTTGCTTTAGCCGGCGCCCGCCTTGCCAACCTGCTGAACACGGAGTTGAACTAGCCCGGAACTATTTCAACAGGTACTCCTTCACGAACATGACGGTCGCGTAGAACTGGAAATCCCGGTTCTTCTTTTTCCGGAATCCGTGTCCTTCATCTTTACCCAGCAAGTACCACACCGGGGTCTTATTCTTCCGTACGACGGCTACCATCTGCTCGCTCTCGCTGGCCGGAACGCGCGGATCATTCTTGCCCGCCACGACGAACAACGGCTTCGTAATATTCTGAGCCTTGTTAGCGGGCGCGATGCTCTCGAGATAAGCACGCATCTTAGGGTCCCGTTCGTCACCATACTCTACCCTGCGCAGGTCCTGACGGTAGCCCGAAGTGTGCTCCAGGAAAGTTACCAGGTTCGAGGGGCCAACGATGTCCACGGAGCAGCAGATGCGATCGTTGTAGTTCGTCGCCACCGTCAGGGTCATGAATCCACCGTAGCTGCCGCCAGTGATCAAGACCCGCTTCGCATCAAGATCCGGTTGTTGCGCGATCCAGTCGAGAAGGGAACTGATGTCCTTGTAGGAGCCCTCTCGCAGCATTCCGTTGTCGAGCGCAACAAACGTCTTGCCGTAGCCCGTCGAACCACGCACATTGGGGTAGATCATGGCGACGCCCAGTTCGCTCAGATAGTAGTTATCTCTCTCGTTGAAATCGGGACGGAACTGGCCTTCGGGCCCTCCGTGAATATCGATGATCACTGGCCGTTTGCCAGAAAACTTGGCCGGGGGCCTGTAGAGGAAGCCTGAAATCGAACGACGATCCCAGGAATTCCAGTGGATGAGTTGCGGCTGGGCGAAGTTGGAGGCGTTCAGGCCGCCGGTCTCACTGTAAGTCCAGCGCTCGAGCCGTCCGGAGTCGACCTCGATGGTGTACACGTCGTAGGGCTGGCTGGCCGTGCTTAGACTGAATGCGAATTCGTGGCTGTTTGCATGCCATTTGACGCCCCAAAGCACCCCGACCGGCAGTTTTGGGAGGGCGACCTCTCTTCGGGTGGCCATGTCAAGTACGTGCAGCATGCTGATGCCGTCCTCATTCGCTTCAAACGCGATCCGGCGGCCGTCTTCGGAAAGGTCGAATTCATCAACGTCCCAGTTCAAGTCGGGCGTCAAAGTATCTGTTTTCTTACTGGTCAAATCCATGAAAACTAGCCGCTGGAACTCGGATCCCTGGTCGCAGGTCATGAAGACACCCTTGCCGTCCTTGGCGAACCTCGCATTGTTGTAGGCGACCGTGTCAGAGCCCTTTTTGGGCGTCAACAACTCCCTCTTGCCAGACGCAACATCAATCATCCAGACGTACGTCTCAGTGACGGAGATGCCATTGAGAACCAGCAGCTTCGTGCCATCCGGGGACCAGTCCGAAACCTCCCAGCCTCCCCCTTCGAGTTGCGCCACCATGCGTGCGCTGGACGGATCGAATGGGCTTACGGTCCAGATGTCCACGTCGCTGCCGTTGCGGCGCGTAGAGCCAAACGCAATGCGGTCGCCCTGGTAAGACCACCGTGGACTGGTATTGCGCGACTTCCCGTCTGTCAGTAGCGTAACGTCGCTGGACGCAAGGTCATAGCGGTAGAGCTGAAAAAACTCGCCTCCGCCCACGTCTTTCAAGAAGATGAACGAATCGCCCTTGACCGGCTCGTACGCGATGCCGTTGGATACTCCATCCGCAAAGAACGTAAGCTGCGTGCGGGCGCCTCCCGGGAACTTTACCTGGTGCGCCTGGGAGGTGTCCGCAAATCGCGTCACGATCAGCATTTCGCGCCCTACTGGATGCCAGCTGGCAAACCCCGCAGATCGGAAATTGCTGTAGCGCTCTACGGTCTCGGCCAGAGAAACCGGAATCTTAGGTACGCCGTCCACCACAAGATTTTCATTCGGCACGATCTCGCCATCTTGGGCGGTTGCTAGTGAGCTGAACACAATGAGGCAAGCCAGCACGCGGACACGTAATTTCATGAAAGCACTCCTTATGGTGGGATCGCGTAATGATATTGCCGTGACAGCGGAAGGCGAATCTTAGAGCGGCTAGATCGACGTAGTCAATCAAGGGGCGGTGAAGAAGCAGTCAAAAGCGATGGATGCCATGTCTCAAAAAAAGAGCCCGGGAGACTGGCTCCCGGGCCGGACGAGTTTTGAGACGAGGGTGAAGTCGCGGAAACTATTCTTCGTTGGCAAAGTGCCGGCGGGAAAGCCCCGCCAGGCAGACCAGGCCGCCGCCGAGCAGTCCCAGGGATCGGGGCGCGCTTGCGGACCGGCGCTCTATGAAGGCAGAAGTCAATAACATTAGGGACAAGAGAAGTATGAAAGCTTTCGGGGCCCGTGAAGACATCCGATTCAGTTCCTCCGGCCATGACTAATTGCAAACGCTGTGCCTAAGGACCGAATCTGTGTTGGCTTCCATCGAGGGGGAGTCGAACTGAGTAACCCCTTTCGATTGAGTTGCTTTGGGATGGAGCTACGGAGTTGACAAAATGCGGCAGGGGCGGACGGATGTGAAAGATCTTGCACACTGTCCGGGCAAACCGCCGCTCAGTTCGAAATCCGACGGGGTCGCCCCGACAGCGGGAAGGCCGGCCTGCGCTTATGAGAGCTGATCGATCTTTGCCGCCATGATGAAGTCACTCTCGCTGAGGCCTTTGACGGCGTGCGTCCATAGGGTAATTTCGGCCTTGCCCCACGCCAGCAGGATGTCCGGATGATGACCTTGTTCTTCGGCCAGCGCGCCGACGCGATTTACGAAGTCGAGGGCCTTCTGGAAATCCGGGAAGGTGAAGGTGCGGGTGATGTGGTGCTCGTCGATCACCTGCCAGTTGGGGAGCTGGTGGCTGAGATCGTGAAGCTCAGGACCCTTGAGGGGCGGAGTTCCGCCGCGGCAGGGAACGCAGGTTTTAGTGGCGAGGGAGGACATGGGGACACCTCCTAAGTTGAAGCTGCAGCCCTTGCTCGCAGGTCGGTTGAACAACGCGCTCCCTGCCTTGCAGCGCCTAAAGGCGCGATTCATTCTGCGGCACTTGCGGCACGCCTGAAGGCATGCCCTGATACAAATCTCGTGCCTTTCGGTATGCGGCTAGAACGGGATGTCCTCATCCGTGATCGGCGAACCGGCAGGCGCGGGCTCTGGTTCTGGCGCGCTTTGATCGAAGTGATTGGCCGACGCGCGAGATCCTCCGCTTTCGCCACCGCCTCCGCCCTCGCCGCGTCCACCGAGCAGCACCATCGTTCCGGCGACAACTTCGGTCATGTACTTCTTCTGGTTGGTCTGCTTGTCGTCCCAGGAGCGCGTTTGCAGGCGGCCTTCGATGTAGACCTTGTTGCCCTTCTTCAGGTACTCGCCGGCAATTTCGGCCAGACGCTGCCACAGAACGACGTTGTGCCACTCGGTGCGCTCCTGCCACTGGCCGGACTTGTCCTTGTAGGACTCGTTTGTGGCCAGGGTGATCTTGGCGACGGCCGTGCCTTGCGGCGTGTACTTCACTTCAGGATCTTTGCCGAGATTACCGATAAGAATGACTTTATTTACGCTTTTTGCCATGAGTGCGGGCTCCTTCGGAGGGTCACTATAGCAGAAACGGACAGGTGGAAAGTGTGGTATCTGGACCAGCGAGGTGTGACGGGTCCCGCGAAGTCTTGCGAAAGGGGACGAGGCTTGGAGCGAGCTTTCAGGGTATAATCCAAGCGACATGGCTGCCGAAACCACTGTAAACAAAGCCGCCGGGATGGTTCCGGACGAACTCAAGTTTGAGCCTAAATCCACCGGGTTGCATACGCCTCGCAAAAAGAAACCCAAAGAGCTGGCCGTGATTACGGAGTGCTGCACGGGATGTGCAGGCTCACCGGCTTGCGTCGAGTATTGCCCTGTAGCCGACTGCATGTTCTGGGTGCCGGACGAGGATCATCCGCCGTTCGGGCGGATCCAGGTGGATCCGATTTTGTGTATTGGCTGCAAGAAGTGCATCAGTAAGGGGCCCGATGGCTGCTTCCTGGATGGCTGCCCCTGGGACGCGATCGTGATGGTGGATACGGCCGAGGTGGAGAAGGAAGTGGGAGTAATGGCCATCTAGCCGTCAGTCGCAAGTCTTCAGTCGTCAGCTCACAAGCGATACAACGCGCGCTGCGGCGCGCGTTTTGTTTTGTTGCGGGGGCCGGCCTGGCGCCTCTTTTCCGAACTGCTTCAGGTTGGGCCGCTGGCTCGCGCATGAATCGCTTTGTCGGTCAGGACGGCTTGCCGGCGGACGTGGTCGGCGACTTCAGGCAATTCTCGTTCAAACGGGGTGATGGCGGGCAGGTCATCGAGCTGGCCGATGAGATAGAGCGCGCGCAAGGCTTCGTAGACCTGGTCGGAGCTAGGATCGACCGTGGCGATTTCCGCGCCTGCCGAGACAGACTGGCCCGTCTGCGCGAAGCGGTTCCGAATGCGGCCGGAGATAGGAGAGCGGAGTTCGACAGTCTGACCTTCGGTCTGCAGCTTGGCGATCAGGCCACCCTGGTGGATCGCTGTGCCAGGCCGGTCGGCGTCGACGATGCGCCCAGCACTCGGGGCGGTAATCTTCGCGCCCTGCAACAGGGCGACAATCTGCGGGCGGCCCGAGGGATCTCCGAAGCGGACAAGGGACAGGGCGGCGTTGCCGCGCACGAGCGGTGAGGGGTCGCCCAGCATCTTCAACAGAGCGTCGTGGAATCCGGAGCCGGAAGTGTCCTGGCCCAGGACCCAGGCATCGGTGTTGCGGACTTCTTCGACCGAGTGGGCCGACAGGCGCACGAGATCGGGATACCAGCGTGCGACCGAGGTATCGTGCCGCGACATGCGTTCGCCCATCTGTATGAGAGCATGCTGGATGTGGCGGGGATGACGATCGTCCTGCAGATATTCGGTGACTTCTTTGTCGGAAAGATGACGGCCAAACCAGGTGTTCCACCAGAAGAGGAAGGGCATGAGCACGAGCAACCAGCCCGTGACGAAGAAGAGGACGCGATGACGGGTGGACATACCGGGGCGCTTGGCGGGCGGCTCGGGCACGGTTTCTGCGGGAATCACTGGGTCTGCGGACACGACGAAGGACTATACACTACTCGATGACATCGGCATCGAGCACCCTTTCTTGTTCGAGATAGTGGGAAACCGCGTACTGGGCCAACAGCGGCGTCTGCAGATGGATTTCCGCGCCGATCCATTCGCCTTTCGCGTGTGGTGCGGTTGGTGGGTGTTTGCACGGGCCGCTGGATCCGAATTGTGGACCAAAAGAGGCGCTCTGGATCTGGTCGAATTGCTGGAGTTGCGTCCAGGCCTCGTTCCCGAGCGTGCCAGATACGTCGATCTTGAGTCGGACAGTAGCCATCGACAGAAACTCTAACCGCAGAGCCAGTGAGCGAACGCCGAAAAACCCGCTAGGCCCGTGGAATACGCTGGCGGCGCCGGTGCTGCGAACCAGTGGTAGAGCATGAAATATACGAGCACTCCAGTAACGGAAACATAAAGCCAGAGCGGAAACGTCCAGCGGGCAATGGCGCGATGGCGATCGAAGCGCTCGCGCAGGGCGCGGCTCAGCGTGGTGATGACCATGGGGACGATCACGATGGCGAGCAGGACGTGCGAGATCAGGATGCTGAAGTAGACCGGGCGCGACCATCCTGTGCCCTGGAAGCGGACGGAGCCGACGTTGGCGTGGTAGTAGACATACGAAATGAGGAACAGCGTCGATGTGGCCATGGCGGTGAGCATGACCACACGGTGGGCGGCGATGTGCCTCTGGCTGATCATCCAGCGACCGGTGAGGAGCAGGGCAGTGCTGGCACCGTTCAGCGATGCGTTGATGACGGGGAAGATGGCGAATTGTTCGGGTACGGGCATGGGTTCGTGGGCAGCGTCGCCTGAAGGCTTCAAGCAGCCGGTTTGGTGGTTCTGCGGCTCACCATGAAGAAGGCCAGGCCGAACGTGAAGAGCGAAAACAGGATCAGGGTCGCCATCGACGACTGCAGTGTGAACTGAGCCACGGCCTCCGGATAGAACAGGTTCCGTAGCGCTTCCACGCCATAGGTTAGTGGGTTGATCCACATCAGGATACGGATCCAGACCGAGGCGCCGCTCAACGGGAACATCGAACCCGAAAGCAACCAGAGCGGGATCAGGAACAGGTTGATGATGGCGTGAAAAGCCGAGGTTGAGTCCATGGGCCACGCGATGGCGAATCCCAGCGCAGTGAGGGCAAACGATACGAGAAATATGGTCAAAACGACAAGCAAGAACATGACAAATCCAAAGTGCACCCCAACCAGCGGCGCAAAGACAAGGAAAATGAAGCCTTGGACGGCCGCCAGCGTCGTTCCACCCAGAACCTTTCCGAGAACAATGGCCGACCGCGGAACCGGCGCCACCATCACCGAAAGCAAGAAACCCTCCTTGCGGTCTTCGATCACCGACATCATGGTGAAGATACTGGTGAAGAGCACGATCATGATCAGCGCGCCGGGGTAGAGGTAGTTTAGGTAGGGCTGCTGACCGGGGCTGTTGCCGGAACGGAACGAGGTTCCGAAGCCCGAGCCGATCACCAGCCAGAACACTAGTGGGGATGCGATCACCCCGATGACACGGCTGCGTTGGCGGTAGAAGCGTACGAGTTCACGCCACCACAGAGTGAATGCGGGCAAGAGCACGCCTGCAGAGGCTGGGGCGATGGATCCGGGAACGGTTACGGTTTGGGTTGCCAAGTCGGTCAACTCGTTTTCTTCGCCGGGGGCGCTTCCTTGGGCTTGCCGAATTTCACATAACCACAGTCGCGACATTCGAGCAGCGCGTTGAGGAAGAAGAGTCCCGAGAGGGTCAGCAAGATCAGGCTCATGAACAGGCCGTCGACCGTGGTGATGGTGCCGTTGAGGATGGTCCAGACAATTCCCAACAATGGGAGAATGCCCAGCACAACGGAAAGCAGAAGCATCATGGGTTGCAATTTACCTCCTTGTCGTTTCCGCTAATCTTGAGAAAACCGATTTCTAAGCTCCGTTTCCGTTCCGTTCTTCCGTCTCGGTCCAGAAGCGATGACCGGTGCGGCGAATGAAGACATCTTCGATCGTGGGCTTGCTGACGCTGACCGCCTGGATTTCTCCAGGGAAGGCCTCCACGACTCCGGTGATGAAGCGGTGCCCGTTCTCCAACTCGATTCGTACCTGGCGGCCGAGAACCGTAGCGTCCACGCTGAAGCGGGCCGTGATGCGTTGCGCGAGGGACTCGGCGTTGCCGGTCGCATCGAGCAAGATGATGTCGCCGCCGATTTCCTGTTTCAATTCGTTGGGCGTGCCTATCGCGACCAGTTTGCCTTCATTGAGGATCGCGAGGCGATCGCACCGCTCGGCTTCTTCCATCAAGTGCGTGGTGACGATAACGGAAACGCGCTCCTGATCGCGGAGGGTGCCCAGGTACTGCCAGAGATCGCGCCGGGCTCCCGGGTCGAGGCCGGTGGTGGGCTCGTCGAGCAGCAGGACGCAAGGGTGATGGAGCAGGCCTTTCGCCAGTTCCACGCGACGCGCCATGCCACCGGAAAAGGTCTCCACCAGTTCCTTGGCGCGGTCGGCAAGGCCCACTCGGCCGAGGATCTCCTGGATGCGGGCGCGCAGGGCCTGTCCGCGCAAGCCGTAAAGATGTCCCTGATGCCAGAGATTTTCGTAGGCGGTCAGTTTCTCGTCGACGCTGGGAGACTGAAAGACGACGCCAATCTGGCGGCGTAACGCGGCGGGGTCCTTGGCGGCATTGACACCCATGATGAGCGCGCGCCCGGCGCTGGGAACCATCAGGGTCGAGAGAATACGAAACAGAGTGGTCTTGCCGCTGCCGTTCGGACCCAGGAGGCCGAAGAGTTCAGCGGGCCGGACGTCAAAAGAGACGTCGTCGAGCGCTGTCCGGCTCTCGTAGCGGTGGACGAGATTCTGGACCGAGATGACGGATCTGGCGGGTGCTTCTGTCTCGGGTCCGATTTCGACGTAAGCGGGCGATTTGGAGGCCACAGGCTATTCTACGACGATACCCGATTCAGCATCATCAGGACGAACAGGAGGGGCAAATAGAGGACGGTGGCCTGAAGAAGCTGCCGGGCGCGTTGCTTGGAAAGGGCGGCAGTCAGTGGCATTCGGAGACTGGCGAGACGCGCGCCGACGTACAGCAGGGCCGTACCTAGTAGCAGCGCGCCGAACAGATAAATCCGGCCAGACATTCCGAGCAAGGTGGGAGCCATGCTCACTGGAATCAAGACCAGCGAGTAGAGAATGATGCGCCGGGCCGTCGATCTACCCTCGGGTTCCACCACCGGCAACATCCGGATCTCACCCGCTGCGTAGTCTTCGCGGTACAGCCACGCGATCGAAAAGAAGTGGGGAAACTGCCAGAAGAAGACGATGGCGAACATCACCAGCGTGCCCCACTCGAGGCGGCCCCGCGCCGCGGTCCAACCAAGGACGCCGGGCATCGCGCCGGGGAACGCACCCACGAATGTGCAGATGGGGTGGATTTTCTTGAGTGGCGTATAGGCAGCGAGGTATACGAACGCGGTGAGAAGTGACAGCCAGCCGGTCAGAGGATTCAACAAGGCGCCGAGGTAGAAGGCACCACCCACCGTCATCAAGCCACCAACCGTGGCCGCGTGCCAAAGACTCATGCGGCCCGCCGGAAGCGGACGCTGAGCAGTGCGGCGCATGCGGGCGTCGATGTCGTATTCGAGGACTTCGTTCAGAGCGGCGGTGCCGCCGGAGACTAGCCCGATTCCAAGTAGAGCATGAAACAAATTCCAGGAAAGGGAAGCGACGCCAGACTTCATCGCGCCAAAATAATAGCCGCACCATGCGGTCATAACGACGAGAGTCGTGACGCGCATCTTGGTGAGCTCGGCGTAATCGCGCGCCAAGGTTGCCAGGGAACTGCGCGGGATGGCCAGAGGTTGGGTCGCGATGCTCATGCGGCTTGCGGAGTCCGTTCGGTGCCCGGTACACGCTCTTCGAAGGCGACGAGCACGTGTCGCCAGACCTGAATGGATAAGACCACGGTGGTTGCCAACAGCAAGGCTCCCACAGCGACGTGGGCGACGGTGGAGATGACCATGGGGAGTTCGGGCTGCACGGCGTTTCTTCCCCAAGCCACGCGGGTGAGGAACGCTGCGAAGCCGAGACAGAGCTGGGTGATCAGCAGCGAGAACATGATGAGGGTCGGTTTGCGGATCGACTCGATTTTCGAGTACACGGACAAGGCCCGGACAGCGGTCCAGGTGAGCACGACTGTGACGATGAGCGCATGGGCGACGTGCGGCCACCAACTCATGCCCCGGTGACGGAACATCGCTCCGAGGATCAGCTGGACATACAGCACAACGATCGACAATAAGGTTAGCGTGAACAAGCTGGGTCGGCGGCGGTCGAACTCAACCTGCGGAACCTCTTCCACCCACTTCTGCCCGGTGAACATGGCGATGCATACCGCGATACAAAAGAACGTTTGCGCGAGGGCGGCGTGGGCACTGGAGACTGCGGGAGGCTGGAAGAACAGCACCGTCATCCCCCCAAGGATGGCCTGGGCGATTACCGTGCCGAGCGCGGCCAGAGCCAGCTTGCGCAGCCAGGAACGCTTTTCCACCAGCAGTGTCCAGGCGGCGATGGCGAGCGTGAGAACCACGAGAGAGCCGGCCACCATGCGGTGGCTCCACTCGAACCGTACACCCCCGACGAGGTGCGGGACCCTGACGAGGTAGCCAAACGACGTAGGCCAGTCGGGGACAGACAATCCCGCATCGTTGCTGGTGACCGACGCGCCGGCCATGATGACAAGAAAGGTGAAGCACGCGGTGAACACCGCGAAGAGGTGATGAGGCCGGTTATAAGAAGTGGTGATGCCCTTCAGAACGTGCTCCTTGGCCCAAAATCCATTTGCCTATAGAACGCTTCGACTGACCAGATCGACAATGTCCTGAAGTGGGCCGCGTGGCGGGAAGCGGCCCATCTTCGGAGACGCTGCATTCTAGCAGACTGGCAACTACATGCCGCCGGCTTTGAACGACTGGTCGACGGTCTTGCTCTCTTTGGGACCGACTGTTACTTTCTGGTCTTGCTCGCCGAGCTTCTCCTGCACGAAAGCGATCGTGTAATCGCCCGGCGGGAGGCCCTTGATCTCATATTTTCCATCCGGGCTAGTCACTGCATAGAACGGACTTTTCACCACGTTGATGTACATCTTCATCCAGGGGTGCTGGTTGCACTTCACCGGGAGCATGATCTCTTCGCGGGCGAAGGATTTCTCGATCGGTGCGGCTGTGGGCGGCTGCGATTCGTTCCACTCGCGGTTGTCCTTGGGAGTGGGATGGATGTTGTGGGTGGTGGGATCGTCGTTCTTGATCTGAATGGTCTGGCCAGTCATCACGCCAAGGACGTGAGGATGATAGCGGCAGCCACTCTGATCGAGGACGACGGGGTCTTTCGGAACATCGAAGGTGCGGTTGCCCAGCCCGTCTTTCACGTAGACGAAGACGTTAGCGAGACCGCCTTTGTCGGCAACCACATTCTCGGCTTCATTTACGCCTTTGCAGGCGGGGTCCTGGCTCATGTCGATCTTTTGAGCCTTGGGTGCCGCGCCTTCTAATTTCACTGAGCCACTGATGGAACCAACGGTAGCTTGATCAATGGGAGTGGCAGCGGGCGCGGACCCTCCAGATGGGGTTGCGCCAGGCTGGGATTCGCTGGTCTCTTTCTTATTGCAACCTGCGAGAAGGAACAAGCCCAGAAGGGCTAGCAGGCTTAACATTGCTAACCAGGTCTTCTTCATGATGGTGTACACCTTTCTTGGGGGTTTGGGTGTCACTACGAAAACCTCTTATTTTAACGCGAACCTCCTGCCGATGTGGCGACCCTCGGGATGGAGGGATTAGAGGCGCCAGCAACGGGCTTCTTCGTTCGCGGCGCGGCATTGGAGGCGCTCGATCGGCCCATCGAAGCTGCGACCCGGCGCTGCTCTTCCGGTGTGAGTTGGAAGATGTAGTCGACGAGCAGCTTGGTGTGATCCTGATCGTAGCCTTTGAACGATGGCGGTGTTGGACCGGCGAAGACCCATTGGTCGTTCACGCGGTTGAACAGGCCTGAGGGCATAGAGGTACCCGGACTGATCGCCTGCGGATCGGTAATCCAGCGCTCGACCCAGTCGGGTTTCAGGCGGTCCTTCGCCAGCAGGAAGTTGGGCGCGGTGGCGTGGGCGTCATGTTGCGCGTCGCCGGTCGCGTGACACTTCAGGCAGGGGGCCGCGGTGCTCGAGAACAAGCTCCGCGCCATTTCGGTTTCTTTTGCGCTGAGCGTCGGCACCTGCTGCGGGATATAGGGCATGGGCTGTTGCGAGAGTGCTTGGAAAAAGCGCACCAGCTTCCGGAGTTCGTCGTCAGAGAACGAGAACGTGGGCATGCGGACCTTCAGGTAGGAACGCACGCCATTGCGGTTCGTGTCGGTGTCGCTGAGCGATGGGTTGGTCAGGAAATGGCGCAGCCACTCCGGATTTACACGGGCGCCTTCGGTATAAAGCTTGGGAGGCAACTGCTCCTTCCAGTCCGGGTCCTGATACTTCTTCATCTTCATCAGGCTGGAGTCTTGACCCGGGAAGAACTGATGGCAACCGACGCAGTTGTATTTGGTGACGAGCCACCAGCCTTCCTGGATGTCGTGGCGCGCGTCTTGCGGGCGGTACTGGTAGCCGGCGGGGAGAGCGCTCTCCTGGCTGCCGAGCAGGAAGGTAGTCAGAGCCTGGACCTGATCCTTGGTGAGATGGAGGTTGGGCATGCGGAGGGCTTCGGTCTCCGACTTGATCATGCCCTTGTCGTAGATTTCGGGCTCGGCCAGTTTGTGCTCGAAGAAACCCTTGTGATCGTACCAGGGATCTTTCGCGGCACCCTCGGGCAATCGCGCCAGATCTTCCGGGTTGGTAATCGGCTCTTTGCCGCCGCGCTGCGCGGCTTCGGTGAAGAGCGCGAAGTCGAGCCGTTCGATCGGCTTGCTGCCTTCGGAAGTCAGTTCGGTGCCAATGCGGCCTTCGTCTTCCAGGCCGGAGATTTCGTGACAGCCGGCACAGCCATAGTGGCGAATCCACTTCTTGCCTTCGTCCTTGAGCTTGGGATCGTCCATGAACGACGCGTCGGCGTAGGAAGATGGCTCCTGCTTCTTTTGAGTCAGCAGGTAAGTCGCGATGTCCTGGGCGTCTTCCTCGCTGAGGCGCAGGCTGGGCATGACGGTCATGTTCTGGACTTGCAGTTCGTGGCCATCGTTGGGGCAGCGGCTGTGCTTCAGGTCGAAGACGTAGGGCAAGCCTTTTTTGGCGTAGTCTTCGGGGCCGATGTCTTTCTTTTCGTACGGGCAGTAGGGGCGGGTGCGCTCGCGGGCGTTGTGGATCCAGCGCACGAGATAATCGTAATTCGCTTTTTCGCCGACGCGGGTGAGATTCGCGGAGAACGTGCCGCCCTGCAGGTCGTCACCTTCGCCGATGGAATGGCACGCGAGGCAGCCGCGGGTTTCGAAGAGTTCTTTCCCGTGGTCCGCATTCCCGGGCTTCTGGTGGGGTAGCGGGTCGGTGAATCCAGACTGCCACAAGTACGCCGAGATGGCCTTGATCTGATCGTCGGTCAGGCGGAAATTCGGCATCTTGGTCGTGGGGCGGAAGTCGCTGGGCTTCTTCAGCCAGATAGGAATCCAGTTCTTGTTCAGCTTGAGGCGGACGTCTTTCAGGTTGGGCCCGACCTTCTTCATGTCCTGCATCAGGCTGTGCGAGCGGAAGTCGATCTGCTGCAGGCGGCCGTCGATTTTGCTATTGGCCACCTTTAACCCGACCGCCTGCTCGTTCAGACGGTTCGCTTCATCGTTGCTCTCCGCGGCGTCGGCCTGCTTCATCAGGAAGGCCGACTGTTTCACGTTGTCGCGTTTTTCCTGCTCCAGTTGCTTGATCTGCTGGTTGAGGGACTGCAGTTCCTCGGGTTCCTTGTCGTAGCCTTCGTACCGGTGGCAGCCCATGCAGCCGCGCTGACGGAACAGGTCCTTGCCGTGGCTGATGGTCCAGCCCACGTCGCCGCTAATCAGCATCATGTCGGCGGCGTGACAGGTTTGGCAGCCGGCTTCTACGTTTTGCTTCGCGAAGAGCGGCCAGAGCCAGTGCTCGTAGTTGCCGTGAGCTTTCTCGATGCTGGTGGTGGCGCGACCGTTACCCTGATGACACGGCGAACAGCCGAACTTGTCGGGGTCGTGCACCTGCAAAAAATCTCTGTCGGGGTGGCTGACGAAAGCCCTGGCGTAGTCGTCGGGTTCCTTGGCGCCTTTGGCGCTCATGGAAGCCGCAGTGAGTTTCACCGGCTCGCGAATACCGACGTGGCAGGATTCACAGCGGTCGACGATGTTGGCTTCGGCGACGTTGATCTGCATGATCGACGGGTCGAGATCTTCCGTCTTCTTTTCCAGACCCGCGATTTGGGTCGGCGTGAGATCGACCATGTGGTCGTTGACGTAGTCGTCTATGGCGGTTTTGGCCTGGGTGACCGGCTTGAGCGTCTCTCCCAGTTCAGCGTTCAGTTTGGCGCGCTGATCTTTGAGGTCGTTGTAAGTCTTTTCGAGGTCTTCAAAGTTGTAGGATTGTTTCGTCCCGTCCGGATAATCGACGGTGGCCTTTTCTCCTTTATAGGTCTTGAGGTCATTCTTGATGCTTTGCTGCGACGACGGGCTGGTGCTGGTTTCGATCTGATAGGTGAGAGCGTTGACGTAAGCGCGGCGATCGGTGAACACGCTTTGAACCGCCAGGATTTTCGCGCTAAGGTCGCCAATCTGTTTCTGCAATTCGCGGACGTGCGGGGTCGCCTGCTGGGTGGCTTGTTCCAGGTCATGTTTCAGCTTCTGATAGTCGGAGGAATCCTCGACTTCTTTTTGGGACGCGGCGGACTTCGAACGCGCCGTTTTCAGGAACGCGGTATAGCGCTGCTTCCACACGTGCTGGTACGCCTTCCACGGGCGCATGCCGAAGGCCTCGTCCCAAAGCGCCCAGAGCAAGGTCGCCATAAGGATGACGGTTGCCAGCATGTAGTGCCACGCGTACGACTTGGTTACGATCGGGTCGTTCTCTGGAGTGGGTTTTTCGGGCACCGCTTCCTCCGAAAGTCAGTCGCTAGTCGTCAGTCGTTGGTATTCGCGTTTGCCTTCTTGCGATCCGCTAACGACCAACAGCCACCAGCTAAATGTTGAACCAGGGCGTGATCCATACGTACTTGATGTGCCACAGCAGGCGCAGGAGCATCTTCAGCGGAAGAGCGACCATGATCAGCAGGAAGACCTGCATGATGGAAAACTGAAGAAGACTCATGCGCGAGAAATCCTTGGGCATGTAGCGACGGAAATAGGAGAAGACGGCGAAGCCGCCCATTGCGAAATAGCCTCCCACAACAATCGCACCGAAGATGCCCTTGCCCCAGTTCGAAGTGATCCCAAAAAGGTCAGGCAAGTCGCGGTTCACTTCGTAAATGAGGCGATTGTGGTCCCAGGTCTGGCCGGGCCAGAACCACTGCCAGCCGGGGCCTCGAATAAAAGTGCCAATGATGATCATCGCCACCCACAAGACGATGAAACCGAACAGGAATGTGGATATGGAGAAGCGGCGCTGCTTCCACGTGTAGTAGCCACTGCCCATCGGGTTCGTGTCGATATAGGGAATCACCATCAGGCCAACGATGATGAGGGTGGGCATGACCACGCCTGCGATCCACGGATCGAAGTAGACCAGCATTTCCTGCAGACCCAGGAAATACCACGGAGCCTTGGCGGGATTCATCGTCAGGTTCGGATTTGCAGGCTCTTCCAGAGGAGCGTTCAGCGTGATCGACCAGACCATCAGGATGATGGTGACGATGATGGCGGCAAGGAACTCGATGCGCAGCAGGAAAGGCCAGACGTGAACTTCTTTTTGCCATCCAGCCTGGAATGGCCAGGTCTTGCGGTGATGCGTCTTGGCGAGCGCGGGATCGGTTTCGAGCTGGGCGATGAGCCGGTCGTTGGCGTGGGCCTGCCTCCACGCGAGATAGATGTAGAAGGCCAGGAGTGGAATGAGGCCGACAATGGGGACGTTGTCCGGGGCCGAGATGATTTCCCAAAGTTGATGCCAGTCCATGAGTGCTCCTCGAGCCTTGCCTTTACTTCGCGATTGCCGAGCTTTGCTCGGCAGGTCCCTTCGACTGCGCTCAGGGCAGGTTCCCGAGGGCGTCGGCCCCTACGCGAACTTATTCGCCGGCGGCTTTCGGGCCGCGCCGGGGTTTGTCGGCTTCGGATTCCAGCATTACCGGGGCCGGACCCGAGATGCCGCCGTCTTTCCTGACTCGCCAGAAGTGCACGATCATCAGAACAGAGGCAACGATCGGAATGCCGATACAGTGCCAGATATAGGAACGCAGCAGTGCGTTTGCATCCACGATCGATCCGCCCAGCAAGCCGAAGCGGACGTCGTTATACGGCGTCATGCCTAACTGCGGACCGAACGGGCCTTCGTGTCCGAGCAGCGGAGTCGCGCGGGCCATGTTAGTGCCCACGGTGACGGCCCAGAATCCGAGCTGGTCGTCAGGCAGCAGATATCCCGTGAAGGAAAGCAACAGCGTGAATACCAGCAGGAGCACTCCGATGTTCCAGTTGAACTCACGTGGCTTTTTGTAGGAGCCGGTCAGGAACACGCGGAACATATGCAGCCAGACGCCGATGACCATCAGGTGCGCGGCCCAGCGGTGCATGTTGCGCAGCAGCTTGCCGAAGGGGACGTCGTGTTCAAGATAGAGGACGTCGCGGAAGGCCTGTACCTTCGACGGGTGGTAATAGAACATCAGCAGGACGCCCGTGAAGGTTAGGACAATAAAAAGGTAGAACGTGATTCCACCCATGCCCCAGGTGTAACTGTAGCGAACAGCGTCGCGATTGATCTTGGCCGGGTGCAGGTGCAGGAATACGTTCGAGAGCACACCGAGAGCGCGGTTGCGAGGCGTATCGTCGTGCTTGTGACGGAAGATGGAGGTGTAGACCTGCGTCTTAGTCGGGTCCTTGAGACCTTCCATCTGCTCTTTGGCTTTCGCCGGGATGTCGGTCTTGAGGGACTGGACGTCTTCCTTGACCTTGTCAATCAAGCCGACGCGGCCGCCGTTTTTTCCGTTCTGTTTGTCTTCAGCCATTCGGTCCTCGTACTTCTTACGGGTGGCCTTTCAATCTAAGCTGCGAGGCCAAGATGCCGGCGCTACCAACTACGCACGCAACCAGGCTCCGCTGGAGCCGTCGCCATCGTTGAACTGACTCGGTTGTCCTTTTGGCCACTGGTAGAGTTTGGCGACGTCGACCAGGATCTGGCCGTCGGGCGCGAACTCGACGTGGGCTCGATCCATGGGGCGTGGCGCAGGGCCTTCGAAGTTGACGCCTTCGCTGTCGTACCCACTCCCATGGCACGGGCACTTGAACTTGTTTTCGCTTGGTTTCCAGTCGGGCGTGCATCCCAGATGCGTGCAACGAGCGTAGATCACAAACAGGCGATCGGGAGTGCGATCGACCCAGATGCGGAACTTTTGCTGCCACTTGGTGTCGACCCCGAGCGCGTAGTCCGATGGGTATCCAATTTTGAACGAGGTGCGCGGCTCGAAAAGAGTGCGCGGCAGAAAGAAGCGGAAGAAGGCGAGGAACCAAGCGCCCAGGAAGGCGCCAATGCCGATCCACGCCAGGCGCCGGCGGCGCTGGTCGACGGCGGAGTTGTCCGGCCCAACCGCAGCGATGCCACCGGCAGCCGCGGCCTTCGAGGTTCCAACCGCAGGTGTGCCGACATACTTGGTCGCCGGCGCCGTCGGTGCCTTGGTTGCCTCCGGATTCTGTTTGACCGGATCGGTCTCCGGACCGGCCATGAGTCCTCCTTAGAATAAGTGTTAGTTCGTGCTAGTCGGCGGCCATCAAGGGCGCCGATCCGTTCTCGTGCATTGCTGGATCTGTGCGATCTCCCAAGGCACGCAATACCAGGTGTGCCAGGGCATGGATGAACTTGGGCGAATCGTTCAAACCCTCGGTCATCTCGAATTGCCGGATGCCGAGGTGTCTTGCTGCTTCGCGTGCTTCGTGGTCAATTTCGCCAAGGGTCTCGACGTGGTCGGACACGAAGGAAATGGGCACCACGCATATGTCTCGGACCTTTTCCGCCGCGAGATCGCGCAGCGTGCGATGGAGCGAGGGCTGCAGCCATTTGCTGGCTCCAACCTTGCTCTGATAACAAAGCCGGTTGTGGTTGGGCCAGTCTCCGCGCTGCATCAGCAGGCTGACGGCCTCCTCGATCTGGCGCTGGTACGGATCCCCTCTATCGATGATGGATTGCGGCAGGCTGTGGGCGCTGAAGAGAATTTCTGGACAACTCGACGCGGGGAATCGGGAAAGAGCTTCGTCGATCTTCTCGACCACAGAATCGAGATAAAGTTCATCGCGATAAAAGTTCTCCACAGTCCAAACGCGAATGTCCCCGCGGAAACGCCGATTCCACTCGTTCAAGCTGCTGCCCGTGGTAGTGCTGGAATAGTGCGGATAGAGAGGGAGGAGTACGACTTCATCGCAGTTCGACGCCTGCAGATCTTTGATGGCCTCGGCGATAAACGGATGCCAGTAGCGCATGGCCACGAAGCAGCGCGCCTTGATCCCGCACAGGCTCAGCCGGTTTTCGAGGGCTCTTGCCTGGGCTTCGGTAAACCTCCGGATTGGGGAGCCGCCGCCGATCACGGAATAATGATGTTGGACTTTCTTGGCTCGCGTGGTTGAAATTAACTTGGCCAAGGGACGGCGGCCGACGCGCGCAAAAGGGAAGTCAATAATGTCGGGACCGCAGAAAAGATTGTAAAGAAAGGGTTGAATAGCTTCCAACGTGTCTGGTCCTCCTAGCTGGAACAGAACTATCCCCAGACACCTCTCGGTTTGCAACATTCCCACAGGTTCCCCAGAATGCGACCGGATGTTAACTCGTTTCGGGCCAGCGCGTCAACGGACGAGGTTGTAATTTTTGGACGCACTCATGCCTCACTGACGCGCGGGCTCGGTGCTGGGCCGCGGAACCCCTGTCTTCTGCATTTCCTCGATGACTGCATCGGCGAATTCGAGCGTGCCCGCCTTTCCACCGACGTCGCGCGTAAGTTTGTCGCGGGTGCGGTAGACCTTCTCCAGCGCATTGCGAATCTGGAGCGCGGCGTCGGGCTCGCCAATGTGGCGCAGCATAAGCAAGGCGGAGCGCAACACGGCGGTCGGGTTAGCGAGATTCTTCCCGGCGATGTCGGGTGCGGAGCCGTGCACCGCCTCAAAAATAGCGCATTCGTGGCCGAAGTTTGCTCCCGGTACAAGGCCAAGGCCGCCGACCAGTCCGGCACACAGATCGGAAACGATGTCGCCGTAAAGGTTCTCGAGCAGCAGAATGTCGTACTGGTAGGGGTTCATCACCAGTTGCATGCAGGTGTTGTCGACGATGTGCTCGCCGTAAGTGATCTCCGGGTACTCCTTGGAGACGGTTCGCGAGCAGCGCAGGAAAAGTCCGTCCGACATCTTCATAATGTTCGCTTTGTGGATGCAGTGGACCTTCTTGCGGCCGTTCTTGCGAGCATGCTCAAACGCGAAACGCGAAATGCGGGTGGAAGCCTTCTCGGTGATGATCTTCAAGCTCTCCACTACGCCGGGCACGACCTCGTGCTCAATCCCGGAGTAAAGGCCTTCGGTGTTTTCGCGCACAACGATCAAGTCGATCTCCGGATAACGGGTTGGGATGTGGGGCAGGTTGCGGATCGGCCGGAAGTTAGCGAAGAGCTCAAAACGTTTGCGCAACTCTACGTTGATGCTGGAAAAACCGCCGCCAATCGGGGTAGTGACCGGACCTTTCAATCCAACCCGGGTGCGCTCGATGGAGTCGTTGAGTTCTCTGGGGATGTACTCCTTGTATTTTTCAAAAGCCTCGGCGCCCGCCTGGAAGCGTTCCCACTCGAACTTCACGCCGGTGGCTTCGAGGATGCGAACAGTCGCGTTGACCACTTCAGGGCCAATACCGTCTCCGGGAATAAGGGTGATGCGATGAGCCATAAATTCTGATCCGCTGCGCAGCGTTGCTGCGCGAATTCCTGTTTTCGGGGGTCAGCTTTTGATTGGAGCTTTGGTGCGGGCCTCGGGGACGATGTCCTTGGTCTTAAGCAGGTCCTTGAGTTCGGACATGAATTCCTGCACGTCCTTGAAATCAAGATACACCGACGCAAAGCGAACGTAAGCCACTTTGTCGTAGCGGCGCAGGCGGTTCATGATCAGTTCGCCGACTTCGCTGGTCTTGCGTTCGCGCTCGGGGGACTCGATCACGAAGCCTTCGGCTTCGTTGACGATCTGCTCCAACTTGCCGATGGGTACCGGGCGCTTTTCGCAGGCGCGAAGCAAGCCGTTGAGCACTTTCTGACGATCGAATTTTTCGCGTCGACCGTCCTTCTTCACTACCATGTACGGAATCTCGTCGATGCGCTCGTAGGTGGTGTAGCGCTTGCCGCACTTCAAGCATTCGCGGCGACGACGGATCGACTCGGCTTCCTTGCTCTCGCGCGAGTCCACAACCTTATCTTCCAGATGCCCGCAAAAGGGACACTTCATGGTGCTGACGAATCCGTTAAGCCTTGTGTTTCAGTAACTTTGAATTGTAGCAGGCGAGGCATGCCGGGACGGCTCGCGGGGAAACCGGGAGGTTATCAGGCGGATTCGGTTCTTAGGCCGTGGAGTCGGCGGTCGAGGGTGCCTCTTCGGCCTGATGACTTTCTTCGGAGAGCTTTCTGAGAGAGAGGCGCTCGCGGTGGGCCAACAACAGGCCCAGAGGGATCACCGCCACAAAGGTCACCAGCCACAGCATGATGCCGGCGCTGGCGGAGAGTTCGGGGGGCACGTCGAAAACGTGATTAAGCACGCTGATGGTGGCCAGTTGCGATCCACCGCCGACGCCTGGCAACTGAATCAGGGAACCAACCATACTGGAAGCCATTAGCAGAAAAACCTGCGTCTGTGGAATTTTCAGCTTGCAGACTTCCGTGGGAGCCTGTGGATTGCAGGCCACGCCATAGGCGTAGGTCACTTCCTTGTAGGCGACCGCGATCATGGCCCACATCAGTACTGAAACCCCAATTAGGGCGAGCAGTGACGTCTTGCTGTGAACTGTGTTCATGCCGCCGCGGAATTCGCGGATGCGCAACGCGATGCGGTGTCCAAGGTTGGAAGCCAGATGGGAGAACCGGGTTTCGACCCAATTAGCTAAGGCTTCGCCGCTGCGATGGACGACGATCGCTCCCACCGTGAGTCCGACCACCAGCAAGGTGAGGACCAGCCCAACTTCCTGAAAAATGTCGTGGTGCTCGAGTCGCCGTGGCGCCTTGGCAAAAAACGCGGCCAGAACAAAAAGAAATGTAAAGCCCCCGATGTCGAAGATGCGCTCGACCGCCCAGACCGCGAGTTGGGATGAGAACGGCAACTTCTCGCGCTTGGCAATGAGGTAAGGCCGAATCAGTTCGCCGGGACGGCCCAGCAATGCAAGGCCGGTAAAGCCGATCATGGTTGGGGCGATGAGCTTCCAGGTGGAAGCCTCGGGGCGAACCGGCTGCAGAAATATCTTCCAGCGCACCGCGCGCAGCACGTAAGCAATGTAGATCAGGGCGATGCCGTGAAGGATGTGGAACTTGCTGACGTTGTGCGTTTGACTCAGGAACAGTTCCCAGTCGAAGTTCTTCCACGTCCGGAATTGCGTGTAGACCAGGGCCGCCAGCACAGCAAACGCAATTCCTGTGAGAAGAGCGCGCTTCTTGTCCATGAAAGAGGGAGTCCCCGAGGTATGCGGTTATGGATGGCGACCGACGAGCACAACACAAGGTAAATGACGGGACGGCAGGGGTCAACGCGAGTTAGGTGAAGCAGCCGACGCGTCAGTTCCCGGTGGGCGGGGCAGGATGCTTTGTCGTGGCGGCAGTCCGGGAGGTCGGCTTCTTGTTCGTAGCTACTTTGGCAGGAGGCGCCTGACTTGCTTTCTCTGCCTTCTGTTGCGCTAGCTTCTTGCGGTTGAAGTCGCGGACGATACTGGCGACGTATGCCCGAGTTTCGTAGTAGGGTGGCACGCCTCCGTACCGCTCCACACGCTTGGGACCGGCGTTGTAAGCAGCCAGGGCCTTTACCAGGTCGAAGTTGTAACGCTCGAGAAGCTCGCGGAGATAGCGAGTTCCGCCATCCACGTTGGCGCCGGGATCGAAGGCGTTGGGCACTCCCAGCTTGGACGCCGTTTCCGGCATCAACTGCATCAGGCCTTGCGCACCCTTGCGGGAGACGGCGTGCGGATTGAAGCCGCTCTCGGCGCGGATCACGCTATTCAGAAGGTCTGGATCGAGCCGGTAGCGCTCGCTCGCCTGGCTCACCGCATCCGGGATATTCAACCGTGGCTGCACCGTTGCCGTCGGCATAGGGGCGGTCACCGGAGCAGCAGGTACAGCAACCGGACCCGGGTTCGCGTTAGCCGGAGCGGGGGCAGGCGCCATGGCAGGGGCAGGATCCGTGGGGGCTTCCGGCGGGGGCGTCAAATCAGGCTCGATGCGTTCGATTTCAGCAGTAGGAATGTCGACGAAGCTGGTCTGATCGGCACTGATATAAAGCCGAGTGTTGGACCCAAATGAGATGCGGCGCTCGTGCCGGATGGTGAACCCGTTGCGCAGAATGGCAACGTCGGAGGCCGAGGCGATTCCCGTCGTCAGGCCGAGCAGAAGAATCAGGCCGATTTTTGCCTTCGTGTGCATATTGCAGACGATCGGAACAACTGACTTGCCGAAATGCGCGCGGGGGGACGACGCGGGCAAACCGCCGTCTTACGTCCAGACTCCAGATCCAAGCAGCACCGGCTCCAGGGCGGCGGCGACGCCGTTCTGGTCGTTGGGCAGGGTTACCTTCCAGCCCCGGCTCCGCAGATCCGCGGACGCATTCCCCATGATAACTGGGTATCCGGCAAAGGCAAGCATTTCTATGTCGTTGTAATTGTCACCGATGGCCATGACCTGGCTACGCGGAATCCCCCGGTGCAGGGCCCAGCGCTCCAGGGCGTGGCCCTTGGAACAACCCTGGTTCAGGACATCAACAATGGAGAGGTCCCGGGCGGGGTACTCGGTGCGCAACACGGTGATTTGCCGGGCCAGATGGCAGGCTTCCAGGGCTGCCAGCGCCTGCTGCATCCGCGGGATGGGGCCGCAGAACATGGCTTGTACGGGATCGGTGACCAGGGCATTTTCCACCGGGATCACAAAATCGATGTATTCCAGATTCTTTTCGAGCCAGCGCCGGATGCTGTTTTCGAGCTCGTCTAGGTGCTCCAGCACGATGCTGCCTTTGCCGCGCTTGTCGAAGGTCAGGACCGTGTTGCCGCGAAACCCCGCCATGGCCTGGCAGAGCTGGCGGCAGGTTTCCGCTGGCAGCAGGTCCCGGTAGAAGGTCTCCCCTTGCAGCGAGCGGGTGATCGCCCCGTTAGAACTGATCAGCCAGAGATCGAAGTCGAGCTGCTGGGCAATGGGAAGGGCAAAGTCGTGGCGCCGGCCGGTGACCAGCGCGATCTCGATCCCGAACTCGCGGGCGCGGCGAAGGGCGGCCATGTCGGCTTCGGAAATCTGGAATTGGGGGTTGAGCAGGGTGCCGTCGATATCGAGCGCCAACAGGCGGATGGAAGGCGTGACCACAGGTGATTTTACCATCGATGAGCAGGGCATCCAGACGGCGAAACCTCTATCGGGGCGAGTAACTCAAGCTGTGACTGCCTGCGAAGCACCGATAAGTCCGCATGCTATATTGCAGCACGCGCATGGGTATCTTCAGTGCATTTCTGAACCCGTGGAGCTTCCTGGTGGTGGCGGCAGCTATCATCCACTTCATCCGGCGTCGTCCGGATACCTACTGGATCTACATCATCCTTTTCCTCGGCCCCCCGGGGGCGACGATTTATTTGCTGGTCGAAGCGCTCCCGGATGTGGGGCTCCTGCGCGGCTCTTTCAAGGTTTTTCCGAGACGAAAGCGGATTCGCGAGTTGGAAGCCGCGGTTCTGGATAATCCGTCGGCAGGGAATTACGAAGAGCTTGGCGACCTCTACATGGAGGAAGGGAATTTCGCGCAAGCCCGGAAGTGCTACGACAAGTCGATTTCCTCGCGGACGGACTCGCTCGATCCGTTCTATCGGCGGGGTGAATGCGAAAACGAATTAGGAGATTTTGCGGCAGCCGTGCCTGACCTGGAACGGGTGGTGCAGGGTGACGCGGGCTACGACTTCCACAGGGCGGCGGGACTTCTTGCTCACGCCTACGCGAATACCAGCCAGCCGAAAAAAGCTGAGAAGTGGTTCCAACAGGCCACGGTGATCTCGACGCTCTCGGAAACTTATTACAACTACGCAACGTTCCTGGCCGCACAGGGACGCACAGCAGAGGCCCGCGAATGGGCTCAGAAGATCCTCGCCAAGAAACCCACCATGCCAGGCTACTTGCGGCGCAGGGAGCGACCCTGGTTCCGCAAGGCGGCAGGGTTGTTGAAGCGGCTGAACGTCGCCTAGCCCCCGTCTTCCGGTGTTAGACTTCAGCTTCCATGGCTCGTATCACGCACCTGGAATGCAGCAAGTGTGGGCAGAAGCTGACCGCTGCTACTCCGCAAACCGTGTGCCCCAAAGACGGCGGTGTGCTGTATGTCCGATATGATCTGGCGGTCATCAAGGCCTCGTTTTCTCCGGCGCGCCTGGCGGGTCGAACCTGCACTATGTGGCGCTACGCCGAAGTGCTGCCCGAAGCCGAACCGGTTTCGCTCGGGGAAGGCTTCACCCCGATGCTGCCCAGCCGCGAGTTTCCCAACGTCTACATAAAGGATGAGGGACTCAATCCCACCGGTTCGTTCAAGGCGCGAGGGCTCTCGGCGGCCGTGACCATGTCCAAGCACTATGGCCTGAAAAAGCTGGCAATCCCTTCGGCAGGGAACGCGGCTGGTGCGCTGGCGGCCTATGCCGCGGCGGCGGGAATCGAGGCCCACCTCTTCATGCCGAAAGACGTGCCGATGGCCAACCGCGTCGAGTCGGAGTATTACGGCGCGCACGTCACTCTGGTGGACGGTCTGATCAGCGATTGCGCGCGCATGGTCGCCGAGCGCAAAGAGAAAGAAGGATGGTTTGATGTCTCTACCTTGAAAGAACCGTTCCGCCTGGAAGGAAAGAAGACCATGGGGTACGAGGTCGCCGAGCAACTCGGCTGGCAAATGCCTCAGGGAATCATCTATCCGACCGGAGGCGGCGTCGGATTGATCGGCATGTGGAAGGCTTTCGAAGAGATGCAGCAGTTGGGCTGGATCGGTTCCGAGCGGCCGCAGATGGTCTCCGTGCAGTCAGCAGGTTGTGCTCCTATTGTTAAAGCTTGGGATGAGGGAAAGAAGAGCTCGGAAATGTGGCCGAATGCCGCTACCCAGGCTGCCGGGTTGCGCGTCCCCAAAGCGTACGGGGACTACCTGGTCCTCGACATCTTGAGAAAGAGCGGGGGCGTCGCGGTCGCAGTCACCGATGATGAGATCATGGATTCGATGCGGCATTGGTCGCGTGTCGAGGGTGTGTTCGCAGCGCCCGAAGGGGCAGCGTCGCTGGCCGCGTATCGCAAGCTGCATGATAGTTGCTTCTTCGGTCCCGACGATACGGTCGTCCTTTTTAATACCGGCACCGGACTGAAATATCTGGACACGATCGAGGCGGCGAAAGGGACTTCGCGTTCCGAACTGCCAACGTCGCGGCAGATTGCGGGAATTATCGGACCGTACTGAGGGCAGCCGCTAGTCTCCCGTCGTCAGTCTTCGACCAACCCAATCGCCGCCTTTTTCGGTGTTTCATTGAGCAGGCTCTTTTATGACTGAGCGTCTCTACTATCACGATCCTTTCTTATACGAGTTCGAGGGCGAGATCACGGAGGTGGTGCCAGCTGCGGACATCAACGGCCGTCACGGTGTGTTCCTCGATCGCACCGCCTTCTACCCCACCAGCGGCGGACAGATTCATGACACGGGTTGGATTTCTCCCGCTGCAGGCGTTGCGTCAGGCAAGCTGCGCGTGGCCGAAGTGGCTGAGGTGGAAGACGGCCGCGTGGTGCACTACATCGAAGCGGATAAGCCTCCCGAACGGGGAACCCGAATTCGCGGGTCGATCGATCCGGCGCGCCGTCGCGACCATATGCAGCAGCACTCGGGCCAACATGTGCTGTCGGCCGCGTTTGTCCGGCTGTTCAACTTGCCTACCGTTTCGTTTCACATGGGCGAGGACTATTGCTCGATCGACCTGGATGCTCCGTCTCTTATCAGCGAACGGGTCGAGCAGGCTGAACTACTCGCGAACCAGATCGTGCAGGAAAACCGTCCAGTGGAGATCAAGTTTGTGTCGCAGGAAGAGGCGCAGGGCCTTGGCCTGCGCAAAGTCCCCAGGGCGGATAAAGAAGAGCTGCGGCTGATCGATATACAGGAGTTTGACCTGTCAGCGTGCGGCGGAACCCATGTCCGCGGCACCGGCCAGATTGGCTGCATTCTGCTGCGCAAGACAGAGAAAGTCCGGCAGGGTTTTCGGGTCGAATTTGTCTGTGGGCAGCGCGCGGTCACAACTGCGCGACGCGACTACGCCACATTGGCCGAGGCGGCGGGCCTATTCTCCGCTCATATCTGGGATGTTCCGCAGCAGGTGCGCAAGTCGCTGGATGAGATCCGGAGTGTTCGCAAGTCGGGGGAACACCTGCTCGAGGAAGTAGCCGAGTTGCAAGCGGCAAAATTACTCGCGGATGCGGCGCCGGCAAACGGGCGCAAGATTATTGTTCGCGTCGAGTCCGAGCGGGACTTGGTTTTCATCCGGCTGCTCGCGCAGAAGCTGACCCGGCTTGAGGGCAACGCGATTGCCCTGCTGGGCGCCACATCGGGTGCGGTGTCGCTGGTGTTTGCGCAGTCGAAGGGGCTTCCTTTCGATATGGGAGCGCTGTTGAAGGAGGCTCTCGCGAAGCTCGGAGGACGGGGCGGCGGCAGTAAGGAGATGGCGCAGGGCGGCGCTCCGCGGGCCGAGGGGCTCAAGGCGGCGCTGGCAGAAGCTGCAGCACGGTTGCGGGGATGAAACGGCCTCGTTGGCAGTTGTTCACGAAAGACACGGCAAGCCGCGTTGCTGGCAACGCCGACTAGCCCCTGCCGGAAGAAAAAGTCTGCGATCCCCTTCGTGCTACATTTCCCAGAGCGAGTTCTATCGTGGACCAGCGCCTCATTCTCGTTAATCTACTGATCAAGCTGGGCGTCGCGGCAGCGGTGTCGAGTGCCCTGGTGCGGTCGCTCGAGTTCAAGAAGCTCTTATTCCGTGAGGACCGCCGCACCGCTCAGAAAATCTACCTGGTTCTGTGGTTCGGCATTCCCATCGCGCTGGGAGTGTGGATCCGTTTCATTCAGAAGAGTTTCTCCGCAGGGGACTTGTCGTTTGAAACGACCCTGCTGCTCGGTGTGATCGGCGGACGGATAACAGGAGTAGTCGGGGGCGCGCTGCTTGCCTTTCCCGCGCTATTACACGGCGAGTGGGTGACCCTGCCGTTCAACGTCCTGTGCGGATTCGTGGCCGGGCAACTCCGGAATCTCGTGCCCGATAAAGAAGACATTTGGTCATTTTCTCCCTTTATCGATCTCAGCATCTACCGCTGGGTTCGGCGCAATCTCCCAACGCCACGGTTCGACTGGCAGATCATGTTTTTCCTGACCATCGTGGCGCTGCGCTTCATGCAAGCGGAGTTGGTGCGCTTCTTTCCCCGGACCATCTTCACCCAGGAGAGTCCGAACCCGTGGGTTGAAGTGGCGATCTACGCCGCGTCGATCATGGTGATCGGGACCGAACTCAAGATCTTTAGCGGCGTGCGCACTCAGATCAAATTGGAAGAGCAGGAGCGCCTGTTGCTCCAGGCGCGCATGGAGGCCTTGCATAATCAGATCAACCCGCATTTCCTTTTTAATACCCTGAATTCCGTCTCGTCGCTGGTGCGCTTCGACCCCGACACGGCACGCGAACTGATCATCAAGCTGGCGACGATTCTGCGACGACTGCTGAACAGTTCGGACGCGTTTGTCCCACTGCACGAGGAAGTGGAGTTCATCGACAACTACCTCGACATTGAGGTTGTCCGCTTTGGGCGCGACAAGCTGCGAGTGGTGAAGGAACTGGACCCGGAGTCGCTGGAAATGCTCGTGCCGGCCATGCTGCTGCAACCTCTGGTTGAGAACTCGATCAAGCACGGCCTCTCGTCCAAGGTGGAGGGCGGCAGTATTTACTTGCGGAGCCGGCTGAGCGCAAAAGACGTGATCGTGGAGGTCGAAGATGACGGCATCGGCATGGGCGCGGCACAGCTGATCGAGCGGCCGGATGGCCTCGGCGGCACCGGTATCGGCATGGCCAACGTTGCCGAGCGGCTCAAGGTCCTTTACGGCGACACGGCCACGATGACTATCGAAAGCCACGGTGGGAAGGGAACTCTGGTGCGGCTTCGGTTCCCCATACTGCGGGAAGGTTCCGGAATCCCGGCGGCGCTCTACGAAGAGCGCTCCAGCACCCGGCGGTAGAACTCCTCATAGTGCGGAATGATCTTGCTCGAGCAGAAACGGGTCTGCGCCGCCACCCGCGCCTGCTGCGCCATCGTGCGCAGGGCTGCATCGTCGCTTAGCAGTTCGGTGGCATACCGAGCCATCGTGTCGACATCACCCACATTTGCCAGGTAACCGCTTTTGCCATGTTCGATGACCTCGGGAATTCCGCCGACGCGGGTTGCAATGGGCACCACCTCACAGGCCATAGCTTCGAGGGCCGCTAGGCCGAAAGATTCCAACTCACTGGGCAACAGCATCACGTCTGACATAGCAAGCTTTTCCTGCACCCGGTCTTGTTTGCCGAGAAAGATGACGTGATCGTGGATTCCTTTCTGAACCGCCAGCCATTCGGCCTTGGATCGGTCGGGACCGTCACCGACAAGCAGGAGTTTTGCCGGAAGTTTCTTTCGCACGCGGTCGAAAACCTCCACTACGTCGGTGACCCGCTTGACCGGGCGGAAGTTCGAAAGATGTACGAGGACGCGCTCATTCGGGGACGCGTACTCCTCGCGGCGCTTGGCCGCGTCCGCGTCACGTACGTACACGTCGCAGTTCACGAAGTTGGGGATCACTTCGATGTGGTTCTTGGTGTCGAATTCACGAATCGTGGTCCCGCGCAAATACTCCGAGATTGCCGTTACACCGTCACTCTCCTCGATCGAGTAGCGCGTAATCGGCAAGTAGGAGCGATCCATGCCGACCAGGGTGATGTCGGTGCCATGCAGCGTGGTGACGAAAGGGAGCTTGCGGCGTGAAGGCCCCGCTGCCAGCATCTGGCGCGCCAGTAATGCGCTTACCGAGTGTGGGATCGCGTAATGAACATGCAGCAGGTCCAGTTCGTAAAGTTCCGCCACTTCTGCCATGCGCGTGGCCAGCGCCAAATCGTACGGGGGATAGTCGAACAGCGGGTACCGGGAGACTTCGACCTCGTGGTAGTGAATGTGGGGCTGGGGTTCGGTGAGGCGGATCGGCTGCGCATAGGAGATGAAGTGGACGTCGTGGCCGCGCTGTGCCAGTTCCATGCCCAGTTCCGTGGCCACAACTCCGCTGCCGCCATAGGTTGGATAGCACGTGATCCCAATCTTCATTCCGGCACTCCGGGATGTCCATGGATTCGATGGTTGCCGAGCGCGCGCGATTCAGATTTTACGCTGGGAAGCGAGGCCCCCGTGCGCGACGGGTTGAAAAGCGCGAGGCAGGGAACAGGACACTAGTCCGAGGTCTTGCGTTCGAAGGCGTTTACCAGGAGCGGATCGACCTTATCGAGGTGAGCCTGTAATCGCTGTTTCGAATCCGGCGTCATCCCGATGAATTCGATTCCCATGCCCACGCCGGGGTCGCTGGTTCGGACCACCGCCGAGGTCGAGATCTTTTCAGACTCCATCCAAAAATCCACGCGAAGAGTCGTCCCCACAGCGAGGGGCAGGATTGACTCCACGTAGCAGCCATTGCCGCTGATGTCGGTGGCATTCACGCGCATGGGTGTCTTTACCCGCTCGTCGCGCGCTTCCAGGGGAAACGAGATTCGGTGCCGAGCGAAACGGCGCCGGTTGTTGGGCTCGGGAGCCGGAGCCAGTTGGTCGGGAGAAAGCTCACTTTGCCAGGGGCAATCTTGGCCAGCGACGATTTGCACGCCGGCTTGCATCTTCTGCAATGGTCCACTGTCCATGACCCAGACCACGCGGCAGCGCGACTTCCGGTCGTTGTACTGAACGCCGATGACGTCGCCGACCTTCAGTTCATGTTCCAGTGCCGAGAATAGCGCGCCGGAGCCGCTGATATTGTGTGCGCGAACATACTGGTTGAAGGTCTGCCCGCCGGCGGACATTCCCCAGACGCGCACCGAAAGATCGGCCGAAATTCGCGGATCGGGTCGCTGGCTACTCATAAATGAAGGGCTTATATCGCGCTCGGCCTAATCATAGCGCGACTTGGGCAGCACCGCGGTTACGGAAGTTACCCATCCCTGTTCAGGCGCGCTACAGGTCCCGGTATGAAATGAGCTCCACGCCCCGGCTGGCGAGCGCTTCACGACTTTCTGGCGATGTGAGCACGGTCAGTTCGCGCTCCCGCGATTCCCGCAGACGTGTCGGAATCGAGCGCAGGTCGTCGTCCAGATAGCCGGGGTGGCAGACAAATTCCCAAGTGCCCTCCGGCATGTGCTCCGCGACGGTGCGGAACAGGTGAGCGTCAAGACTGCCCGTAGCCACGATACCCAGGGTGCCGTCGGGGGTTCGCAGGCCTGCCCTGGCCACTGCCTTTCGGAAGTTTCCGGCGAATCCCCCTAGCGTTCGTATTTGCGCATGCCGCTTCCACAGGCCTCGTTGCGCGCGCACGAAGTTGGCTGCAACCACCTCGAAGGGATTGCGAATGGCGCCGACACCGCACGTCCGTGCCGCACGCAGCATACCTGCCAGGGCGCTGGGAAACATGTGGGTGTGCTTGTGACTGTCGATGTGGGATGGATCGAGGTGGTGGGATTGCAGCTTGCGGATTTGCGCAGTGGCCTCGGCCTCCACTTGGTCGGTATCGAGCCAGCCGGAAAGGGCGCGGACGGCGAATGCGCCGATTCCGTTGCGGAAGCGCCTTGAGCCCCTAGGAACAAGGTTGGGGAGCCGGCCCGGATCGATTAAGGGTTCGCCGTCCACCAGAACCAGGTGGCAGCCAACGCTCCAGCGCGAACTCGATTTGGCCAGCAAAACCGCCTCATCAAACGCGCCAGCATTCGCCATCAGCGTCGTCGAGGTCACGATCCCACGATGGTGAGCCTCCGCAATCGCACGATTGACGCCGTGGGTCAGCCCAAAATCATCCGCGTTGACAATGAGTCGCCGCACGCGAAGAGTCTAGCAGGCGGGGAGGACAAGGCGGGGCATGATGGAATATGGTGACGTTGATTGCGAGACGTTTGACCCCAAATTCTGGGGTCGCGTATACTCGATATCGGCGCGTTTCGCGCGGATGCCCCTGATCGTTGAGCGACCCACAACTTCGGCTGACACGGCGATAAAGGTGCGAGGGGCGGTTAGCTCAGTTGGTTAGAGCGCCTGCCTTACAAGCAGGAGGTCGCAGGTTCGAGTCCTGCACTGCCCACCAGTTTTCGTCAAGCTGCTCATGCGGTTAGCGCCACTCCGCCGTGCTTCTCTCGAAGCATTGATTCAGC
>CAZXKO010000105.1:0-31845 GCA_964641665.1 uncultured Acidobacteriaceae bacterium
TTATGAAAAAGCGCCCCGGCTTCAGAAGGTCGCGGCTGTGATGGGCGCCGCCTCCGCTGCGCTGCGCTGAGCAGGGGCGTCGCTCCGCTACGGCGGCGCTTGGGAGTAACTGCAATGGTGAATCGGGTGCGAAAGGACTGCAGAAGGACATAGGCAAATCGGCGGGAGAATGGCATGTTGACCTTGAGGGGAAAGATAAGCGTTAGCACGAATACTCTCCCCCCAAGGAGGCAACGCAAATGAGTTACGACGTCAAATATATCGGAATGGACGTGCACAAGGAAGCCATTGTGATCGCCGTCCTGAATGAGGGCGGGAAGCTGGTGATGGAGTCCGTCATCGAAACCAAAGCCAGCAGCATTCTACAGTTCCTCCACGGTCTACGGGGCGAGCTGCATGTGACCTGGGAAGAAGGAACCTGGGCGGCCTGGCTGTACGATCTGCTGCAGCCGCAGGTGCAGCACATTGTGGTGTGCAATCGGTAGCGCGGTCTCTGAGTTCTTAGCGGCCGGCATTTCCCGGCTGCCGCGAGAGCCGGCCCCGAGCTTGTCGAAGGGGCGTCCTTGCCCTTGCTCATCCGTGGTGTCGCGTCCCGCTACCTGTGTAATCTGGGCGCCTTCGGTGCACGGCTGGGCATGTAGTGACGCGGTTGCCCCGCCCCACTCACCGTTCCCCTAAGATCGTCAGCGCTGAGGAGTGCCGGCTCCAAATCCATCATGCGGCGCGCCTCGTCGGCTGTTCCCGCGTCAACTCCCCCAATTCGCCGCCACCCGTGCCCTGTCGCAGACGCACCCAATACCCTCTCACCCTGGGCCTGCACTCCTTACTCAGTGCAATCATGAATCGCACGTAAAATGCGATCCCTGCCGCGCACAGTGCTGTGATGATGGTTGTCTCGACCATCGGTGCCTCCCGGCTCCGATCTCGGCAGCCCGCGCCGCCGAATCAAAGCCCGTCCCCATGGGACAGCACTCCTCGTAAGGCTCGAATAAGCGGGTCATAAATCTTTCATAAAGGTGTGCGCGGGCAGTCGGTCGGCGACGCACCGGGGAGTTGAAGGAGTCGCAACTCGACCGCCAAAAAAATCCCGCGCCAGTTGCGGCTCCGCAGGTGGGTTCCTGACGGACTGGCGCGGCACAGAGTGCAGTTCTGGAGAACTCAGACCAAACTACCGGCAGCGCCGAGCCGCTTCAATCGGGTCGAACTCTTACGGGCATTCGGACGCGGTTCCCTTCAAAGTTGCTGCATTCGCAGCCGTTCCGAACATGTCGCCTAAGGTCGAGATGTGTACCCTCTACACGATTGCCCGTATCCCAACCGGCAGCGCATTCACGATACGCTGTGATGTCGTATGAGTCTTTGAGTCATGAAGCTGTCATGAAACGCGAAATCCTGCTCTTACAGGAGGGAACGATACCCATGCAAAATTACTTGAGCGGCTCACTCTTTCGGCGACGGACGCTCGCTGCCGCGGCCGCGTTGGCTGCCTTTCTCATGTTTACGAATCTGCCGCGTCTGCGCGCCGATGACGACGATTGCCAGCGCCGCGTTGCCAAAGCCGACCACAGCCTGCACGAAGCAATCGAACATCATGGCTACCAGAGCAAGCAGGCAGACCACTGGCGTCACGAACTACGCGAAGCCCGCGAGCGTTGCTGGAACAACGGCCATCGTTGGTGGAGTGAAGATGACCACCGCTGGCACACGGAGCGGGATTGGGATGATCACGATCACGACCACGAAGGTGATCACCGTTGAGTCGGTCCTCGATTTGAAGCAAATGTCGTTTAGGTCCAGCGTAGTCCGATAACCAGGGCGAGAACGCCCCCGGCGCGGTAGAACAATACCGATCGCGCTGGGGAGCGCTTCTCGACCTTTCTCCAGCCGCCTCTGTTCTCCCCATCTCCGCACATCCCGCCGCACTTGCGCTCGACCGCCCAGTTGCGCTCTCATGAACCGCCATGAAAATTACTCGTCGCTCTCTTCTCGTTCTAGCACTGCTGTTTTTCTCGGCGCTCGCCCCGCTCGCCGCCAAAGATTCGCCCAGGAAATATCTTCTCTACGTCGGCACCTACACTGAAAAGGACAGCAAAGGCATTTACCTTTTCCGTTACGACGCCGTGTCTGGCGGACTCACCTCCGCCGGACTAGGCGCGGAAACCACCAATCCGTCCTTCCTGGCCGTCGATCCGAGCCACCGGTTTCTGTATGCGGTGAATGAGGTCTCGAAGTACAACAACGCTGCCAGTGGCGCCGTGAGCGCCTTCGCCATCGATCCGTCGAGCGGCAAACTCACGCTGCTGAACGAAGTTCCTTCCCGCGGCGCCGATCCCTGCTACGTCTCCCTCGACAAAACTGGCAAATACGTCCTGGTCGCAAACTATACCGGCGGCAGCGCAGCGGTGTTTCCCGTCCTCAACGACGGCCGCCTGGGCGACTCCTCCGCCTTCATCCAGTTCGTCGGCTCCAGCGTGAACCACGAGCGTCAGGCCGGACCTCACGCCCACTGGATCGAGACCACCGCCGACAATCGCTTCGCCGTCGTCGCCGATCTCGGCGTCGATCAATTGCATGTGTACCGCTTTGATCCGGCTCATGGCGCGCTCGGCGAGAACGACCCAGCCTTCGTGGCGCTCGATCCCGGCGCCGGACCGCGCCACGTCGCATTTCACCCCAACGGCAAAGCTGCCTACGTGGTGAACGAGCTGAATTCCACCGTGACCAGCTTCTCCTACGACCCCCGCCACGCCACGTTCCGTCCCCTGCACACGGTTTCAACCCTTCCGGCAAATTTCTCCGGGAAGAACTCCACCGCCGAAATTCACGTGCACCCCAACGGCAAATTCCTCTACGTCTCCAACCGCGGGGACGACAGCATCACCGTCTTCGCCATCGATCCGGCACACGGCACGCTTGCCACCGTGGATCGGGTCTCCACCCAGGGCAAGACGCCGCGCAATTTTGAAATCGATCCCACCGGTACGCGTCTGTTCGTCGCCAATCAGGCCAGCGGCAAAGTCTTCGTCTTCCGCATCGACGCAAAGACTGGGAAACTGACCCCCACCGGCCAGGTCCTCCAGGTTCCGGCACCAGTCAGCCTCAAGTTTGTTCCTGTGGATTGAGCGCGGCTGGACCCGCTGTGCTCCTGTTGCCTAACGCTGCAGCCTCTCGTCGATGCTGAAGCGCCCGGACCCCGTGAACAGCAGCGTCGCAAAAATAATGATGTAGAGCGCCAGCAGTTCCACGTGCGAGTTGGAAAAATACGCGGCGTGATGAACGAAAACGAACGCCGTCAGCACGTTGATGAGGATGACCGCTGCCGCGGGACGCGTTGCCAGTCCAAGAATGATCAGCACCGAACAGATGCCATCGCTGAACAAAGCATAGGCTAAGCTGGCGTGTGCACCGATGTGGATGGGATCGGGAAAATGCTGGACCATCGTCGAATACCCGCTGAGCTTCTCCCACCCGTGTTTCAGGAACAGGCTCAAGCCCGCGACGCGCAGCACCAGCAGCCCGAAGCTCGTGCCAGTGCCGGTATTGGTTGCGAACAATGCTTTCAGGTTCACTCAGGATCTCCTCGAATTCAAACCTACCTTCTGCCCGACCTAACCAATCGAAAGCCTGTAGCTCATCTACTTCTGGGTTGCCGCAATCAAATCCACCAGCCCATTGACGATCGCCGTTTCCGCGCACCCCGGTTTCAACCTTGACCCAAGCACCTGAAATGTGAGTGCTCCAAAAGCCGTGTCATTTGGGATATACCCGGAGTTTGCCGCGCCGTTCGCCAGCGTCACCATGACCGTGTCCGCCATCGGGGATTCTCGCTTCAATCGTTGCCCGATCGGGCTGTACAATTCCGCATCCACCGACGTCAAAGCAATATTCCCAATGCGCAGCACGCCCAGACGAATGTTCACAGGGTCCCCGTCTTCGTAGCTGCCCGGTGTCCCTTCGCGGGCTGTGTCGATGCGCCTTCGTCCCGGGCACGTTACTATCTTCTGCTCCGCGGCAATACTCGGGCTCGCGTCCAGTCTCTTGATGTTCGTCGCTACGCGAATGACCTCCTCGCCAAGTAATACACCTTCGCTGTCCATCACCCGCTCCAGTGCGTCACGCACTTTTGGGTCGACCGGGCCCGCCTTGACTTTTCCGTCCCGGATCGGCGCCTCCACCGGTTCCCGCGTCATGACATATCCCGTGATCGGGACGCCGCCGCGCGAGGCCATCGCATTTGTCGCGGCGCGGAGATAGAGTGGATTCTGGTCGCCGCTCGCGCCTTGCGCGAAGACCGCGACCGTCTTGTCGTCAAAGGCCTGCTCCACGTAGCGAGAGGCCGCTCCCGCGAAATCCGCGCTCGTGATTCCCGCAAGGAAGCCGTTCACCGGGTGCATCGCGTAATCCATGTATATGGCGATCGGTTCGCCTTTGGCCGCGAGGAATTCGACCACCGCCACCGTCTTGTCGGAAGCACCCTCGAGGTTCGGTGCTTGTGTCCAGAGGTGAGTTTCGGAATCGACAGCATCGCGATTCACATTCAGGTAGGAACCTCCGGTGCCAAATCCAACCCGCGCCGGTTGCAGCTTCGTCTTGGCTTGTCGAACCGCGTCCAGAATCTGACCGACGAGCGGCGGTAGCGGCGCGTTGGGATCCGGTCTTAGCCCACGCATGCCAGGAAAGCCGCCAGCTCCCCAACCGCTGTGGGTGTGCGTGGCCGACATAAGAACGTTCTCGACCGGGCAGTTCAGCTCCGCGGCGATCTGTTTCGAGGCAGCCTGCCAGACTGCTTCAGGCAGCCCGGCCTGGTCCGCTCCAATCAGCGCGGCCCGCGCCGAGCCATTATCCAGAACGATCGCGCGCACATACAGGCTTTCGTGCGCATACTTGCCCGACGGAGGGTTCGCCGGATCGGACGCCGGCGTGATATCGACACGCGCCGCGCCCACTCGAAGGTTGCTTTGGGCGAACACCTCGTGCTCCCCGAACAGGGTGAGAATGATGAATACGCCAAAACAAAGCATCCGTGCCTTGCTCATCCGTTCTGCTCCTTCACCGCCGAAATTTCTTCTACAATGCCTGCCATCAGTGCCCTACTCTTGCGGAACCAATCCATTCGTTTGAACAGAGGCTCGACCGTTCCGTCGGCATTGACCGAATATAGTCCAATACGCGACTCTACATAAACGATTTCCCCCTGGGGTGGCGGCCTGATGTCTTCACCGGGCCGTGCATCGGTTTCCCAACTAGTGCAAGGGGACGTCTCTTACGACGTTGGCTCAAAGCGAAGGGAGTGGATATGTTCGCAAAACGGTTCTCGATCTTGAGCGCTGTGCCGCTGGTTTTGCTTCTTTTCTGTGGTTCGCTCGCCGTAGGCCAAACCCCGTCCCCAGCCCTGCTGGTTCTTGAAAAAGAAGACAAATCGCTCGCCATCGTAGATCCCGCAACTCTCAAGATGGTGGGGCGCGCGCCCGCCGGCGAAGACCCGCACGAAGTTGTCGTGAACCAGGACGGGAGCCGCGCCTACATTACCAATTACGGCGGCTTCCGAACGCCCCAGAAGACTCTTTCCATTGTGGATCTGCCTTCACAGAAGGCGCTGCCGCCGGTCGATCTTGGGCCGCTGAAGGCGCCGCATGGGCTGGAGGCCGTAAACGACAAGGTCTATTTCAGTGCGGAAGGCAGCAAGGTGATCGGCTGTTACGATCCGGCGACGAACCAGGTGGAATGGGTGGTGGGCACCGGTCAAGACCGGACGCACATGCTGAAAGTTTTGCCCGATCTCAGCGCGATCTTCACCGCCAATATGACCTCGAACACCATCACCGTTTTTGAGCACGACCAGAATGCCGATGCTTCCGGCTGGACCGAGACCAACATCCCCGTCAGTAAAGCCCCGGAAGGATTCGACGTGTCGCCCGACGGCAAAGAGCTCTGGGCGGCCTCCCACCAGGAGATGGTCACGATCATCGACATCGCAACGAAGAAAGTGATTCAGACTATCAACGTGCACACCAAGTTCGCAAACCGGCTCAAGTTCACGCCCGACGGCAAGCACGTTCTCATCTCCGATCTGGGCAATGGTGACCTGATCCTGGTCGACGCCGCTTCTCGTGGCGAATTGAAGAGAATCAGCCTGGGACACGGCGTGGCTGGCATTCTCGTTGCGCCCGACGGCTCTGTTGCCTATGTTGCCGTGAGTTCTGACAGCAACGTTGCCGTCGTTGACCTCAAGACGTTTTCTGTGACCGGCCGCATCGCGACCGGAAAAGGCCCCGACGGCCTCGCATGGGCCGTCCGAAAGTAGTATTGGGAAGTCGAAGATGCGCGTTCTCCTCGTAGAAGACGATCGGGAACTGGCGGGATACGTCCGTAAGGGATTGGAGGAGGAAGGATCTGGGTTGCAGCCCACCGCTGTGCTTCGTCACGCGACAGACCTGACCCAAGAACGCGCAAGTTAGCCTTCATTGGCTCCAAAGGATTAGCACAGTGCGCGCAGATTCTTTCGCAGCTGCTCGGGTTCGCCGTCCTGCAGGAGGGCTTCAATTTCGAGGCGTGTACGCTGCCAAACTGGAACGGCCCGGACCAGCAAGCTCCGACCTTTTGCCGTTAGCGTCATCAGACGGCTGCGGCGATCCCTCGCATCTGCTATGACCATGACCAGTCCACGTCGCCGCAACGGTTTGAGAGCGCCCGTCAGGGTGGTCCGATCCATTGCGAGTAGGGAAGCAACTGCCGACATACCCGGTGGTTCCGGGCGGTTCAGGGACATCAGGAGCGAAAATTGCCCGTTGGTCAGGTCGAGTGGGCGTAGAACATCATCGAAGCGCCGTGCCAGCGCCCTTGCCGCTCGCTGGACGTGAAGACAGAGGCATGAGTCGCGGACCAGAAGAGTGGTCTCAAAAGGAGGGTTCGTAACCGTTGACACAACCGGATTATATTGATATCAACATACCTTGCCAAGCGGTACCAGGTGGGAATGAAAAGGAAGGCTTTCCGCACCGGTTCGTATCGCAATGAGGCAAACTAGGTCTCGGGAGAAATCAATGAAGCCAGGGACAATCAGGACAATCGCATTACCAGTCTTCGTGTTGGCCGTCGTGTTGAGCGCCGCGAGGCCGGGGCAGGCACAGGCCGCCAAAGCACCGTATCCGAGCATGGCCCCGATTGAGCAGTACTTGATGCCGAATCGGAATGCCGAAATAGCCCTGGCGCGGAGCGCTGCCCCCGAATCCATCTCACGCGATGCCGACGTTTTGGTCCTCGGTGGGCAGGGTTACGAAACCGCAGTCAAGGGGAAGAACGGATTCGTGTGTATCGTGCAACGATCATGGACCGCCCCCAATCGACGATCCTGACTTCTGGAATCCCAAGCTGCGGGCCCGGATCTGCTACAACTCGCCGGCCGTACGATCCTACCTTCCACTCGTGATCAAAAAGACCGAGTTGATCCTGGCGGGACAATCCAAAGCTCAAATGTTCGACCATAAAGGCCAGCCTCGACAAAAAGGAATTGCCGGCGCCGGAATCTGGGGCAATGTGTTACATGCTGTCAAAGGAAGGGTACTTGAGCGATCGTGACGGGCACTGGCATCCCCACCTGATGTTTTTCCTTCCCCAAACCGACGCCGTAACTTGGGGCGCAAATCTACCAGGCTCGCCGATTCTGGGATCTGTCGACCCACAGGACCAACTGACCGTATTCTTGATTCCGGTTGCCAAGTGGTCGGACGGTACGACTGATCCCACGGATGCGCACTGACGTTCGATCTGACCGGGTCTCGGAAGTCCCTCAGGCACTGGCGGGCAGCGGCTTCTTCCGCACTTTTTCCAGCCCAACCGTTCCCGGCCAGAATTCGCTGGGCCGAGGCTGAGCCAGCAACTCCACAAACTCAGCGAGTGAAGCCGAGCAGGCCTGGTCGCGAAGCGTGGCCGCGTACCAGGTGCGCCGCAACCCGTGCCGCGTGAACGGCCGCGTTATCACCCGGCCGGACTTCGCCTGGGGGGCGACGGACCATTGCGCGACCAGCGCGATGCCCATGCCCGCTGCCGTCATCTCGATCACGGCTTCGGTCAGCGGAATCTCCAACACATCCTTCGGCTCGATGTTGGCCGGGATGAGGTATTTCTGCAGCAGGGTGCTTTCTTCGCGCGGGGGGTAGATGATTACGGTCTCACCCGCGAAATCGCGCGGCCGGATAAACTTCAGCTGCGCCAGCGGGTGCTCCGGCGGCATCATCACCACCATTTCGTCCGCCACGATCGGGGTGAGCTCCAGGTTCTTGTTCTTGAGGGGAGAACTCAAGATGGCCACGTCGAGTTTCCCTTCCAGAAGCGCGTCGATCGCCCGGGTCGTCGATTGTGCGTCGATCGTCACCTCCACCTGGGGAAATTTCTTGTGGAATCGCTTCAGCAGCGGCGGCAGCCAGTGATAGCAGGTATAACACTCGGTCGTCAGCCGGATTAAACCTCCAGTACCGTTATTCAGGGAGCTGACCTGTTCTTCCGCTCGACGCAGTTCTTCCAGAACGCGCCGGGCAGCCCCCAGCAGGTGACCCCCCGTCGGAGTCAGCACCATCTTCTTGCCCAGGCGCAGGAACAGGCGCGCGTTCAGCCGCTCCTCCGCGTCTCTCAATTGGTGGCTTAGCGCCGACTGCGTCGTGTGCAGCCGCTTCGCGGCCCCGGTCACGCTGCCTTCCTCGGCCACCGCGTCCAGCAGTCTCAGGTGGCGGATTTCCAGTTTCACGTTCATATCTTCGTTTGGCGGCAAGAAGCGGATGGTATCTCTTCCCGCTCTCTCTTAGGGTGAAAGTGTGTTCGTCCGATCATGAGAGTACCTCATGGATGCGATGAAAACAAACAATAATTCTCATGGACCGGCCGCGCGTCCAATCGCCATGGATCGCGAGATCCGAGGAGGCTGTATGAAATACCGCTTGTTGGTGCTGTTTCTCTTTGTCAGTGTCTTGCTTCCCATTTGCGCCGTCACCTCGCAGGCGCAGTGCGTGGTGAAGACCCTGAAAGTGCAGGTCCCATTCGATTTCACCATCCGCAATTCGCAATTCCCCGCCGGCCGCTACACGTTCCAGCAGGAATGTGAGCGGGTGTATGTGCGCGACGGCCGCGGCCAGGTGCTCCATGTCTACCTGTCCCTGCCTTCTGATCGCGGCGTCGACCAGCCGGCCACCAAACTGGTGTTTTTCACCTTCCGTGGAGTGCACGTGTTGACCAGTGTTTTGTGGGAACGCAGTCCCATCGGGACGGAACTGGTTCCTCCCGGCCAGGAAATCGAAATCGCCAGCCGCAGCCTTCCGTCGAAGCCCGTGCTCGCCGGCGCCGGCGGCCGGCCCTGAACCTAACCCACCGAACGCAGCAAAACGGGGATGCTATGAACCACGAAAACGCAATTCGCACCGTGCGGGCGTCCGATTCCAGCGTGCTCGAAGTCCTGCGCGCCGCCCGCCTCGAACTGGACGCGCTTCTCAAGGAGCGAGCGGATATCACTCGCCGCATCGGCACCGCCCGCCAGGCCATCATCGGCCTGGCGAATCTCGTCGGAGGTCAAGTGCTTCATGAGGCCGTCCTCGATCTCATGGACCTCCGTCCCACCCATCGCCAGTCCGGCTTCACACGCGCCTGTCGTTATCTGTTGACGGTGTCGAATTGCCCCCTGAATTCGACCGAGATCTGCGAGGAGCTTCGCCGCAAGTTTCCCGAGATTGCCGCCCGTCACAAAGACCTGCAGGCATCCGCTACCACGGTCATGAACCGCCTCATCGACTACGGTGAAGCCGCTCCTTGCAGAGATGCCGCTGGACGCCGCGCCTGGAGCTGGGTCGCCGCCCACGATACCTCGCTCGCGGAGATAGCCTCCGCGCGCGATCTCCCGGCGCCATTCACCCCAGCGTCTCCCCACGTGGACGCAAACTAACCGCCCGCGGGAAACTGATTCCTGCGCCCATGCTCCTGAGGCCCCCGGTCCCCACCGGGGCCTCCCGTATAATTAACGTCTCCGTATGCCCGCGACGCTCGAGCAGATTGTCGCTGCGACCCGCGAACGCTTGTCCCGCAAGCGCCGCGCCGCCGACGTGCGCGCGTTGGAACGCCAGGCTGCCGCCCATGAACCTCGCGGCTTCCGCCGCCGCCTGTCTGCGGTCGCCGCCTCCGGTCCCGCCGTCATCGCGGAACTCAAAAAAGCATCACCCTCGAAGGGCCTGATTCGCCCCGAGTTCCATCCTGCCGAGCTCGCGCACGAACTCGAAGAGGGCGGCGCCGCAGCCCTCTCGGTGCTCACCGAGCCCGATTTTTTCCAGGGCTCGCTCGAAAATCTGCGCCTCGCATCGGAGAACTCCAGCCTCCCCTGCCTGCGCAAAGACTTCATCCTCGACGAACTCCAGATCCTCGAAGCCCGCGCCCACTGTGCCGACGCCGTCCTGCTCATCGTCGCCGCCCTGCCGCAGGAAGACCTGGTCCGTCTCGCCGCCCGCGCTCGTGCCACCGGCCTCGACGTCCTCTGCGAGGCGCACGACGAAGACGAACTCCAGCGCGCCCTCGACGGCGGCTGCGACCTCATCGGAGTGAACGCACGCGACCTCCGCACTTTGCAGGTCGACCTGGACACCGTGTTCCGCATCGCCCGCAAAATTCCGCGCAGCGTGTTGGGCGTGGCTGAAAGCGGCATTCATTCCGCCACCGATATCGCCGACCTCCGTTCCGTCGGCTACGAGGCGTTCCTGATCGGAGAGTCGCTGATGAAAACCGCCTTCCCCGGAAGCGCCCTGCGCCGCCTCCTGGGAGCCGCCACAGTCCCCGCCACAGAATGAACTGGGGAATGTTTCTTAGGTTTGGCTGAAGACTAGCCGGAAGACTGACGACTGCTCTTATGACGTGGGTCAAAATCTGTGGCACGACGAATCTCGAAGACGCGCTGCTCTCGGTGGACGCCGGAGCCGACGCCCTCGGCTTTGTCTTCTACGACCAGAGCCCGCGCAAGGTCGACGTCGAGACCACCCGCCAGATCGTGGCGCAGTTGCCCGAAAGCGTGGAGAAGGTCGGAGTCTTCGTGAACGAGTGTGAAGACACGATCTGTAGTGCGGTCGATCGCGCAGGATTGACCGCGATCCAGATGCATGGTGACGACGAAGATCCCCACGTGGCGGACTTGCTGGCCGTGCTCCGGTCGAAGCTGAAAATCATGGCGGGGATTTCGATGCGTCATCCCTGTCCTGAAGCTTGGGCGATGACCTGGAGGCCTGATCTCGTGCACGCCTTTTTGCTCGACTCCGGTACTTCGTCCAAACCCGGAGGCACTGGCAAAGCCTTTGACTGGCGTGCATCCGTGCCGCGGGTCGACGTCATCAAGAAACTCGGCAAGGTTGTCATCGCTGGCGGCCTGAACGCGTCCAATGTGGTGAATGCGCTGGAAGTCCTCCACCCCTGGGGCGTCGACGTCGCCTCCGGCGTCGAGTCCCGCCCCGGCAAAAAAGATCCTGACAAAGTCCGCGCCTTTGTGCAGGCAGTGCGCCGCGCGGAGAAAAGTGCATAAGGAGATGGCAACAGCAAGAATCCAGCCAAGGCGGACGGCCCTCTCCATCGCAAAAGGCCCACTCGCAGCCGGCTCGATGGCAAAAGGGAAGTCCGCGAAGCCCACCCCCGGCCGCTTCGGTGTCTACGGCGGACGCTACGTGCCCGAAACCCTCATGGCCGCCCTGGAAGAACTCGAGCGTGAGTACGAGAAGGCCAAGCGGGATCCGAAATTCCAGAAGCGCCTCGACCTCCTGCTGCGCACCTTCGCCGGACGTCCCACACCCTTGTTCTTCGCCCGTCGCCTCACCGAAAAACTCGGCGGCGCGAAAATTTACCTGAAGCGCGAAGACCTCCTCCACACCGGCGCGCACAAGATCAACAACTGCCTGGGCCAGGCCTTGCTCGTCGAGCGCATGGGCAAGCATCGCGTCATCGCCGAAACCGGTGCGGGCCAGCACGGTGTAGCCACCGCGACCGTCTGCGCTCTCCTCGGCTTCGACTGCGTGGTCTACATGGGCACCGAGGACATGCGCCGCCAGGAGCTCAACGTCTTCCGCATGCGCCTGCTGGGCGCCGAGGTACGCGGCGTCTCCTCCGGATCGCGCACCCTCAAAGACGCCATCAACGAAGCCATGCGTGACTGGGTCACCAACGTCCGCACCACCCACTACCTGCTGGGAAGCGTGCTGGGCGCGCATCCTTACCCCACCATGGTGCGCGACTTCCACCGCGTCATCGGCCGCGAAGCCCGTGCGCAGATTCTGAAAGCCGCAGGCAAGCTGCCCACGGCGATCATCGCCTGCGTAGGCGGCGGCTCCAACTCCATCGGCATCTTCTACGACTTTATTAAAGACAAGAAGGTTCGCCTGATCGGGGTAGAAGCCGGCGGACGAGGCGAAGCCCTGGGCGAACACGCCGCCCGATTCCGCGGCGGCTCTCCCGGAGTCTTGCAAGGCACCTACTCTTACGTCCTGCAAGACCGCGCCGGACAGATCGCCACCACTCATTCCGTATCGGCGGGCCTCGACTATCCCTCGATCGGCCCCGAACACGCCTGGCTGAGAGACCTGGGCCGCGCCGAGTACGTCCCCGCTTCCGACAAAGAAGCTCTGGAGGCAACGACGTTGCTGGCCCGCACCGAGGGCATCATTCCCGCACTCGAGTCCGCGCATGCCGTCGCGGAGGTCCTCAAGCGCGCCCCAAAGATGAAGAAGTCCGAAATCGTGTTGGTCAACATCTCCGGCCGCGGCGACAAAGATATCGGGATCATGCGAGAGAACTTAACTTTGGACTGAATGGCGAATGGCGATTGCCAAATGCCGAATGGACAGAGGTACATAAGTGGGAGTGAAACATTCGCCGTTTGAAATTTACGTTTGCCTTCGCGAAATTGCGAATGACAAATTCCAAACGGCAGTTGGGTATTCAAGATACCGAGTGACTTGAGAAGCGGTCATTCGCCATTTGAAATTTGCCATTTGCCATTTTCTTCTATGCCCTTTCATTTCAACCACAAACCGTCGCTCATTGCCTACGTTACCTCCGGCGATCCTGATCTCGCGACCACGCGTGCGGTTGTGCTCGCCGCCATCGACGCCGGCGCCAGCGTCATCGAACTCGGCGTCCCTTTCAGCGACCCCCTCGCCGACGGCCCGGTGATCCAGCGCGCCAGCGAACGCGCCCTCAAGCACGGCACCTCGCTCGAGCAGGTGCTCAAACTCGCCGCCGAAATTCGCGAGCACTCCCAATCCGTCGGCCTGATCATTTTTACGTACCTCAATCCGATTCTTCAGATGGGCCTCGCAAAATTCTGCAAAGTCGCGCGCCACGCCGGCGTCGACGGCGTCCTCGTCACCGACCTCCCCGTCGAAGAAGCCGGCGACTATCTGCGTGAAGCCCGCGCCAACGAGTTGGCCTGCATCTTTCTGGCCGCGCCCACCAGCACCGACGCTCGCCTCAAGCGTATCGCCGCCGTCTCCAGCGGCTTCGTGTATGCCGTTTCCCGCACCGGTGTCACCGGACCCCGCAAGCAATTACCCGAAGACGCGCAGTCTCTCGTGCGCCGCCTCCGTCGCTACACCAAGCTTCCCATCGCCGTAGGCTTCGGCATCTCGACCCCCGAACAGTTTGCGGCTGTAGGTCGTTACGCGAACGCCGCCGTGGTGGGCAGCGCCATCGTCGAGACCATCGAACAGAATCCCGGAAGGGAAGCCGAGAGTGTGGGAGAATTCATACGGCAGCTCTCAGCCGTCAGCCATCAGCCCTCAGCGAAGAAGGCCTGAGGTGGACTTATGGTATGCAAAGATTACCAGTGGTCAATGCGTTTCAAAAAGACTCTGCCACAAGGTCGCCGGAAAGCTGACGACTAGCGACTGACGACTAGCGACTGAACCATGGACATCGCGGACTGGCGTAAGAAAATCGACGAGATTGACCAGAAGCTGGTCGACATTCTCAACCAGCGGGCGCAAGCCGTGCAGGAAATCGGACGACTGAAACGCGATTCGCAGCTGCCCATCTATGAGCCAGACCGCGAGCGCATCGTGCTGACTCAGGTGCAGGAACGCAACCAGGGGCCGTTGCACCATCGGCACCTGGTACAGATTTACGAGCGCATCATGGACGTGATGCGCAACATCCAGAAGGACGAAATCGTCGGCGACGGAGCCAACCTCCCCGCCGGCGACACCGAACTGGATGCCGATGTGAAAGACTAGAGGGCAAGCACTTGGCATTTAGCACTTGGCACTTAGCATTTAGCGTTTGGTACCAGCCCGACAAGATTTCGTCCAAGCACTCGGAGGCTGAAAGAACTAGAAGCGGTCTCGTAAACGGTTCTGAGGCATTGAAAACCCAGGGTTTAATAAGTTCGTACCCTATTTATGAGACCAGTTCTAAATGCCGAATGGTAAGTGCCAAGTGCCAAGTGCCAAGACCATAGGACCTGAGACCTGAGACCTGAGACCTGAAACCCCGCCTTCCTATGATTGTTGCCATGCAGGAATCCGCGACTGAAGCCCAGATCCAGGCGGTCATCGACCACCTCGTGACGCTGGGCTTCGAAGTGCACCGTTCCACCGGAGCCCGGCAAACTGTGCTGGGCGCGGTGGGCGCGCGCGCCGACGTTGACGTCCGCAACTTTGAGTTGCTCCCCGGTGTGCAGGAGGTACACCGGATCAGTTCGCCCTACAAGCTCGCCGGACGCTCCTTCCGGCCTGAAGGCACCATCGTTCGCCTGCCCAACGGCGTCCAGATCGGCGGCAACGAAGTCATCGTCATGGCCGGTCCCTGCTCGATTGAATCGCGCGAGCAGATCTTTCTCGTCGCGCAGCAGGTCGCCGACTCCGGTGCCCGCGTCCTGCGCGGCGGCGCATTCAAGCCGCGCTCGTCTCCCTATTCCTTCCAGGGCATGGGGGAAGAAGGCCTCATGCTGATGCGCGAGGCCGCTGACAAAGCCGGCTTGCTCGTCATCAGCGAAGTCATGGAGATCTCCCAGATCCCGCTCATGCAGCCCTACGTCGACATCTTCCAGGTCGGCGCGCGCAACATGCAGAACTTCAACCTGCTGCGCGAACTGGGCAAAGTTCGCAAGGCCGTCGTCCTCAAGCGCGGCATCGCGGCCACCATCGAAGAGCTTCTGCTCTCGGCCGAGTACATCATGGCCGGTGGCAATTACGAAGTCATCCTCTGCGAGCGCGGCATCCGCACCTTCGAAACCTATACCCGCAATACCATGGATATCTCCGCCATCCCGATCATTCACAAGCTGTCGCATCTGCCCATGACGGCCGACCCGTCCCATGGCACCGGGCGTCGCGATAAAGTCGCCCCCATGGCGCGAGCCTCGGTAGCCGCCGGTGCTGACGCGCTCTTGATCGAGGTCCACTGCAATCCCGACAAGGCGCTGTCGGACGGCGCTCAGTCGCTGTTCCCGGAACAGTTCAGTACCCTGATGAATGAGTTACGCCTGATCGCCCCCGCAGTCGGGCGCACGATTCGCTAACCTCGAATCCCGGGGCCGCCGACCTCCAGACCGAAGTCCGGCAAAACCGAACTCCAGGAAAACTGAAACACAGAAAAACCGAAGCACAGGAAACACCCGACTATGCCACATTCCGCTGAACTGTCATCCCGAGCGAAGTGAGGCGCCAGCCGAACGCAGTCGAGGGACCCCGTGTTCGCTGGCGGTACCACGGACCTTGAAGCCTTTTCTAGCCACGACTTCCTCTGCGTCCTCCGCGGTTAAGAGCTTTTTCCGCCCCGCCATTTGCCGCCACCACACTCCCTGTTGTTAAATCGTCATTCGGCAATCGCAATTCGCCAATCCCTCCATGTCCATTCGCCAGATCACCATCATCGGCACCGGCCTCATCGGCGGCTCCCTCGGCCTCGCGCTCAAGAAGTACCACTTTCCGGGCCGGATCGTCGGCTGCGACTCCGCCCCAGTGCTCGAACGTGCCACGGAAAAGGGCGCCATCAGCAGCGGCCACACCAACCCCATGGACGCCGTCCGCGGCAGCGACGTCGTCGTCCTCGCCGCCCCGGTCGTGGCCATTATCGGTCTCATCGAACTCCTGGGCCCTGCTCTCTCCGCCGAAACCTTGCTCACCGACGTCGGCAGCACCAAGGCCCGGATTCTCGCCAGCGCCTCCAAGGTCCTCGGCCCCGCCGCCCCGCAGCGCTACCTCGGCGGCCATCCCATGGCCGGAAAAGAGCAAGCCGGAGTCGAGTCCGCCGATCCCGACCTCTTTCAGGGCGCCGCCTGGTTCTTCACCCCGCTCCCTAGTCAGGACCTCTACAAAGGATTAAGTGGTGAATTTCTCGAGTGGATCGAGAAAATTGGGGCGCGCATCGCCACCCTCGACGCCGCCGCGCACGATCAACTCTGTGCCTGGATCAGCCATCTCCCGCAGATGATCTCCACCGCGCTTGCCGCCTCCCTGGTCGACCAGTTCGGCGAAGACGCGCTCCTGCTCGAAGCCGGGGGCCGCGCCCTGCGCGAGATGACCCGCATTTCCTCGAGCCCGTATTCCATGTGGCGCGACATCGCCATCACGAACAAACAGAACATTGCCGACGCTCTCCTGAAACTGGAACAACGCCTCGCCCACATTCGCGAGAACCTGGATAGTCGCGAGCTAGCCGCCGAATTCGAGCGTGCCCACCAATTGAAGAAAAATCCACCACAGAGCCACGGAGACACCGAGAAAGGCAAGGCATGACTACGGTGGAACAACTGGCGATTCCATCTGCCATGGTGGCCTTGGTCTTCCTTGTTTTCGCTTGGATCAAGTTCCGCGCGCCGAACGCTCGGCACTGCCTGAATGGAGGCGGAGTTTCGGGCTCGAGGGATTGTCGCTGGCCACAATTGCGTGGAGTCTTTTTGTAGCCGGTCTATTCTTGGGCTGGATCGGAGGGTTCGGTACCCACTATGTCACGTTGGACATTGTTGACGGTGAGTGCCTCATGATCAGCCTCTTCAGCGTGGTGTGTGTTTCTTTCTTGAAGGGCTTTTGCCGTACTTTGGCTGTTCTCGCTGCCCTTCTGACGTTGTTGCTATGGGCAGGCCGCGACGTCGTTGTTGAATCAAATACCCGCCGTGCTCAGACTCGATACTCTTTAATTTCGAACGAACAAAGCGCAGCACAGATCGATCGGCCAGTCTTTGAAACTTTGAAACCTGATTCTCGAAACCCGAAACTCGAAACCCGGAACTGGATCTACAATCTTCCTGCCATGAACAAGATCGTAGCCAGCGCCGAGGAAGCCATTCGCGACGTCACCGATGGCGCGAGTGCCTCCGTATCACACTGTCATCCCGAGCGTAGTGAGGCGTAAGCCGAACGGAGTCGAGGGACCTTGTGTTTCCTGCGACACCACGGGCCACAACAACTGTCCCGCTCCTGTATTAGGCAGACCTTCACCTTGCGCTTTACAGGCAGCCAATCCCCGATCCTTGAGACTCGAAACCCGAAACTTGATCTACAATCTTCCTGCCATGAACAAGATCGTAGCCAGCGCCGAGGAAGCCATTCGCGACGTCACCGATGGCGCCACCATCATGGTCGGCGGCTTCGGGCTCTGCGGGATGCCCGAGAATTTGATTCGCGCGCTCGCGCACAAGGGCGTCAAGAACCTGACCACCATGAGCAACAACGCCGGCGTCGACGGTTTTGGCATGGGCCTGCTCTTAGCCAACGGCCAGATCCGCCGCCACATCGGAACCTACGTTGGCGAGAATAAACTCCTCGAAGAGATGGTGCTGAAAGGCACGGTGCAACTCGACCTCGTTCCCCAGGGAACCTTCTCCGAGCGCATTCGCGCTGGCGGTGCCGGCATCCCTGCTTTTTTCACCCCCACCGGCGTGGGGACCGTCGTCGCCGAAGGCAAAGAAACGCGCGAATTCGATGGCCGCGAATACGTCATGGAGCGTGCCCTGAAGGCCGATTTCGCTCTCATCAAGGCCTGGAAAGGCGACCGCTGGGGCAACCTCGTCTACCGCAAGACGGCGAGAAACTTCAATCCCATGATGGCGACCGCCGCGAAAGTGACCATCGCCGAAGTCGAACATCTGGTAGAAGTCGGCGAACTCGATCCCGAACTGGTCCACACCCCCAGCGTCTTCGTAAACCGCATTTTCCAGGGCGAGCTGTACGAGAAGCGCATCGAACGGCGCACCGTAAGGAGCGCAGCGCCAGGTGGATCGTAGAGCTTCTTAGTGCAGGGAGCATTCAGGGCTCTTCAGCAATCAGCAGTAAGGCCCGACGACCGACAACCGACGACGATTTGCAGACGACCGAGGACCGACGACGGTTTCGGGCTGACAGCGGATGGCCGAAGGCTGAAAGCGATTTTCCTGACGACTGAAGACTAGCGACTGACGACGGCTGATGCCCAAAGACACTGAAAAACGCGACCGTATCGTCCGCCGCATCGCGCGCGAATTGCGCGACGGCTTCTACGTCAACCTCGGCATTGGCGTGCCCACCCTCGTAGCCAACTGCGTTCCCGAAGGCATGCACGTCATCCTGCAAAGCGAAAACGGCATGCTCGGCATCGGCCCCTATCCCCTCGAAGGCCAGGAGGACGCCGACCTCATCAACGCCGGCAAGGAAACCGTCAGCGAAATCCCCGGCACCGCCTACTTCTCCAGCTCCGACTCTTTCGCCATGATTCGCGGCGGCCACATCGATCTCAGCGTCCTGGGCGCAATGGAAGTCGACGAACACGGCAACCTCGCCAACTGGATGATCCCCGGCAAAATGGTAAAAGGCATGGGCGGCGCGATGGACCTGGTCGCCGGAGCCCGCCGTGTGATTGTCGCCATGGAACACACCACGCGCGAAGGTCAGCCCAAAATTTTGAAGAAATGCAGCCTGCCTCTCACCGGGAAGAAAGTCGTGAACACCATCGTCACCGAGATGGCCTACATCCAGGTCACCCCATCCGGCCTGCTGCTCGAAGAAATCGCCCCGGGCCTCACTCCCCAAGACGTCCAACGCGCCACCGAACCCGCTCTAATCCTCAGCCCCACCCTCAAGTCGATGGAAACGTAACCACGCCCTTCTAGCACGTCATATTTTGTAGCGCCGGCATCCTGCCGGCTGTCGTGAGGGCGTCCCCGCCCTCGCAGCTTTCGTGCAAAACGTCTACGCGTCCTAATCTATCCCCCATCTCGCATTTGCAGCACACACAGTGAGCGTCCCTTTCTCTCCGCGATCTTCGCGCACCCTCCGCGTCCTCTCCGGTTAAGAGCTTTCCACCGCCCATTCTAACAACCCAGATCCCCGCCCCTACAGCCTGAACGGCGCCGACAGCAATCGCGCCGGCAACATCACCACCGCCCACACCAGAGCCAGCGCTCCGTGCACCGCGATCCCAACCAGCCGAAACGGCAACAACAGCAGCCAAACAAACGGATACGCGATCAACGCCAGCAACGCCACCGGCCAGCACACCACAAACAGCACGCACCAGACAAGGAATATAAACATGGCGAGAACTCCGCAACATCTACCTTAAGCTACGCGTCTTTCCCCCGAAAAGTTCCGTGATCACGCCTCGATGTTCGCCACGTATTTCTGCAGAAACATCGCCATGCGCCCCCGTGCATCCACCCACGTGTCCCCGCTAAATCCATGCCCCACCCCCGGATAAATCTGCATCTCGAACGGTATGTTCTTCCTCTGCAGAACTTCCCGTAGATGATGCGCTTCCTCCACCGGCACCGTCTCATCCTCCTCGCCATGCAGAATCAGCACCGGACACAGCCTTCGCATGAAGAACTTCATCTCCTTCGGCAGCCCTCCGAAAAACTCGACCACCGCCCGCACCCGCGGATCGACCACCGCCACCGACATCGCCAGGTACGCCCCCAGCGAAAATCCCAGCAGCCCGATTCTCTTCCCATCCACCGCATCCTGTCTCTCCACGAATGTGATCGCATCCCAAAGCGTCTTGCCCCACACCGGAAAATTCCGCACCGCGGTCGCCTTATCGGCCAGCCCCGTCGTTCCCGTGCGATCAAAATAATGCGGAATGTATACGGCAAACCCCTGCCCAGCCAGCAACCGCGCGTGCTCCGCCATGCTTGCGTGCCCGCCGCCCGATCCATGCAGCCCGATCACCGCCGGATGGCGCCCACCATTGCCCTCCGGCACAAAGCAGTCCACTGCGATCGTCTTCCCCCCCGACTCAAACCTCGACGCGCATTCGCTCACCGCCCCGTTGCCCTTCCCATTTTCCAACTCCGCACCCCCAACCCCATTTTCCCTTGACACGATTCCCGCCTGCGATCAGACTCGCCTCACTTGAGTTCCGCGCTGCAAAGCGTACCGGTACAACCTGAAACTTCGGCCCCAGAGACGGGAAATGCCGGAGCACCCCGGCTTGTTCCCAACCTCAGGAAAATCCTTCGCCGCGCCGTGCGCTATCTGGCCATTGCCATTGTAGCGTTCGTGCTCCTGGTCTGGCTCGATGGCCTACTGACCCGCTTCCCCAGCCTCACCGGAACCCCCGCCCATGGCGAACGCGTCGGCGTCATCCACGTCCACACCAACGCCTCCTGCGGAAGCGGCAGTCTCCCGCAGGTCATCGCCTCCGCCAAGGATGCCGACCTCTCCTTCCTCGCCATCACCGACCACAACCTCGCGCTCTCCGACGCTGAAGTCGCCGCCGCCGATCCTCCCGAATTTGCCGTCATTGACGGCGAAGAAGTCAGCACCGCCAGCGGCCACTTCCTCGCCCTCGGAGTCTCCGGGAATCGATGGGACCGTGGCACCACCTTCGCCGCTCGTCCCCTGATGGCCTCCACCCGGCGCGCCGGCGCCGTCAACTTCATCGCTCATCCCTACGGACTTCGCGACCGTTGGACCGACTGGTCCGCCACCGACTACGACGGCATCGAGATCTTCAACGACGACGCCATCTGGCGCAAAAACAAAGTATTCGACATCGCCGTCGCCGGCCTCCTCTATCCCGTCAACTCGCGCCTCGCCCTGCTCCGCCTGGCCCGCACGCCCACCGAAAACTTCGCCCAGTGGGATCGCCTCCTCGAGCAGCGTCCCGTCGCCGGCATCTGCGGCTCCGACGCGCACGCCAACCTCATCATCGGCCACACCACGATCGCAAAATTTCCCAGCTATCTTTCCGTCTTCAGCCTCGCTCGTCAGCACGTGCTTCTCCCCGATCAACCCGGAGTCGATCCCGACAAAGCCGGCGCCCCCACCATCCTCGACGCCATCAAGTCCGGCAACTCCTTCTGCGCCGTCGATGCCATCTACCCCGCCGACGGCTTCACCCAGACCATCACCACCACTGCCGCCATAGCAGGACCCGGCAATACCATCGAGTGGAAGCCGAACGCCGTCCTCCACATCAAAGTGCCCGCCGGCGCCACCCACCCGATGATTCGCGTCCTCAAAGATGGCCAGGAAATCGCCAAGCAAGAGACGCAGACTCTCGACCTCCCCATCCCCGGCCCCGGCCGCTACCGCACCGAAGCCTACCTCCGCCAGCCCGGCCTCACCGGCTGGCGCAGATGGACCCTCTGGATCTTCTCCAACCCCAGCTACGTCACCGCTCCGAAACCCTAACCACTCTGTCATCCTGAGCGAAGTTAGGCGAAAGCCGAACGCAGTCGAAGGACCCCTTGCCAGTTCGGAGCGCTACCGGCCACTGAACATTTTTCACTACAGGCTATTTGGAGAACTCCCCGCCCCGCCCCGTATATAATGTTCGCACTGAATCCCCGCTCCAAGTCCCGTCATCTCTAACTGTTGGAGGAACAACAATGGCGCACGAACTAGCTCCCCTGCCGTACGACTACACGGCCCTTGAGCCTTTCATCGACGAAAAGACGATGCACCTTCATCACGACATGCACCACGCGGCCTACGTGAAAAACCTGAACGCCGCGCTCGAAAAATATCCCAACCTGCAATCCAAGAAGGCCGAAGATCTCATTCGCGACCTCAACGCCATTCCCGAAGACATCCGCGGCGCCGTCCGCAACAACGCCGGTGGCCACGTCAACCACACCATGTTCTGGCACATCATGAAGCCCAAGGGCGGCGGCGATCCCTCCGGCCCCATCGCCGAAGCCCTCACCAAAACCTTCAGCAACTTCAAGGATTTCCAGACCAAGTTCAACGACGCGGGTGTCAAACAATTCGGCAGCGGTTGGGTCTGGCTCGCCGGCAACACGAAGGGCGAGATCCTCATCACCAGCACCCCCAACCAGGACAACCCCATCTCCCAAGGCCTCTACCCCATCTTCGGCAACGACGTCTGGGAGCACGCCTACTACCTCAAGTACAACAACCGCCGTCCCGAATATCTGCAAGCCTGGTGGAACGTGGTCAACTGGGACGAGATCAACAAGCGCTACGCCTCGTTCAAAGCGGCCCACGAGCCCGCCATGGCCCACCGCTAGCCCACGTGTGGGGCGGACACTCCTGTCCGCCAAAAGGTCGGGAACTCACCGAATTAAAAGCCTCAGCGGAATGCTGAGGCTTTTCTGCTTTCCGGTCTCTCCTCTTTTGTCATCCTGAGCGAAGAGAGGCGTGAGCCGAACGCAGTCGAAGGACCCCTGCACCGCGTCGAACTCCGAGAAGCTCTCAATTTCTTCCACCCGAGCAGTCGGGAGTCACGAACACCATCGGGTGGAATATCCCAAAGCCAACCGAAACCGAGAACCGAGAACAGGGAACTCCGCCAATCCCCACCCCGTACCCTCCACCATGCGACTCCGCCGCGTCGTCACGGTCACTGTTCTTGCCTATCTGAGCATCACTGTGCTCACAGGCATCTTCCTCTGCGAGGCCACCCTTCACCCCCTCCGCCGCCCCCTCACCTCCGACGAGGGGACCCAAGCGCGCGAACTCGCAGCGGCACATCACGCAACCCTCCGCGACATCTCCCTCCGAACCTCCGACCACATTACCCTCCGGGCCTGGTTCTTCACCCCAGACCATCCCAACGCGAATGCCGTCATTCTCCTCCACGGCCTCAGCGACAACCGCGTCGGCATGACCGGATACGCTGAGCTACTGCTCGATCACAGCTACTCGGTCCTCATGCCTGACGCTCGCGCCCACGGTGCCAGCGACGGCGTGTTTGCCACCTACGGCCTCGTCGAACCCAACGACATCCGCCAATGGTTCAACTGGCTGACCGCCTCCGAGCACCCCGCCTGCGTCTACGGCATGGGTGAGTCGATGGGCGCCGCACAACTTCTGCAGTCCCTCGCGGTCGAACCCCGCTTCTGCGCCGTGGTCGCCGAATCCTCGTTCTCAGATTTCCGTGAAATCGCGTACGACCGCGTCGGCCAGTTCTTTCACACCGGTCCCTGGCTCGGCCAAAGCGCCTTTCGTCCCGCCATCGAGACAGCCTTCGCCTACGCACGCTGGAAGTACCATCTCGACCTCACCGAGGTATCGCCCGAGACCGCAGTCGCCTCATCGCAAGTGCCCGTACTCCTGATCCACGGCATCGAAGACCGCAACATCTCCCTCCGCCACAGTCGGCGCATCGCCGCCCGCAACCCAAGAGTTGTCTTGTGGCAAGTCCCCAACGCCGACCACTGCGGCGCCCTCAGCGCGGGCCCGCGCGAATTCGAAAGAAAACTTCTGCAGTGGTTCGTCGCGGCCACTCAGAGATCTGAGAACCGAGAACTGAGATCTGGGAACTGATTCAGGTAAAGACTGGCAAGAAACGAATCATCGTGCGTCCCCGCGAGATGAAACGTGGCCACCAGTGACCAACCGCAGGCCGCCAGCCATCAGCCGACGATGTTTCCTGACGACTGACGACTGACGACTAGCGACTGCTTTTCTGCATTTCCTGTGCTCCCTCTGTGGAAATCCCGCCTGTCCGCGCAACCGCGTCCCTTGCCGCCATCCCGGCAACTCGAAACACTCCGCGCACACACACGTTTCCCGCGCCCTCTGAAGTCTTGCTTGATCTCTGCCTGCACGTAAAATCCGCGTGTGTTTTTTTCATAATGCACCAAACTTATGGAATTGACCCCCGGCCCGCGTGCGAGTAGATTCACCGCACCTTCGTAGAGATTTCCAGTCAGCCGCGTGAGCCGTTGCCCGCCAGCAACTCTCACTCCGGTACGCGCAGTGACAGTGCTCGATCGTTAATCGACAATCGACGCTCCGGATTTTTCTTCATTCCTCCCCCGAAGGATGAAGACCTGTGAGAAGCATGGCTAGTGAATGGACAACCTATCGCACCCGCTTTTTGATCAAGGCCCGTCAACTCGATGCACCGCTCGTCTTCGTCGACGCCCTCGGACGCGAACACGCCGGACAGAAAGGTGACTACCTCGTCCAGTCCTCCGACGGATCCCAGCGCATCGCCCCGCGTGAAATTTTCGAAGACATCTATGTTCCCATGGGAAGCGCCTCCGAACCTTGGCCGTCCCTCGCGCAAGCCACCGATTCGCAGCGCGCCCGCACCGCGCACGCGGTGCGCCGCCGCGCACCGACCGGTGGTGCTTTCGTTGCATAACCCCGCCACCGGATCTCGTATTGCGGATTCTTGCGGCGATTGGGGGCAAGTCTGGGAGAGGCGCGACTCACAGTGTGCGGAAAATCTAACCTGTCATCCTGAGCGGAGTGAGGCGTCAGCCGAACGCAGTCGAAGGACCCCGAGTTTGCTGGCGGTACTTGGGCTGCGGCGACCTTTTTCTCCACAACCCGCGTCGGAACCCAGGAATCGTGCGCCGGTGCATCCGAGTTCCGTTCGTACCAGACCATTTAAGAGGACTCGTTCGGCCCTGTCTGGTAAGAGGCTTCTGCCTTACTGGCAGATAGAAAGGGCATCGACTAGGGGCCTAAGGCCTAGACCTGAGACCCAACGCCCAAGACCTAACACCTGACCTTCCAGCCCTGTGGAAATACCCCGGACCAGCCCGGTTAATCGCTTGGGATACAATAGGTAGGGTTACCCTCTTGACAGGCCCAACATACAGGCGTACTGTTGCGATCCCATAAGCAATGAAATTGCCGCCGGCAACGGTGGGCAAGTTAGGGAAGCACGGGACGGGCTGGGCCGAGGTGACCCGCCCGCTCCCAAAAACCGGGTTCCCGTCGTTATTTGAGGCTGGGATCCCACAACGGGTGCCCGATCTCATGATCGGGTGAGCTTGTGCGGTGGCCGTTCCCCCGTTCGGTCCGTACCGGACATCCCCTGGGGGAACGCACAGCTTGAAAACTTGAGTTCTCAGTTCCGGTACTCAGTTCTCAGTACAACGAACCGAGGCCAGTCCGCTGTCGTTTCCGTCACCGACGGTTGGACCGGTAAGCTTTAAGAGATTGATTTGAGGGGGTCTCGCTTCCGTGTCCCTGCGTTTGCTTAACCAGCGACCCAAGACCCAATCTGCCAATCCCGGCCGCAGGAGTCTCGAGGCCCAAAACCTAAGACCCAAGACCCATGACCCAAAACCTGCTTTCCCAGGAGCCCCCATGGAAGCTCTAGCCCGCATGGTCGCCGATTCTCTCGCCCGTCACGGCTTTGACGCGCCCGTGGATCATCGCCGCCTCGAGTGGTCGCGCTGGTTCCGCTGCGAATCCAGCTTCAGTCTGCTTCTGGTCCCGAGCGCCGCGGGCATATATGCTTTGGGAGAAGAGATTGTTGCGCCCGGCGAGATCCCTGCCGCGGCTGGCAAGCGCATGCTCGCCGTGTTTCAAGTGTCTCAAACCGAAGACCTCTGCGTGGCCTTGAGCCGCCTTTTCGCTCCCAAGAGTCCCCTCGCCGAGCGTCTTTCCGCCGGACGCTGTTTCGTCCGCTTCGCCCAGATCGCTGACCCAGATCAGCGCCACGACGTCTGTGAGTCGCTTCACCGCTGGCTGACTTCCTCAGCGGAAGCCGTCACTGGCGTGACCAGGGAACCCGGCACAGCCAAAGACTTCGCCACCCAGTCGGACTTCACGTCCGCCCCCGCCGCGAAGCAGACCGAGTCACGAGAATCATCGCTGGACGCTCCGCAGAGTGAGCCCCCACCGTTCCCCGCTGGCTTCTGAGGGATTCACCGCTTAGCGTAGACCACGATTTTCGTTTGGAGATTGAGTTCTTGCCGAGTTCAGTCTGTCATCCCGAGCGCAGTGAGGCGGTAGCCGAACGCAGTCGAGGGACCTTGCGTTTATCACCGCCTCCCGTTGGTGCCCCCAGGTTCGCGCCGCTCTTTGGCGCTAACCTGGGGAAGAGGTCGAAACGACACAACTACGCGGATTGCGGAAAGAAGACGGTTTTGCATCAGGGCGCGCCTTCAGGCGCACCAATCGAGCACGAGATTCGACCCGGCTTTAGCCGCGGCGCTCTTGCATGCTCGAACGCATCCACTGCTATGCGCCCAGCCGCGGAGCGGCAAAAGAATAAAGCCCAGGGCGTAAGCCGGGGGAAAGGCGGCACAAAACGACCGAAGCCCGGGGGGGCGGCAGAAAAGCAGGCGAACGGCCGGGAAAAGATTTAGACGCCGACTGCGCATTCGAGATCGGTGCCCAGCCGCGGAGCGGCGAAAGAATAAAGCCCACGGCGTAAGCCATGGGAAAAACGACACAAAACGACCGAGCCCCGGAGGGGCGGCAGAAAAGATCGTACACAACCTCGATAGAATCTAATAGTAGGAGAGAGACAGCAATGCCCGAAGTCACTGAAAAAAAGAAGAGCCCCGAATCCGTTGCGGCCCCGGCCGTCCCCAACAATAAAAAGAACGCCCCGGGCCTCCAGTTTCGCCGTCTCTTCACCAAACCCGGTGTCTCCCCCTACGACGAGATCGAATGGGAACTCCGCCTCGCTCAGATTACCGACTCCCAGGGCAACGTGATCTTCGAGCAGAAAGACGTCGAGGTCCCCAAAGACTGGTCCATGACCGCCACCAATATCATGGCCTCGAAATACCTGCATGGCACCCTCGGCACGCCCGAGCGTGAAACCGGCGTCCGCCAGCTCATCACCCGCGTCGCTGAGACCATCCGCGATTGGGGCAAGTCCGGTGGCTACTTCCGCACCGACGAAGACGCGGCCACCTTCCACGACGAATTGGCCCACATTCTCGTCCGCCAGTACGCGGCCTTCAACTCGCCCGTCTGGTTCAACGTAGGCTGCGACCGCATCGAGCCCAATTCCGATGCCCAGAACTGGCACTGGAATGCGCAAACCGGACGCGTCGAATTCAGCGTCACCGGCTACCGGACCCCGCAATGCTCGGCGTGCTTCATCAACTCCGTGAAGGATTCACTGGACTCGATCCTCACCCTGGCCAAGACCGAGGGAATGCTCTTCAAATGGGGCAGCGGAACCGGCACCAACCTCTCTCCGCTGCGCTCCTCCACCGAAGGCCTCAGCGGCGGCGGTACCGCCAGCGGTCCGCTCAGCTTCATGAAGGGTTTCGACGCCTTCGCCGGCGTCATCAAGTCCGGCGGCAAAACCCGTCGCGCCGCCAAGATGGTCATCCTCAACATCGACCATCCCGATATCGTCGACTTCATCGAGTGCAAAGCCAAGGAAGAAGCCAAAGCCTGGTCGTTGGTGCAGGCCGGATACGACGGTTCCTCGCCCGACTCCGAAGCCTACAGCTCCATCTTCTTCCAGAACGCCAACAACTCCGTGCGCGTCACTGATGACTTCATGTACGCCGTGGTCCGCGATACCGACTTCTCCACCAAGGCGATTCGCGACGGCTCCGTAGTTACCACTTACAAAGCCAAAGATCTCCTGAAGAAGATCAGTGAGGCCACCTGGCAGTGCGGCGATCCCGGCATGCAGTTCGACACCACCATCAACCGTTGGCACACGTCGAAAAACACGGCCCGCATCAACGCCAGCAATCCCTGCAGCGAGTACATGTTCCTCGATGACTCCGCCTGCAACCTCGCGAGCCTCAACTTACTCAAGTTCGCTCCCAATGGCACCTTCGACCTAAATGCCTACCGTCACGCAGTGGACGTCCTGATCACCGCGCAAGAAATCCTGGTCGATAACGCCGGATATCCCACTGAGATGATCGGCAAGAACTCGCACGACTACCGCCCGCTAGGTCTTGGTTACGCCAACTTGGGCGCGTTACTGATGGCCGCAGGCCTACCTTATGACTCCGACGCCGGCCGCGACTACGCCGCCTGCGTGACGGCCATTATGTGCGGCGAAGCCTACCTGCAAAGTTCGCGCATCGCCGAACAATGCGAACCGCTGACTCCCGCCACCGAACCCACAAAAAAGAATCTCTCCGAAACAAATCTGGGTTCCAACGTAATGCCCGGCGCCGCCTGCCCCGGCTGGTACATCAACCGCGAACCATTCCTGGATGTAATCAGAATGCATCGCGCGTCCGTGAATAACATAAACAAAAATAACGTCCCCACTTCGCTCTACGAAGCCAGCAAGCAATGCTGGGACGAATCCCTGACCCAAGGCGAAAAACACGGCTACCGCAACAGCCAAGTAACCGTCCTAGCCCCCACAGGCACAATTGGGTTCATGATGGATTGTGATACTACCGGGGTCGAGCCGGATTTGGCGTTGGTTAAGTATAAGAAGCTGGTCGGTGGGGGGATGATTAAGATCGTCAACAATACTGTGCCGGGGGCGTTGTTTAAGTTGGGGTATTCGCATGAGCAGGCGGATGCCATCGTTTCTTATATCGACGCGACGGGAACTATCGAAGGCGCGCCGCATGTGAAAGATGAGCATCTGGCGGTGTTTGATTGTTCGTTCAAACCCGCGAAGGGGACCCGGTCGATTTCCTACACCGGGCACCTGCGCATGATGGCGGCTACGCAGCCGTTTATTTCCGGCGCTATATCGAAGACGGTCAATCTTCCCAACAATGCTTCGGTCGAGGACATCATGGAGGCTTATCTCCAGGCCTGGAAGCTGGGGTTGAAGGCGGTGGCGATTTACCGCGACGGGTGCAAGCAGTCACAGCCACTTTCGGCGGCGGGGTCGGCTACGGCTTTGTCGAAGAAGGAAGATGCCGGAACGCGGACAGGAGTGTCCGCGCCACACGAAGAAGAGAATCTGAATGCTCCTCCGCGCGCCGTGCGGCACAAGCTGCAGGAAGAGCGGGCCTCGATCACGCACAAGTTCAATGTGGGTGGGCACGAGGGCTACATCACGGTCGGACTCTATCCGGATGGAAGTCCGGGGGAGCTGTTCATCACCATGGCCAAGGAAGGCTCGACGGTGAGCGGGTTGATGGACAGCTTCGCCTTGGCCATCTCGATCGCGCTGCAGCACGGGGTGCCGCTGAAGCTGTACTGCGAGAAGTTCGCGCACACGCGGTTTGAGCCCAGCGGGTGGACGAACAATCCGGAGATCGGTTTCGCCAAGTCGATCATGGACTACATCTTCCGCTGGCTGCAGGTGCGGTTCCTGACGGGACAGCAGCAGATGCTGTTCGAGAACCTACGGCTGAAGGCGGGGGGCGCGCCGCATCCGGCGCCGAGCGCGGAGGGTGTGGATCTGCACGGGTCGGCGGAGACGCGGGATCCGCGGGCGGGTTCGGTGCATGCGTCGGATGCGCTGTCGTCGATCGTGGACCTGGGGGATGCGCCCAGCTGTCACTACTGCGGAGCGATCATGACACGCAACGGGTCGTGCTACCGATGCATGTCGTGCGGGTCGACGAGCGGATGCTCGTAAGTCGTCCGTCGCAAGTCGCTGGTCGTCGTTTGGGTGTGCGTAAATGAAGTAGAAGTGCTGGTTTGCCGCAATTCGTGACCTTACCAGCACTTACAGACGGTTGCATTAGTCGCGGACCGCGTCGATTTCGGATGGGGCTGCGTTTTCAGGAAACGAAAGGAGAACGTGAACTCAGAACTCGAAGGGCTGTTCGGCGAGCCGGTGTAAACAGTTCTGCGAAAGCGGGCTGAGCGACTGCAAGAGTCGCGTGTTGCAGGGAACTTAGGTGTGAGTTTAGCCGGGATTATTTCTCGGAACAGCCCCTCCGTTATTCCTGCACGTCCGAACACGTTTTATGGCGAACAGTAAGTATGTCCGGCAAAGGCTGCTCACACCGGCTCAGCCGGCATATTTCTTGAAAGTGACGTTTCCAAATTTCCGCGTCATTGCAGCACGGCACGAGTTGAGGTGCGTGGGGACATTGCAGCCGTCCCCCCACGGGCGATAAATACACCGTCGAGGTTGAGTACAAAGTTCCGATGCGGCCGTGCGTACGAGTCGTACAGCCGCAGTTGAGGTTGGCGGCCGGACGGACAAAGTTGCCACACGTTTCAAGGGAAACGATCTCTGCCTTTACCTCACTGGTGAGTGGCGACCCGATCTGAAAATCTCGGAATACATCATTCCCCTGGGTTTCGTTCTGGCTGTTCTTCTACGAAGTATGGCTGGTCACCGGCGAATGGCTTGGGGGTGGGCACGAGCCAACCACGGGGAGAAATGAGCCGATTTAGAATTTTGTCGATCGATGGCGGCGGCATCAAGGTGGTATTTCCCGCCTCCTTCCTTGGTGAAGTGGAGACCGCATTCGGCCTCACATCCGTCGGACAATATTTCGACCTGATCGCTGGGACATCTGTCGGCGGCATACTGGCACTGGGTCTGGGCCTTGGTCTTACCGCCCGGGAGATGACAGAGTGTTTTGGTGTCCTTGGGGCCAGGCGTATTCCCTCCCGGTGATACGTCGACTCTTTCCCAGGGCTTACGCCCTGGGCTAAGCTATGCTGCCCCTCCGGGGCTCGGGTGCGTGGGTTCCGGGGCTCGGGTGCCGAAGCCACGTTCCTCGCGCTCATTGCGAAGAGGGCATTCTTCCATCAGGGCCTGGGAACAGCATCGCAAAGGGCATTCATTTTACGGATTTACGGTACGCCCTTCAACTTCCCTCAGGGCAGGCTCTGAAGGTGTGACCTGAGGGACCGTTCGAGATCGAGTCAGAATGGACGGCACGAAAACGCGAACGGGCGGCGGCAAGGGTTTGTCCCGCGGTAGAACTGGCCCACTCAAGCCAAAACCGGGCTTGAGTGAGCCACCCGCCTTCCGCGTCACTGGGGAGCAGTTCGGCGAGTCGACAGTGCGAGGTGAATTTAGAGGCCTTCCTTCTGGGAAGGCCTCTCGTGCGTTTGGGATTTCCAGGTGGCACAGTCCCTAGTTCTCCGTTCTCGCTTCTCGGGCGGCGCTTGTGGTCTGGTCAAACCCTCTTCTGGTCCTCGCAAAGAATACGAGGACGAGGAAGGGTCGACTCGCCGTCCGTCGCGCGATGTGGGGAGACATCTTCTCTCTACTGGGTGACGAAGTGGCCCTGTAAGTTCATGTCACAGAAAGGGGTGGCGGCGCCGTGCCGCCAAGGTATTGTGTGCTGTAGCTGCCGGCGAAGCTAATCGTGGAATTTGGGATCACGTAAGCGCGAGTTTGCTGTGAATAAACGTACGAGATACTCCCACCGGCGCTGACCGTCTGGGCAGGAACAAAGCTAAGAGTGCGTTTCAAAACTCCCTCTTTAGGTAGCAGGGCCGTGGACGCTGCCGGCGCCATGGACGCCGAGAACGCGCCCACCGCGCCTTGGAAATCGCTGCGCGATTTCCACAAGCGCCCACCGCCCTCTCTTCTGGTGATGACTTTAAGAACGGACAAAAGACGCCGTGCTTGCGCACGGCTAGGACTTACGCGATACTCACAGCCCGTGCCGCTGGCTGGTTTTCAAACGTTCGGTGACACACACTTCGTTCGGGAAGACGACGAATCCATGAAACCACCATCGAACGTCAAGACGCCAGCGCAATACATCGCCTCACTCCCCGCCGATCGTGCGAAGACGATCGCGACGGTGCGCGCACTCGTGAACAAGCACATTCCGCG